>UQJP01000013.1 GCA_900541415.1 uncultured Odoribacter sp. | reverse complement strand
ATTGTTGATTTATAAACAATTAGAAAGGAGGTTTTATTTAACATATATTCTAAAAAACAAAAAAATGATAATAATAATTAAAAATTAGTTTATGAAAAAATCATTTGTATTTTTTGCCATTTCAGTAATTGCTGCCATTGCCGGAGTATACTCGGTTAATGTTGATAAGCAGGAATTGTCAGTTTGGGCTAATGTAGAAGCTTTAGCTGATGAGAATCCAGAATCTGCAGAGTTTCGTTGTTATATACATAAAGATAAGTGTGTCGTATCGGCAAAGACTGCATCAGAATTAGCTTCTTTAAATAAACTTCTTAGTAAGTTAGGTAAATTAGAAGTTAAACTGAATGTCAGTGTTGATTTGACAGATTTAACTTGCTTATATTCAACAGATGTAAATGGTCCTAAAGTTCGTTGTGGAGTGGATAAGAGGTGTGCGGATGTTTGGAGTAAATAAAAATTCTGGTCTAATAGCTTAAATTTGAGCTATTAGACTAAATTAGATACAATATGAAAAATTATTTTTGGTTTATATTTTTAGTTTTATTATCATGTCGGGAACAGGCCGCAAATGAGGGGATTATGATAGGTACAAATCGAGGGTATGCGTCATTTACTGTTTTTTCAGATTCTGTATGCTTACTCCCGTTGGCTACCGATAGTCAATTTTTAATAGGACAAATCGATAAGATTTTGGATACTGATTCAGCTTATTTTTTTCTGGATGCGGGAAAGACAAAAAGTATATATAAATATGGAAAAGATGGAAAAACGGATCAGAAATTTCATCGGGTGGGCAGAGGTCCTTTAGAATATATTGAGATTCGGGATTTAGATTTGGATTATAGCAATAATAAATTATTTATTTTATGTTTTCCTGGTAAAATTTTAGTAACTGATATGGATTTTAATATAGAGAAAACTATTCGCGTAAATGAAAATTTTTCTCGGTTGGCTTGTCAGAATGGGCAGGTTTATCTTTATTCACATTTAGGCAGAGGCTTACATTTGTTAGATGTGGATGCCGGTTCAACAAAAAGTTTACTGGAAGAAGGTGATGTTGCCCAATTATATTTTAGAGCTTTGCCGGTGTTTCACAAAGTTGATGGACATTTGTTGTATGTGGGGATAGGAAGTGACAAGGTTTATAAATTGGATTTAGGTAAGCCACAGTTATTATTTTCTGTAAACTATCTGCAAAAGAAACAGAAACAGAAAAAAATGAATCAATTGGCTGCCAATGATGTTTTTAATATAAATCCTCCATATGTATTTGAAATTTTTACTATTGGTGGAAATTATGCAATAATATATTCGTATGAGGCAATGATAAGGCTTTGTGTGATAAACTGTCAAGAAAATAAAACCATGTTTGATGGTATTATGAGCGACTTTATCGGGGATACAGGAGTTCGTTATTTGAACAAGCAATTATTTACTTGGGAATTTATGCCAGATAGGATATTTATGAGTGATTCGTCTATGTATAAAATCAAAATGCAATCTCCCTTTTATAATGATGATGAGGCTAATCCGGTGTTGATTCGTTATGTATTGAAAGATTCCGTTTCTTTTAAAAACTAGCTTTGCGGCACATGATGAGTATATGTTTTTCATTACCCGTGGTGGTGGCCATCAGGTAAACATCGCCTCCTTCCCGGATGCCGCTGCGTTTGCGTAAATCGGCTACGGACAGGTTGAAATTGCGGGTGGTGATATTGGCCTGAGGAATGGTTTTGTGTAGCTGCTTGAGTAATTTCCCGGAAAATTCAAACACATCGTGAACGATGAATTGACGTCCGGGGAAGTCCGGGCAGGTGTCGTTTGAGGTATAGAGATGGCTATGGCGATGTAGCTTTTGCATGCCGAAGCGAGTGGCTGTCAGTTTGAAAGCTCCGCTTTTGAGCAGCGCGGCGTGAGGCTCGTAAAGGTATTTTTGAATGGTCGTGGTAGTATGTAGTTCTGCTGCTTTTTCTTCGTCGGGAGTAAAGGTGAATAGCTGGCAATCCCCGTCGGTCTTGTAATTGACTGCATGAATCGTTACCTGCCGTTGGGGGATGTGTGGGCGATTTTCTAAAATAAACAGTAATTCTTTACATTCATTCTTTACAGAAAGCACATGCACTTCGGTGGTTTCAGGCAGCAGGCGCAAAGTTTCATCAATATCCGCCATAGGGGAAATTTTGACAATCAGCCTTTGGGCATGTTCCAATAAGATCGGTTTTAATTGTATGACATCGGGTTCGCAATCGGCGAGGGCGAATACCCGTTTGTTACCGTCGGCCCTTCGCGCCGGATCGATATAGAAAGTATCGGCGGTCAGGGTTTCTGCCAGTTCTCTCGCATCGGCGTTTAATATCTGTATGTTGTTTATTCCGAGAACGCGGAAATTGGACTGTGCTGCGGCACAGTACTCCGGGAAACGTTCAATGTAGATCACTTTTTTGGCCTTTCGGGCAAAATAGCAAGAATCGATTCCTAAGCCTCCGGTCAGATCACAAACGCAATCTCCGGTGATAAGCCGTTGTTTATAGCAGGCTGTTGTTTCGGAAGAACATTGTTCTGCAGAAAGGCGGGAAGGGAAAACAATATCGTCGTTGGCATACCAGGAAGGTAGCTTATCTTTAATTTGGCGGCGTGCCGTTATTTGACTAACCGCATAAGGCACATCTATTCCCGGGTAGCGGGAAGCGTTCAATAGTAGCTTGTCGGTGTTGTCGGTCAGGTGTTCCTGGATAAATTCTTTTATAGACATCGTGTTTCCTTGCCTGATGAGGTTACAAAGGTAAAGCTTTGGGACGAAATAAGGAAACCAGGCTTATAAAAAGAAATTTTACAGGTTTAATAAATAGTAAACTCCGATTCCGGCTAAAAAACCTGTGAGTGTGATCCAGGTGATGTGTTTTAAATACCAGGTGAAACTGATCTTTTCCAATCCCATCACCACAACTCCGGCGGCCGAGCCTATGATGAGGAGGCTTCCTCCGGCTCCGGCGCAATAAGCGGTTAATTCCCAAAATTTGCCGTTTTGCACAAAATTCGCCAGGTAACCCGCATCCGGTAAAGAGGAAAGGGTTTCCGGACTGACAACGGGGTACATACCCATTACCGCTGCAACCAAAGGAACATTATCGATGACAGACGATAGGAAACCGATGATAACGTTAATGAAGTATATATTGTGGATTTTGGCATTAAGGAAACCTGTGATATTTCCTAAAACGCCTATTGCCTCGAGAGCTCCGACAGCCATCAGGATACCGAGAAAAAACAGGATGGTGGAGAAGTCTATCTTTGATAGGATGTAAGGGATTCTGTATTGCTGGCCGGCCGGGATATAGTTTTTTCGGTTATATAACACTTCCGTGTATATCCAGGCTATTCCTAAAGTGAACAATATTCCCATAAACGGAGGCAGGTTGGTTAATAATTTAAATACCGGAACCAGTAATAAACAGAGTAATCCTAAAATTAGTATCGTATTACGTTCCCGCATATTGAGCCAATTGACAGAGTTTGCAGAATTCGTTTGTGCCGGAGCCGGAGAAAGAGGTTGTCTTTTTAGGGTGGCGGCAACGATCCAGGTAGGTAGGATCAGTGATATTAATCCGGGAATCAGCAGGCTTTTCATGATTGCGCCGGAAGTAATGTTATTGTTGATCCACAGCATGATCGTCGTAATATCTCCGATGGGTGTCCATACGCCCCCCGCATTGGCAGCAATGATGACGATACTACCGAAAAACCAGCGTTCTTTCTGGTCGGTCAATAGTTTTTGAAGCAAGGTCATCATAACGATGGCCGAAGTCATATTATCCAATACGGAAGACATGAAAAAGGTCAGTAGGGCCACAATCCACAGTAATTTCTTTTTATTACGGGTCTTTATGAGATTCGTGATTCCGGAGAATCCTCCATGCTGGTCGATCATTTCCACAATGGTCATTGCCCCTAATAAATAGAATAGAATTTCGGCCGTATTACCCAATGCATCTATGATTTTTAATCCGGATACATATTTTATGGCTTGCTGTGCCGGAGAATATTGACCGATTCCGGGGGTGGACTGGATAAATTCGTGGAATGATACCGGAGAAGCTCCTGTTATCAGGGATACTCCGGAAAAAATATACAGCGTCCACAAGATTACCCCTAAAAGTAGGGCGATAGCTGCTTTGTTGATACCGATGGTCTCAGACAAAGCGATGAGAATATAGCCTATAATAAAAATAATAATAATAAGTGTCGTCATACTGCTTCAGGATGTCGGGTGAGTAAAATTTTACGGAATGTCGGGGGATTTAGTTTAATGAAATAAAAAGGAGAATTTGTATAATTCTTTGTTGGCGACGTATCATACTCAAAGAAAATGTATATCTTTGTACGGGTATATCGAGATAAAAATGAAGCAATTTTTTCTGTATATTGTATTTTTTTTAGCTATTGTTTTGGTTTCCGGAGCAAAAGGTGAAACTTATGTCTTTACAGAAAGTCAGCCTGTGGCACAGGAGCAGGAAGGGAAAGCCCATGAATTGATGGCGATCCCGGCAGCAGACCCTTGTATCACGGTATGTATCGCTGCCAATAGTTATGCAGACGTAACCGTTGCAAATCCCTCTAATTTCAACCATAATTCGGTGAGACGGTATCGTCCGGCGGGATTTTCTTTCGATAAACTTTTTATCTATCTGACCGCCGAAAAAGGTGTTTTGCAGACAGATTTATATAAAAAATCTCTTTACCATACGCAGGAGCATTCTGCCCTTTTGAAATCGGGTGGTTATTACATCTATGCTTTGCGTAAAATCGTCATTTGATATTTTATACAAGTGGTAACTTTAGGGTTACCTGTTTAAGTGTTTTTGAATTTTGCCGTTACGTTGTGGTAGCGGTGTATTTGTATGTATGTAATATAAAAAATGACGATTATGGAAAAGTTTAAAACAATTCAGGAAGATATAGAAAATGTAACCAATCAGGAAGTAGTAAAAAAAGGAAAAATTTCATTGGTTGCTATTGCTTTAATTATTATAGCTGTTATTTTAGTTGTGGTTGGAATGGGAAGCGAAGATCCCAATGCTTCATGGCCTTCTTTTTTGTTTACTGTGGCAGCTATGTTATTTTTAGGAGGAATTGTTAAGTTATTTGTAAGCCGTTCCTGTTGGATTTTTAAACCTACGAATAGCAAACTGAAAGAAATGACATTGTATTTCGATGTGCATGAAAGCGATGCTTTGCAGACCTGCATCGAGATGAAGAGATTTGAAGATTTCAAACAGATGAAACGTAAGAAAGATTCAGGGGTAAGGGTGGAAGCGATGGTTTCAGACGATCAGCGGTTTGCTGCCGTGCAGGTTGCCGAATATGTGCCGTATAGCTATGAGGCTGTTACTCCTGTGGTTTGTTATTACGGGGATGATGCCAAATCTTTTGTTAATTCTTTTAGACAATGATAATGACTTGGATGTCAATGAAAAGAGCCGGCTTAACCGGCTCTTTTTTATGATAGAAAATGATTATCCTTTATTTTGTTTTTCGAGTGCTTTTCTTAAAGTTGTGATTTCCTGCCTTAGTTCAGCGTATTGCCTGGCCGTATCGTTTTGGCATTCTTTCTGTACCTCCCTGACGATTTCCTTTATAGACTCTTTTAACGTGTCTTTTAGGCCATGCATTTCCAATGCTAAACTATACATTGCTTCAATGCCCGAATCCGAAAGAATAAATTGATCGGCTTTTTTATAACCGGGTGTGTTTTCGCTGGTCATGTGTTCGTCCTCGATTCCCGTTAGCATCCATTCTACACTGACACCCAGTTCCTGGCAAATAATTCTTAGTTTAGTTTTATCCGGTTGAGTCACTCCATTCCGATAATTCGCAATAGTAGACGGGGATATGCCTGTTTTTTTCGCAAGTCGGGATTCGTTAAATCCTTTTTCCCTTATTGTTTTCACCAGGCGTTCCCGAAATTCTGGTGTTGTTGGCTCTGTCGTCATTTTTTTTGGTGTTTAGAAAAAAATAGTCCCACACTTATTTGTTTTTGTCCAAATTTGGACTATTTTTGTCATGTGGTTGTATACAAATATAACTATAAACTATTATTTTTTTATTAATTTATTGTAATATTATGTGAGAGCACCGCCAAGTACTTCATTTAATTGATTTTGTGCTTTCCTTTTCGCTGATTAATTACCAGAGGAAGTTGCACAAGAGTTGTTCATGAGAGTTATTGTATATTTTTGAGCAAATATATGATAACTCTTTTGATTTTTATGTGCTTCCAATTTTGGATATATCCTTTTTTTCTGTTTAGCTGCTTCATAAAATTTGGTTTAACTTTTTTTTAACCGTAGGTGTAATAGAATGTATGGGAATAAACTTGAAAATTGATAACTTTGTAAATCAGAACCGATATAATGACAAAAGTATTTATTTATTGTTGTTTATAAAAGAGGTTTTCAGTTTATAAGATAGAAAGTTAAAATCAAGATTATGTCAGAAACAAATGTTACAGAAAAAATAAAGTGTGTTATCATTGGGTCAGGGCCAGCCGGTTATACTGCGGCTATTTATGCTGCGCGGGCCAATCTGAAACCTGTGCTGTATACAGGTTTGCAAATGGGAGGGCAATTGACGACTACAACGGAAGTTGAAAATTTTCCGGGTTATCCCGAAGGGGTGACAGGACCTGTGCTGATGGAAGATATGCGGGTACAGGCGGAGCGTTTCGGAACGGATATTCGTTTTGGGATTGTGACGCATGTCGATTTTTCTGGTCGTCCACATAAATTGACGATTGACGATTCTAAGCAAATAGAGGCCGATACGGTGATTATAGCCACAGGGGCTTCTGCAAAATATCTGGGGTTGCCTTCCGAAGAGAAATTCAGGGGACTCGGTGTGAGTGCCTGTGCCACCTGTGACGGATTTTTCTACCGGGGTAAAGATGTGGCTGTGGTTGGCGGAGGGGATACCGCCTGTGAAGAAGCTACCTATTTGGCCGGGTTATGCCGGAAAGTTTATCTGATTGTTCGTAAAAACTATTTGCGGGCTTCAAAAGCAATGCAGGAAAGAGTGTTTAAGAGTGAAAATATCGAGGTATTGTTCGAACATAATACGATAGAGCTTTACGGTACGGATATGGGGCTGGAAGGAGCCCGTTTACTTTATCGTATGGGGCAGCCGGATGAATGTGAGCGGGATATAAAGATCGACGGTTTTTTCCTGGCTATCGGGCATCATCCTAACTCGGAGGTCTTTAAAGATTTTATCCGTGTAGACGAGCAAGGGTATATCATCACTGAAGGTGCTTCAACCCGCACGAATGTGCCGGGTGTGTTTGCTGCCGGGGATGTTATGGATTCCGTGTACCGCCAGGGGATTACTTCTGCCGGAACAGGTTGCCGGGCTGCTATTGATGCGGAACGTTATATCATAGAATTGGAATAAATGTTTTTTTAATATGAAAAATAATCCCGCTTCCACATAAAGAAGCGGGATTATTTTTATCGCAAAGCGGAATGTACCGGATGTTTCCGGAAGGGGGAATACCGGGAACAATTGTTTTAGATATTCGCCGTTCCTTTTCTTATTTAATGGTGACCATTGTCGCTCCGTAACCGTATTGCTTGAACGAGGCATCCTGATGTTGAAAACGCTTGTATTTGGTTTGTAATTCCCACAAAATCCTTTGACGGAGTATTCCGTCACCTTTCCCGTGGATAAACACAATTTTTTGCCCTCTACGCAGCTTATATTCTTCGAGAGTTTTATGAAAAACGTCCATTTGGTATTCCAGCATGTCCTTGTTTTCCATTCCGGCTGTCGTTTCAAGTAATTGGCTGATGTGCAGATCGACTTCCAGGATGTTTCCCACGAATTGTTTAGGAGGACGTGGGGCGTCTTCGGCTGCCGCTGTCTTTTTTTCCTGAATGGCTTGTTTCAATTGCTTTTCGTCGATTTCTGCTTTCAGAATGTTTTCTTTGTCTAAGGGGCGTAATAAAGAAATTCCTTCAAACCATTTACTGTGTTTATAAGATACAGATTTACAAAGATTTACCGGATTTAATTTGATTTGTGTGTCGATAGCTGCTTTAGGGATCGTTGTTCCCTTTTGAAAGAAAATGACCTGAATGTTTAAGGCTTTCAATTGGTTGTCGATCTCTTTCAGTGTATATGTCCCGATGGGTGAGGCCGTGTCGGGATTGCAGTTGCCTGCAATGAGACCGGAATATTTTTCTCCGTTAAAAGCGGATACCGTATAAAGACAGGTCTGGGCTGTATCGTTCACAATGAATAACTCATAGCGGGAGTCGTTCAGGTTGTTGAAATTTTCAGGAACAATTGCGAGATATACTGTGTCGGCCGATTGCATCATAACGGCTTTTTGCTGCTGTGGGTGTGTTTTTTCCGTGTCTGCCTGTTGTGCAGAAACCTTGAAATCGGAGCGGATCACAACTAAATCGGTGATAGATGCCGGGATTTCAAATCCATACTCGTCACAGTATACGTTGACTGTTGTGGTGTCGATAATTCCTGTGACTTTCCCTTCGAGTTTTTCTGAAATAAATCTTACAATATCGCCGATTCTGATGTCCATAGCTTTGAGTCTAAAAATGGTAAATGTATTCGATCCGCAGGTGTGGACGGCAGGTTATTCGCGTATAGGTGCTGCTGTTTTCAATCCCTTGCGGATTTAGTACAAAGATAGCTAAGTTGCGAGATAAACGCAAGGGAATTTATGTTTACGAATATCGTGGTTTTGCCGGGCAGGAACTTTCCGGTAGTGAAAACGTAAACTTGCAGAATATTATTAAGATATATCCGGAAGATGATAGGGACAAGATTATTTTGTTTATTGTTGTTGGTGATGGTTGGGGTGGAAATAAATGCCCAGCAAAATGCAATTCGCCGTTTTCTTCAGCCGGAGGACAGTGTGATGCAGGCGTCAGGCAACATTCCGGCTTTTACAATCTATAAAGATAACTACATCATCACCGGAACCAGTTTCACAGGAGGAAAAATTACGAAGTATAATTCGGATGCAAAATTCCAGGTCAGCCTGCGACACCGCTTGTATCGCAAATTGCTGCCTTACCGTTTGTATACTTTTCTGACCTATACTCAAAAATCGTTTTGGGCTATATATCGCAGTTCTGCTCCTTTTACGGAAACAAATTATAATCCTACGCTGGGGGTGGGGAGAAATTTTATTTCGGATGGCAGGATTATCGGGAGTGCCATGCTTCAATTCGAGCACGAATCGAATGGGCGTGACAGCATCTGGTCGCGTAGCTGGAACCGGATTACTTTTATGGGAATATATCATATAAGCTATAATTATACTTTGCAGGCGAAAGTGTGGATTCCTATGATGTTGTCTGAATACAATAGGGATATTTGCCGTTACTCCGGGATCGGGCATTTGGCCGGAACTTATAACAGTGATAACGGAAGGCTTTCCTGTTCTGTGTTGATGGTAAAACGGGGAGGTTGGAATTTTAATGCCAACTGGCAATTAGGAATCGCTTTCCGGTTATTTCGTCAGGATAATCAATTCCTGTATTTTCAACTGAACAACGGGTATGGAGAAAGTATGATCCACTACGATAGTTTCCGTCGGTATGCTCGTTTAGGGTTTGTGATAAAACCGTCAGGCGGCTCTATCTTTTAAAAGAATATTCCGATATAAAACAGCCTGCTGTGTCCGGAAAGTAATTTACCGGAATTTAAATTGCCTCCGGGATTGACTGCCGGAAAAAGGGGGGGGGAGGAGGTTTGGAATCTTTCCGTTCTTATCGGTTTTATATTTTTGAGCCTAAATAGATGAAATACATCCCCACCAGCACTAATAAAAGATCGATAAATTTCATTTTCAGGTTTTTTTCTTTGAACCAGAAAGCTCCGGCGACAAAAGACACCACTACTCCGCTACGCCGTACCAGTGAAACGATGGAAATCATCGAGTCTTCATAGCTTAGAGCATAGAAATAGGCAAAGTCTGCCAGTACTAATAGTAAAGATATTAACGGAATAGAATTTTTCCACTGGAATTTGGTCGTCGTATGCCGTTTGGGATACCAAAGGGCGAGCAGAATGATTCCCATGACAAAGAGCTGGTAGAAATTATACCACACCTGTACATTCATCCGGTCGAGGCGAGTCATGAGAAACTTGTCGTAAAGCCCGCTCAATGAGCCTGTGACAACGGCAAGCACCATAAAATATATCCATTTGTTGTGTGTAAAGCTGATTCCTTCTTTTTTGCCCGACCAGGAAAGCAGGTAGAAAGAAACGATAGCTATCAGTACTCCTATCCATTGATAGAAATTCAGGCGTTCTCCAAAAATCAGCATGGCTCCCAATAGAGTGAGTATCGGCTGAGTGGCTTTGATCGGGGAAGCAATTGTGATCGGCAGGTGTTTTAATGAAAAATAAGCGAATATCCATGAAGCCAGAACAATCAAAGCTTTTAAGAATAACAGGCCGTGAGCGGCGGCGTGAATCGGAGGAAGCCAGAAAAGAGTTCCTTGTATGGTTTGAGGGAAAAACCAGGATAAAATAATGACCGGAAGAAAGAGAATGCAGCAAAAAAAGACGTTCAAAAACAGTACCGGAATAACGGCGTTATGATCTAATGAAATTTTTTTGACCACATCATATAGTCCCAACAGACTGGCAGAAATGAATGCTAATATTAACCACATATTCTAAAAAATTGACGGACAAAGATACAGTTTATCTGCCAGATTGTTATCCGTTTTATCCGATTCCGGAGAGCGTACATAATATGAAAAGGATTCCTTTGATTGTAGTTAACTATAATAATGACAAATAGTTATAGATTATTTTTTTTATTTATTGATATAGACTATCTTTGTGCGCTTTTAGAATCATTTTTTAAAAAAATTCTTAATTTTACGGTGTACAGGCTGCGCCATTATGGGATTGCCTATAATATTACGATTGTGCCGAGAAAAAAACTAAAAAAAATGAAAGATGCCGGTTTTATACCGGGAATCTATAATTATTGCGACCGTTGGTGCGAGAAATGCGATCAAAAGTTGCACTGTATGAGTTTTGTGATGGGAAAAAAGATTGAGGAAAGAGGAGGGTTTAATTTTGATGAAGAGATTTCCCAGGAGGAAGAAAATGTTTGGGCACGCTTAAAGGATGTGTTTGAATCGACTTATGAGGTGTTGCATGAATTGGCTAAGGAGAGGGGGATCGACGTTGAGGATATTTATGCTTCTGAAAATATAGACCGGGAGTTTTGGGGGGAAGATTATGAAAATATGGAGATGAAAGGAGAACGGTATAACCTGATGGTTGAGGATTCCGACATTGTCCGTATTTGTATGATATATGAGGATTTGAGTGATAAATGCCTGGAAAAAGTGTTTGAAATATTGGATGAAAAGTTTGGCGAGGATAAAGGGCAGGAGATGGATGAAGTTTTGGAAACGGTGGGCTGGTATCAGGATTTGATGCAATCTAAAATGCGGAGAGCTTTACATGGTTATTATCATGTTTGTTCGTGTGGGGAGGAAAAAGAAGACTATAATGGCTCCGCTAAGGTGGCCTTGATTGCAATTAGCCGTTCCGAGGAGGCCTGGAAGACGCTATTGGCTCATTGTCCTGAAATGAAGCGTGAGATTCTGCAATTGTTAGTGGTATTGACACAGTTGAAAAAAGATATTTTATTTCAGTTCCCGGAAGCCGAAAAATTCCGGCGTCCGGGATTTGAAAATTAAGTTTTATCAGATGACTTCGGCCACGACGAAAGTGCTGCCGCCGATGTAGATCATATCCTGAGGAGTTGCATTTTTTCGGGCTGCTTCATAAGCTTCGGCCACGGTGGGGTAAGCGCATCCCGTTAATCCGGCGGCTTTTGCTTTTTCTGCCAGAACGTGTTCGTTCATAGCCCGGGGGATAGAAGCTTTACAGAAATAATAACAGGCTTCTTTGGGCAGAATGCTTAAAACGCTGGTCACATCCTTATCGCTGACCATACCGATCACGAAATGCAATTTATCATATTTACAGGTTTTAAGCTGAGCGACGATTTCGGAAATACCGTCTATATTATGCCCGGTGTCGCAAATGGTGTAGGGGGCAGCGTTCAGCTGCTGCCAGCGTCCGAAGAGTCCGGTGTTCCGGATGGTTTTGGCAATGCCGTCCCGGATATTCCGGTCGGAAATATGCAGCCCGCTGTGGCGTAAGGATAACACCGTTTCGAGTACGGCCGGGATGTTTTTACGCTGATAATTCCCTTTTAACTCCGATTTTATATTTTGGAATGCGATCCCCGTCCGGTGGTGAAAATCGTAAGTATTGTCGGGATTTTGCAGGGTGCCCCATTCGGAAGAAGCAAATGTCAGGGGAGCTTTGCAGGAATCGGCTTTTTCTTTGAATATAAAATCATAGGCATCGTCCTGAGTGCCGATAATGGCCGGGATACCCGGTTTGATGATTCCTGCTTTTTCTGCTGCGATTTTAGGAAGCGTATCGCCCAGCAATGCCATGTGATCAAACGAAATGTTGGTAATCACGGAGGCAAGCGGGGTGATGATGTTCGTAGAGTCGAGCCGTCCGCCCAATCCCACTTCGATCACGGCGATGTCTGCCTGCTGGTCGGCGAAATATTTGAATGCCATAGCTACCGTCATTTCGAAAAAGGAAGGCTTTATCGAGGCAAACAATTCCTTGTTCCGGGTGACGAAGTCGGTGACATAGGTTTCGCTGATCATTTGGCCGTCGATTTTTATCCTTTCGCGAAAGTCTTTCAGGTGGGGGGAGGTGTATAATCCGGTTTTGTAGCCGGCTTCCTGGAGAATGGAAGCGAGCATGTGCGAAACGGAGCCTTTGCCGTTCGTTCCGGCCACATGGATACTTTTAAATTGACGGTGAGGATGTTGAAAATGGGCATCCAGTTTTAATGTATTATCGAGGTTTGCTTTATAGGCAGCCTGTCCCTCCCTTTGATACATGGGAAGCTGAGCGAAAAGCCAGTCTAAAGTTTCTTTGTAGGTCATGGTTTTGAAAAATATTATGGAGGCAAAAGTAGTAAACAATTGAGAACGGAAAATTGAAAACTTAATTTTATTCGATACCGTTACAAACTTTGTAACATCTTATTTTTAAGATGGGAAAAAAAGTTTATTTTTGCAAGTTATAAAAAGAGATAATATCTATGAAATTAAATAAAGAGGTACCTATACCAGTGCTTAGACGGATGCCGTCGTATCTGTCGTTTGTGAAGACTTTGCAAAAGCAAGGGGAAAAATATGTGTCTTCAACCCGGATTGCCGAATACATGGAAATCGATTCCACTCAAGTGACGAAAGATTTGTCGCATACGGGAATTTCAGGAAAGACGAGGGTGGGGTATGAAGTTGATAGTTTTGTGAAGATTCTGGAAGATTTTTTGGGATTCAGCAAGGTGGACAGTGCTTTTCTGGTGGGAGCCGGATCGCTGGGGTGCGCTCTGTTGCAGGATAAAGGTTTATCGGCTTTCGGGTTGCGGATAGAAGCGGCGTTTGATATTGATAAAGCGAAGATCGGAACAAAGGTAAACGATATAGAGATTCATCACATCGACCAGCTTAGAGCTATGGCTGCGGAACGGAACGTGGTGATCGGCATCATTACCGTGCCTGCCGAAAATGCCCAGAATGTAGCCGACCTGATGGTGGCCTGGGGAATCAAGGCGATCTGGAATTTTACTCCTGCCCGGATTAAGGTGCCTTCGCACATTGTGGTGCAGAATACGACTATCTATATGAATCTGGCCATCTTGTTCAATAAATTGTATAACCAGGAATAGGGAAAATAATTTACAGATCAATTGTATAAGAGCTTAATCGTGAAAGGTGAAAAGTTATAAAAGCAGTTTTAACTTTTTGCCTTTTGCCTTTTAGTTTTGTATTATATTTGTTATCTTTGCAACTTGCAAAAATGCAGATAGATATAACCGTGACAATCCCGGAAACACGGGGAAGTCAGATAAAATATAAAATGTGGTGAGCCACAAAATTGAAAAGATATGATAAAGATTAAATTTCCAGACGGAAATATCAAAGAATTCGAGGCGGGAGTGACGGGATTGGACATTGCAAAGTCGATCAGTCCGAAATTGGCAAAAGAAGTGTTGTCAATCTCTGTGAACGGTGAAATTCGTGATTTGTCCAGAAGTATCGACGAAGATGCGGAAATTAAACTGTTTACCTGGGATGACGAAGAAGGCCGCCACGCTTTTTGGCACTCTTCTGCGCACTTGATGGCCGAGGCTCTGCAACAACTGTATCCCAACACGAAGTTCGGAATCGGTCCGGCTATTGAAAATGGGTTTTACTACGATATTGAGCCGGGTGACGGCGTTGTGCTGACAGATAAAGACCTGGAGGCTGTTGAAAAGAAAATGCTGGAACTGGCTCGCCAGAAAGAGGAGTTTTGCCGTATTAACGTCAGTAAAGCGGAGGCTCTGGAGCATTTTAATTCTATCAACGAAACTTATAAAGTGGAGCTGATCAACGATCTGGAGGACGGTAAGATCACTTACTATCGCCAGGGATCGTTTACGGATTTGTGCCGTGGCCCGCACTTGCCGGATACGTCGTATATCAAGGCTATCAAATTAACCAGTTTAGCAGGAGCATACTGGCGTGGAAACGAACATAACAAGATGCTTACACGTATCTACGGAATTACGTTTCCTAAACAGAAAATGCTGGACGAATGGCTGGTATTGATGGAAGAGGCGAAGCAACGTGACCACCGCAAGATCGGTAAGGAAATGGAGTTGTTTACTTTCTCTCAGGCTGTAGGTCAGGGATTGCCGATGTGGTTACCGAAAGGTGCTATGTTAAGGGATCGGTTGGAAGCTTTTTTGAGAAAAGTACAAAAGAAATATGGTTACCAGCAGGTAATCACTCCGCATATCGGAAACGTAAACCTGTATAAAACTTCCGGGCACTTCCAGAAATATGGAAAGGATAGTTTTCAGGTGATTACTACCCCTCAGGAGGGAGAAGAATTTATGCTGAAACCGATGAACTGTCCGCATCATTGCGAGATATATAAGTTCAAACCGCGTTCTTATAAAGATTTACCCTTGCGTTTCGCCGAGTTTGGAACGGTATACCGTTACGAACAAAGCGGGGAGTTGCACGGGTTGACCAGGGTGCGCGGATTTACGCAGGACGATGCACATTTATTCTGTACGCCGGATCAATTGAAAGAAGAATTTAAAAAAGTAATAGATATTATCTTTATTATTTTTAAAGCTCTTGATTTTAAAGATTTTACAGCTCAGGTATCTTTGCGTGCCCCCAGTAACCGGGAAAAATATATCGGTACCGATGAGAATTGGGAAAAGGCGGAAAGCGCTATTATTGAGGCTGCACAGGAAAAAGGTTTAAAAACAACCGTAGAGTTGGGTGAAGCTGCTTTTTATGGTCCGAAGCTCGATTTCATGGTAAAAGATGCAATCGGCAGAAAATGGCAGTTGGGAACGATTCAGGTGGACTACAATTTGCCGGAACGTTTTGAACTGGAATATACGGGAGCCGACAACCTGAAGCATCGTCCGGTGATGATACACCGTGCTCCGTTTGGTAGTATGGAACGTTTTGTCGCTGTTTTGATCGAGCATACCGGAGGAAAATTCCCATTGTGGCTGACGCCTGAACAGGCCGTAGTTCTTCCAATCAGCGAAAAATTCAATGATTATGCTCAAAAACTTTCGGATTTGTTAAATAATTCCGATATTCGCACCGTTTTAGACGATCGTAATGAAAAGATCGGACGAAAGATACGCGATAATGAGTTGAAAAAAATACCTTATCTCCTGATTGTCGGAGAAAACGAAGCGAGTGAAAACACGGTGTCTGTACGCCGCCAGGGACAAGGGGATATGGGTACGATGAAGGTTGAAGAATTTATAGAATTAATAAATAAAGAAGTAGAGAGCCAGTTAAATGCGATCTACAATTATTAAAGGAGGATTTAATATAGCAACGAGAATGGAATTCAGAGGCTCACGAAATCAGGTTAAGAGAGAACCACAGCACAAAATTAATGAGCTAATCAGGGCAACTCAGGTAAGGGTTGTCGGTGAGAATATTGAACCGGGGGTTTACCCTTTACGCGAAGCTTTAGCTATGGCAGAAGCGGCAGGAATGGATTTGGTGGAGATTTCTCCGAATGCAGAACCACCTGTGTGCCGTATTATTGATTACAGCAAATTCTTGTATCAATTAAAGAAGAAGCAGAAAGAAATCAAGGCTAAAAGCGTGAAAGTCGTCGTGAAAGAAATTCGGTTCGGACCTCAGACCGACGATCATGATTTTAATTTTAAGTTGAAACATGCCAAAGAATTTCTCGAAGAAGGGGCGAAGGTTAGGGCTTATGTGTTTTTCAAAGGCCGTTCGATCTTGTTCAAAGATCAGGGTGCTGACATTTTATCCCGTTTTATTTCAGAATTGGAAGAGTACGGGAAAGTAGAAGCGGCGCCGAAACTCGAAGGGAAAAAAATGATTGTTGTATTGGCTCCTAAAAAATAAGAAAGCAGGATAGGTGGTGAGAGCCACTATAATTACATATTTTTCTGAAACACAATTAAATTAAGAAAAGATGCCAAAGATGAAGACAGTAAGTAGCGCGAAAAAGAGATTTACTTTGACCGCTACCGGGAAGATCAAGAGAAAACATGCTTTCAAACGTCATATTCTGACTAAGAAAACAACAAAACAGAAAAGAAGTCTTACACACGACACCATTATTTCTCCAAGCGATGTAAAAGCTGTGAGAGCAATGCTCGTAATGTAAGAAAAGAAATTAGTTAATTAACCAGGATGCCATGCCGTAAGTTTCCTTATTGAAAAGGGACGCTGACATTCAAAAAAAGAAAATTATGCCAAGAGCTAAAAATGCCGTTGCTTCAAGAGCACGTAGAAAAAAGGTTTTAAAACAGACCAAAGGTAACTTTGGTGCAAGAAAAAATGTTTGGACGGTAGCGAAAAATACCTATGAAAAAGGTTTAACTTATGCTTTCCGTGACAGACGTAAGAAAAAATCAGAATTCAGAGCATTGTGGATTCAGAGAATTAATGCTGCTGTGAGACTGGAAGGTTTGTCGTATTCTAAATTTATGGGACTTGTTCACAAAGCAGATGTGGATATGAACCGTAAAGTTTTGGCTGATTTAGCGATGAATCATCCGGAAACTTTCAAAGCAGTTGTAGCAAAAGTAAAAGAATTTGCGAAGTAATTATTAAAATATCCTGCTTAAAAGGCTGTCGTGAGACAGCCTTTTTTGGTTTTATATATACTACTTGCAGAATATAATGTTAACTTTGGAACGATTTTTAATTTTTAGTTTTCAGATATATGCGGATAGCACTATTAGGTTATGGCCGGATGGGGAAAATGATCGAGCAGATCGCTTTGAAAAGAGGTCACGAAATTGTATTGATTGTCGATGAAAATAATCGGAAAGATTGTTCCGGGGATCAATTGAAAAAAGCGGATGTGGCTATTGATTTTTCAATACCCGGCGTTGCTGTGGAAAATTATAAATGGTGTTTCGATAACGGAGTTCCGGTGGTGTCGGGCACAACAGGCTGGTTGGAAAAGTGGGACGAAGTGATTGCCTATTGCCAGGCTAAAAACGGAGGCTTTTTCTATGCTTCCAATTATAGTGTCGGGGTGAATATTTTTTTCCAGTTGAATAAGTTTCTTGCTAAAATGATGGGAAGCTTTAAGGATTATAAGGTTTTTATCGAAGAGACACACCATATTCATAAACTGGATGCACCGAGTGGCACTGCTATTACGATTGCCGAAGGGATATTGGATAATCATCCGGCTTATCACTCCTGGAAGCTGAATGAAGCAGGAAAGGACATTCCTGCGGATGTTTTGCCGGTTACAGCTAAAAGGCTCGGGGAAGTGCCGGGCATCCATTCCGTGATTTATAAATCGTCGGTAGATGAGATCGAGATTCATCATTCTGCTTTTTCCAGAGAAGGATTTGCTCAGGGGGCTGTATTGGCTGCCGAATTTTTAAACGGGAAAAAAGGCATTTACAGTATGGAAGATTTGCTGAAAATGTAAGTTTAGGAGGGAATATGAGAGATATACTAAGAAATAAATGGTTTAAGTTCGGAGTTGTTATCGTGGTGTACCTGCTGTGGGTATACTGGGTAGGGAATTGGTGGTTGCTGCTGCTGGTCCCGGTGATATTCGATATTTATATTACCAAGAAAGTCCACTGGGCTTTTTGGAAAAAAAAGGGAGTAAAAAAACAGACGAAGATCGTAGAATGGACGGATGCTCTGATTTTTGCCGTGGTGGCGGCAACGCTGATCCGTATGTTTTTCTTCGAGGCTTATACAATCCCGACTTCATCGATGGAGAAGAGCATGCTGGTGGGCGATTATCTGTTCGTCAGTAAGGTTGCTTATGGGCCTAAATTGCCGAATACCCCGTTAGCTGTGCCTTTTACGCATCATACTTTGCCTTTTACTCAAAAAACAAAGGCATATTCCGAAGCTATAAAGTGGCCTTATAAACGTATTGCCGGAACCACAACGGTGAAGCGGAATGATATTGTCGTATTTAATTTCCCGGCAGGGGATACGGTGGTGGTGGGATTGGATAATCCCGATTATTACAGTCAGATACGTTCGAACGCCAGAGGTTACCACCAGTCGGAAGCCAGCCGGGGAATAGAAATGTCGCAAAAAGAGGCTGAGAAGCAGATCCGAAAGCTGATGTGGGAACGTTTCGATATTGTATCGCGCCCTGTGGATAAGCGAGAAAATTATATCAAGCGGGGTGTCGGTATGCCAGGTGATATGCTGGAACTGAAAGAAGGGCAATTGTATGTGAATGGGACTATGGTGGATAACCCGGAGAATTTGCAATATGATTACATTGTTAGAACGAATGGAACTCCGTTGAATAAAATGAAATTGCAGGAGCTGGGGATTGCGTATGACGATATGGGGATGATTTCCGCTTCTGAATATTATTTTCCTTTGACAAAGGAAATGGTGGAGAAATTACAAAAATTCCCGAACGTTACTGCGGTGACGCGCTCTTTAGCCACGGGAATAGATCCTGATATTTTCCCTTTTTCTCCGGAGAATTATCCCTGGAACGTGGATAATTTCGGGCCTTTATATGTGCCGAAAAAAGGCGATAAGGTGGAATTGAACATGAAGACGTTGCCGCTTTACGAACGGATCATCGAAGCGTATGAAGGGAATAAACTGGAAGTGAAAGATTCTGTTATATATGTGAATGGGCAGCAGGTGGATAGCTATACGTTTAATATGGATTATTATTGGATGATGGGGGATAACCGCCATCGTTCCGCCGATTCCCGGTATTGGGGATTTGTTCCGGAAGATCATATTGTGGGAAAAGCTTATTTTATCTGGTTGTCGCTTGATAAAGATAAATCGTTTTTAAGTAAAATCCGGTGGAATAGAATGTTCAGGTTTATTCATTAAATAGAATGATATTTTTTCGAAGTACTTCAGGAAAAAGCGGCTTAAGCCGCTTTTTTTTATGGAATATTATCTGTACCTTACGGTGTGTAAAACTAAAATCTAATAGTTATGGCAACGAAAAACACTAAGACATTTGTATTGGATACGAATGTTATTCTTCATGATTATAGGTCAATATTTAATTTCAAGGATAACGATATTGTGATTCCGATTGTGGTGTTGGAAGAATTGGATAAGTTTAAAAAAGGGAATGATCTGATTAATTTTCATGCGCGGGAGTTTGCGCGGGAATTGGATAAGATTTCCAGTAATGATTTTTTTGATAAAGGTGCGTCGTTGGGAAGCGGTCGCGGAAAGCTTTTTATTCAGCCGGGCGTGAAATTTTCTGAAAAAATGCGGCAATCTTTTAGCGACGATACCCCTGATCATCGTATACTGGCAGTGACAGAGTATATGAATGAGAAACTAAAAGGTAAAAAAGTGATTTTAGTGACTAAGGATATGAATCTTCGGATGAAAGCCCGTTCCTTGGGATTAATGGCCGAAGATTATAAGACCGATCAGGTGGAAGACCTTGATTTTGCTATTAACCGGAGTATCCGGGAGATCGATAATTTCGATACTTCTCTGATCAACGCCATCTATGAAAATGCTGCCGGGGTGGATGTTGCTAAGGTATTTCCGAAAAAAGAGATTAAAGGCAATAACTATTATGTGCTGAAGAACGGAAACGCTTCCGTACTGGCCTGCTACGATCCCATTCGCCAGGTGGTGAGGAAAGTCGATAAGCCGAACGTGTTCGGAATCTATCCTAAGAATGCCGAGCAGGCTTTTGCCGTGGATGCTTTGCTGAATCCCAATATTCAATTGGTGGCGATCAGCGGTAAGGCCGGAACAGGTAAAACTTTGCTGGCTTTGGCATCTGCTTTGCAACAAAATAAGGCGTATGAATTTATCTATTTGGCTCGTCCGATTGTGGCGTTGTCTAATAAGGATTTGGGATATTTGCCGGGAGATATGAATGAAAAGGTCGATCCGTATATGCAGCCCTTATACGACAATCTGGGGTTTATTAAACGCCGTTTTAATATGCACAGTGCGGAGAATCGCTTAATAGAAGAATTACAAAGAGATCAGAAATTGCTGATTTCTGCATTGGCTTTTATTCGGGGGAGAAGTCTTTCGGATGTTTATTTTATAGTGGATGAAGCTCAGAACCTGACCCCGCACGAGGTGAAAACCATTATTACCCGTGCCGGTGAAGGAACAAAGATGGTCTTTACCGGGGATATAGACCAGATCGATTCGCCTTATCTTGATAAAAAGTCGAACGGATTGTCGCATTTATTCGATAAGATGCAGGGGCAGGATATTTTTGCCCATGTGCATCTGGAAAAGGGTGAACGCAGTAAGCTGGCCGATTTGGCGAGTGACCTGTTGTAAAGAGGATGATTAAAGTTGATAAGAGCCTTTCAGGATTACCATAGCCTGAAAGGCTCTTTATTATAAATAAACATGTGGATATGTTTAAAAAAATCGGGACTTGCAAAACTTATAAATGGCTTATCAGGTAATGTTTTTACCTCTATTCATTCTTTTTATAGAATAATTTTCCATTGAAATTATTTTCCTTTGGAAATTATTTATATATTTGCATTATTATTTCCATTGGAATAAATTTCCTGAAGAATATATTAACAGATCAAATTAGCATATAGAGAATGAAACATGTTATTATTGGAGGGGTTGCCGGAGGAGCGACCGCGGCTGCGAGAATAAGAAGAATAGATGAATTTGCCGAAATTGTCATGCTTGAAAAAGGGAATTATATTTCGTATGCCAATTGTGGTTTACCTTATTATATTGGCGGGACGATAGAGGAGCGGGAAAGGTTGTTCGTACAAACTCCCGATTCGTTCGGCGGACGTTTTAAGGTTGATGTCAGGGTTGGGCATGAAGTTGTGGTTATCGATACCGAGGCAAAAAACGTGACGGTCCGGCGGGCGGACGGCTCCGATTATATTGAAAGCTACGATAAGCTGTTGCTTGCGCCGGGGGCTTTTGCGGTGAGGCCTCCGTTGCCGGGGATCGATTCCGAAGGTATTTTTACGCTTCGGAATGTGGACGATACGGATAAGATCAAGAATTATATCTCCTTGCGGCCGATTACCCATGCGGTAGTGGTGGGTGCAGGATTTATCGGGTTGGAAATGGCGGAAAACCTGCACCATGCAGGAGCGGAAGTGGCAATTGTTGAAATGGGAAATCAGGTGATGGCTCCGGTCGATTTTTCAATAGCTTCCCAGGTACGCCAGCATTTATTGCAAAAAGGTGTCCGTCTTTATTTAGAACAGAGCGTTGAAAGGTTTGAAAAGGAAGGCGATAAGATTCGGGTGTTTTTTAAGACGGAGGAAAGCCTTGAAACCGATCTCGTCATTCTTTCTATCGGAGTCCGGCCCGAAACGGCATTGGCCCGGGGTGCCGGATTGAAAATCGGTGAAACGGGAGGAATCTGGGTGGATGAGTATTTGCAAACTTCTGCTAAGGATGTTTATGCTGTTGGGGATGCCATTGAATTTCCACATCCGCTTACCGGGAGACCTTGGTTGAACTATTTGGCTAATCCCGCTAACCGCCAGGGACGTATCGTTGCAGATAACATGGTGCAAGGTAATGTTGTTCCTTATGAAGGGGCGATAGGGACTTCTATTGCGAAAGTTTTCGATATAACAGTCGCTTCCACCGGATTGGCTGCTAAAAGGTTGAAGCAGATGGGCATCGATTATAAGAGTTCAACCACCCATTCTGTTTCCCACGCGGGGTATTATCCCGGTGCTTTGCCGCTGACACTGAAACTGACTTTTTCTCCTGTTACAGGACAGTTGTATGGTGCACAATGTGTTGGTTACGACGGAGTGGATAAGCGTATCGACCAGATTGCACTTTTGATTAAAAACCGGGCTACCGTTTCTGATTTGCTGAAATTGGAACATGCCTATGCGCCGCCCTTTTCATCGGCAAAAGATCCGATTGCGATTGCAGGATATGTAGCGCATAATATTATCGGCGGGATTATGCCTGTTATAAGCTGGCGGGAATTGCTGGCCGCCGATCCGGCGGGCATGTTTTTGCTGGATGTCCGTACCCCGGAAGAATATGCCTTCGGAGCGATAGACGGAGCGGTTAATATTCCGTTAGACGAATTGCGTGACAGGATTTCCGAAATTCCTGCCGATAAGGAGGTTGTTATATATTGTGCTGTTGGATTGCGGGGGTATCTTGCCTTGAAAATTCTTACAGCCAGAGGGTATCGACAGGTGAAAAATCTTTCGGGAGGATATAAAACGTTCGCTACGGCCACAGCCCCGGTGGTTCAGGTGACTTCAACGGCTGTCGGAAACGGAGTAGGCAAACCGCAGGAGAGGAGAAGTGAAGTGAAAACTTTAAGGATCGATGCCTGCGGGTTGCAATGTCCCGGACCTGTTATGAAAATAAAACAGGCGATTGATTCTATTGCAGCGGGTGAACGGATTGAGATGACAGCGACGGATGCCGGATTTTCACGCGATGCGCAGGCATGGTGTAACACAACAGGTAATTTACTGATTTCCAATATTGAGGAAAAGGGACGTTATAAGGTGGTCATTGAAAAGGGAGTTCCCCAAGCCTGTTCTGCGACGGTGGCGGGTAGCGGAAAGGCAAAGACCCTGATTATGTTCAGCGATGACCTGGATAAGGCTTTGGCTACTTTTGTTTTGGCCAACGGGGCTGCGGCAACCGGACAAAAAGTTTCGATCTTTTTTACTTTCTGGGGGTTGAATGTGCTTAAAAAAGTGGGGAAACCTAAAGTGAAAAAAGATATTTTCGGGAGGATGTTTGGAATGATGTTACCTTCCAATTCTTTGAAATTGCATTTATCTAAAATGAGTATGTTCGGTATCGGGGATAAAATGATGCGGCATATTATGAAAATCAAAGGAATAGATTCTTTGGAAGCTCTTCGTGAGCAGGCGTTGGCGAACGGTGTCGAGTTTATCGCCTGCCAGATGTCGATGGATGTGATGGGGGTTAAGCGTGAGGAATTATTGGATGAAGTGACTGTCGGCGGGGTAGCTACTTATATGGAGCGTGCTGAAGCGGCAAACGTAAATTTGTTTATTTAAAGTTTATAAATGGCAAAATCCCCGATGTTTTTCTTAAAAACACGTTGTGAACGAAACTTTTAAACGGAATAACAGTAATCTTTTAAAATAGCGGAGATATGGTAAAATGTTTTTTCAAAAGGTATGGACTTACCTTGTTGGGAGTAATTAGCGGAGCTTTGGGTGGTTTTCTTTATTGGTATTATGTGGGGTGTGTAAGCGGGACTTGCCCGATAACCGCTTCACCCTTGAATAGCACTTTATGGGGAATGCTGATGGGAGGATTGTTATTCAATATGTTTCAAAAAGAAAGCCCGAAGAAGAACAAGCCGATAGATCCGGGAAAGTAACCCGTTTTAAAATCATACTTGGGTATGATGCTGTGAGATAAAATAAATATTAACGATGAAAAATGTAATGTTATGAGAATAATTGAATTGACAAAACAAGATTTTTTGACTAAAATTGCCAACTATGAAATGAGCCCTGACGAATGGAAGTTTTTAGGTGATAAGCCTGTGTTGGTCGATTTTTATGCTTCGTGGTGCGGGCCTTGTAAAATGGTGGCTCCTATTCTTGAAGAACTGGTCGGGGAATACGGTGACCGTATCGATATATATAAGGTGGATACCGAGAAGGAGCAAGAACTGGCGGCGGTGTTCGGAATCCGTTCGATTCCGTCGTTGTTGTTTATTCCGAAGGAAGGTGATCCTCAGATGGCCACCGGAGCTATGTCGAAAGCCGATTTTAAAAAGGCGATAGATGAAGTACTGCTCTCTAAATGAGTAGGAATAACGCGGTAGAGAAGCAAAATAATTAAAATACGGATTATTTTAGAAAAAAATAGAATGGAAGATTTGTGTAGAATTCGTGATATTCAACGTGCTGTGGCAGGATTTGAATCGCAATTTGAAAAACGGTACGGTATCTGCCTGAATGAAGGGATGGCTTTGTGTTCGTTGCATAAAGCCGGAAGCCTTTCTTCCGGAGAGATCGGGGAGTTGTTGGGGCTTACGTCTTCCAATGCTTCGAAAGTGATTAAGTCCATAGAAAATAAAGGGCTGATAGAACGTATCCTGGGGATGAAAGATAAACGGCAGATGTATTTTTCATTGACACCGCGCGGGAAAGAACTTATTTTATCGGTTAAATGCGATGAAATTCCATTTTCTCCCCTTTTAAGCAGCCTGTTGAAAAATGTTCAGGATTGATGGTTGATCGTTTCCCGTTTTTCTCTTTTAGGGTAGAATTATAAACCCCGGTTAGATAATAACCGGGGTTTTATTTGAGTTAATCTCTATCGATTTCTTCTTCTGATACCGGTAGTTTATAAGGCTCGGGGGTAATTTCCCGTTCGCTGAAAAAGAAGGAAATTTCCCAGGCTGCATTTTCATCGCTGTCCGAAGCGTGGATCGCATTCCGGGTTTTGCTTTCGGCAAAGCGTTTGCGAATGGTTCCTTCAGCAGCATCTATCGGGTTGGTAGAGCCGATCAGTTTCCGGAAGTCTGCTACTGCATTTTCTTTTTCAAGTACAACGACAATGACCGGGCCGGAAGTCATAAAAAGGCTCAGGTTACGGAAAAAGGGGCGGTCTTTATGTACGTGATAGAATTTTTCAGCTTCAGAGGCACTTATTCTCAACATTTTCATGGCAATGACCCGGAAACCGGCTTGTTCTATCATTGCAAGAATTTCTCCCGATTGTTGATGTCCTACAGCATTAGGCTTGATAATGGTAAAAGTTCTGTTTGTCATAGTTAGTGCATTTATTTTCGAAGCCAAGGTAAGGTTTTTTTCTATAATAACTATCTGGAAGCTGCGGATATATTCTTTTTTTCGTAAATTTGAAAACAGAATAATCATTAAAAGAGAAAATATATGAAAAAGACTTTCCTTTTTTTAGCAGAGGGTTTTGAAGAGCTGGAAGCGATTGCCGTGGCCGATGTGTTTTTACGTGGGGGCGTGAAGCTGCAAACCGTTTCACTGGCTGAAGGTTTACAGGTGAAAGGCGCTCATGGAATGGAAGTGACTGCCGATATGATGTTTAACCAATTGGGGGAAGAAGAGGCCGAATGTTTGATATTTCCGGGAGGAATGCCGGGAGCGCAGAATATTGCAGCTCATAAGGAGGTTATTGCATTACTGCAACGTCATTATGACAAGGGGCGTATCGTGGCAGCTATTTGTGCAGCTCCGGCTTTGGTGCTGAGCCAGCTGAAAGCAGGTAGAAAGTTGCGGATGACCTGTTATCCGGGATTCGAGAAATATTTGTCCGAAGCCGAAGTTCTTACCGATGGTGTGGTGACCGACGGTAAGGTGATCACCGGGAAAGGGCCGGGATTTGCTATTCCATTCGGTTTAACTGTGTTGGAACAGATGCGTTCGGCCGAGGTTGCTAAAGAAGTCGCTGCCGGAATGTTACTTTAATAGGAGGTAAGCGATGGGAGGGCATGAGGTTATATATAAATAAATTGAATGTTTCAGCGTTTTTATAAATTGCTTGGCCGTTTGGCGGAAACAATAAGGCAAACCCCGTTGGAATTCGGGGTTGCTTTGTTATATTGGTTGCTTTGTCTTTTTGACTATTGGAATGTGGTGGAAATCTATGATTTCGGTGTGACTTTCCCCATTTGTTTCGGTATTGTATACGGTTTAAATCAATTAACAAAAGGCAGCAGTAAACGATGGCTTTATTATGCCTCTTTTGTTGTTCCGGTGTGGTTGGGTGTGTGGGATTTATCTTTCGGAAGTGCTGCTTATTGGGTGGCGTTGCTGATTAGCCAGTTGTTCGTTATTTTTAGCCGCAGGCATTATGAAAATAAATTATTTGTCAGGGATAGTATAAATTACCTGTGTGATCTGGCAATAGCCGTATGTTTGGGAGTGGTTTGTCATTTATTGCTGCTGGCTATTTATTTTTCTTTTATTTATATTTTCGACCTTGCCGATTCTTACAGGGCTTTTAATACTTATACTTATCTGACGGTTTATTTGGTGTTTGTGCCTGTATTTTTTCTGGCTTTTAACACCCGGCCTGTGTCTGAAGAAACGGAAATCAGTCGTTTTTCCCGTTTTTTGGTGAATTTTATACTTTCTCCGGCTTTGTTGGCCTACATGTTTCTTCTTTATCTATATATCGTAAAGATTGTGATCACCTGGTCGTTGCCTAAAGGCGGGGTGGCTTATATGGTGATTTCATTCATGGTTATGATGTTTTGTGTGAAGGCTGTACATTCTTCTGTCAAGAAGCGTTATTATGATTGGTTTTACCGTTATTTTAGCTGGTGGGTACTTCCGGCATTGGTGATGTTATGGGTGGGGATTATATACCGGGTGTGGGAATACGGGCTGACGGAAAAAAGATTTTATTTATTACTTGCAGCTGTGATCCTGACGATTGTTGTGGCGGTTTCTTTCAAAACTTTTCGGAGGACTTATGCTTATCTGACAGGAATTTCTGTGGTTTTATTGGCTTTGTTTACCTATATTCCGGGAATTACGGCAAAAAATATCGGCATTCTGTCGCAACGTCGTTTCTTAGACTTTTATATTGCCGAGTTAGGTCTTGCCGATTCCTTGGGCCATATTAAGAAACCGATGGAATATAAGGTTGAATCCGCCCCTTTATATGAAAAATTATATGAATCTTTCCGTTTTCTGGAGAAGGAAAAGGATAAAACTTATATGTTGGAAAATTATGGGGTTGCTACAAGTCGGCAATTAAGGGATTCAATTATTCCGGGAGGTTTGGATGATGGTCTGCAAGAGCGTTATAGGAAGGAAAATATTCATTTGTATATAGCTAATGAAGCTTTGAGCGGAATGGATATTCGGGATTATTCAAAGATCTGGGAGGTAGGGCAGCAAGATTGGATGGAGAGGGAGTTTCGTGCCGATTTAGAGGAGGGGATTTTGACTGTGAAAAAACGGGATCAGGTAATTGCTGAAATCGATTTGGACCGATGGTTTGCAGAACGTCTGGAAGAATCAGGCTTTGCCCAGGGATATAACCGGAAGGAACTGGTTGAGAATACGAATAAGTTTGTTTCTTACGATACCGGGAATATTCGTCTGATATTCCGCAGGCTTACCATAGAGCCGTCAAAGAACCATGTTGTACATGCCGAGATCAATTTTTTACTGGAAAAGTGAACGGATTTACATGATGATAAAATTGCCTGTCGGGAATTTTCCAACCCATGAACAAGCCCAGCGACCTGTGCGGTTAATTTCGTAAACCTTAGTAAAAAATCCTTTTTGTCCTAAAATTTGTTCGGCACATGCCCAAGCCGTATCGCGTTTGATAAAATCGAGGATTTCATCTTCCAACCCGGATTGATCTTCTCCGGTTTCTTCTCCGATTTTATCTTCCAGATCGCAAAGGGCTTCGTATACTTCGTTACCGATGGCTAGGCTGACCGTTTCGAATATGGCATCGATTTGTGTGTCGGAGAGTACTTTCAGGCATTCTTTTTCAATATTTTCGCTATTCTTCCCCCAAACTTCACACATTTGTTTTCCATAGGTGTCACAAGCTTCCCACACGGTATCCACAACCATATATTTTTCGGAAGTCTGTCCCACATTTTGAAACCATTGTATATTTTTTATTTCCGAAATGAAATGATCGAGGGTATCTTGTTGTTGTTTTGTCCAAAGCATGGTTAATTCCGATTTTCTTTGTCCAAATGTACTAAAATTCCCCGATATATTTCGTGTCCGCTTGTATTTTCATTTTAACAGTTTTCCGCAACAATTTCCGCAATATCTTTCACCGGAATCGGATGTTCTGCTTTGGTAAATGTTTTTTTGCATAGCGGGCAAGCCGTTACCAGTAAATCGGGCTGGTAGGCAGCATAGGCATTTAGCGTTGCCGTGCTGAGTTGAGTTCGTTGCTGAGCTGTGATATGGGTATTGGCCAGGGAACCTCCGCAACAGAGAGAATTGCGCCCGTCGTATGGGGTGGCAAGTTTTCGGCTGACCGCTTTGAGTACTTCGTCGGGAGCGGCATAAACATCACACCCGCGTCCTAATTCACAGGGATTATGGAATACAGTCCTGATTTGGCTTTGCCGGGGGGAAAGAAGCCCTTCCCGGATCAGTTGCCGGATGTATTCCGTGTGATGAACAACCGGGATATTCAATGCATAGTCTTCTTTGAAAGTTTTGTAACAGATAGGGCAGGAGGTGACTAATAGAGTAGCTCCGCTGTTTGCAATGATTTGTTGGTTTTTCTCGACAATGACTAAAGCGGCATTAAAGTTTCCGGATAGTTTCAAAGGACGTCCGCAACATACTCCGCCTTTCTCGTCGATGAAAGAATAATCCACTCCCGCTTTTTGGAAAATGGTACGCATCGCTTTTGTTACGGAAGGGGTCAGATGTCCCATACATCCGGCAAAATAGGCCACTTTAGCCGGTTGTTGTGTCGGGATTTTGACATAATTGTAAGTTTCTTTCGTGATGCGTGTAAAGTCCGGGCGTTGGCTTAACCGCAATGCGTTTAACCGCAAATCCACCGGACAGGCAGTCTCACAGCGTCCGCACATCAGGCAGTTCTCTATCTGAATGGCATGTTCCTTGTGATGCCTTAGTTTTTTCAGGAAATATACAGGTTGGGTATCCGTCATGCCTAAAGTGGTTCCCAGCTGGCATCGGTCTATGCAAATACCGCAACGGGAGCAGGAATAAAGTTGGAATTGGCTGAAACCGTTGAATTTACGTCCCTGTTTAATTCCCCAGTTTTTCAGGAAAATATAGACGATCTCGGTAGGGATGTGCATATATCTGGAAAAGGGCAGAAGTAGGAAAAACAGCCCTAATGCCGAGGAATAAGCCCACCAGGCAGGATAGGACAATTGTTCGATAGGGAGAAATGTTCCGAAAAAATTACCTGCCGTGTGGGTCAGGAAACCGCCGCCTCCACGTACGCCGCTGGTAAAACTTTCCGCCAGAAAACGAAGCGGGAAGATCAGCCATAATACGGTTAATATCAAGAGGTCGAACGGTCGGTGATTTGTGGTTTTCTTTAATCCCAACGCCCGGGAATACATTCTTTTCAGGAAAGCCAGTGTCAGTCCGGAGAGGATCATTAATAGAATGAAATCCATCAGGAAGGCAAAGGTGTTGCTATGGGGAAAGGTTTCGTTTGCCGGATGAAAATACCGGAAAAAGATGGCGAAATAGGGAGGGTTGAAAAGACTGGTGTGGTATACCAGCGATTCAATTTTTCCAACTACGATCAGTAGGAACCATCCCAAACCGAAGCACATGTGCATATATCCTAAAAATGGATTGGTGCGGAAAATCTTGTGGTGAACAAGACTTTCCAAGAACACTTCCTTGCAAGCTTTTAAGGTTTTGAGGCTGAATAGATTGCGGCGGATTGTCCGTTTGTCTTTGTTTGAAAACGTGCGTATCCACCGGAAATATTTTACTACCAGATAGATCAGTAATATATTAAGGCCAATTGTGAACGGTAATACAAAAGGATCGTAATACATAGGGCTTTAAATTTGGGGTTATACCGGGGGCTTTGATCGTTTAGCGTCCGGCAGATTGTTTTTCCCGGTTCAGGTATTCCAGCATGGTCAGGATCATTTTCCGGGTGTCAATCCCTCTGGGGCAAACAAGCTGGCATTTGCCGCAGAGCATACATTTATGTAATTGGTTTCTTGCTTCGTTGTTTTCTCCCCGCTTTACCAGCATTTGCAGTTTCCGGATGTTAAAATCGGTGAGATTACCTGCCGTACAGGAGGCCGTGCAACAACCGCATCCCACACAGAGTTTACTGTCCGGTGATTTTTGAGTGAGATAAGCGGCAAAGTCTTTATCGTTTTTGTCGTAGCTTATGACACGCGCTTCTGCAATGGAATATCCCCAAAATATTGTCATTATCAGTTTTTATTCAAATAGTTGTTAATTGTGATCGCGGCGGAACGGGCGTCCGTGAGGGTGTCTGTCAGGTTCATCGGCGATGAACTGCACCCGGCAATAAAGATGCCTTCTACATCGGTTTTATTGGTTGAATGATGCGGGTCGGCAACCTGAATAAAGCCGTTAGGCGCTGTCTTCAGGTTGAGCATGGAGGCCATTTGGCGGCTTCCATTGGATGATTCCATTCCTATCATCAGCACCATGAGGTCGAGCGTCATTTTTATGGGACGTCCGATCAGAGTGTCTTCTGCTTTAATGATCAGTTGTTTTTGCTGGTTTTCCGAGGCCTCGGAAAGCCGTCCCCTGACAAATTTGATGTTATATTTTTCTTGTGCTTCCCGGTAAAGTTCCTCGTATCCCGGTCCGAACATACGCATGTCCATGTAGAAACAGAGGATTTCGGCAGAGGGAAGCAATTCACGTATTTCTATCGCTTGTTTCACTGCTGTGATACAGCATAATTTGGAACAATGGAAATTGCATATTTTTTCGTCGCGGGAACCAACGCAATGGATCAGCCCGATTCGCTGGGGAGGGATTCCGGTGGAGGTGAGCAGGCGGTGGTTCGTAAAGTAATTTTCCAATTCTACGGAAGTGATCACATTTTCGTAAATGCCGTAACCATATTCTTCCTTCCGGTGAGCGTCGAAAAGGCGAAATCCTGTGGCTATCAATAAGGCATTTCCCTGAAGTAAGGCTCCTGTGTTGAGCTGTACCTCGAAATGATTGTCTGCCCGGTGTTCGATCTTTACCGGTTCGCAACCCAAATGCAACGTAATGTTCGGGTGTTGTATTTGCTGTCGTAGCATTCGATTGAGTTCGGCGGCACTTTTCCGATCGGGAAATAATTGATACCAGTTTCCTAAATTACCTCCTGTTTCATTTTCCTTTTCGATCAGTTCTACTTTTTTTCCTTCCTGAGCCAGCCGGAAGGCTGCTTCGCATCCGGCAGGGCCTGCACCTATAATGATTACGTTCATAGATTTTACTTTTGTAGGGTGGAGTGAATATCTCGTTCAGGTCACACTTTTAAATAGGTAGGACATTGCGGGCGTCCGATGTCTTCGCCTTTTTGATTTTTATATTTGGCATCCGGATCATAAGAAATTCCCATTTTATCGAGTAGGGGCTCGACACTTACCTGATGCATTTGCATGCCTATTTCCCAGGGATCGTAGCCTAAGACCAGGGCGGCCATTTCTTCATAGGTCAATACCGGGATGCCGTAACCGTTTTGTCCGTATATCGTGCCTTCCATTTCGCTGATCGTATATTGCCATTTGTCGAGAAACATGGCGCAACCGGGACAGTTTGTTACAATAAAATCGGGCTCATAGGGTTGCATGGACTCAAATTTCTTTTTGGAGTTTGCTACGGAAAATCCCCGGTTTGCCATAACTAAGTAGTTACGGAAGCCGAATCCGCAGCAGTGACGGCGTTCCGGATAGTCCACCGATTCGCCTCCCCATGCCGACACCATTCCGCTCAGTACTGCGGGAAATTCTGCTCCGCCTACCCCTTTGGTGGGAAACATTTTAGCATAGTGGCAGCCAATATGATCCACCACCTGCAAAGGGCGTCCCGTGTGTACGTCTTTGAGGCGATGCGTGGCCTGGGCTGCAATTTCGTGACGGAATTTATAGATTACATCGGAGGTATGTGCTAAATTTTTAGGGATATTGAATTCCCGCTTCGTAGCTTTCCATAGAAATTCTCTGGTTTTTGCTTCCATTTCGGGATGGTGATGCCAGGTGTCCAGGATTTCCGTGTATATGCCGAAAGAGGTGATGCACGAAGGGGTCATGTTCTCGAATCCGGCTTCCGTCATCAGGGCAAAGTGCCGGGCAACGACAGTCATGATCGTTTCCACCGGAACAACGTCCGAGTGGTAACCAATCCCCGTACAGGTGGTGTGGCGCGGATCATCGAACACGTTTTTTCCCAGCCGTTTTCCCAATATATCCAGGTATGCCCATTCCGATCCCGGAAAAAAAGTTTGGCGGATACAGCTACGTGCATAGTAGTATTTATCGTCGGCTATCTCTTTTTGATAGTCTTTCCAAATTTGTTGTTTCCCTTCTAAATTCATGGTCTGGTCTTTATCATTCGGTGCTGCGGTTACCTCCGTGAGTTCCGTTGTTGTCCATTGCTGCGTGTAAGAAATAGCTTTCGAGGTCTAAACCGTCCTCCTGGGCTTTTTGAGCGGAATAATCTTCAATCTTATCCATAAATTCTTTACCTCCGGTGACTTCGAATATGCGGCGTAATTCTTCCAGAGATTCGTCGTCCACTTTACGCAACGCACCTGCTCCGGTTTTGCGGTAATTGGAATGGACACGTTCATAAACATCGTCCCGGTGTTCATAGATCCATTCCCAGATAGGGCCTTGTTCCGGGTGCATCTCCGGCTTCACGATGTCCGGCGTAATGCAGTAGCCTACTTCCAGGATATTGCTTCCCAACACTCTTTTTAGGGCAAATTGCTGGCGTCCTTTTTCCGATAGGGTAAAATAGCCTTTTTCCTGCGAAAGTTTCCGGAGTGCCATAATGATACCACCGGGAGTGTTACAACGCGGACAACGGGTTTTGCACGACATACATTCGCCGCAATACCATATCGTTTCGGATTTTAACAGGGCTTCTATACCTTCTTCATCCTGTCGTTGCACCGTATCGACAACGATTCGCGGATCGTAATTATAAAATTCGGCAGACGGACAAATAGCGGTGCACACACCGCAGTTCATACAGCTATTCATTCCCTCTATGTAATGAATGTCCTGTTTCAGTTCTTCTGCTAAAGCTGACATTTTCCAGTTTTGAGTTAAGAATTTTACTTCTGTGATCCGCTCCCTGCGGTTTTTACCTGTCTTTTGAGGTTCGGGCATAATAAACCCCTACAAAATTAGCGTTAATAAAGGTGAATCCGATGTAATGAAATGCGTATTCGGTGGTGGTGTTTTTACTACCCGGAAGGAATAAAAGGGAAAGTTGAGATTTATACGTTTTTTGAGAGTTATTTTGATTTTTATACTGATATTTAGGTGATTAAGGGAGGTATAAATCGTTCGATTATTTTGTGAATCTATTTCACGATATTTTCACAAATGTACATAATCAATCCATAAATTAAAATACATTCAATCAATTTATTGAAAAAAAATTTACATTTAATATTTATCCTATTTTTATACTAAATTAATCGAACATTTTTTTTAGATGTTCGCGTGCCACATCGAGTAAATAATATTTACATAAATGAGTTGTATAGAAAATAAAAGAGTGCTTGTGGCTTGTTCCAATCTGGATTTTTTGCTGATCAGTAAAATTTTGCAGAAAGGCTTTTTATTAGATCATGCCAGTAATCGGCATGATATTTTGCAAAAAAAACAGGCAAATGAATACAATCTTTTGTTAATCGATATTTGCTTTTTGAAACCGGGATATGAATTTGCTGAACAATTGCTGCAAGATAAAGTCAATCTTGTCGCTTTATCGTCGGAACCGGGGGATAGCTGTGACTGTAGATTAAAAGCTTCTGGTTGTAAGGCTTGCTACATTAAACCTTTTCGTATCGATTCATTTGCGCTTTTCGTGGAATATTGGTGCTGTTCCTGAATATTATACAATTTTGTCCGGATTCTTTTTTATAAAATCACTCCAATTTTTACAATTTGTTCCCTCGGAAGTCAGAGGGTTGCTACTCTGTAAGTAATGGCAATAGGCGATGGCGATGGCATCGGTTTCGTCGAGCTGGTCGGAGGTGGTGTTTAGCACCATGAATTTCCCCAATAATAAGGCAATCTGTTCTTTAGAGGCGCTTCCGGTTCCGGTGACGCTCATTTTGATTTTTTTAGGTGCATATTCAAAGATCGGAATATCCCGCTGAAGAGCGGCGGCGATGGCTACGCCTTGTGCCCGTCCTAATTTTAGCATGGATTGGATGTTTTTTCCGAAAAATTGTGATTCGATGGCTAATTCGTCCGGTTGGTAACTGTCGATCACCTGTAAGGTACGTTTGAAAATACGCTGTAATTTTATATAAGGGTCTGTTACCTTGTTCATTTCCAGTACGCCTGATACGACTAATTCCGGTTTTTTACTTTTACCGAAGGTGCGGATAATGGCATATCCCATAAAATTTGTACCGGGGTCTATCCCCATAATCAATTTTTCCATATTAAAGTTCGGTCAGGATGCTACTAAAACAGAGATAGCGGTTGCGATAGTTTTCAATCAGCTTTTTTTCGATTTCCGGCAGCCAGTTTTCCAGGAATTGTTCCATTTGTTCTTTCCCGTCGAAAACGACTTGTATCGAATATGTTTTTCCTTCCGGCTGGTCGATCGATACTTTTGTAAAGATCACATCCCGGCTGATATTTTTGTCCTTTAGTACATTGATATAATGTGCCTGCATAAAGTCCACCCATTGTTCTTCAATAGATTCATCGATGATAAAACTGGTATTGTGAATATGCCGCATAATTTTCAGTTTAATTTATGATAGATTACCGGAATCTGATTTTACCGGGTTGTTTTTCTCAATTTTTTTCCAATTCCCGGTAGAGCCGCCCGCCTTCAACGCTGTATACACTTCCTGAGTATTCGGATACCAATTGTTTATAAAGTGCCAGCGCCTGTGTTTTGTCGTTCATTTTCACCTTAAGGGCGGCCAGTTCATAGATGGCCTCTGCCTGAATGTAAACCTGCTCCGATTCGTTTTTTAGTTTTTCAAGAATTTCCGCAGCTTCCTGATACTTGAATTCTTCGCAAAGGACTTTTGCTTTAAGCAAAGCGGTGTAGTCGGTTATTTCCGGGCTACTGTTACTACCCATAAGGCTGTCCAGGACAGGCAGGGCTGCCTGGTATTGCTTTTTGTATATTTGATATTCTGTGGCGGCCAATTTTTCAAGTGCGCTGTTGTCTCCGTCTTTTTCATAGTTCATATTGATGAAGTGCGACATTTTTATCGCATCATTGGATATGAGTTTGGTCGTAGCGCCTTTCAATACATCGAATTGAGCTTTCGCCCATAATATATCGCCTGAATAATAAGCCAGCCGGGCTTTTTTCAGTTTGGCTTCATAACCTATATCGTTGTTGGGGTTTGCTTTTTCGATCTGGGTGTATAAGATCGTTGCTTCCCAGGGATTGTCTATATAGGTGAGTAAATCCGCCCTTTTACTTTTTACGGTGTAGAGGGTGTTGTTGTTAATCATTCTTGTTTTTTCGGCACGTTGCAATACCTGGTTTGCCGAATCGGGCAAAGAAAGGTGATAGGCGTAAATATCGGAAAGCAGGATTGCAATGTCGGTATTTGTATTGTTGTATGTGTTTTGTTGTAAGTAAGCTACACACTCTGCCGCCAGAGCGGAGTATTGTTCCGGTTTACTTTTCTGTTGGTTGTATTCCTGGAATTTACAGTTCAATGTTTCTTTTTCTGCCAGAGAGTAATATTGATTATCCTCTTTTCCTTTTTCAAGGATTTTTCCGTATGCCTGGTGGGCAATAGTATACTGGCCGGAACGGGCGGCATTTTGGGCTACGCTATAAAAGGTATATAACTTTTCGGGCAATTTTTCGTTGAGCCTGACTGCATGTTTTAAAGCTGAAGTAAATTCTTTTTTTTGTAAATCGTACCACACGGCTAATTCATCGAATACCGGGTTATAATCCGGGCTTTTAAAAATTTGTGCCAATTTCCTGTCGAGTACGGTGTCTACGCTATTGATGATGTCGTAAGAACGGGCAAAGCTGAGTTTTGAGGTGATGTTATTGATGGATGAAGGATCTTTTTCCAATTCCTGCATAAAAAGATCGAACATTTTTTCATAGTTACGTTCCATCATATAGCAATCGCCTAATTCGCTGATAAACGCATCGGGTTTCTTGACTAAAATACGTCCCTTTTCATAGGTTTTGACCGCCCATTCATATTCACGGATGTCCCTGAACCGATAAGCCAACCTGATGATGTCAGTGGAGGAGGGGGCTAATTTATCGATTGCTTTCTGAAAACTGTCGTCCGCTTTTTTAGGTTTCCCCTGTTGGAGGTATACATATCCGAGATTGATTAGAAATTCTTTGTTGCCGTCGTCTGCCTTAATCAGCTTTTTCAGGGTTTCTTCGGCTTTGTCGTAGTGTTGCCCGTTGATCAGGCTTATAATGTGATAGTCCAAAAAGTTGGATGAACGGGTTCGTTCGTATAGCTTTAGGAACAGTTCGGCGGCTTTGTCGTACTCTTTGTTTTGGTAGTAAGTATAGGCTAATTGAGTGTCGCTTTGTTGTGCCTGTGCAAACAAAGGAAGTAAAGCGATGAGTAGTGTGATGATAAGTTTCATGTTGCAATTTGCTGTACTGTTTGCAAATATACGCTTTTTCATGCCAATTTCAAGAAATGAAAGAAGGTAAAAGCCATAGCTTTTACCTTCTCTGATTTATGTGCGGGGAATCCGGGATTTTTATTTGATCAGGTCGGTTCCCATGAATGACTGTAACACTTGCGGTAAACGGATGCCTTCGGCGCATTGGTTGTTTTCCAGCAGGGCAGCCACAATACGCGGCAGTGCGAGTGAACTTCCGTTTAGGGTGTGGGCCGTGATTGTTTTCTTGTCGCCTTTGTTTTTGAAACGTAGTTTCAAGCGGTTTGCCTGGAAATCTTCAAAATTGGAAACAGAACTGACTTCCAGCCATTTGTCCTGAGCTTTGGAATATACTTCAAAGTCGTAGGTCAGGGCAGAGGTGAAACTGATGTCACCGCCGCACAAACGTACAATCCGGTAGGGAAGACCTAATTTTATGAGCAGGCCTTCTACGTGTTTTACCATGCCGTCCAATGCTTCGTAAGACCATTCCGGTTTGGTGATTTGTACGATTTCCACTTTATCGAATTGGTGCAGACGATTCAGTCCTCTGACATCTTTACCGTATGAACCCGCTTCACGGCGGAAGCAGGCGGAATATGCCGTATTTTTCACAGGCAATTGTTCGCCGTCGAGAATAACATCCCGGTAGATATTCGTTACCGGAACTTCTGCCGTGGGGATCAGGTAAAGGTTGTCCTCGTTTACATAGTACATCTGTCCGTCTTTGTCGGGCAATTGTCCTGTTCCGTAACCGGAATCGGCATTCACCATTAAAGGCGGTTGCACTTCCTGGTAACCGGCTTTTATGTTTTCGTCGAGGAAGAAGTTGATTAGGGCGCGTTGCAGGCGTGCTCCCAATCCTTTGTAAAGCGGGAAACCTGCTCCGGTGATTTTTACGCCTGTTTCAAAATCGATGAGGTCGTATTTTTTCGCCAATTCCCAATGGGGAATATCGTTTTCGTGTTTTTGAGGAATCGTGTCGACGATTTTAACAATCACGTTGTCGGCTTCTGATTTTCCTTTAGCCACGGAAGCATGGGGCAAGTTCGGTAAACGAAGCAATATGGCGGTTAATTCGTTGCCGACTTCTGTACGGCGGTTGTTCAGGTCTGCGATTGAATTTTTTAATTCTGTGGTTTCCTGACGTGCTTTTTCCGCTTCTTCCTTTTTTCCCGATTGAATCAATGTTCCGATCTGTTTGGCGATCGTATTCATTTGTGCTTGTTTGGATTCGGCTTCCTGCTGTAAGGATTTGCGTTGTTCGTCGAGAGATATAATCTTTTCAACAGCTTCTCTGGCATCGAAGTTTTTCACCGCCAGCCGTTCGATAACCGTTTCTTTGTTTTCCTGGATAAATTTCAGATTCAACATGATAGTTTGATTTTATAATCATCAATTATTTACGGCGTAAAATTATAAAAAAACTCCTGTATTCCACAGAACACAGGAGTTTAATATCTCATTACTTTTCAGTTTATTCTGCAATAGCTTCAACTGAAACATACGATTTGTTGTTTTTCTTTTTCTGGAAAACAACAGTTCCGTCTACCAGTGCGAATAAAGTATGATCTTTACCGATACCTACATTTTCGCCCGGATTGTGTACTGTACCTCTTTGACGAACCAGGATATTACCTGCTTTCGCAAATTGTCCACCCCAGATTTTTACTCCTAATCGTTTGCTTTCTGATTCACGGCCGTTCTTTGAACTTCCGACCCCTTTCTTGTGTGCCATATCGTATAAAAAATTTAGAAGTTACCAATAATAAATTAAGCGTTGATAGATTCAATTTGAATCTGAGTCATGCACTGACGATGACCGTTCTTTCTTTCAAAAGTTTTTCTTCTTTTCTTTTTGAAGATAATCACTTTGTCGGCTCTTACGTGTGCCAATACTTTAGCAGTAACTTTAGCGCCTTCTAATTTCGGTGTACCGATTTTCACATTTCCGTCGTTATCAACGAGAAGAATGTTGTCAAATTCTACTTGTGCACCTTCTTCGGCTGCTAATCTGTGAACAAACACTTTTTTGTCTTTCTCAACTTTAAACTGCTGTCCTGCAATTTCAACAATAGCGTACATGTTTTATTGTTTTAATGTTAGACCACGGGGTGGGAGTTTTTCCACTTATTGTACCCCTGAGGATAAATTTTTTCGTCGTGCAAAGGTAATATATATTTTTTAAACGCAAAATATATAGGTTAATTTATTTTCCTTTGATAGCATCTATATTCACCGTATAGAGTATGTTTTCCGTTACAAAATAAATCCGGTTGGCATCGGCAAAACTTCCGGCTCCCAATTGCAGTCGCGCGATGGCTTGTCCGCTGTTGTCGAGAAGGATTGAATTTTTGTTTTGGCTGATACATACGAAATCATCCGTGCGGAACGATTCCCGGAAAAGTTTTTCCGGAGCTACCGGAGTGAATGTTTTGGTAGCCAATTCATAGCTAACCATTTTACCGCGCTCATTGATCATGTACAGGCGGTTGTTATCGGAGATAAGCGGTTTGTAGACGTTGTTTTCTCCGGCTTCATAGAATCCGGTATGCGGAAAGGCAACCATTTCTACACGGTCAGGAACTTCCAGCAATTCTCTGGAAAGTAGTTTTCCGGAAACCAAATCCACTGTTGCCATGCGAAGAGGCTGTAAGAGATAAAGTTTGTCACCCGTAGCCTGATAATCTACGATAAATCCTTTTTCGAGGTTGGTTTGATAGATTTGTTCACCGTTGTCTTGTTTGAAAGCAGCGACAAACGGCATCCCGTATTGAATTTTTTTACCATCGAAATAGGCATATCCTGTATTGATGACATAGAGAACACCTTTGTCCGCGAAGATACGCAGGCGGCTGGTGAGTTTTTCCTGAAGCGGGGTTTTCCAAAGAACTTTTCCGTCTTCCGACAGACAGGTCACCTGATCTTCGCTGGCGATATATATTTTGTTATCCTGAATAAGCGGGTCGGATACTAAACCGCAAACCGTTTTTCCGTCTTGCAGGGAATTGTAATCCGTATCTTCAATGTATTTATTGTCGATTTTTAGGTTTATTGTTTCCGGAAGGGTAGTTGTGCCCGAGTTGATGGAATAGTCCCAGCCTGAATTATCTTTGAGGTTGAGGGCGTATATTTTATCCGTAACGATAAGCACGGTTTCTTTGCCGAGCGGAGTAACACTGTTGATTCCGAATTGATGGTTGAATTTGCGGTTCCATAATATTTCGCCGTTCAGCAGGTTGATGCCGTTCAGTTCATTGGATACGGTGAATTTTTTTTGCGGAAATCCGATTCCGATTTGGGCTTCAAGGTCTGTGTAGAAGAAATCGGTTGTCGTTTCCCAGGATGGTGCTCCGTCTGCCGGATTCAGGGCTGTGGATTGTTTACTGCCCTTAACGATGGCCAGTCCGGGAATAAGGCTGATTTTTTCTTTGTTCAGATTAACGGGTTTTTCCCAAATGGCTTCTTTTTTTTCCAGGTTATAATTTAACAGGATGCCTTTGTTAAAGTAGTTGGATTTGTGTTGTAGCAAGACCAAAGCCGTTTGATTTTTCGTATCGATGCTAAGGCTGTTTACCGGGCTTTCAAAAACATAACTCGTTCCTTCGATGGAGGCGTTATTTTTCAGGTTTTGCCCTACCGGCAGGTTGTTACTTAATATGAAGGTCTTACCGTCCTGAGCAAAGGTAAAGGCTGCACAGGAACATAGTGCAATAGATAATAATAACTTTTTCATAGATGTGTTCTTAACTTTACAGACAAAAATAAGTAATTTTTGATTATTCAAGATGTTTTTGCCCGATTTGTGCTAATTTTGTCGAAAATAGTGGTAAGTGACTGTTGTTGAAAAGATCGGTTGCTTGTGGTGTTGAGGGATTTTTAAGGTTTGATTTTATAAAACAAAAGATATGAAATATTTTGCGAGATTTTTGATGTGGCTCGGCGGCTGGCATTATAAGGGAGAATTGCCTGAGGAGAAAAAGGCTGTTATTATTTCAGTGCCGCATACTTCCAATTGGGATTTTGTGTGGGGGGAGCTTGCTTTTTTGAGCCAAAATATTCCGGCTTTTATTTTAATGAAGAAAGAGTTCTTTTTCTTTCCTTTAGGAATGATTTTGAGAGCTTTACGGGTGATTCCGGTGGATCGGGGGAAACGGGATAGCCAGTTGGTTGACCATCTGGTGGAGGAATTTAAAAAGCGCGACTCTATGTATCTTTGTATCACCCCCGAAGGTAGCCGGAGAAGGCGTAAGAAATGGAAAAAGGGTTTCCTGGTGATTGCTAAGGCGGCAGGTATTCCGGTGTATCTGGGACGGATCGATTATAAAGGGAAGTTTTGCGAGGTCGGACCTTTGTTTTGGCCGACCGATGATGTCGATGCCGACCTGGAATATATCATGAGTACTTATAAGGACGCAAATCCGAGATTCCCGGAAAATTTTTCATGTGGCGAAAAAGAGGCCGATGAGCCTAAATCCTGAAATTCCGTGCGTATGAGAAGAATCCGGTTGTTGTGGTGGGGAATGTTGGGGGGTGTTGTTTTTATGGGTTGCGGACGTCAGCCGGGCAAACAACAGGTGGTGCAGGAGTATACCTTTGTGGTGCCGGAGGAAAATTTTGCTTATTCCGGGATGGCACGGACGTTATCCGATTCAGTTATGTTCCGGTTGTTTCCGGATACGAAGACTGAAAAACAATTGAGGGCGGCCGGATTGGTGGATATTGCTGAGATCGATCCTTCTATCGAAGTTTGTTTGATGTATGCCACGGCAGAGAATTTTACCGGGCAAGTTTTATATACCGATCTGCGGAAAGCCTTTCTATTGCCTGAAACAGCCCGCCGGGTGGCCGATGCACAACGCCGCCTGAAAGCTGTTAAACCACATTGGAGTTTGATTATTTACGATGCAACACGCCCTATGTCTGTGCAACAGGTGATGTGGGATGAAGTGAAGGGAACAGACAAACAGGTATATGTGAGTAATCCGGCCCGCGGCGGTGGGTTGCATAATTATGGTGCTGCCGTGGATGTATCCCTGATCGATCAGGAGGGACAAACCGTGGAAATGGGAAGTCCTGTGGATTATTTCGGAGATGAAGCCCGTCCTGACCGGGAAGAAATGTTATGGGAACAGGGTCGGATAACTCTTTCCGTGTTAGAAAACCGGAGGCTGTTGAGACAGGTGATGAAAGAGGCCGGGTTTCGCTATCTCCATAGCGAATGGTGGCATTTTAATTTAATGTCCAGAGAAGAAGCAAAGAAAAATCTGAAAGTGATCTTTTAGCTTTACTTATCTTTCTATCATCGATTTGATGTTTTGAATCAGAATACTGAGGGCCACCGAATTGAAGCCTCCTTCCGGAATGATGATGTCGGCATAGCGTTTGGAAGGCTCTACAAATTCGTCGTGCATGGGTTTCACCGTGCAGAAATATTGGGTGAGTACCGATTCTATGCTTCTGCCGCGTTCCTGCACATCTCTCAATAAACGCCGTCCGAGGCGTACATCGGCATCCGTATCTACGTATACTTTAACATCCATCAGGTCGCGCAGTTGTTTGTTTTCAAGGATTAAAATCCCGTCGATGATAATGACCTGGGCCGGATCTACTTTAAGGGTTTTATCCGTCCGGTTGTGATTGACAAATGAATATACGGGACAGTGCACGGAATGCCCTTCTTTCAGGGCAACAATATCGTCGATCATCATGTCGGTATCGAAAGCGTTCGGATGGTCGTAGTTTAGTTTCGTCCGTTCTTCATAAGGCAGTTCGTCGTGTGCCTTATAATAGTAGTCGTGGCAAATGGTGATAACGCTCTCCCCTTTGAAAGTTTCCTGCAGTTTTTTTACCAGGGTCGATTTTCCCGATGCTGTACCACCAGCTACTCCGATAATTGTTGTATCCATGCGTTTTGATGATTGATTCGGGATACAAAAGTAGTAAAAAAGGGAAAACCATAAAGAATTATTGAAAAGATCCCCTGAAGATTCTGTTTTCCGGATGTGGGATTAGTTTTTTTCATTTTATGATAAAGTATTATCTTTGTTTCCTTTCGTGGGGGATGATCAGGATGTGAGAGAGGCTAACAGTCTGATAAATAATGAGAAGTTTGGTTGTTTTCCGTTTTGTGCGGTTTGTTTTGGGTGTTGGGGCAAGGAAATGGATGAAAAGAAGGATGTCATAAATTTTAATTCAGATAGAATGAAACGTATATTATTGACCTTAATAGGGGCAGGAGTTATGATGAATCTGGTTGCCGGGAATGTTCCGGAAGAAATGCCGGGGAAAAGTTCCGGTAAAAAAATGCTGACGATGGAGGAGGCTGTTTTGGGGTATCATTTATTTCCCAAAAACCGTTATTTACAGTGGCAGGGCAACCTGCCGGTATTAACCTGGACGGAAGGTTTGGATTTGTGGGGAGAAGAAGCCCAGAGTGGGGAGAAAAAGGTGTTAATGAGTGTAGACGAGTTAAACCGTGTGATCGGGGCGGATTTGAAAGGTTGGCCGCAATATCGGTGGAAGGACGCGCAAACTTTGGTGGTGACGCGGCAGGGGAAATGCTATGAGGTTGATGTGCCCGGAAAAAAGCTCAACCGGGTGTTCGCTTTGCCGAAAGGCGCACAAAATGTGACGCCTGCTACGGATGCCATAGCCTATACGAAGGATAATAATTTATATTATGTGGATGCCAATAGCAATGAATTTGCCGTGACAAAAGACCCGGATAAGAATATTGTGAACGGGCAAACGGTGAGCCGCAGTGAATTTGGTATCCAGGGAGGAATTTTCTGGTCGCCCGATGGAAAACGGCTGGCATTCTACCGGAAGGATGAAAGCGAAGTCGGAACTTTTCCCTTATTGGATATTACCACCCGGACAGGTTCTTTGAATGAGATCAAATATCCGATGGCAGGAATGAAGTCCGAGCAGGTTAGCCTGGGAATATATGATCTGGCTTCGGCACAGACGGTGTTTCTGGATGTCACGGATTTTGGCCGGGAACAATACCTGACGAATATAGCCTGGTCGCCTGCTTCCGATTTTATTTATGTACAGGTGCTTGACCGGGCACAGAAGTATATGCGGCTGAATCAGTATTGTGCGAAAACCGGGGCTTTTGTAAAAACGTTGCTGGAAGAAAAGAACGACCGATATATCGAACCTCTCGACCCTGTGGTGTTTTTAAAGAACGATCCTTCTAAATTTATTTACCGGACCAATAACCGGGACGGTTATTTTAATCTTTATTTATGCGATGCCAATAGCGGGAAGATATTGAAAAGGATTACGGAGGTGGAAGCCGATGTCGCTTTTGTTGGGGAAGACGGTAAATTTGTTTACTATACTTCGGCGGAAGTCAGTCCTGTGGAAAATCATTTGTTCCGGGTAGATCTGAAATCGGGTAAAAAAGTGCGCCTGACGAAAGGGGAAGGCTGGCACGGGGTGAGCATGAGTGCGGATAAAAAATATTTTATAGATAATTACAGCAGCCTGAATGTGCCCCGGATCATCGAATTGGCGAAAAACGACGGTAAAACCGTGCGTGAATTGCTACGGGCAGAAAACCCGAATCAGGATTATAATTACGGTGAAATAACGATGGGAACGGTGAAAAGTGCCGACGGTAAGTTTGATAATTATTACCGCCTGATCAAACCTGCGGATTTCGATGCCTCTAAAAAATATCCGGTGATCGTTTATGTTTATGGGGGGCCGCATTCGCAAATGGTGAAGAATACCTGGCAGGGAGAGTTAAGGCGTTGGGAGATGTATATGGCCCAGCACGGATATGTGGTGTTTGTCATGGATAACCGGGGGACTTCGAACCGGGGGGCAGCATTTGAAAAGGCGATCCACGGGCAGTGTGGACAGGCGGAAATGGCCGACCAGATGGAAGGGGTGAAGTTCCTGAAATCCCAGCCTTGGGTGGATGCCGACCGCATCGGTGTGCACGGATGGAGTTACGGTGGTTTTATGACTATTTCGCTGATTACCAATCACCCGGAAGTCTTTAAGGTGGCTGTGGCCGGAGGACCTGTCATCGATTGGAAATGGTATGAAATTATGTATGGTGAACGCTATATGGATTCTCCGCATACGAATGCCGAAGGTTATGAAAAAGTGAGTTTGATTCATAAGGCAAAAGACCTGAAAGGGAAGTTATTGATTTGTCAGGGAGCTGTCGATAATGTCGTGGTTTGGGAACATAGCCTGAGCTTTATCCGGGAGTGTATCAAAAATAATGTGCAGGTAGATTATTTTCCTTATCCTTGCGCCCAGCATAATGTGATGGGAAAAGACCGGATACATCTGATGCAGAAAGTGACGAATTATTTTGACGATTATTTGAAGTAAAATTGAAAGATCAACCATGAGAATCGATATATTAAGCGTTGTTCCGGAGCTGCTGGAAAGCCCTCTGAATCATTCTATTATCAAGCGTGCCCGGGATAAGGGGGTGGTGGATATTCATATTCATAATATCCGTGACTGGTCGAAAGACAAGTTCAGGAAGGTGGATGATTACCCTTTTGGCGGGGAGGCCGGATTGGTGATGATGATACAGCCGATATTCGATTGTATCACAGAACTGGTTTCTCAGCGTCAGTATGACGAGATTATCTATACCGCTCCGGATGCCCCGACCTTTAATCAGAAAATGGCAAATGAGTTGTCGTTGAAAGAGAATATTATGATTTTGTGCGGGCATTATAAAGGTATCGACCAGCGCGTCCGCGATTATCTGGTGACCCGAGAGATTTCTGTGGGTGATTATGTGCTGACGGGAGGCGAATTGCCTGCCTGTATCATGACGGATGCTATCGTGCGGCTGATTCCGGGAGCGATGAATGATGAGAGTTCTGCTTTGAGCGATTCGTTCCAGGATAATTTGCTGGCTCCTCCGGTGTACACCCGTCCGGCAGAGTTTAACGGCTGGCGGGTTCCTGATATTCTTTTGTCGGGGAATCATGCCAAAATCAAGGAATGGCAGGAAAAAATCGCTTATGAACGTACCAAAGAGTTGCGTCCTGACCTGTTGGAATAGGATTTGTACGACATTTTATGAAAACTCCGTAGCAAGGGGCGATTTTATTATCGGTATTTCAGGTTGCGTTTTTGCATTCGTTATCCCGGAGAAGATAGTTAACTGCATTATAGGAAAAGGGGCTGTCTTAAAAATGTAGACAGCCCCTTTTCTATGTTTTTATTTGTATCCTCCTATATCCGGGCCTGTTTTCAAATATTTTATTTTCAGCGATTTGAAAATTTATTAGATGGCTCTTAATGTGGGTGTGGAGATCGGAGAAATAGGCCGTTTTTCCGCCCGGTCGTTTTTCCCTTTTTGGTTTAGGAAGGGAAAGAGCGATGTTGTTTCTCTGGAAAAAGATCAGAATAAAACACCTGTTGAAAATCGGAAGCTATTGGCACGGACAGATCCATCCGAAGCGTTGCAGGTGGTTTGGAATTGGTTTTGTGCTTTGATGTAAAATTTCAATGCACAGTTACTGGGGTGAAAAATGTATTTCAATTTGATGGAGATGTCGAAAACCGAAGCTGTGAGATATTGGAATTCCCGGTTGAGTAAGTGGCGTTGTAGTTGGAAAACGGTTTTGTCACTTAGCAGGGAAAGGTCGGGCTGTGAGCCGTTGCCTGTGGAATAGCCGATTTGTAAACCACCTTTTAATACGTTGTCGAATAATAGGAAAGGCCGGGTGTAAGCGGCTGAAAAATTCAATTGCGTGACCTCTTGCCTGAAGTCGGTGGGAGGCAAGCGGAACAGGCTGTTGCGTTTTTTATATTCCAGGCTGGCTTTTACGGTTTCGTCCGGACAGGATGTTGGGGAGATGCCGTAATGAAGTCCTGCTGAAATGTAGGAAACTTCGGCGCGTTTGATTTTTAACACTGTTTCGTAAATCCGGTTATCTGCGGAAAGTTGTTGCTGAACGTCGTAAACTTTATGCCGGGAATGGGAAAACGAAGGCTCGAAGCGGTGGAGATAACGAGACGTGGAAACGGAAGTGAGGTTTTCTAAATGAAAGTTGCTGGCTGCGGTTTCTCCGCCTGATTGTTTGGTGGCGGTATTTATCCAGATTCGGGTGTTGTTTTGGGAATAAGCCGGACGAAAGGCGGTGTATCCTGTTTTACCGTGGTATTGCAAATTTAGCGTGGCTTTATAGAAATTACTGAGATAATCGCGTTGGGCATTCAGGCCGTTGGCAAACGATTCGTTCGTGTAGAACCATAGCGGATAGAATGTGACACCGTTTTTGGTTTCATTGCCGAACGACCCGTAACTCACGTTTTCCCGTTCGTGTCGCCACGAAAATGTGATTCCTAATTGCAGGGGGCCTGTATGAAATAGAACATCAGGAGCGATCGTTATTTGGTTCAGGCTGTTTTTATTCCGGGGGTCAGTGTCTTTCGCATTATTGCCTGCCAGGTATTCTGCTGCCACTCCGCCTTTCCAACGATAAGAAAGTGCATGAACGATGCGGCCTGCCAAACGATAGGTTTCTCCCTTTTGATTACCGGAAAGAGTGTCGGCGAAGTCAATCAGGGGAGAAGCCGGACGGAACATACCGCTATATCGCTGTCCTTTCCGATAGTGACGGATGTAAGCGGCCCAACCTGAAAGTCGGGTAGATCCTAAAGGATAGGCGGAAGAAACAGAAACTCCGTACCGATGGTTCATTTCAGGAGCATAGACATTTCGCAGTTCTCCGCTTTCTATTCCGTAAATAAGGTGGGCATCGTTCAACTTTTCCGGGGAATCTTTGAGGAAAGATTCTGCTGCCGGAACGTAACAACCGGATTCCTGTGCTCGGAGCGGCTGGGAAAGAAGCCCCAAATACAGCATCAGGAATAAGAAGAGGTGAAGGGTGCGGTACATATTTTTCGGGGGGAAGATGAAGTGTAACAATAGCGTCATAGTATATAGGCAAAGAGTTTAGAAATGCAGTTGTAATTCCGCTCCATAGAAGGCAGGTGGATTCAGAGTGATGTAGTAACCCGTGGAAGCCTGGTAACGCGATGGATTCAGGGCTGTGATGTTATTGGCATAAAAGGAGAGCCGGGCATGTGGGCCGATTTCTTTCGTAAGCCGGAAGTTTAGCAAAAAGTAGGGACGGAAACTGTTCTTTAAATAAGTGTTGGGAGCCTCCGAAAGCAAAAGGGATGAATAATAGCTGTCCTTTGCCATTTCTGGCGTAAACGGATGAATGTTTCCGCGGGTATCCATATAGTACAGGGGATTTTGGTATTTATAGTGGTCTTTATCACAGTATATATCTCCTTGAAATAAATTACCCTGAGCATCTTTCATATAGATCGGCGTATTATTATTTATAAGTTTGAGCTGGTTCCGGTCGATCCATACCGATTGTAAGGTTAAACTGCTGATAAAACGAATGAGCGGAATATGAGTAACGATTCGCAGATTGGTGCTTAAACGTTCATAGATGCGGGCTTTGGTGTTTGCAAATATTGCGGCGAAAGGATAGGATTTCCCTCCGGTCTGGCTACCGTGGTATTGGGTGGAGAATCCTCCCGTATATTCGCGGGTATGTAGCCAGGTCCCGTCAATGATAAAGGTTGTTGCAAGGGCATCCCATTGTCGGGTGGTGACGATAAATTCAATTCCTTTTTTCTTTTGTTCCAATTGGTTGGCTGTTCTCTGGTAGGGCAGGAATGTGGTGTCCGAGGAATAGGGAACGGGGATTCCCTGATCGATGACTCCTTCCGGCGAATATTCCGGTTTCGTACCTCCGGTATTGTCGTTTTGATAGATACGTGAGGCAGAAGGGCGAATCCTGTCTTCCAGCGAGAATCCCCGGCGCAAGTGTTCACGGAAAGCCGTGATGTCTATTTCAATGCCGGGTAGCCGGAAAATAAAGCCTAATTCTGTTTTGTCGTTACGTGGGAGAGCTAAGGGGGCGTTGATTTGCCGGATTACATCGGTGGTCATCACAGCCAACCGATGACCGCCGGAAACATCGTTATACAGGAAACTGATCCGGTCGGCATACACCGGGGCCTGGAACAGGTAGGACAGGGTGGGGAGTTTGCGGAGGCATCCCCAGCCTACTTTTAAAGTTAACCGGACGGCAGGGGTGTAACGGAAATTCAGTCGGGGCTCTATGGATAAAGGGAAATGCTCGTTTCCGGCATGGGCGAAGGTAAAGCGTGCGCCCGTTTCTGCGGAGAGTGAGCCTGCTGTGCCTGTCCAGGTGAATGTTTCTTCTATATAACCCGCAAAGGTATTGAGAAAAGGGATGTCACGATATGAACGGGGACGTGTCCAAAGTCCGGAAGGATGTGTGGGGTCGTCCATGCGTCCGCGTCCACGGTTGCCTTCCGTGTTCCATTCGCTTCCGGCTGAGGTGTGCGACCGCCACTGTTCCCCGTGCCGGACGAGGTGGGCTGAAAGGGAGGCCGCTACACGAATGGGAACACCTTCGAGGCGTGCGAGACTGTAATAATTGGGCGGGATAAAAAATGCAGTGTCTTCGCCCGCAGTCAGACGTTGTGTTCCAATGGACTCCATTTGTGTGTGGCGTTTACGCTGCTTGTCGTTTTGGCGGGAATAAGAAGCTGAAATCCGATAGTCGAGAGAGGTCAAAAACCGGAGTTTTGCTTGCCAGGAACCGGAGATGCGGGCAGAAATATCGGTTTGTCCGGCGGTTGTGTATTCTCCTTCTGCCCGGTCTTTTTCTTTTCCGCAGGCATCTTTGGAGAAACTACCTGAAAGGGAAGCGTTGAGTGTGGTTGTATGGAATTTCCCGGACCAGTTCGCCCGTAAACTACCCCGGTGGAACGATCTTTCGTGGGAGCGTTGGTCTGCATAAGTGTGGCTATAGCCTGCAAAAAAGTTTATAACCCCGTTTGTTCCGGTGCTCCATCCCCGGCTGGCTTGTAAAGCTTTAATCAGGGGAGTGATTTTTAAATCGAAAATCAGGGGCTCGCGTTTTGTCCGGCTGTGAACCAGTATCGCTCCGGAGGTTATGTCACCATAACGGGCAGAAGGTATTCCCCTGACAATTTCAACCGATTCGATGTTTTCAAGTGAAAGATACCGGGTGTCGTATCCCCGCTGTCCTTGTTCCGAAACGGTTCCGTCGAATAGTCCGAGTTGCAAATTTACATTATTGGAAATTCTGGTACCGTCGATCCATATCCCTGTTCCGAGCGAGTTGGTATAGTCGCTGGAGTAAGAAGAACGGAGGCGGAGGTATTGCGGAAGAAGTAAGTTTACTTCCGGAGTCAGGCCTCCGGGAAGCAGTTGCATCATGTCTGCCAGGGAAAAGGCCTGTATATGTTCGATGGCCGAACGGTTTAAGGTGGATGAGGTGGCAAGGGCCCTGTTTTCCGATGCTGTAACCCATGCTTCCGGTAAACGGATTATCCGTAACGTATCCTTTCTTTGCGGAGTATCGCGGGAAGGTTGTGGGTAGGCCAGAAGAGCAAGGAGTTGAAAGTAAGCGAATAGAATAACACACCGTAACATACGGCAAATATAAAATAGATTATTGTAACCCGATAAATAATAGAATAATATTATTTTGTATTTTTTCTATTGTTGAAATGTTAGAGATGTTTTTTGAATGTTACAGTAAATATTTCTATACTTTTTATAATTTCGAACCTAATTTGAAAATTTATATGCCGATGAAAAAGTTTGTTGTGTCTGTCTTAGCTATGTGTGCTTTAGTTGGTTGTGAGCGCGACCGTGTGGAAAATACAGGTTTGGTCGTTGTCCGGATTCGGGTGGATATACCGGAAAATCCTGATGTTTCGCAGGTTAAAGTGGAATGGAGGAATCGTACCACAGGTATGGTGTATACTACCGTTACGGATAATAACGGTGTTGCTGAATGTGAGGTCGAGCCCGGAATTTACCGGGTGACCGGGCAAAAAAGATCGGTGGAGGAATTGGAAAACCGGGAGGAGTTATTCAGCGGCAGTTTGGAAGAAGTAACGGTTAGGAATATCGGTGTAGACACAATGATGGTTTTAAACCGGGTACAGTTGAGCCGTTTGGTGGTGAAAGAGATTTATTATGCCGGGTGTTATACCGACGAAGGCGTGCCTTATCAGAACGACGGTTATGTGAGCCTTTATAATAATTCAGCGGATACGCTTTGGCTGGATGGTATTTGTGTAGGGATTGCCGGGCCTGCGTCTGCCTCTGCGGAGTCGGAATGGCTCAGGGACAATCCGGAATTGCCGGAAGTTCCCATTTATCGTTGCGGCTGGCAGTTTCGCGGTCAGGGACACGATTATCCGTTATTACCTGGTCATGAGGTTATTCTGGCCGTAAATGCGGTGGATCATACCGCCGGAGAATATGGGCATTCCCAGTCGGTCGATCTGTCGGGTGCCGATTGGGCATTTTACCGCAGTGATTTTAATCCGGAATTTTCTGCCATAACGCCGGGTGTTAAGACTTTTTCGTTATTTTGGCTGAATTGGATCGGTGTTTTACCGCCTACTTTTTCGTTGGGGAGCAGCGGTCCCGGATTAGTGGTTTACCGGATGGAAGGTGAGGCGGAAGAATATGCCCGGACACATACGAAGTATACTCCCGGCAGACCGGAAAAACCGAGTTTTATGTATTTAACCATACCCAGGGAATGGGTGTTGGATTATGTGGAATGTGTAGGACGTGAACAAGAGGTTGGTAATAAGCGTGTTCCGGCTGTTTTAGATAAAAGTGCTATTTTTGTTCGTGAGGGAATATGGTCGGGTAAAGCTTTACATCGTAAAAAAGCACAAGAGATCGACGGACGGATTGTTTATCAGGACACCAATGATTCGGCCAATGATTTCTATGAAGATGTGCCGAGTTTAAAGCGTAAATAAAAAAGGGGAAAAATAGCATTGTTATGGTAAATTGTGGCTTCCGGATTGTCGCAATTAGACTGTTTGTATCGGGGACAGTGTTTGTGAAATGAGTTTGGTATAAAACCAAACTCATTTTTATTTACCTGATTTCCTGTTTTATATGTGTTGTTTATAGCCGGGAAAGGGGGTTTTCAGGCTGAAAATTTTGTTGAATTATAAAAGAATCAGCTTTGGGGTGTTGGCTGGGGTGGGTTTGGAAGGTCTACAAAACGCAAGGCATGTACCATACAAAAGTTGATACAATCTCCGCAAAAGTTGCAGGCATTCGGATTGGTGAGCCTGGCCTTCCCGGTTTGGAGATTCCACGTAAATACATCTAACAGGCATATATCGATGCAAGCGCCACAACCTTCACACAAGGTTGTGTTGATAGAAATTCCACTGTCTACTGAGGGGTCATTTGTCATTGTAAAATTATTTTTAAATGAATGGTGTCTTTTTTATATTTTGTTGTTTCTTTGTGTCATCGTGTGCAAAATTAGTGTTATTTTTTTATTTTATAATTTTACTTAAAGTTAGTTGGTACGATTTTTTTGTATTATTTTCTGCTTGCTTTGGATAATCGGGTGTGAAACCGGGAGGATGGACAAGGAGCGGGGAGAAGAATTGTGTCGGGCTTTGTTTCGGGTTGGTATTACCGAAGGATTCTGCGATTCGATCATAGCGTGTTCGAAAGATTTACCTGTTGCCATGCAGGTAGATGTGCTGTTAGAGGCTGTGAGAAGCGATATTGGGAGAAATTATCAGGAGAAAGTGAAAGGCTGGCTTTTGGAAGCGATACGGATCACTCCCAGGGAAAAAGCCGTAGAGGTGGAAATGGAAAGGCTTCGTTATTATTTCAGGACGGAATGGCAGAATATGAAAACTTCTGCCCGTGAGGAAGAACGGGGAAAATTTGTCCGTTTAGAGGAAGAATATCACCTGACCTCCCGGCAACGTGCCTGGTATTTATTTTATAAGGCTGATATTTTTGCCCGTCTGGACATGCTGGAGTCGTGGATTTGGATGCGTGAAGCGTTGGAACTGGCCAGGAGGGAGCATTTACCGATATTACAAATCAGGATACTGGAAAATTTTGCCAATATTGCCGTATGGGGCGGAGATTATGAGTTAGGTATATCGTATTGGGAACAGGCTTACCGGATACGTAGGCAAGAGGGGATACCCACCGACTTGTGGGAATATTGGAACAGGTTACAGCATTACAGGTTTCAGGCAAAGCGTTATCCGGAAGTGCTCGCTGGTTGGCAGGAGTTACTTCATTCCCCGGAAATTTGTGATGATCCTCAAAAGGTGGTGAAGATTCTACGTAGCCTGATCAAGGTTTATCAAACCATGGAGAATCTACCGGATGCTCTCCACACGTTAAGGCAACTGGAAAGGATGGAGAGGAGTGTTTTTTTGAAGACGGGGATTTGGACTGATATGGCGGAAATTTTTAAGGCGCAGGGAGAGGCAGATTCTGCGGGCATGTATTATCGAAAGGCTGTGAAAACTTGGGAAAATACCTATCGTTCCCGGATTCTTTTCGGACTTTTTCCTGCTTATTCCGGTTATGCCTGTGATTTGTGGGAGCGGGGAGACAGGCGGGAGGCTATCCGCTTGCTGGAAAAAGCTACGGCTAAGGTTCCCCTTTTCAGTATTTCGGATGATCCTCCCATAGGAGGGGTGTATTTGAATCCTTATTTAAAACTGGTGTTGCAACTTAGCGAATATTACCGGGCGGAAGGGAAACCGGGAGCGGCAATGAAAATGCTTTTTCTCCGGGACTCTTTACGGGATAAGTTTGCCGAATCTGGGATATGGTATAAGGAAATGGAACTGACGGAACGTTACCGTAATCAGGAATTGAAAGTTCAGTTGCATTTTCGGGACGAGCAATTGAAAGTGCGTAAGCAAATGTTGCAAGGAGTGATATTGCTTTGTGTGGCCTTGGTGGGTATTGTTTTGATGTTGTGGAAACTTTACAGGCAGAAACAACGGCGGTTGGATGATATTTACAGAAAGCAAAAGCAATTGGAACGGTTGGAGAGCCGGACTTCGATACCCGATTCCGGCACTCCGGAAGCGCAGTTGTTCTGCCGTTTGGAGCAGTTGGTCATAGAACAGCAATTGTTCCGCAGGCCGGAACTGTCGCTCGACGATTTGTGTTTGCAAGTTGGCTCTAACCGGACTTATGTTTCGGCCTGTGTGAATAAGGAAGCCGGGATGAATTTTAATTCCTGGATCAATAAAATCCGGATAGACGATGTGTTGAAGGCGATCCGGGCAGGAGAACGCGATCTGACCGATATTTATGTCGCTGCCGGTTTTGCCTCTCAAACTTCATTTTACCGTCATTTCAAATTGGTTACCCAGATGAGCCCCAAACAATATTTAGACCGGGAGAAAAGGTCTGAAAATGAATGAGATGAAAGAATGCGAAGGGAAGTAAACCTGTCTGTGATTCCTGTCGGGACGGGAGTGGTTTCACAGGCTTGTTTTTTGGGGAGGGGATTTTAAGCAGAAATGAATATTTTCTTTCTGAAAATAGTGTAAAACAGATTATTATTATTACATTTGCGCCCGAATTTAAATATAATGTCCAATCTATTAGCTGAGGAAAGATTAAAATTATTATGACAGAAGAACAAAATGCACTGCAGGCAGAAGCTGCAGAAAAAGAAGTAAAAAAGACAGCTCCTGTAACAACTGCAGAGGCAGATGAAAATTTTGATTGGGAAGCTTATGCAAACGATGATGTAACTCCCACATCTCAAAGAGAGGCTTTAGCACAGAAATATGCTGAAACTCTTTCTAAAGTAGCTGAAAAAGAAGTAGTAGAAGGAACCGTAATCTCTATGAACAAAAGAGAGGTTGTGGTAAATATCGGCTACAAATCAGACGGTATCATCTCTTTGAATGAATTCCGTTACAACCCCGAATTGAAAGTGGGTGACAAAGTTGAGGTTTATGTAGAAACTCAGGAAGACAAAAAAGGTCAGTTGACCCTTTCTCACAAACAGGCACGTGCATTGCGTAGTTGGGATCGTGTGAACGAAGCTTTGGAAAAAGATGAAGTTATCAAAGGTTTCGTTAAATGTCGTACGAAAGGCGGTATGATCGTGGATGTATTCGGTATTGAAGCATTCTTACCGGGTTCTCAGATCGATGTTAAACCGATTCGTGATTACGATGTATATGTTGGTAAAACAATGGAATTCAAGGTGGTTAAGATCAACCAGGAATTCAAAAACGTTGTTGTATCGCACAAAGCTCTTATCGAAGCTGAACTTGAACAGCAGAAGAAAGATATTATTTCTAAACTGGAAAAAGGACAAGTACTTGAAGGTACTGTTAAGAATATCACCTCTTACGGAGTATTCATTGACTTGGGCGGTGTAGACGGATTGATCCATATTACCGACCTGTCTTGGGGACGTGTAAATCATCCGAATGAAATTGTGGAACTGGATCAGAAATTGAATGTAGTTATCCTTGATTTCGATGATGAGAAAAAACGTATCGCTTTAGGTCTGAAACAATTGACTCCGCATCCGTGGGATGCTTTGGATGCTGACCTGAAAGTGGGCGACAAAGTGAAAGGTAAAGTAGTGGTTATGGCTGATTACGGTGCATTTGTTGAAATCGCTGCAGGCGTAGAAGGTTTGATCCACGTATCTGAAATGTCTTGGTCACAGCACCTGCGTTCTGCTCAGGATTTCATGAAAGTGGGAGATGAAGTGGAAGCTGTTGTGTTGACTCTCGACCGTGACGAAAGAAAAATGTCATTGGGTATCAAACAGCTGAAAGCTGATCCATGGCAGAATATCGAAGAAAAATATGGTATCGGAACTAAACATACCGCTACTGTACGTAACTTCACGAACTTCGGTGTTTTCGTAGAAATTGAAGAAGGTGTAGACGGATTGATTCACATTTCCGACCTGTCATGGACGAAGAAAGTGAAACATCCGGCAGAATTCACCCAGATTGGTGCTCCGATCGAAGTGGTTGTTCTGGAAATCGATAAAGAAAACCGTCGTTTGAGCTTAGGCCACAAACAGCTGGAAGAAAATCCGTGGGATGTATTTGAAACGATCTTTACCCTGGATTCAGTACACGAAGGAACGATTACTGAAATTTTCGATAAGGGTGCTGTTATCGCATTGCCTTACGGAGTGGAAGGTTTCGCAACTCCTCGTCATTTAGTGAAAGAAGACGGAACTCAGGCTAAAGTGGATGAAAAACTCGATTTCAAAGTAATCGAATTCAACAAAGCCGCTAAACGTATCATTCTGTCTCATTCCCGTATTTTCGAAGATGCACAGAAATCTGAAGAAAAAGCGAAAAAAACAGTAGAGGAAAAAACTACGAAGAAAGCAGTAAAACAGGTGAAAGATAAACTCGAAAAAACAACTTTGGGTGATATTACCGAATTGGCTGCTTTGAAAGAACAGATGACTAAAAATTCTGAAGAATAATAAGTGAAGTTTGAACTTACTATTTTAGGGTGCGGTTCTGCCGTACCCACTTCAAAGAGAAACTCTGCCGCTCAGGTACTTTGTGTACTTGAGCGGTACTTTCTTATAGACTGTGGCGAAGCTACGCAGCATCAGTTGAGGCGTTTTCACGTTCCTTACAATAAAATCAACCATATTTTTATTTCCCATTTGCACGGTGACCATTTTTTCGGTTTAATCGGGTTTCTTTCGAGCCTTTCCTTACAAAATAGGAAGGGGGAGATGCACATATATGCCGATAAGCGGTTGCAGGAGATTGTTGAGTTTCAATTGAAGATCATGAATAGCCGATTGGGTTACCCGTTGATCTTCCACGCACTTTCGAGAGAGGAAGAGGTGATTTATGAGGATAGAGCCGTTCGGGTAATTTCATTCCCTTTAAAACATCGTTACGATGCTCCTGTGTGTGGTTTCCTGTTCCGGGAAAAAGAAAGGGAGAGAACGATCCGCAAGGATATGGCTGAAGCCTGGCAGGTTCCTGTGGCCTTTATGCAATATTTGAAGCAAGGAGAAGATTTTATCGCGCCGGACGGACAGATTGTCCCTAATCGGCAGCTGACTTTACCGCCTCCTGCTGCCCGTTCTTATGCTTATATGACCGATACTTTGTTCCGGGAGAAGTTCGCAGAGTATGTGCAGGGGGTGGATTTACTTTATCACGAGGCGACTTACGGACGGGAACTTGAAGCTCTTGCCAAAGCCACTTTTCATAGCACCGCCGAGCAGGCCGCCTGTCTGGCGAAAGCTGCCGGAGCCAATAAATTGCTTTTAGGGCATTTTTCCGCCCGTTATACTGATCCTGCCTGCCTGTTACCCGAAGCACAGGCGATATTCCCTTGTACGGAAATATGTACAGATGGAGATGTCTTTGAAATTCCGCTTGTCAAACGGGGGTTATAAGGGAGAATAGAATTTTATTTCAATTGTTCCGGCTGTGGACAAGGACCGAATAGTTTGAATAAGGTTTTCCGGGTATCCAACAAATTATCGTGGTACACGTTAAGGCTCTTGTCGTCCGCCAAGCTGTTCAATATGTAGTTTTCCGGATAAAAAGCACGTCCATCGTGTTTTTGAAATTGTTTTTCCAGCTCCATATACCTGTTTACATCTTTCCGGGCTTGATTGTCCGGTAACAGGGGCGGTAATTTCTTGAAAACTTCTGCGTCATATTTGCCTAAGGGATACCGAAAAGCCAGGTGTATGCGTGCTAAAGTGCGGTTGTTTTGTAATTCCGAAGGAACGGGCTTTTGATTATAGCAATAGAAGGCTTCTTCTTCGATTAATTTGTTCATTCCGGGATGAATGCGGGAAGGTTGTTCAATGATGATGAAATCGGGATTTAGATCGTATTTCCAGGTGGTCGACTGTGTGCAGGAACGGATATAATTCCTGCCTGTGGAATCATAAGCGAAGGTTAGGCTGGCACGGGTAGAGAACGGGGAACTTGTTTTCCGTTTATCGGTCAGGAGGATTTGCCGGAGTAGCTGATAATCGATGTAGTCGAAATCCATTTTTTTCAATTCCTTTCGTTCCCTGTCTATCACAAAAGTGCCTTTGCAGGAAATTCTCACTTTGTCCGGATAGGCCGATGGCTTTGTTTTGAATGAAAAAACGTAGTCGAGGCTGTCGGTGTCGAGCGCCTGAATATCGTAAAAATCGGTATTATTGAATAAAGGGGCGAATAATTGTACTGCCCGGATCAAGGTGAAGATTTTCCGTGTCCCTACATCAAAACGGACATCTTCGGAAGTCATGTAAATCGGGATAATCGTGTCGCTGCCGTCGACCGTCAGGCTATAACTTTGTGCCATATATTCGGGTACAATGTAAGAGCGGTAGGTTTCATCCCATACGTTTTGGGGTTTTATATCTCCGGAATAAAAATAATAGCCGTATTCCCTTCTGTATTCGATAGCCGAATCCCTGCACCAGGTGATCTTTTCATAACGTGCCGGAGCATAATATTGACATATCGGTATTCGCCGTCCTCTCGATTTTTGTAGTTTAGAACTGGCAATCCTCAATAGTTCTTCTGTGGAAATCCCCCGGATGACGGCTTCCTGCAAATCGTATTTTAATTCTTTTAACCTGACGGCAGGCGATAGAATCAGGTCGTGAATGCTATATGTAACCGTTTCATACCCCATTCCCTGAAATTGTATCGTGTCGGCGGGCTGAAAACGGGAATAGTCGATCGCGCATTCTCCATCGATGTCGGACGTTGTTAGAAGTATGCTTTTGGCTTTGTAAACCACATACACTCCAAATACCGCTTCTTTCTTCGAATCGGTGATTTTTATGCGGATCACTTTTTCCCCGGTTTCGGCCTTGGCTTCCGAAATTCCTCCCAATAGAAGAACGATAAGGCCGATGATCATTTTTCCAGTCATACTCAGGTATATTTTTCGAGCAGGTTTATTAAAGCAGATTTTGAAAACGGTTTGGTCAAAAAGTCATTACACCCTGCCTGGAGTGCAGCCTCTTTATCGCTTTCAAAGGCAAAGGCCGTCAATGCGATGATCGGAATGTTTGATTGTTGCCGGATGATTTTTGTCGCTTCCAGCCCATCCATTTCCGGCATTTTAATATCCATTAAGATCAGGTCCGGAGAGAGCGATTTGAACATATCCACGGCTTCGATGCCGTTTTGCGCATGGTGGAGGGTGTATTCCTTTCCGATGAGAGCTTTAAGCAGGAAATAATTACTGTCAACATCTTCTGCCACTAATATGTTTTTGCGCAGTCCGTTTTTCTCGGCCGGAGCCGATGCCGTTTCCGCATTTTGGGAGGGTTGAACGGACGGGGAAACCTGGGTGGCCGGAATGAAAAACTGAAATAAAGCACCTTCGTTTTCTACGGACTCTACCCATATCTGTCCTCCTAAATTACGAACGATCATGTCGCAGATCGGAAGCCCCAATCCCGTTCCCTGGATAAAGCTGTTCAGCTTGACGAAACGGTTGAATATTTTTTCTTGGTTGGCTTTCGGGATACCCATTCCTGTGTCCTTCACAAAGAAACGGATCTTGTCGCCTTCTTGCCGGAACCCGAATCGTATTTCTCCTTTTGGTGTGAATTTTTGGGCATTCGTGAGCAGGTTGGATATAACCTGGGCTATGCGGTTACCGTCGGTATAAGCAATAAAATCATTGTCGGCTTTTTCGTAGATCAGCTTGACATTGGGCGACATCCGGGAAAGGTGGGTGTTGAATAATCCCTGGCATAATTCCGAAAGATTCACCGGATGACGGGTAAATTCCAAAATTCCCGCTTCAATTTTCGAAAGGTCGAGAATATCGTTGATCAGTTGTAAAAGTAAATCCGAATTTTTATCGACAATGGCATAGTATTGTTGCCGTTCTTCCGGATCTTCCGTGTCGGCCAGCAGCTTTGAGAAGCCCACGATGGCATTTAACGGTGTGCGGATTTCATGGCTCATGTTGGCTAAGAATGCCGATTTCAGCTTGTCGGATTCTTCGGCTTTTATTTTGGCTTGCATAAGGGCCTGTTCCGCTTTTTTCAGGTCGGTAATGTCCCAAGAGATACCGAGCAATAAAGGGGCTTTCCCTTTTAAAGGGAGAATTGTTTTTATCGTATTTACAATTCTTTGTTCCCCCGAAAGGTTTGTATATTCTTCCTGTATTTCGAATGTTCCCCCTGTATTTAATAGTTCCTGGTCGTCTTTTTTGAATTTTTTAGCATCTTCCGGATCGGGAAATATTTCGTAATCCGTGTGGCCGATTGCTTGGGATGCCGGAATTTTAGAAAAGTGTTCAAAAGCTTTATTCCAATATAAATACCTGAAGTCGTTTCCGGTATCTTTTACGAAAAGGTAGGCGGGCACATTATTCAGGATGGTGTCCATTAATGAGTTCAGCTCATTGATTTTAGTTTCCTGTTCGATTTTTTCTGTAATATCCTTAGCGAAAGTCCAGAGCACTTCATTGTTTTGGCTGTCCTTAAACAGGTAGGCTGAAATTTCCTGATGTATCGTCCGGCCGGATAAATCCTTATGGACGGCATTATATTTCAATGTTCCTTCCTTTTCCCGGATAGCGGCGATGTGTTGCTGCCAACTGGCCGGACTGATGTCGCGGTATATATCGAAAATGTTATATTGGGAAATCCGTTCTTTTAATTGGTGGTGACCGATGAATTGTTTGTTGCCGAATATAAGGGTTCCGTCGAGATGAACTGCATAGATTTCGTCAGTGGAATTATTGACGGCGTGTTTAATCATTTGCAGTTCATTCTGGGCTTTCACCGTGCTGGAAATGTTCCGGCAGATACAAAGAATATACCTGTTATCGAGCGGGATGAAACGGTTTTCAAAATGTTCCAGGATTCCGTGTACATATAATTCGTGAAAAGCACTGGATGCTTTGCCGGTTCTGATCGCTTTTTCGAAATTCTTTTTCACACCGTGGTAAGCGTCGGGAGGTAAAATCTCGATCAGGTTTTTACCAATCAGGTTGGCCGAAGAATCTCCCACATGAACTGTTTCTTCTGCCGAGGCGAGAGCCACATAAGTTCCCTGATAATCGAATACGGATAGCATATCCGGTAAGGCGTTGAGGATTTGTGTGCCGTGGTTTTCCTGAAATTCGGTGGATATGTTCTTGGAGAATGGAAGGGGGCAGCACAAAGGGATCTCTTGAGGAGGTTCCTGGGATTTTTCGATTTTGTTTTCAAGTTCCCTGATTCTGGCAATAAGCTGCTCTTTGGAAAAATCCTCGTAATTGACCATATCCTTTTTATTGAGTGTTCGGTTACAAAAGTAAGAAATATCTGATAGGCTGGGATAATTTTAAGCTCTTTGTGCTTTTTCCCATGTTCCTTTTCCTCCTTTTTTTCTAAGATAAGAGAATCCTTTTATAACATTCAGATTCATGAACAGGAAGTAGTAGGGGATAAAAAGTATTTTATTTTTTATGTTCTTTTTTTGCTGTGCAGCCCCGATCGCTCCCAGGATATAGAATAAAATCTGCAAACCTAAAAGGGTTGCGTATAAAGGAGAGGGGTATAAGCAAAGGATCAACAGGTTTAGGGGAAGTAATAAAAATAATAACAGGGGTGTTACAGACCAGCGTAATACCCGGTGTGACAGGTATTGAAAACGTAGTAATCCTAAATGGAAGGGATTGGGAATGAGTAGGGAACGTAGCCGGGCGATAGCTTGCAAACCTCCTGCGGCTATCCTTACTTTTCGTTTTTCTTCGTTTTTTATGTCTGCAGATCCTGTCTCAAGGGCATAAGCCGAACTGCTATATGCTATTTTGTAGCCTTTTTGAGCGATACGCATTGAAAGGATAAAATCGTCAAGCAGGGTGTTTTGCGGCATCGGTTCGAACAGGTCGGTCCGGATTGCAAATAATTCCCCGGCAGCACCTACGGCAGAATATAGCCGGGCATCCCATGCTTTTAGTTTTGATTCGTATTTCCAATAAAATCCTTCACCTCCCGACGAAGCATTGTCCGCTTCTTTCACTGCGATGCGTTTTTCACCTGCTACGCATCCCACCTGCGGATTACCGAAAGGACGTATGATTTCTTTTATTGCCTCACGGTTTAGCATCGTGTTGGCATCGGTGAACACCGTAAAAGGCGTTTTCACAAACGGCACTCCCCGGTTTAGGGCTGCCGTTTTCCCGTTTCTCTGGGGTTCATAGAGTACGGTGACGGGGTATCCGGCAAGTTTTTCATTTGTCGTATCGGTGCTGCCGTCAGTGACCCATATGATGTTGAGTTTGTCTTTCGGATAGTCCAGCTGATAGCAGTTTTCCATTTTTTCATCGACCACTTCTTCTTCGTTATAAGCGGCAATGAATAAAGTGACGTCGGGCAATTCCTGCGGAAGTTCCGGTGACAGGGGAGATTTGAATAGTTCTTTGATTTTTACTAAGGCATATAGTATTATTCCGTATCCAATGTAAGTATAAATTACAATGGCCAGGCTACACCAAAATAAAGTTTCGAGAAAGACTTCCATTAAATATACTTTTCAATAGTTGCTTTCAGGCTGTCCGGTGTGAGAGGTTTGGTCAGGTAATCGTCACATCCGGCTTCTGTAATCCTGACCCTGTCCTGATCGAATGCAAAAGCTGTTTGAGCGATGATGGGAATGGTTATAGAAAGTTTCCGGATTTGCCGGGTCGCTTCGATTCCGTCCATGACGGGCATCTTTACGTCCATGAGTATAAGATCCGGTTGGTAGCGGGAGAACATTTCAACAGCTTCCTCTCCGTTGTGGGCGTGCAGTAAATTGTATTTTTTTCCCAGCAAAGCCTTTAACAGGAGGTAATTGCTTTCCACGTCTTCTGCAATAAGTATTGTTTTTTGTGTCGTTGCTTCCATGCGTTGATAGATGATGATCTATTAAACAAATATACTTTAAATATATCAGATTACAATGATAAATCTGTAAATACTGGCTTGTGATCACTCCAAAATTTTAGGGGTGATTGGTATTGTGATCCCTTGAAAGAGGGTGAATATAAAATGAAATCGATACGCAGTATTTTCCTTATCCCCCGGAAGGTATAACCGTAGCCTTGCCCGCTTTCACGGAAGCTGTCGATGAGTTTGCCTTTTATGGTGTGATACGTGTAAGAGAGCGGCGGATCGTTGAAGTCCCCACAGACAATGACCGGATAGGGAGACTGGTCGATTTGTTGCCGCACAATCTCTGCCTGGGCGGCACGTTGCCTGAAACTTTGTTTTAGCCCGGAATAAATTGAAAAAATGATTTTCGGATTAAAGTCCCTGTCCTGGAGTTGCTGACGGAGGTGTTTTTGGTTGCGACTGAAATTGGTGGTCTGTAAATGGCAATTGAATACCCTGACCGTGTCGTTTCCGATTTTAAGGTCCGCCCACATGGCATCGTTGGTTTCAGAAGGGATGTCGATTTTTTGGTAAGCAATGACGGGATAGCGTGAAAAAATGGCCGCCCCGTAGCTGGCATATCCGTATTGGCCTAAATAGCTGATGGCGTGATAGGGGAGGCCCATCAGTTCCGAGAGTTTTTCTTCCGGTAGTCCGGGAATACTTTTATATTCCTGAAAACAAGCGATGTCCGTATGCTGATCGTGTATATATTGGGCAATTTCGAGTTGTGTGTCTTTTTTTTCCCACGAACGAAAACTTCCTACGTTATAGGTGGCAATCCTGATGTTTTTTTCGTCGGACGAGTCGGGGCGGACGTTGAATTGAAAAACAGATAGGATATAGTTGAAATGAAGCAAAATCGAAATCACAGGGACAAAGGCCCAACGGCTTTTTCGTACAATCCAGTATATCAGCAATACAAAATTGATGATCAGCAGGATGGGCAGGAAAAGATTGATAAAGGCCGGGAAAGCGAAAACTGCGGGCGAGATGTATGCTGCCGATAACCCTAAAAGGCTCAGGAGAGCCAAAAAGAGTGTTACCGGAATCAATATGAGTGAAAGAAAAAAACAAAGTGCCCGCATAGCTGGTGTGGTTTATTTTTTGTTGTTTTCCAAGAGGTTGGAATCTTCGTCCTTGTATTCGTTTTTAGAAATGAAATATCCTGTAAAACTTTTCAGGTGTTTTTTCAACCTTACTTTTAAACTTTGCAGCAAAGAGCCATCGGCACTAAGCGTGCTGGTAGAAGTAATCGCCCGTGCTTTACGGGCGGTGATGAATTTAAGTTTTCCGAGTTGTTTCAGTTCCAAAGCAAGCGAGCCGTCTTCCCCCCGTATAATATCCGTACGGAATCCGATTTGCCGTCCGTAAGCCGTGTTGAATCCGAACACCATTCCCCGCACGCAAAGTTCAGGCCTTCGGTAGGATTGGATTTTTAAGTGTATATCTCGTAAAGTTTCGTAAAGCAGTAACTTACGCCGGGAATATTTTTCTCCGGGTAAAAAGCTCCACAGGGAATAAACCCCGGCCACTCCTTTGCGTTCAAGCTGCCGGACAAGCGTCCGGATGTAAAGGGGGGGATAGAGTGTGTCGGCATCTATGCAGATGTAATATTTCCCTTTTGCCTGATCCAATCCGCATTGGCGGGCATGTCCCGGCCCTTTTTGGGGCTCCTGAAAGTAACGGATGCCTGATTTCCGGAATATTTCTACCGTGTGGTCGCCCGAAAGGTTGTCAACACCGATGATTTCCACCGGGAAGTCGCAGAGATTGTCGGCCAGCGACCAAAGGCAACCCCATAACCGCCGTTCTTCATTGTGGGCAATGACCACGACAGAGACCAAAGGGGTATTACTTATAAAATTTTGTAGTTTATGACTTATTTCTTCTTGTACCGATTGAGGTATTTCCGTCAGATTTTTTTCAAAAACAGCCAGATATTTCTGATACCATTTCATGTATTTTTAGAATTTTTTCACCGCTCCATGGAAGGACTTTTGTCTTTCCACAGAGCGGTGCTTGTTTGTTTAGCCCAAAACTGTCCGAATATCATAACGGAAGTCTAACCCGGCTTGTTATTGTTTTTTATATAAATTGCTTTCGGTGGGGTGTTCGTACCAATCTTTATTGTTTTCTTTATTGGAATTTACCCAACTTTCAAATTTAGGATAGGCCTGGCGAATATCAACCCGTTCTTCTGCATACCGGAATTGTCCCGGAAGCAGTAAGCCCCACATTAATCCTTTAGTGTTCTCACGCATATCTTCCTGTGTGGTGCTCTTATCCGTGTGAGAAAATTCCGGTAAATGGATTTCCGTTTCCCGAGGATTTGTGTTGGAAGCGATTACGCTGAAAAGATTCAGTTTTTTCAGGGTGAGCACAGAGCCCGAAATCGGGTTGTTGAAATGTATGGTCACCTGAATTTTTTTGATTTCTTTTTCCGCTCCCTGAAGCTCTCCCTGTGAAATGGTGTTGATAATGGTGGTCGTATTGTTTGCTCCCAATAATTTGTGGGCATTATCGAAGAAAGGAATCACCGCGTTGGTTTGTCCTGTTTCCACTCCCTGGGAATTAACCTGGAACATATCGCCGGAGAAGTCTATTCCGCTGCTGTATTCCACTGATTTCACTGCGGAAGGCGCTATTCCGTCGAGCTGTAAGGCAGCACCGATCCGGCGGGTTCCCCCGATAGCTCTTACACGCATGTATAAGGTCAGGCTTTGAGCTTCGTATTTGTCTGTCATCATCCGTACAATAGAGTCGATACCCACGACAAGGTCGTTCATATCATAATCTCCGGGGTAGGGATAGGTATCCTCGATAATCCACGTGTGGTTTTGTGTCATGGATTCCGGGTAAGGGAATGTGGGATCTGTCGGATCTCCTCCTCCCGGTGTGTTTCCTTCTCCCGTACAATCGCCTGCCGGGATTTTTACAGATGATCCGTCCTCAGAAAAATAAGCTGATTCTGTCAGGGTGTAATAGGGGTTATAAGGCGGATTGTCTTTAAATTTCTGGCAATTGATTTCCAGATTGCCTCCGAATTTAACATGAGGACCGCTGGAAGCCCAAAGTATTTCACCTGCATTCAATACTGCGAAGTTTTCCCCGCTTCCCGCTACGTTGTTCAGGCGGCTGGTGAACGTGAGCTGTTCTTTTACGCTGATTAAAGAATAACTGTTCAGGTAAATTTTCGCTCCGGTTGCATACATTTGGTTACAAGCTAAAGACGTATAGCTTGCCTGTTCGTATTTACCTCCGGTGAATTTCACTTCCTGTGCTTCTATCCGGCATTGATTATTCACTTCCGTACCGTCGAACTGGATTGTCGTTGCCGTGATCTTGTGTTTATTCAGCATCGTTCCTGCTCCGGTAATCAGTGTTTGTACGGATAATACGGCATTTTCTTCGTTTACTAATTCCGGATTGTTCAGTTCCAGTTTATCAGCGGTGAAAAGTTTATTGTTTTCTATGCGGGAAGGATTTTTGGTAACAAGTTCCTGCACATAAAACTCACCCTGGTTGTATATATCCGAATTATCCGTGCGGGTACACATTTCGTTTGCATAGAAAATTCCGTCGTTAATCAGTTTGGACGTATTTTTAATGTCCCAGTTTATGTTACGGGCGTTCTCATCGCCCCATTGACCGCCCTGGGCAATGGCAAGGGTCATTTCGTTGGTCTGAATATCCCAGGCATTTTCCGACAACACTTTACCTCCGTTAAGGACGTATACGGCAGAATTTTTCGTAATATGCGTTGCCGTAGCCTGATTGTTCCAGGTTCCGGTCACATATAGGATTCCTGCACCTTCCGGCGGGAAAATAAGGCTACCCGTGAAAGTTCCCGGCAAAACGTAAGTTGTGTTTTTGGTCATGGTATAGCTCCCTGAGCCTGAAATTTCAATAGCATCGGTGGGAACTTGCCAATTCACCTGCTGACGGGAAGTTTCTGCTTTTGCCAGTTGGGAGGTTGTTGTGCCCAATGGCTGAGAAGGAGCGAAATTACACACCAGTTTCCCGTTGAGGACGGTTCCCATCTGAATGCTTTTCTTTCCGGTGGGGTCGGTCTGCCGGACGTATACTGTTGTTTTGGTATCGGGCAGAGTTATATCAGCTGTAAACGGTTGGTTTTGTTTACAGACACCTTTGGCATATAATGTCGTCTCAGGATTAGCCAGCGGATTTTGTTCAAATAATTCTATGGTATAGAAATATTGCCCTCCGTATACATCGTTAGGGAAAATTTGAACCTGAACCGTGGAAAGAGTCGCCCAGTCGAATCCTGCCGGGAGATCTTTGATAAAATAATCATCCCAAATTGCTTTGGGATCATATATATCCTTATGACAACTATTTAAGCCTATGATTGCTGATAGAGATAGTAGGATGAAAATGTTAATTTTTTTCATAACGATACTTTTAGGTTATAGTTAGTCAATTAATACTTATACAAAAATAACTGATTTTGTCCAAACTTACAATTAATAATAGAAGTGTTGAAGTATCCTTATGAATATTTATGTTTATTTCTTTGTTGTTTCAAATTTATTAAAATCAGATAGTTATATGTCTTTTATTGTATTAATAGAATAAGGTAAGTGAGGAAAGTTGCTGATCTTTTTATATAAAAGATAGTAACAAATTTATAATATCATACAGGCCGAATCCCATGTTTTTAACTTTTTTAGACCGGGATATTGAATTTAACAGTTTGTATATCTGTGGGATAGATAAATGAAGGCGCGGTAAAAAGAGGCTTGTGAAATGCTTATATTTTGCCCGGTTTGTAACCGTATCCGCAGGATAGGGACGACGGGATTCCGGATTCGGGTTCATTCTTTAAAATCAGTTTCATGATCACCGGATTGTGGTCGCTCCAGGCTTGTTCGGGGGACAGGTATTCCATACCTGTGAAATATTCGCCGTAGGCCATGAAATCGATGCGCAATAACCTTTTTAAGCCGTTGAAAGAGTGTCCGTAGCCCCTGCCACAATCCCGGAAACCGTCTTTTAAGTCGTTGCTGATAATGTGGTTGAATGCGAACGATACGGGAGTGTCGTTGAAATCACCGCAGACAATGACGGGATAACGGCTGGTGTCGATCATTTTCCTGACCAGGATTGATTGATTCGCCCGTTCCTGAAAATTATTTTTCAGGCAGTCTAAAATTTTAACCAGCGTATGGGCTTGCCCTTTCCAGTCGCGGACACTTTTCTGGCGTTTATATTCTAATTGATTTTGTGAAAAATTAGTGGTTTGCAAGTGATTGTTGAACACACGTATCGTATCCCGGTTGATCTTGATGTCCGCCCACAGCGCACCGTTGATTTCAGAATTAAAGCTGATTTCCCCATGGTTTACAATCGGGTATTTGCTGTAAATGACGGTTCCGCAATTGGCCCATTGAGACTGCCGGTTGAAAAACGAGACCCGGTAGGGCATATTAAATCTTTGTAAGGCGGAATCGAGTGTGGTGGCCGCGTCTTCGCAAAATTCCTGAAAGCAAAGAATGTCGATGTTGTAATCCTGAATCATTTTTTTAACACTATATTTTTCAGGGAATTTTGTGATCCAGTAAGCTCCTTCTATGTTATAGGTGGCGACGGTCACAGGCTGGCCTGCCGTGTTCTCAGGCATTTTAGCTCCCGGAAACCGATACATCGAAGCAAAAAAATCGTAGTTGGCGGAAAGGGCGATCAATGGACAGACTATCCACCATTTTCGCTGATATATCCAAAAGAATAATACAATGAAATTAACGATAAGGATGCCGGGCAGGAATAGCCCTGAAAAAGCAGGCAGCCACCATTCGTTGGGATCGGTGTAGGGTGCTATAATTCCTCCTAATCCCAGCAATGCAAACCCCAGGGTGAAGGGTTTCATCAGCACGTAGAAGAAAAAGCGGAGAGCTGCCATAGTTTAGTTATAGTCTGTAATATTCTTTCGTATTCTCTGGTAGAAGGTTTACAAAAATACAGATATTAATGGATATTTAAAGATTATTGTACTACTTATCGTGATTTCCTGCTATTTTTGTATTGAAATAGTAAAACTTAGAGTATGGCAATAAAAACAACGGAATCGCAGGCAATCAATTTTTTACGTTTATTTTTTTGTGTGGCAATTGTTTTTTTGCATGCTTATACTTCTACACAGCCTTTGGAAGGATTGGAAAACAGCAAGCCTTTTTATGAAGCAGTTACTTATATGTTTTCTTTAGAGTGGGGAGAAGTGGGTGTTCCTGTGTTTTTTGTGGTGTCGGGTTATCTGTTCTTTTATGGTTCTTGTCTGGATTTCCAAAATTATAAAAGAAAGATCCGTTCGAGGGTGAAAAGTTTGCTTATTCCGTATCTGTTTTGGAATTTTCTATTTATCGCTTTGTTTTTCGTTGCCGAGCAAGTGCCTGTTTTGTCCCAGTATTTTTCGGGTGTGAATAAGCGGGTGAGCGATTATTCCTGGCTTGATTTTATCCGGGCGTTTTGGGACAGGGGCGAATGGCAGGGAGGGAACGGCACTCCGTTCGACTGGCCTTTGTGGTTTGTGAGGAATTTGTTTTGCCTGTGCCTTTTGTCGCCTGTGGTGAAGTATTTCATTTGCTGGTTTAAAGGTTGGGGGATATTGGCTTTGACGTTTATTTGGTATTGGACTCCCGGATTGGATTTTCTGTTTTCGAGTGTCCTGTTTTTCACATTGGGGGGATATTTTAGCCTAATCTGGAAAGAATTGATCGTTGAAGATAAAAAATATCTCCGGATGCTGTCGGTGGTTTATCCTTTGTTGTTCCTGGCTGATTTTTTCACGAGGGGAGAAGCCTGGCATTTGGTGGTTCACCGGACGGCGATATTGACCGGAATATTCTTTTTCTTTTATTTGGCGGCCTGGGGGGTGAAAAAGGGATGGGTTACGGCTAAACCTTATTATGGGCAGCTTTCTTTTCTGCTTTATGTGGTGCATAATCCGGTGTTGAATGTAGTCAGGAAAGCTACGGTGAGCCTGTTTCCTGCTGCCTCGGACGGAATGTCGGTGTTGCTTTATTTTGCCGATGTGTTTATCGTCATAGGGGGAGTTGCCGGATTGTTTTTTATCCTGCAAAAATATTTTCCGGCTTTCCTGCGTTTTTCTGCGGGACGATAGCTGTCAGCTTTTCGATACTTCGTCGAAGAGCTGTTCCCATTGCTGCATGATGTTTTCCAGCCGGAATCTCCGGGCGTTATTTCGTGCGCGGACACCCATCTGATGGCGGGTTTCGGGATGCTCGATCAGGTAGCAGATTTTTTCAGCCAATTTATCGATGTTTCCATTTTCCACCAGAAAGCCGTCTTCGTTATCGTCGATGATGTCTTTCGGCCCGCAGGGACAGGCGAAGGACACCGACGGTATTCCGCAACTCATGGCTTCGGTGATTACCATGCCGAAGCCTTCAAACCGGGAGCTAAGCACAAATATTTCACTTTCCATGTATTTTTCGGCGATATTATCGACCGGGGCATTGAATTGACAGGAGTTTTCAATTTTTAATTCCTGCGCTTGCCGTCGGTATGGAGTGGGATCGCCTGCCCCGTAGATTGCCAGCGTATAATCCGGATGTTTCCGTTGCACTTGTTGCCAGGCTTGAAGCAGGAGGTCGAATCCTTTTTGGGGCTCATACCTTCCAACGGCAAGCACTTGCTTTAAGGGGGTGCCTGTGATCTGTTCCGGGAAGAAAGAAAGAGGATTCGATATGGCGCATACGTTGTTTAATTCCGGGTATTGTTCCTTGTCTTCGTTACAAAGCACCACGAATTTGTCCAGTTGCCTGACTTTTCGCAACATCTGGTTCATCCACACCTTTTGTAATATTCGTTTGAGCGGGTTTTGAGCGGCATCGTTAAAGTTGCGGTAGTTTTTCCGGTTTACATGAATTTCTCCGATTTTCCGGCTACCGTCTTTAATGGCGTTGATGAAATTGATCTCCCGCCGCATCATCGAGATGGTGATGTCCGGTTTCAGTTCTTTCAGGCATTGGGTGAACCTTTTTTTATATTTGCGCTGCTTTTGCAGGTAAACTAATCCTTTCTTCCAAAGGGGTAAATGCCATAAACTATCGAAATTCAGGTCTAAATGAATGACTTTAATCCGGGGTGAAAGGGCAAACCAGGGTGTTTTATCCTTGCCGTCCGTGAGAATGATGTAGACGTCATGTCCCGCCTGGTCGGCCAGGTAGTTGGCTTTCAGGGTCAGCACTCTTTCCATGCCTCCGGCAATGTATAAAGAGGGGATACAATAGGCGATTTTCTTTCCCATGTTATTTTTCTTTGGAGATATGATCGATCACTTTCTGCATTTGTGTTTTCCAGGAGAGATCCCGGATCGATTCCCTGATTTCCTGTGCAGGTATAGAATGGGTATCGAGAAAGTGCAGGATTTCCCGGATGTCGACCGGAGTGTCGTCCGGGGTGGCTTTTAAAATATAGGGCATACGGTCGAAATCTTCATCCGTTTCGGAATAAATAAAAGGAATACCCCGGGCTGCATATTCTCTGTTTTTCAATGTTTTTATTTTATCGATTCCGGAACGGTGCCTTCCGAGGCTGCCGATTGCAAAATCACTTTGGTCGAACAGGCGATCGAGCTCTTCCCCTTGCAACTGTCCGTACAGGGTCACCCGGTCTTGCAGGTTGTATTCCCGGATAAGCCGATCGAACAATTGTTGTTCGTATTGTCCCAATCCGCCCACAATGTGCAGGAAAACTTCGCGGTTTTGAGGTTGGCGGTAATACTCTCCCAGTCCCGATAAAATCCGGTCGTAAGCATGCCAGTAGTGCACTTCTGCAACGGCGAGCAGGTGTATTGGGTGGTCCGGATGGACGGCATCTTTTTTCAGAGGAATGGCATCGAAGTCGATGCCGTTTGAAATACAAATCGTTTCTTTTCCGAAGATAGCAGGTTCGTCGGTAAATGTGACAATCGCGGATAAGGCTTTTGCCATGCGTTTCCGGAATATTTTATCGATCCCTAATTCTATTTTCCAAAAAAGCGGTACATTCCTGTATTCCTGATCATAAGGATAGGTGGGAATTTCCATGACCGTTTTAATGCCTGCTTTTTGGAGTTTCCTGTAAAAACGGATTGTGAATGGATTGGCGTTGTGAAAAGACCGGATGTACACCAAGCCGATTTCATTTTCCCGGGCATATTGTAACACGGCATGATAACCGATTCTTTTCCGTAGGGGAGCCAACGGGCTTTTGCCATAGTCTTCCAGCACTTGATCGTCGATCATCCTGACCTTGTGCCCGTCTGCCTGTATTTCATAATGGCAAAAAAACACCTTATGTCCGTTTGCCTCTAATCCTTTCATCTGGTATTTTATTTTTTTGCTGATACCGCTGACAGGGGACAAGCCGTGGAAGATAAGAAAGAGTATTTTCATGTTTTGCCATTTAGAATGCTTATACAAAGTTAGGATATATTTTAGGATAATTCTGTTTATTTCGGATAAAAACAATAATTTTGCATAGAATCGGATTGTCTTGAAATACTTCTGTGATTGCAAATTACACTCTGAATAAACTAAAATTGCCAGCATGAAAATTTGTTTTTATTGTGATTCAATATTTACATTCGGCGGTGTGCAGCGGGTGCTGGCAGGCCTTGCTAAAGAGTTGTCCCGGCGGCATGAAGTGACGATCCTGACCAGGGACAATCCGTCGGATGAGGATCGTTCCATGTATGGGTTGCAGGATGCGGCGTTGAGGTTTCGTTATTTGCATTATCCGGAACTTCCTTTTTATGAGAAAATTCCTTGTAAGGCTTATAGCCTGATGTATAAGAAGGTGTTGCCACAGAACGCCCGGACAACAAGGTTATACAGTTATTCTTCGTTTTCATCCACTTACCGCAGGATTTTGATCGGGGCGTTGCAGGAGGAGGATTATGATGTGGTGGTGGGAGTGCATGTTTTTCCATCCCTGTTTTTGGCAGGTATACGGAAACATATCCGGGCAAAGGTGGTGGGGTGGATGCATAATTCTTATGAGGCTTTCTTCGGACAACCCGGCCTTTGGCTTTGGAAAGGGGAAAAGCGTTTTAAATATCAATCGCAGGCGTTGGACGAAATTGTGGTGCTGACCCGGAACGACCAGCATTTGTATCGGGAACGTTTGGGAGTGAAGACGACGGCTTTGTACAATCCTTTGACATTGGAGGTCAAAGGGCAGGGGGGAGCTGCACATAAGCGGTTTGTGGCGGTGGGGCGTATGACTCCTCTCATGAAGGGATTCGATATTTTGGTTGAAGGTTTTGCTTTGTTTGCCAAAGGGAACGATGAATGGACATTGGATATTGTGGGCGAGGGGGAGGAAGAAGGGCTGATTCGTTCACTTATCGTGAAGCATGGGTTGGAAAACCGGGTGAAGATTCATCCTTTTACAAAGAATATACAGGAACATTATGCTTCTGCCAGCGTTTATGTGTTGAGTTCCCGCTGGGAAGGTTTCGGGCTGGTGCTGATTGAGGCGATGGCACACGGGTTGCCCGTTATTGCTTCGGATGTCCCGGTGGGGAAAGAGTTATTGGGTGATAAGCCTTTCGGCTTCCTTTTCGAAAACGGGAATCCGGCGTCGCTTGCCGGGCAAATGAGTCGGGTGGTTAGCTTGGCGGAACTCGGCAGGCTGGGCCAGGAAGCGAAGGCTTATGCCGGAGAATTTGAGGTGGGGCATATCGCCCGGGAGTGGGAAAAATTGATATTAAAAAAATAAGAGTTCATGGCTTCTTTAAAAAGAGAACTTTTTTCAGGCGTGTTTTATACGGCCATTGCAAAATATTCGGGAATCCTGATCTCTTTGGTGGTGGCAGGGGTTTTGTCGCGCTTGATCGCTCCGGAGGAATTTGGGGTGATTACGGTGGCTACGGTTGTCATTTCTTTTTTCTCGGTGTTCAGCGATTTGGGAATAGCTCCCGCAGTGGTGCAGCAGCAGGATTTGACCGATGAGGATTTATCCGGGTTGTTTTCTTTTTCCTGTTGGACAGGCTTGGCCCTGGGTGGGCTTTTCTTTTTGTCTTCGTGGCTGATAGCTTCTTTTTATGAAGATCAGGCGTTGGTGCCGATCATTCAATTGCTTTCGCTGAATTTATTTTTTGCCTCGGCTAATATTATTCCCAATGCCCTGCTTTTCAAGGCGAAGAATTTTAAATTCATCGCTTGGCGGACTTTGGGGATTCAGGTGGCCGGAGGGGGGATCGCTATCGCGGTGGCTTTGCTGGGGGGAGGTATATATGCTTTAGTCGTTAATCCGATTTTATCGAGTTTGCTGTTATTTGTGGTGTCTTACCGTAAGTATCCTCAAAAGCTGAAATTTAGCTGGGGGATCGTTCCTTTGCGGAAGATTTTCCGTTTTTCCGCTTATCAGTTTTTGTTCAATATCATTTGTTTTTTTAGCCGTAATTTAGATAAATTGTTGATCGGTAAACATTTGGGAATGACACTTTTGGGATATTACGATAAGTCATACCGCCTGATGATGTTGCCTTTGCAGAATATCACTTATGTGATTACCCCCGTGATGCATCCTGTTTTTTCAGGCTTGCAGAACGATAAGCCTAAAATGATTGCCTCTTATGGAAAGATCGTTCGCTTTTTAGCCCTGATCGGGTTGCCCCTGTCGGCCACTCTTTGGTTTACGGCAAAGGAGATCACGCTGGTGATTTTTGGTGACCAGTGGTTACCTTCCGTGCCTGTATTTCAGATTTTATCGTTGTCGGTGGGGATTCAGATTATTCTTTCCACTTCCGGGGCTATTTTTCAGGCTGCCAACGATACCAAAAATTTGTTCGTTACCGGTTTGATTTCGGCTGTTCTGAACGTGACGGGGATGTGTATCGGGATTTTTTATTTCAAAACTCTGGAGGCTGTGGCGTGGGGAATTTGTATTTCTTTTACGCTTAGTTTTTTACAATCCTATTGGGTGATGTATAGGGTGACATTTAAGCAGGGCATGTTGCAGTTTTGGAAACAGTTTGTGTCCCCCGCGGCTTTGAGCGTTTTGATTGCGGGCGTATTATGGAGTGTAAGCGCATGGCTGGATTCTTCCCCCCGGTTAATCAGCTTGATTGTGAAAGGAATGATCGCTTTGACCGTGTGGGTGGTGTATATGCAAATGAGCGGAGAATACGATATTTGGGGGAAGACACGGGGCATGGTGGCTACCCTAAGGAATAAATTGAACAGGTAAGGTTATGGGAAATACAAGGTATAATCGTCAGATTGCTTTTTTACAGGTGTGGGCTATCGTGCTGGTGTGCCTGGGGCATTCGCTTTTCAATCCGTATGCCACTATATATATTCATCGCTGGATATATGCTTTCCACATGCCTTTGTTTATGTTTTTATCGGGATATTTGTTGGTGTATGCCTGTAACAGTAAGAATAAAGAGGTACGGGATACTGAATGGTTCGGGCGGGAGCAATTTATTTTGAAAAAAGCGAAGCGTTTGTTGCTGCCTTATTTTTTTATCAGCACTCTGGTTTATGTGCCCAAATGTTTACTGAGCGCCTATGCGCTTCGTCCCGTGGATCTTTCGTTCCGGGCGTATGCGAATATGTTGCTGTATCCCTGGGATAATGTGATTAAGTTTTTCTGGTTTTTACCGACTTTGTTTATTATCACGTTACTGACGGTGGGATTGGTGAAGATTTTCCGTATCGGGCGGGAGAATATGTTTGCCTATGGAATTGTTTTTGCCGTTTTGCTTCTTTTGAAAGTGGTTAATCCGTTGGAAGGGGTTGCTTTCCTGAATTTAGAGGGTGTGATCGGTTACTGGTTATTTTTCTGGAGCGGATTTATGTTCTTTTTTCTTCAGGGAAATATCGAACGCCGCTTACGCCTGGAGCGGGGCTGGGTGTGTGCCTTGTTGGGAATTGTTTTTTCGGGATTGATCTATTATTTCCCGGATGTTTCTTTTCCGCTGGCGCGGGTGTGTTATACCTTTTTAGGCATTTTACTCAGTATATCCATCAGTAAGCTATATATTCATTACCATGCCCGCTGGGCGGATCACCTTTTCGGGAGTTCGTATGCGATTTATTTATTTTCATGGTTTCCGCTGGTGGCGGTGCAATTTGTGGTCCAGCGGTTCGGGCTTTCCTGGCCATTGGGATTAGCGATAGCCTTATCGACACAGATTTATATTCCTTTTCTGTTTTATAAATTGCTTTTAAAGGTAAAGCAATGGGGAAAATGGGGGAAAGGGATCGCCACCTTACTGGGGCAGTGATTTGCAGTTCTCAGGCATGGGCTGCTTTTACCCATTCTTTTTTCTCGAAATCATATTGTTTAATGATTTTTGCCGGATTTCCGGCACAGATCGAATAGGGAGGAACCGGGCGGGTGACTATGCTCCCTGCGGCTATCACCGAGTGTTTACCTATTTCTACTCCTGCCAGTATCACGGCATTGGCTCCAATCCACACGTCGTCCCCGATGTGGATGGGGGAAGTGGACACTCCTTGCTCTGCAATGGTTTTCGTTACGTCATCAAATATGTGGTTTAAACCGGAAATCGTGACGTTTTGTGCAATGTTCGTATGGTTGCCAATGCTGACCGGGCCAATGACCGTGTTGCCTAACCCGATACGGGAGTGGTTACCGATCGTAATATCGCCTACCATGTTGTTTAAAGCCGAAAAACTTTCAACCACGGATTTTTGTCCTAAGCAAAAGCGATTGAACGGGATGAGGTCTTTACGTACGTTACGATATATGATTGCACCTTTTCCTTTTTTCAGGTAAGTAAACTGGAAAAAACGAAGCCACCTTCTGGGACGGGTTTTAACAGGATGCACCAGCAGATAAAGTAATCTTTGTTTCCACCGGGGATTCTGTTTGATTTTTTCTTTCAGTTTTGCTAACATGGCAGGTCTTGTTAAGTTTTGTCTTGTTTTAATATTCTCACGATCCGCTTTTCTGCATCTGTTTTCACCCGGAATTCCACTCGCCTTGATTTTTCTTTATCTTCCTGTCCGTTGGCATCTATAATAATCTTGCTGGACGACAGCCCATTCGCGGTGAGGTGTTTTTTCTCCCATTCGAAAAGATTTTTATTCCAATTTTGCTGCAAAATATATTCCAGAACTTTCCGGGTTCTGTTTTGCGACAGTTCCATATTGTTGAAATAGGCCTGCTGTTCCGAAGTTTTGTTATACCATTCGCTGGAGGTATGCCCTTCGATGCGTATTTCTTCGATGTCGTTCCTGTATTTATCACTGGTCAGGATGTTTAGATAGCGGGGAAAAAAATCGTTTAGTAAGGTTTTGAAATTATTTTTTAATTCCGCGCTACCTACTTCAAATAAAATTTCCGGATTTTCAAAACGGATGGAGAGGGTGGATTCATCCAACTCCGCATTCCAAATTTCCAGGTCTTTACCAAATTCTTTTTTCAGGTCTAAATATAATTCGTTTTGTAGATTTTCGTATGTGACAGCAATGGTTTGAATCCGGTTTTTCTCGATAGTGATCTTTACCATATAGGTAATCGAAACAAAAAGGAACACCATCATCAGCACCGACATCAAATCTGAAATGGATATCCATGGATTTTCTTCTTGTTTCCCGTTAAATAGTTTCATGTCCGTAAACAATCAAAGTTAAGGTTCTTCTTGCTGGCGTTTTAAGATCGCATTGTGGTCTAAAGTCAGTTTATTAATAATTGTAATCAGGGTATGGGAGAATTGTTCCATTGCACTCATTTCACGTTTTAACCTTTCTTCCATGGTGTTGAGCTGCCGTTCCAGTTGGGTTTCGGTTGTTTTCACCAAACTCCCCAGGTTGTTCATCTGGGTGGTAACGGATTCCTGTTGCCTGGTGTTCAGGGAAATCGATTTGTTCAGGAACAGGCCGATGTTTCCGGATACCTGATTTAAGGTTTCCAAAGAAGCATGTATATTACTACTAACGATTTTTATCTGCTGATTGTTTGTTTCCTGAATATCCCGCAGGCTTTTTACGGTTTGGTTGATTTCTTGTATAGACTCGTTGATTTCGTTGGAAATCTGTGAATTCCAATTTTCCATCGCTTTTTCAAGGGCGGTGGTGAAGGCGTTCACGTGGAGTTCTGCAATATGCTCGGAGAAAGAATTGAAGGAAGCGTTCAGGCGTGCCAGGTTTTCGTTTGAGTCCCGGTTGGCCTCCCGCATGCAATTCTCTATACTCGAAAGGATCGAGATGGCTGCGTTGGTTTCTGAGTCCGGTTCTTCACTTGCTTCCAGTTTGATTCCGTAGAAAGCCGGATAGAGTTTCAGCAATAGGGACGAACACATTCCGGCAATCGAGGTGAGGAAGGCTGTTTTTAGCCCTTCGAGCAGAGCCGGAAGTGCAATTTCTATCCGGGATACGTCGAATTGTAGCAAACCTATAAATATTCCGGCAAAAGTTCCGAGTATTCCCAGGGAAACAACTGTCGAAGCTAAGGTGGTGCGGCTAAACCAATGTTTTCCAATATAGGGAAACAGGAATATCAGTAAAGAACTGATAACGGTGATATAGCTGTTCATAGAATTATGAGTTAAAGTTCGTGTATATGTTTAACAACCGACGGGCTGTCTGTTCCCAGGAGAAGGCTTTTACCCGTTCCAATCCGTAGGCGATTTGTGCGTTTCGGAAAGCGGTGTCCTGTTCCAGCCGGATAAGTTGCGCGGCAATTTCTTCCGGTTTTTCGGGATTCACCAAGACGGCTCCTGTTCCTGCTACTTCCGGAATGGCCGAAGTGTTGGAACTGACCACGGGAGTTCCGCAGGCCATTGCTTCGAGTAGCGGGATTCCGAAACTTTCCCGTAAGGAAGTATAGAGGAAGACCGAAGCCCCGTTGTAGATAGCGGGCAGGTCGGCATGGGGAATGTAGCCCGGATAGCTTAACAGGGGTTTGATTTCCTGAATGTGTTGTTCTTCCAGAATCTGATCGATGACCGATTCCTGTAAATCGGCTATCAGCAAAGGCAATGGGGCAGCCGACTGTTTCACATAAAGGCTGTAGGCCTTGAGCGTTAAAGGGGTATTCTTTTTCGGATCGGTGTTTCCGAGAAAAAGAATGTATTTTTCCGCTTTCAGGTATTTTTTGGTGGTATCGTAGACCTGTTCCAGGGGTTTAAAGCGTTTGCTATACCCGTTGTGGATAGCAGTCAGCACTCCTTCCGGGAGATGTAGCGTATTTTGAATACGATTACATTCGAATTGTGATACCGTGATGATTTTTTTGCATTTTCGTAGAATGCGGGGTACAACCAGGCGGCGGTAATGCCAGCCTAAGTTTTGGTATAATGAATGATTTGTTCCCGACCGTTTTTCTAAAAAGATAATATCGTGTAGCGTCAGGATTAAAGGTATCCGGCTATATATCGGAGCGGTATTGCTGGTGCAGTGCAATACATCGGGCCTGATCTTTTTCAGGGCACGCGGTAATGCCCATTGTTCCCAAAGGGGATAGGTAGGGCATTTAATTTCCACAATGTGCATATTGCGGGAAGGGGTTAGGCAGTGGTCTGTTCCGGGAGCAACCAGAATGTAGTATTCATTTTCCTGATCGATTTTTTGTAGTTCCCGGATAGTTTCCAAAGCTACGAAATCCATTCCATGTTTGTTCGTCCTGAATATGCGTTGCGCTTCGATGGCAATTTTCATGATGTTCGGTTTTAGTTTGACGTTTGGCTACGTTCCGTGTGTACGAATTTCCGGTAAGCTCCTTTTACCCGGAATAAGTTTACCACCATCATAAAAAATAGCAGGGGAAGCTTGTAGATCGATTTCTTGAATTTTTCATCGACCAGTTTGTCCGGGATTGCCAGGCAAAGTGAAATTCCCATGATGATAAATAAAGACCACCATTTTAGCGCTAACGGCCAGTCGAGCACCTGCATCAGGCAACCCATAAAAATAATTCCTCCGAAAAGAATTAAACGGGGCGGGAGCAGCCATTGCAGTAGTTTGTCGATATAGTCGATGTTCAGTGAGACGATCGCTCCCGGCAAATCCCGGAATACCCTTGACCATTGAGCCACCTGCGAGGCTATCCAGCGGCGGCGCTGGTTATAAAATCCTTTTTCACCCTGTGTTTTTTCGTCATATACCGGAACATGGTCGAGGAATTCGATAAATATCCTCTGTTTGAGTAACAGGGCTTCCAATTCTTTGTCCTCTCCGGCAGAGGATACTTTTCTGATGTTTTCGTGAAACCACGCGTAATCGAAAGCCATGCCCGAACCGATCAGGGCAGAGGACAAACCTAAGCGCACATGTCCCCGCCGGAAAATAGAGTTGTTCACTTCTTCACTAACCCCGTCGAGAATGGCAATGTCTGTGTTCCGGTTTTTAGCCGTACGGTGTGCCTGAATAGCCTTTACTCCTGCTTCGAATGTGTTGTTGATTTCGTGCAGGAAGTTGTTTTCTACAATGTTGTCGGCGTCCAATATAATCACTCCGTCGTATTTTGAAGCATCCAGTTCGTCCATCGCGAAGTTCAGGGCTTTGGCTTTGGTGCTGTCTTTATAGGTGGCCTTTAGCAGAATAATGGGCTGTCGGCTGAGGTGTTCGTTCGTTTCTTCCTGCATGTGGTCGGAAATGACGACAATGTCGAACAATTCTTTCGGGTAGTCCTGAGAAAGGAACGAAGAAACCACTTGTTCGATAACCCGGTCTTCCTTGTAAGCGGGAAAAAGCACGGCGAAACGGCGTAGTTTCCGGGCTGCGGGATAACGGAATTTTCTTGACCCGAGGGAGGCCAAAGAAAATATTAACGGATAGGTCACCGCAAGCGCTGCCAGTATCCAGCAGATGTATTCGAACAGATATAATATTTCCCGGAAATTTGTCATGTTGTTTTGTTTTTTAATGCTAAAAAAGCAAAGCTACCTTTCAGGACTGCGAAAGCCTGCGAGTGCTTCGCTTTTGAGAGGTAGATTATTATATTTTTAGGCACTGCGATACACCATTGGTAAAGCAGGCTGAATATTAGCTGGCTTCCCCGGCGATGCCTCCAGGCATAAAGCAGGCGGTTGCGGGAGAGGTAAAATGCCTTCAGGGGACTATTTTGTCCCGTGGTCCGGCTTTCCTGGTGGAACACCGTTGCGCGTGGCTCATACCATAGTTCGTAGCCTTTGTCTGTCATTTGAGTACACCAATCCAATTCTTCATAATAAAGGAAATAAATTTCGGGCATTAATCCAACTTGTTCGATGATTTCTTTTTTTACCATCATGGCAGCCCCGTGTAAATAGGGGGTGGGTGTGGAGGAATTGTATTGTCCCCGGTCTTTTTCATCGAAACCGATCAGGTTGTTGCGCAGGGTGATGGCAGAAAGCGGAGTGTAGCCGGCAAATTGGATGTGCTGGGGACTAAAGGCGAATTTGATTTTTGGACTGACACCTCCGATTTCCGGTTTACTGTCGAGTTTTTCGCATAAAAAATGCAGAGAATCGTCTGTCACGAAAGTGTCGTTGTTCAGGAACAGTAGATATTTTCCTTTCGCTGCCTGAATCCCGATATTGTTGCCTCCCGAAAATCCCCGGTTTATTTCGCTTCGGATGCAGCGGGTTTCCGGATAGCGTAATTGCAATAGTTCCGCTTCGTTTATGGCAGAGCCATTATCCACGATGATCAGCTCATAGTTCACGGAAACGTGACGGCGAAGGGAATCCACGAGCATGCAGGTTTCCTTCAGTCCATTGTAGTTTATGGTGATAATCGATATTTCAGGCGTTTGCTCCATCCGTGGATAAATCTTTGTCGTAATATTTAGCTGCAAATATGATCCCCATCAATGTGAATATAATGATTCCATTGGGGAAAGACAGCACTTCGTTTGCATAGGAGGATACGATAAGCCCTGCAATTCCCGCTAACATGGCCAGCAATATTCCTCTTAATTCCTTATTCCGGACTTCGTAAATGGCAATGCGCGCTCCCTTATATAGAATCAGCAGGATCAGTGTGAGATAAATCACCAGTCCGACAATGCCTGTTTCCACCCATAATTGCACCAACCAGGAGTCGGTGGGGATTTGTGCGATGGTAGAGTCGGGACGGAAACGTTTGGCTTTTCCTCCCCCTAATCCCAATCCTACGCCGAAAGGCTTACCGATCATTTGATCGTAGATTTTTTGCTTGTTGTATGTTCTTACCAGGAAAGAAGCATCCTGCGCATCGAAAACAGTCCTCATACGCCGGATAAGGCGGTTGTCGTCCCCGATTTTGGTGTAGTTCAGGAATACGAATGCTCCCCCTAAGACCAGAGCTGCCAAAATAATTCCTTTTATATTCCTGCATAACAGGACATATAGGGCAAAACCAAAGAAAGGAACGGCGATGGCACTACGCGTACCTGAAATGACTAATCCATATCCGCCTGCCAGTGCTGCTGCCACGAAGAGAAGCCTTAACCATTTGTTGCGGATGTAGAAGCTGGATATTCCAAAAGTCACTAAGGATAATCCCATGCTCGATCCGAAGTTGGCGGCATCGGTAAATATGGAGAAATAGCGGATTCCGGTGTAAATTAAATGGGTGTGTGCCCCCCCTCCATAATATAGCCAGTTCAGTTCCGTGGAATCGAATCCCCGATTTCTTTGCCAGTATCCCTTTGCAGAAGCGATTAAGGTCAGAATTGCCCAAATCACCAGTAACCATTGCACTTGTTTATAGCGGGTAATCAGCACCGGAACTAAAATAGCAAAAACCAACGGAAATAAGGCTACCTGGGGAATAGATAAAAACCAGGGCTCCAGCATGGAGTTTGTATTGAATACTTCCCCTATACAGTAAATAAACCAAATTCCCCAAAAGGCTACCAACAGGTTTTTACTCCGTTCCCATTCCATGCGTCTATACATGTTTTGCATCAGGACGAAGAACAATAGCCCCAACACAAGAAAGGTCATGAGCATACCGCTTTTCATGGAGTAGTAGCGATTAATCCCCATGACCAGATAGTTCATGACAAAGAGCACGTAGAAGCTGAAAGACAATTTCTGGAATAATTGCAACACACAGATCAATGCCAAAGGTATTCCGGCAAAAATAATGGCTGGCAGGATTCCTACCCGGATAGCCAGCAGGTAGATCATGATAACCCCCGCTATTACTCCGGCATACATCCAGCCATATGACCCCTGATATTTTGTATCTTCCTGTATATTAGGCATTCTTCCTGCGATAGTCTTTTGCTGTGAGCCCTAACTGTGACAGACGGTAAAAAAGCTTTCTCAAACGGGTGTATGGTGGCATCAGGCCGTTGAAGTCCTCTGCTGTTTCCAGCCGGGTATAATTTAAAACAAAAAGCAACGGTGTTACTCCGGTCATATCTTTCAGTCTTTCATAAAGGGATTGATCGGTGGTTTGCCAGGTGCGTCTTGAATCGGTTACCAATAGATTAAGGCTCACACCGTTCATAATTTCGCGGGTGAGGGCTGCTTCCCGTAAAGAAGGATATTCCACAAGGATGACCGTGTTTTTGGACGATATTTTGTCGATATTATCTAAATCGGGTAGTTCTAAAGATTGGACGAAAGCTTTAGCGTCGGTTTCGAACTGATCGTGCCAGGATAATTTTTTAACATCCATTCCCATGGCCTGGAATTGAAGCGCCATGTTTTCCAGCGTGAAGCTTTTACCTTCGCCGGGCTCGTTGCTGATGATATTGACAATGTTATTTTTTTCCGGCTTGAAATAGGTCGAGGCAAAGTTGCATAATGCTTTAGCCGACATATCTGTGTAGATTTGGTTGAATCTCCTGTATCTGCCCCGGAAAGAACGGGTGAAAGCTCCGGCTGTCATTCCTCCGGTTACCGTTTTCACTTTGTTGCTGTCACGAAGGGTACGGTCGAGCAGTTCGATCAGCAGGAAGAAAAAGATCACAAAGATCAGAGAGGCGAGGAATATCCCGGCTGCTATTTTTTTCCCGTTGCTATCCAAAGGATAATCCGGGTAGATCGGTTCGTTCATTACCCTTAGGGTGGCAGAGGTCATTAGCAGGCTTTTTTGCCGCAGGCGTGCATTGTTCAGGGCGGTCATGATAGAAAAATATTCCTGTTCGGCGATGGATACGGCCCGTTCTTTCCGGGTCAGCGTGGAGCCGATGGGAGCATAATGCACATATTTGGCATCGAGGTCTTCTTTGTTTTTCTTCATGGCTTCCAATTCCGATTTGGATTTTTCCAAAGCGAGGTTTTGGATGAGCCATTCGTTGATGACGTTATCGTTCGAAATCCCTTCCTTGCTGTATTTTAATTCTCCGTATCGGTTGGCGATACTATCGAACTGGCTTCTCGATTCCTGTAAGCGTAGCGTCAAAGAATCTTTGAAAGACAATTGGGGTTTTTCCGAGTAGGGGGTCGGTAAAGTTAAGTGTTGGTTCAATCCGGACATTTGATCGATAGCCGAAAGAAAGTCACTATTGTTCCGGAATATTTCAGCATTCAACTGAATGCGTTTTTCGAGTTCCTGGGTTAAATGGTCGGCACTTTTATTCGTACGGTAAGAATCCCAGTAACCCAATTCGTATTCTTTATTCAATACGGCAATTTGTTTGGTTTCTTCCCCGTAATTAATGACTTTGTTTTCTACACTATACCGGGTGAGGGAATCTTCCGCTTCTTTCAGTTCGCGGGCAGCCCGGGCTAATTCCTTTTCAAAATAGGCGATCACATTGTTCGTTTCGCCAAAACGGAGCACTTCGTATTGCTTGATAAATTCCTCGTTTAAAATCTTGAGGGTTTGGTAGGCGATTCCCGGATCGTCCGTGGTGTAGGACAGTTCGAGCATATCGCTATTGCCGTCCCGCTCCACGTTGATGGTTTTCAGCGCTTTGCGATTGAAATAAGGCAAAAAGAAACGATAGATCCCATATACATAGTTTCCCGGCTCATTTTTTTCGTATGCCAGCAGGTTTTTATATGTATTCATTTCATTGATGGAATCGTTGGGCGAACTTTTGTCGATCAGGTGATGAATCGGTGCGCCGTGGGCGTAGATACCCCTATAATTGGACGCTTTAATATAAATATTGTCTGCATTCGGATCTCCATATACCATAGAACGGGCATAAAGCCGTAGGGATACATTTTTCAAGGTCTGGTCGGAAGTCACGATGTTCAATAAATTATCCATCATGCTGTTTTGCGTGGTGCTTGTTACGGTCATTCCGCTTTCCGAAAGGATATTGACCCCTGTGACCAGTCCTGTGTAAATCGTACTGTATGCCGTGTAGCTTCGCGTGGAATGCTTGATTTGATAAATAGCGATCAAGGTGATAATCAAAGGGATGAAAATCAACCAATAACGTATCCTATAAAGGAATTTTATAAAAAAGGATATATAATTCATGAGGTTATTTATTTACAATTTTAGAACCCGTAATGATTTCAAGCCGCAGGATCAGTGAAGTCAGTTTCGCCCTGGTGGATTCGTATTCCGCCAATGCTTTGGTTTGTTCGTTTTTTACAACCGACAAGTCGTAAGGAGTTGCCTTGCCATTGACGAAATTATTGACAGTGATCTTATAATTGGCATCGAAAGTGATGAGTGTTTCGGATTGCCTTTGCAGGATGGCCAGCAGGGATTGAATATCCGTATACAACTCGATAATTTCGATTTTCAGCATATTATAAACCACTTCCCGGCTGTATTCGGCCTGCTCGATGATTTTTCTCTGTCTTTTTACGGAAGTTCCCCGGCTGACCAGGTCGTTGATGGGGATGGTCAGGTTGGCTCCCACCGAATAGCTGTGTTGTGACGATCCGGTATAAGTTGTCGTTAGCTGGTCGTATCTTGATTCAAAGTCGGAGTAAGTACCCAAAATACCATAGGTATATCCGGCTCTGGCGGAGAGATAACTCAGCCATTTCCTTTTTTCAATTTTCAGGTCGTACTGGGCAGCTTCGATATTGGCATTGTTCTGCAATACCTGCGGGTTGTTGATACGCGCATCTTCCAATAAAGTCTGAAGGGGAGGAAGCTGAAATTTGGTGTATTCTTCTGTAAGCAGCTTTATCCAGTCTACCGTGTCGGAAACTGTTTGTTCCGGACGGGAATGCTCCTGTGAAAAACAGTTGCCACCTATTATACATAAGATATAGATAAGGAGATATTTATACATATTTAATGGATTAATCAATTATACATTTTCTTTTTGAATGAATGCCGTGAATGTCCGAAATATAATCTTTATATCTAAAAGAAACGAAAATTTCCGGGCATATTGTATATCCAGTTGTTTCCTTTCTTCAGCAGAAAGAATTCCTTCCGTTCCCCGCTTTTCCACCTGCCACAGTCCGGTGAGGCCGGCAGGTGCCATAAAACGTTCGATATATTCGTCGGAGGTCAGTTGCTCCGCTTCGTAAAGCGGAAGCGGACGATTCCCGACGATAGACATATCGCCTTTCAGGATATTGAACAGTTGAGGTAATTCATCGATACTGTATTTACGGATAATCCGGCCTACTTTCGTAATTCTCGGGTCGTTCTGCAATTTAATAAAATTATTTTTCTTTAGTTCATTCCGGCGTTTTAAATATTCTTCTTCTGTTAGTCTGAAATCGTCGCCCACAAATATCGTTCCCGATTGTTCCGGTGACGACGGAACGTAGTGAGAATAGACTTCGTTTTCAGAAGATTCGTCACCCTGGTATTGGTTTAGCTTTTTAAATTCACTCAGACGTCTGTCCGCATCCACATACATGGAACGGAATTTGAGAAAACCGAAAATTTTGTAATTAGATCCCACCCGTTGAGAGGTGTAGATGGCAGGCCCTTTGCTTTCCAGACGGATTGCCACAGCCGTTAAGATGAACAAGGGAGAAAGCAACAGCAGTGCCCCCACGGTAAAAAATATATCAAAGCTCCTTTTCCAGAGCGGGAGCTTAAATAAGTGCATTTCTTCCTGCTGTTCCGAATGTTTTTTCAGACGAGGTAGCAATAATAATAATTGTTGAAGGCTTTCCCGGGAAATAGACAGGTCGATGATGTCGTTGATTCCATTGGCAATATACGTGTGGCGTAATTCTTTGGAAATTTCTCCGGCGATGAGCAGCAAATATTGGTTGGATGTTTGGTGTTGCCTCAACAATTCGATACGTTTCAGGTTATCTTCAGTATTCGTTGCTTCAATAAATACGAAAATCGGTTGCTTGTGGGTATAGAAATTTTTAAAAATGTATGAACGGGCTTGTAAAGGGGTTTCCACCACTGTAATTTTCCGATTCAGCAGTCCCTCCAAATGCCCGATAGTATCTTTATTGTCTCCTAAGTAAAGAACGTGCATTAATCTCCTTATTTTTTACGTAAAATATTCCGTACTCTGATTTTCAATTCCTGAGGATTGAAGGGTTTCAGGATAAAATCATCCGCACCGTCCTCCAGAAGCTGAATCCGGTCTCCGCTATTTTCCATGCTCGACAAGACGATAACGGGAATATCATTGAATAATGAACTGGCTTTTAATTGCAGTAAAAATTCGTGTCCGTTCATTTCAGGCATATAAACGTCCGAAATAATCAGATCGGGGATGTGTCCTTCATGCATCCAGCTTAGTGCTTCGATCGGGTTGCGATGATAGAAAACATCGTAGTCTGCCGATAGGTGTATTTTTATAACTTTAGCTATTTCCGGTTTATCGTCAACAATTAAAATTGTCGTTTGTTTTTCCATAATCTGTTGGTTAAAATTTATTGAAATATAGCGGTTTTTGCGCGTGTAATAGGTTGTTTTTTTTGAGTATACAAAAATATAAAATTAAATTGTGAATTGCTTATAAAAAACACTCTTTATATTATATAAAATGTTTTAATTGATTTTGTATTTTACTGTCAATTAGTTGGTTGTGTTTTCATATGAAACAATAAAATATAAAAAAAGAGTGGAGGGGCTGTAAAAAGAACAAGAAAAGTTCTACTTTTGTCAGAAATTTTATTGTTGTTGTATAAAGTATTTTTTTCATGCAAATAAATCCTTCTGAATTTAAGTTGCTCATTGTTGATGACGTACAGTCGAATGTACTGTTGCTTAAAGCTTTGCTTGGTAAGGAGGGCTACCATATCGCCAGTGCCATGAATGGGCAGGAGGCTTTGGCCATGATTGAAAAAGAAAATCCCGATTTGATATTGTTAGATGTCATGATGCCCGGGATGGACGGTTTTGAAGTGGCTGCGACCTTGAAGTCCCAGGATGCTTATAAAGATGTGCCTATCATATTTTTGACTGCATTGGATGATACTCAGAGTATTGTGAAGGGCTTTCAGTTAGGAGCCAATGATTTTATATCGAAGCCTTTCCGGAAAGAAGAATTAATGGTCAGGATTTGCCACCAATTGTCTTTGGTGGCAGCCAAGCGTATCATTTTGCAGCAGACGGAAGAGTTGAAAAAGACGATAGCCGGAAGAGATAAGTTGTATTCCGTAATCGCCCATGACCTTCGTTCCCCAATGGCATCGATGAAAATGTTGCTGAATACGATTATGATGAGTGTGGAGCAGGAGAAGATGGATGCTGAAATATTCGATATGCTGGAAATGAGCAATAAGACTTCCGAAGAGGTTTTTGCTTTGTTGGATAATTTACTGAAATGGACTAAAAGCCAGTTGGGAAAATTGGCCGTTGTGCCCCAGATGATCGACATTGCGGAACTGACCGATGGGGTTATAGAGGTGATGCGTCCTGTTGCTGCAATAAAAAATATTACGATACGTCAGGAAGAAGGAGGGCATTATGAGGTTTCGGTGGATATAGAGATGATTAAATCCGTTATTCGGAATCTGCTTTCCAATGCCGTGAAATTTAGCCATAAAGATTCGGGAATCGATGTGACGATCGGGATTTCGGACGACAAGGTGGTGGTTTCTGTGGTCGATCACGGGAAGGGTATCAAGACGGAAGATCAGCCGAAACTGTTGCAGGAAGCCACTCATTTTACTACCTTTGGCACCAATAGTGAAGAAGGCTCTGGGCTGGGATTGCTGTTGTGCCGGGATTTTGTGAGAAAGAACGGAGGCGAACTTGGGTTCGAATCAGAAGAAAATGTAGGTTCCCGTTTTAGCTTTTCCATTCCTAAAGCCGTATAAAGTTTTAGGATTATGAATCATTTAGTTATTATGGCGGGGGGGATCGGCAGTCGGTTCTGGCCGATGAGCACCCCGGAAAAACCCAAGCAATTTATCGATGTGCTGGGGGTGGGGCGTACTTTAATACAACTTACCGTAGATCGTTTCCGTGAAATTTGCGAGATGCAAAATGTTTGGGTGGTGACTTCCGAACATTATCGTGACCTGGTGCGGGAACAATTGCCTCAATTACCGGAATCCAATATTCTTTTAGAGCCTTGTATGCGTAATACGGCTCCTTGCGTGGCCTATGTTGCCTGGAAAATCAAAAAACAGGATCCGGAGGCGAATTTGGTTATTTCCGCCGCCGATCACATTGTTATGGATGTTCCGGAGTTCGTGCGGGTAATCCGTCACGGATTGGCTTTTACCGAAAAGGAAAACCGTATTTTGACTTTGGGAATGTTGCCTACCCGCCCTGAAACCGGATATGGGTATATAAAGGTGAAAACCGAACAGGTGGCGGGAGAGGACGAAATTAAAATGGTGGAAGGTTTTAAGGAAAAACCGGATTTGCAGACAGCCCGGGAGTATCTTCAGGAGGGAGGATATTATTGGAATGCGGGTATTTTCCTTTGGAATGTGAAGACCATCGAGCGGGCTTTCCGGGAAAATCAGCCGGAAATGGCGGCATTGTTCGATGCGCTCGATCCTGTTTTCTATACGGCTTCGGAGCAAACGGAAATAAATCGTAGATTTCCGGATTGCCGTTCGATTTCTGTGGATTATGCCATTATGGAGCATGCCCGGAATATTTATGTTTTTCCTGCCGCTTTCGGCTGGTCGGACCTGGGAACCTGGGGATCGCTTTATGAACAGTTAGCAAAAGACGAAGCCGGGAATGCTGTTGTGGGGAAACAGGTATGTATGATTGAAAGTGAGGGTTGCGTGGTGCATGTTTCCGGGGATAAGAAAATGGTGTTGCAGGGGTTGAACGGGTATATCGTTGCCGAACAAGATAATGTTTTCCTGATTTGCCGCAAGGCGGACGAACAACGGATTAAAGAATTTTCCTCTAAACTGTAAGAATTACCGTTTTTTATGCTGTTTGTTTTTCTTCCGATTGAAACGGGTGGCGACGAACATATTGATGAACAGTAGAATAGAACTGAGCAGCCCGATGTATACCGGAAGGTTGGTCGAAAACGACAGGTCGTCCGGATTTAGCAGGAAAAGGAAAGAAATGATTAATACGATTGCTAAAATCAGAAAGCTGCGGATGAAGGTTATTTTCATAAAGCGGTTTAGTTTGTTTGTATTTTGAAAGTCCGATTATTGCGTAAATATAGGGATTTTCTGTGAAATAATAGGGAAAGGCGAGGTATAGCCGGAGATTTTTTAATCTCCGGTTTTTTTATCCTGAACTTTTTGTTTTTTGTTTCGTTTACCCTGAAAGACCATAAGATTTAAGGCAATGAAAATAGAAACTTTCACTTTAAGAAGTAACGACACCGGGGGGATCGCCACTTTGCGCCAGGTTCACCCGGATAGTGGCGGAAATAATATCTCACCCCAGTTATCGTGGATTAATTCCCCTCAGGATACCCGGAGTTTTGCGATTACGATGTTTGACAAAGATGCTCCGATTGACGGGGGATTCTGGCACTGGCTCATGTTCGATAGTCCGGCTAATGTCACAGAATTGCCTGCCGATGCAGGAAATCCTTTCCGGCATTTGGCCCCGGCTTCGGTGGTGCAGAGCATCAATGATTATGGCAAACATGGCTATGGAGGGCCTAATCCTCCGCACGGGCATGGCTGGCACAATTATACCATCACTCTTTATGCTTTGGATATAGAAACTTTGGAACTTCCCAAAGATACTCCTCCGGCTTTGGTTGGTTTTCATCTTTGGAAACATACGCTGGCGAAAGCATCTATTGTGTTTTATTATCGTAACTGACGGTGAAAGTTGTCCTGAAATTCGGATCGTATTGTTTCGTGTTTTGCTGTGATTTTATTTTCTTTGCAAGCGCGTAAAAAATACATTGGACATGGTGAATATTATAGATGGCTGTAATTCAGTTTGTAACCGTTTTTTAGCGGAGTTGAGAGATCAGGAAATTCATACCGACAGGATGCGTTTCCGCCGGAATTTGGAACGGGTAGGCGAAATTATGGCGTATGAGATCAGTAAAACTTTCAATTATGCTCCTCAAACGGTGCAAACGCCTATTAATCCGGCGCGGGTGATGTTGCCGACAGAGGAGGTGGTTGTGGCTTCGGTGTTGAGGGCGGGGTTACCGTATCATCAGGGATTTTTGAATTATTTCGATGCTGCCGGCAGTGCTTTTGTATCCGCCCGGCGGGTGTATGACGAAGAGCATGGGTTTGTGATCCGCTACGATTCTGTTTATACGCCCTCATTGGAGGGGAAGCAGTTACTGCTGGTGGATCCGATGCTGGCCACAGGTTCGTCGGTGGTAGTGGCTTACCGGGAGCTGCTGAAGCAGGGGGGAATCCCTGTGCATACTCATATTGCTTCGGTGATAGCCAGCCGACAGGGGGTGGCTTACACTTCCGAAGCCCTGAAAGATGAAAATATAACGATCTGGGCGGGTAGTCTGGACGAGCACCTGACTGAAAAATCGTATATCGATCCGGGGATAGGCGATGCCGGAGATCTCGCTTACGGGGAGAAAATATAAGGTGATGTTTCAACGGATGATAGTCCCGGTTGTCGTCGGAAAGGCGAGAACCGGGATTTGCTATGTTCGTCTTTGTGAGAGGCCGGAAATGAACGGAATGCGTGGATATATTTTTGAGGGGGAACGTGTATAAATCTTTGCACTTTTCGTTAAGTTTTCGTTTTTTACGTTATCTTTGCGGACAATGGAAGTGAACAGGTATTTAATAGCTGCATTATATGTCATGGCAGGTTGTGCCGTGGCTGTTCCCTTAAAGGCGCAGACGGGAGTTGAGTCTTTGACGGGGGAGAGGTGTAGGCTGGTCATAACCCATACCGTAAAGGTGGTTTCCGTTTATCTGGAAGAAGACCGCAGCCAACAGGCTTCTTGTGTGTTGCCTCCCGATTTTTTCCATTTTTCAGAAATATTTTCTATCGTTTCAGACGATACTTTTGACAGGTCGGAATGTCCTAAAATAGGTATTCTTTGTCTTACTTCTCATCGGATCCGGGCTCCCGGTCACTTTATTTAAAATCAGGTGTTGTTTGGTTTGCACCGGGCCTTCGGCTTTGTTGCAGAGATTTTGATTTTAAATGTATATCATGAGGATATAGGAATCTTCATGTGTCGAAAATAAAATAAGATTATAATGGGTTTTAATGATGTTTTAAAAAAGCTGTTCGGTAATAAATCCGACAGAGATATGAAAGTGCTGATTCCGATTGTGGGTCAGGTGAACGAAGAGTGGGAAAAAATTAAAAATATAAGTCATGATGAATTGCGCGCCGCTTCGGAAGAAATGAAGAAACAGGTGCATGAATATATTCAGGAGGAAGAGGAAGAAATAGCTGCTTTGAAGCGGAAAGTGGAGGAAGAAAGACCTTCTATTGAAGAAAGGGAGGAAATTTATTCCCAGATAGACAAGCTGGAAGAACAGATCGACAAGAAGGTCGAGGAGATTTTGACAGAACTTTTACCCCGGGCCTTTGCCGTGATGAAAGAAACGGCTCGCCGTTTCAAGGAAAACGCCGAGATAGAGGTGACTGCAAACCAGTTCGACCGCGATTTGGCCGTAGACCATGATTTTGTGGAAATAGACGGGGATAAGGCTGTTTATTTTAACACCTGGCTCGCCGGAGGAAACGAGGTGACGTGGGATATGGTGCACTATGACGTGCAGCTGATCGGTGGATCTGTGTTGCATCAGGGCAAAATAGCCGAGATGGCCACCGGAGAAGGTAAAACATTGGTAGCGACTTTGCCCGTGTTCTTAAATGCCCTTTCGGGACGGGGAGTGCACATGGTGACGGTTAATGATTATCTGGCCAAACGTGACTCGGAATGGATGGGGCCGTTATATATGTTCCACGGTCTTTCGGTGGATTGTATCGACAGGCATCAGCCTAATTCTCCCCAGCGCCGTAAAGCTTATATGGCGGATATTACTTTCGGTACGAACAATGAATTCGGTTTCGACTATCTGAGGGATAATATGGCCAATAACCCGGAGGATTTGGTGCAGCGTAAGCATAATTTTGCCATTGTCGATGAGGTCGACTCCGTGTTGATCGACGATGCCCGTACTCCGTTGATTATTTCCGGTCCTGTGCCGAAAGGTGACGACCAGATGTTCGACGAGTATAAGCCGCGTGTGGAACGTTTGGTGAAGATGCAGCGTGAATTGGTGGCTAAAATATTCAACGATGCGAAAGAGTTGCTGTCGAGCGACGATTCGAAGAAAAGGAAAGAAGGAGGAATTCTTTTGCTCCGGGCTCATAAGGGATTACCTAAATACAAGCCGTTGATTAAATTCCTGAGTGAGGAAGGAAATAAAGCGGTGTTGCTGAAAACCGAAAACGAATATATGCAGGAAAATAACCGGAGAATGCCGGAAATTACCGATCCCCTGTATTTTGTGATCGACGAGAAGCAAAATTCCATAGATTTGACCGACAAGGGACACGATACGATTACGGCAGCCGGGGAAGACCCGAAATTCTTTATTCTGCCGGACATCGGTTCTGAAATTGCCGATATTGAAAAGAGTATAGCCGATGAAAAAGAAAGGCTGGAGAAGAAAGACGAGCTGATTCAGAGTTATGCCGTGAAATCGGAACGGGTGCACACAGTGAATCAGTTGCTGAAAGCCTATACTTTGTTTGAAAAAGACATTGAATATGTGGTGTTGGACAACAAGGTGAAGATCGTTGACGAACAGACCGGACGTATCATGGAAGGACGCCGTTATTCGGACGGTTTGCATCAGGCTATTGAGGCAAAGGAAAATGTGAAGGTGGAAGCTGCCACGCAAACCTGGGCGACCATTACCTTACAGAATTATTTCCGTATGTATCACAAGCTGGCGGGTATGACCGGTACGGCTGAAACGGAAGCCGGAGAGTTCTGGGATATTTACAAACTCGATGTGGTGGTTATCCCGACTAACCGTCCCGTGGTACGTATCGATGCGAATGATTTCGTGTATAAAACTAAGCGTGAAAAATACAATGCCGTGATCGAAGAAATCGTGAAGCTGGTGGATGCCGGACGTCCGGTGCTGGTGGGTACGACTTCTGTCGAGGTTTCGGAATTGCTGAGCCGTATGTTGAAATTACGGGGAATCAAGCACAATGTGTTGAATGCCAAATTGCATCAAAAAGAGGCTGATATTGTTGCCGAAGCCGGAAAATCGAAAACAGTAACCATTGCTACCAATATGGCAGGTCGTGGTACCGACATCAAATTAAGCCAGGAGGTGAAAGATGCCGGAGGTTTGGCCATTATCGGTACGGAGCGTCATGATTCCCGCCGTGTAGACCGCCAGTTGAGAGGACGTGCCGGACGTCAGGGAGATCCGGGGTCGTCTCAGTTCTTTGTTTCTTTGGAGGACGATTTGATGCGTCTGTTCAGTTCTGAGCGTATCATCCGGGTGATGGATCGTTTGGGACATGAGGAGGGGGATGTGATTCAGCATTCCATGATTACGCGTTCTATCGAACGGGCGCAAAAGAAGGTGGAAGAAAATAACTTCGGTATTCGTAAGCGTTTGTTGGAATACGACGACGTGATGAACTCGCAGCGTACCGTGATCTATAAGCAGCGCCGCCAGGCATTGTTGGGTGAGCGTATCGGGGTGGCCGTTGCCAATAACACTTATGATGTTTGCGAATCTATCGTTGAAGAATACCAGCCGGAAAATGACCTGGAGGGATTCAGAATGGAAGTGCTGCGGGTGTTGTCGGTGGATTTCGAAGTTTCGCCCGAAGAGTTCCAGAGATCAAAAACAGACGATCTGACGGAAGAACTTTATAAATATGTGCGTGAGGCTTATAACCGGAAAGTTGAACATATAGCGCAACAGGCATTTCCCGTTATTAAGAATGTGTTCGAAAACCGGGGAGATGTATTTAAAAACATCGTAGTGCCGTTTACAGACGGGCAAAAGATGTATAATGTCATCACCAATCTGGAAAAAGCCTATAAGAGCAATGGGGAAGACCTGATGCGTTCGTTTGAGAAGGCCGTGATTTTGGCACATATCGATGAAGCATGGCAGGAACATTTGCGTGAAATGGACGATTTGAAACAGTCTGTTCAGAATGCCGCTTACGAGCAGAAAGATCCCTTGTTGATCTACAAATTCGAATCGTATAATTTGTTTAAGGCGATGGTGGAAAAGATCAATAAAGGTATGGTTTCTACTTTGATGAAAGGGCAGATCCCGATGCAGGAGCCTGAACATGTGCGTGAGGCCGAACAACGCCGCACCGATTTAAGCCGGATGCGGGAAAGCCGTTCGGAACAGGTGGCAGCTCCCGGACAGCAGGCACAACCTCATAAAGAACCGGTGAAAGTGGGACCGAAAGTTGGGCGAAACGAGCTTTGTCCCTGCGGTAGCGGTTTGAAATACAAGAACTGTCACGGTAAAAACGAATAAATAAACAGATAGGCAAAGAACGGTGGGGGGAGTAACTTCCACCGTTATTTGTCGGAATCAATTTTAATTGTAAAATTTATAGCTATGTTGCTTTTTATTAACTGGGATGTCAGTCCTGTGCTTTTCGACTTTGGAATTACCATTCGCTATTACAGCCTGCTTTTTGCTTTGGCGTTTATTTTCGGATATGTGGTGGAGAAAAAAATGTTCAAATCGGAGGGTTTGTCTATTGAATGGCTGGATAAACTGTGGCTTTATGTGGCCGTTGCCACGATTATCGGGGCACGTTTGGGACATTGCCTGTTTTACGACTGGGATTATTACAGCCAGTATCCGCTGGAAATTATTTTGCCTGTGCGTTTTAGTCCTCATTTTGAGTTCACCGGTTATCAGGGATTGGCAAGTCACGGAGCAGCTATCGGTATTATTGTCGGGTTGTGGTATTATTCGAAGAAAATAAGTAAAAAGTCGATCTTTTGGATACTCGACCGTGCCGTAGTGCCCATTGCCCTCGCCGGATTCTTTATCCGTATGGGAAACCTGATGAATTCGGAAATCATTGGATTGCCCACAACCATGCCCTGGGGATTCCGGTTTATAAATGCTACCGGTATTTCCGATCCGGAAACGCCCCGTCATCCGGCTCAGTTGTATGAGGCTATTTGTTACCTGATCAGTTTCTTTGTGTTGATGTATCTTTATTGGCGCACGAACGTAAAACAGAAGCAGGGTTTTATTTTCGGGGCATTCCTGATTTTGATTTTTGTTGCACGTTTTGTTATCGAATTTGTGAAAGAAAACCAGGAACCCTGGGAAAATGGAATGACCCTGAATATGGGACAATGGTTGAGTGTTCCGTTTATTCTGGCAGGTATATTTATGCTGTGGTATAGTGGGAAACATTTGGATAAAACTCCCGTTCGCCCTGTGGAGCAAGGAAAGAAGAAAGTGAAAAAGTAAAAAGTGATATAGGATATGTACGAGAAGAAATTCATGGAAGAAGCCATTCGGCTGGCTGTGGAAAATGCGAAGAACGGAACCGGAGGCCCTTTCGGGGCTGTGGTGGTGAAGGATGGAAAAGTGATTGCCGCCTGCGGTAATTCGGTGACACCGGATAACGACCCGACTGCTCATGCGGAGGTAAACGCTATCCGGGAGGCTTGCCGTAAATTAGGTACTTTCCAGCTGGAAGGCTGTGAAGTGTATGCCAGTTGTGAGCCTTGCCCGATGTGCCTGGGAGCGATTTATTGGGCCCGTCCCGCTAAGGTGTATTACGCTTCGACGAAGGAAGACGCTGCACTTGCCGGTTTTGACGATTCGTTCATTTATAAGGAGATTGCTTTGCCCGAGGCCGGGCGTTCTATTCCTTTTTTGAATGAGAAGGAGGCTGACGCGGGAACGGAATTCCGTTTGTGGAAAGAGAATGAAGGAAATGTGGAGTATTGATCGGTGAGGCACAGATATAGGGGCAGTTACGTTAAAAGATGTAGCTGCCTTTTTTATTTTTCCGGAAATACCTACTTTTGCCCGTATGCAGGTATTGCCTGATAGGTTTCTAAATAAAATCCAGATTACAGATGTTTCACCGGAAGAATTTGATATTTATAGGATTGTCGTTGCTGCTGGTCTTTGCGGGGGCTGTTTGGTTGGTGGGGATACAGATCGACAAGGCTGCCGGGCGGATGCATCGTGCAATGGTGCAAGAGGTGGGGGAATACCGTTCCGAGCTGATCCGGCAGGATTTTAGGCGGACGGAGGAGTTGCGTGAAAATGTACAGGGATTTCTGGAGAAAAAAGGGTATGATAAGGAAAACCTGACAGAGTTGCTGGAGGGATTGGTGAAGATGGATAATAAAATCACCAGAGCCTGGTTTGTCGCAGGCGGGGATTATGTTGTTTGCACCCGGGAAGGAGGAGCGCAGCAGGGGATGATCTGGACCGATACCGCCCTGAACAGGGAAGGAAGCGGATTATATAAAGATTATCGGGGAGAATATTGGAGTTTGCGTGGGTATTGCCGGGGAGTGACTTACGGGTTCGATATTAACCTATCCGATCTGCATGCTTATTTTGCGGTGGTGGTTCCTGCTAAGCGGAATTATATATATATATTGAACGAGGCTGGAATTTACATCACTTATCCGGATGAAAAACAGGTGGGGAAGCAGTTGACCGATTCCCGGGAATCAGAACGGTTGAAAGCTGTTATCCGTGATGATAAAACGTTACAAATGACGGGTTTTTCCAGCTACCTGTTGTTGCCTGTGGATAAAGTGTATTATCCGATCCGGGTGGGAACGGAAAAGTGGGTTGTGGTGGTGAATGTGCTGCAATTGGACAACCAGGAGGCAATGGAACATTTTCATCGTTACGCTTTATGGATTGTTGTGGTTACGGTGCTTATTTTTAGCGTGTTGTTGGGTGTCTCCCAATATAAGTGGCGAAAAGAGTACGACCTGAGGCGGAAAATAGAGCAGGAAGCCTTGCAATTGAACTTACAACAGTTGAAAAACCAGTTGAATCCCCATTTCTTATTTAATTCGCTCAACTCCCTCAGCGCCCTGATTACCACCGATCCCGCACTGGCGGAAGAGTTTGTGCTGAAACTGTCGAAGGTTTACCGCTATGTGCTTGAAAAGAGGAACGAAACTTTGGCATCGGTGAAAGAAGAGCTGGATTTTACCCGCCATTATTATTTTTTGCAAAAAATCCGTTTTGGAAAACAGCTATTGCTGGATATTGAGAAGGATGTGAAGCAGGCCGATGGAATGATTCCGGCAATGAGTTTACAGCTATTGCTTGAAAATGCCATAAAACATAATGAGATTACTCGCCTGCATCCGTTACATATCCGGATATTCCTGTCCGGAGACGAGCTGGTGGTGGAAAATTCCTATCATCCCCGTTCGGGGGAATCCAAAGATTCTATGGGGATCGGACTGGAGAATATTCAAAAAATTTATGCGTATTATTCCCAACAGGAAAGGTTTTATTATGCTGTTGAAAACAATCTGTTTATCTGTAAATTACCTGTGTTAAAAGGCTGATATTCTTTTCTTTTTCCTCTGATATTTTTTCATTCTGTATATTGTCCGGTTCACTCCTTTTTCCGGGCGGTTCATTCCTGTTTAGTTTAGCGTTTGATGATTTTCTACTATTATTGTAAAATGCATAATTATCGGTGGAGAATGAATAACTACCCGCAAATAGCATAACAGGTCAGTGAATTACTCTCCATTGAATGAATAAGAATAATATAACCTTAAATAGATTGATTTGAAATGATGAAAATCAGAACTTTTATTATGGCAGTTGCACTTGTCGGTGTGTTTGTTGGTTGCGCAACGGATACTTACGCCTGGGGAAAACGAAAGAAAAAAGAGGTAAAAGCCGACACTGTTGCTGCGAAGAAGAGCCGTTATGATGAATTGACACAAAAAGCAAAAACCCGCGAGGGAATGTTTAAAATTCATCAGGTGGAAAAGGACTGGTATTTTGAGATCAGCGACTCGTTGCTGGGAAGAGATTTCCTCATTGTAAATAAAGTATCGGGCGTTCCTTACGAATTGAACGATGCCGGATTAAATAAAGGGATGGCGTATGAAGACCGGATTATTCGGTTTTACAAAGATACGGCCGAAAATAAAGTATGGGTCACGACTTACAATCCGAAAATCACCTCTCCGGAAGGGGATGCGATTACCCGTTCCGTGAAAGATAATTACCGGGAATCGGTGATTGAGCAATTTCCGATCGAGGCATTGAACGGCGATTCTACCGCTGTTGTGATTAAAGTGAATAAAGTTTTCGACGGTAGCGAGAAAAGTTTCAACGATCTTTACAATAGCATTTCGTTGGGGGCTTCGGTGAAAAAAGAACTGTCGAAAATCAACGGCATGAAAGTGTTTCCGGAAAATATCGTGGTGAAATCCTTGCTGACGACCCGGGTGACGGAAGGGAATGAGTCCCTGCCCCTGACGGTGGAAGCTACTACGAATATCGTATTATTGCCGGAGCAACCGATGCGTCCGCGTTTTGCCGATCCGCGTGTGGGATTTTTCTCTACTCCGCATATCTATTTTAATGATAAGCAACAGGCGGTGGAAGAAAGGGAATTGGTGCATCGTTGGCGTTTGGAACCTAAGCCTGAGGAGGTAGAGAAATATAAACGCGGAGAATTGGTTGAGCCTGTGAAACCTATTGTGTTTTACATCGATCCGGCAACTCCGGCTCAATGGCGCGAGGAGATCAAGGCTGGTGTTTTCGATTGGCAGGTGGCGTTCGAGGCTGCCGGATTTAAGAATGCCGTGATTGCCAAAGACGCCCCGGAGGATGATCCTGATTTCGATATTGACGATGTGCGCTATTCGGTAATAACCTATGCCGCTTCCCAGCGTGCCAACGCTATGGGCCCGTCGGTGGTCGATCCGCGTTCGGGCGAGATTATCGAGGCCGATGTGGTGTGGTGGCATAATGTGATGACTTTGCTGCACACCTGGATGCGGGTGCAGACCGCTCCGGTCGATGCCCGTGCCCGTGCCAATCGGTTTAGCGATGAATATATGGCCAGTGCGATTCGTTTTGTTTCTTCCCATGAGGTGGGACATACTTTCGGATTAAAACACAATATGGGGGCTTCTTCTTCATTTCCGGTGGATTCTTTACGTTCTAAGGAGTTTACCGCTAAAATGGGAGGGACGGCAAGTTCGATTATGGATTATGCCCGCTTCAATTATGTGGCACAACCGGAAGATGGGGTGGAACATATTACACCTGTTATCGGGGTATACGATAAATATGCGATCAATTGGGCTTACCGCTGGCTGGATGTGAAGGACGCCCGTGAGGAACTGCCGGTGCTGAATCAGTGGATTTTGGAACATGCCGATGATAAAATGTATTGGTATGGCGAACAGCAAGACCCCAAAGATCCGGTGGATCCCCGTTCGCTTGACGAAGACCTGGGCGACGATGTGATTCGGGCCAACCGCTACGGCATCAAGAACCTGAAAAGAAGCGTACCTCATATCGTGGAGTGGACGGAAGAGGAAGGGACAGGATATTTCGAGGCCGGAAAGTTGTTGATGGCGGTGATAAACCAATGGCAGTTATATGCCGGGCATGTTATGGCAAATGTGGGAGGTTTTTATATTAACAATCCCGTGAAGGGACAGGATATTGATCGTTATACCCCCGTGGAGAAGGCAAGGCAGAAAGAAGCCGTGAAATATCTTGTGGAGGAGGTGTTCACCGTGCCGGAATGGTTGTTTGAAGCCGATGTGTGGAAAAAAAGCTATCCGGTGAGAAAATCTCCCAATGGTGAGGTGGAATATTCCCCGTATAGCACAGCCCGCGAATTGCAGTATGCCGTGTTTTATGATTTGATGAAAGACGATCGGTTGATGCGGATGTACGAGGCTGAAGCGATGAAAGGCAGGGCGCAGGTATACACTCCTGAGGCGATGTTCGAGGATTTGCACAAGGCTGTTTTTAAAAGTTCCATACAGGGGAAGAGCTTATCTTTGCATGAGCGGATGACCCAGAAAAATTATATAGATGCAATTATCGTCAGTTCCAACAAAGCGGTGGAAAAAACCACTAAAAAAGCTTTGAGGCACGAGGCTTGCTGCCAGTTTGCCGCCCGCGAGGCCATGTTCGTGATGAAGCCACAGGAGGACGTGCAAATCAGGAATCTGCATTTTTCGTCTATGGGCAGGGTGTCTGAAGCTGTTTCCGTGAAGCGCGGCGCGTTATTGAAAGTTTTGAAACTGGCGGAAAGTAGCCGGAATACCGGGACGATCGAAACCCGGCAACATTATGAGGATTTGATTGTCCGGATCAAAGAAGCTTTGAATATGAAATAAGAACACTAACAATTACACATAAATAAATTTACTACATGAGAAAACTGTTTTTTTTGTTCGTCCTGGGGTTGCCGCTGTTAGCTGCGGCGCAGGAAACCCGTAAGATTACGGGGCAGGTATTGGATTTGTCGTCCGGACAATCTTTACCGGGAGCAACTGTTTTTATCGATCCGAATGCACCTGAGGCTGCTTCATATACCCCGGCGGGAACGGTGACCGACGTAAACGGAAAATTCGAGTTTACGTTGCCTGTGACTGTGAAATCGGTGGTGGTTAGTTTTATTGGCTATGAGGTGTTTCCTTTGAATATTACAGGTAAAGATCATTTTGTCGTTCGCCTGAAAGAAGAATCGAAACAATTGGAGGAGGCTGTTGTAACCGGTTACCAGAAAATTGAAAAACGAAAAGTGACCTCTGCTATCACAACGGTGAAAGCGGAAGATATTAAGAGCATCGGTGTAGCGAGCATAGATCAGATGCTGGAAGGAAAGGTGGCCGGATTGATGGCTACTCCTACCAACGGGGCTCCGGGTGCTCCTGCTAAGATGCGGGTGCGCAGCACGGTGTCGCTCACCGGGAGTACCGATCCGTTGTGGGTGCTCGACGGAATGATTCTGGAAGGGAATGACATTCCTAAAGATTTCGGAAATAAGGATAATATCGACAATTTGTATAATACTTCCATTGCGGGAGTGAATCCTGCGGACATCGAGGATATTACGGTACTGAAGGATGCTGCCGCTACTGCCATTTACGGAGCGAGGGCTGCAAACGGGGTGATCGTGGTGACAACCAAAAAGGGAAGTAAAGGGAAAATGCGTGTCAATGCTTCGGCTTCTACTTTCATTACGACAAAACCTAATTTGGATAAGCTGAATTTGATGAATGCTTCCGAAAAGGTGGATTTCGAATTGGGACTGGCTGCCCGTGAAGACCTGACCTATCGGGAAGAATGGGGAGGTGTGTCGCGTTTGCTGAAACAATACGATCAATGGGACGCTTTCCGCCAGGGGGGATTCAATGCGATTTCCGCCGAAGCACAGGCCGGAATTAACGGGTTGAGAAATTCAGGGACGAATTGGGGGGACGAGGTGTATCAAAATGCCGTAAACCAGCAGTATAACCTGAGTTTAAGCGGAGGAAGCGATCAGGCCACTTATTATTTGTCTACCGGGTATTTTAAAGAAAAAGGAACGACTATCGGTACAGGGTTCGACCGTTTGAATGTAACCCTGAAAACGGATGTGAACCTGCTCGATAATTTAAAACTGTCTGCTTCTATGTTTTTGGCAAGCAGTAATCGGGCAAGCTATATGACGGATGCAGATGCTTTTGTCAATCCTTCGCGTTATACCCGTAGGGTGAATCCTTATCTGAGCGCGTTGGACGAAAACGGAGATTATATTTATGATCCCGATATTGTAGAGAATTCCGATAAGCGGTTGGATTTTAATATGCTTGAAGAACGGGCAAATACCGACTACACGTTGAAGAATCTTTCTTTGAAGCCTATGGTGACCCTGAATTATAAACCGGTGAGCTGGTTAAATTTATCTACCCAGTTTTCTATGCAGATCGATAAGGACCGCACGGAGAAAATGGCGGCAAAAAATTCTTATTATGTCAGAAAATACCGGGAGAAAGCCATGCATAACGGGAAAGATTATTTGCCCGATGGAGGCGTGATTCAGAATTGGGATAAAGATATGTCGCAATATCATTGGAAATTGCAGGGAGAATTCAATCGGACGTTTGCCAGCGTTCACGAAGTGAATGTGATGGCAGGGGTTGAGATGAGGGGAAATAAATCGAAGGAAATCCATACGAAAGGTTTTGGTTTCGATCCGAAGTCTTTAACCACAAAGCCTCTGGAATTTCCGGAGAACAGTACCAAATGGAACGAGGAGTCTTTCCGGCAATATCGCCAGTCGTTCGATGAAAACCGTTATCTTTCGTACTATATGACGGCTTCTTATATGTATAATAACCGATACACGGTGTTTGGAAGTTTGCGTTATGACGGCTCTAACCTTTTCGGGGTAGACCGGAAATATAAATATTTGCCTTTGTGGTCGCTGTCTGCCGCCTGGAATATCAATCGGGAGAGTTTTATGGAGGATGCCCATTGGCTTTCGAATTTGAAGTTGAGAGCGTCTTATGGCTTGCAGGGAAATGTGGATAAAAATACTTCGCCTATGATTGTGGGAAATTGGGGAAATTCTTCTATCCTGCCGGGAGCGAATGAGCCGAATATCGGTGTGACCTATCCGCCGAATCCCTATTTGCGCTGGGAAAAAACTTCTAACTGGAATGTGGGGGTTGATTTCGGCGTGTTGAGAAACCGTATTACGATGAGTGTGGACGGGTATTACCGGGTGAGCGACGATTTGATCGGAACACGCTTTATTCCGGGAGAGAACGGTTTCGACTATTCTACGATGAACTGGGCCAAGGTTACGAATAAGGGGGTGGAATTGGCATTGTCCACCACGAATATCCGCACGAAGGATTTCCGCTGGACGACCGATTTCAATATTGCGCACAATACGAGCCTTGTAAACCGGATTAATACCCGGGACAATTCTTACACTCCTTCTCTGAAAGGGCATCCGATCGGAGCGCAGTTTGCTTTGAAAACTGCCGGAGTGGACAGCCGGGGATTGCCTATGTTTTGGAAAGGCAGCGACAAGGTGACGATGGAGGAGTTTTTCCAGTTAGGGCCGGGAAGTGGTTTTGAAGAGATGAGTTTTCTGAATGTGAGCGATTACCGGGATTTATATACTTATGTGGGCGATAGCGAGCCGAAATTTACCGGAGGTTTTATCAACCGTTTTTATTATAAGAATTTTGACCTGACCATTGCCACCAGTTTCAATATCGGACAGACGATGAAGGAAACTCCGTTTTATACTCCGACCCAGGTTTCTCCGGGAGAGAATTATAGCACCCGGATGAGTGAGGTTTGGTCGTCGGCTAACACTGAAGGTAAATATCCGGGACTGCTGGGAAGAAATACGCTGGAAACGAATTATGCGTATCTGTGGTATTCGAGCCTCGACCCGAATAATTCTTTTAAGGATTACGATATTTGGTACAAAAAGATTAATTATTTGCGGGTGAACAGCATTCGTTTGGGATATACCCTTCCCTCCAAAGTGGCGCAGAAAATCTATATGACGCATGCCAGAGTGAGCGTGGAAGCCCGGAATCCGTTTGTGCTGGGATCAAGCTATAAAGGTTATTTCGATCCTGAATCCTATGGGAATATTTATTCCCAGCCGCTGCCGAAAACATTCTCATGCGGATTGGAATTGGCTTTTTAATACCTGAAAGTGGTTGTTTATTGTACGATTAAAAATGAAACGAATGAAAAAAATATATACGATAGTATTGGCTCTGGCCTTGTTCAGTTCCTGTAATTATCTGGACGTGACTCCAACCGGAAAGGTTATTCCCGAAACGGTGACCGATTTCCGGGCGATGATGGTTTCAGCTTATAACAAAGTTCCCCCTTATAAGAGAATGCTGACAATCCGTGCGGATGAGGTGGTTCCGTTTATGTATGGTTATTTTTTCAATAACTATGTGGATTTGGCGTTGTGGGAGGATGTGAATCCCGATCCAACCACTCCCAGCTATCACTGGACGGAGATTTATAATGTGATTTTTTATGCAAACAGTGTGATCGATGAGGTGATGGGAGCGGAAATCGATACCCATACCGATAGCCGGGAACAATTGAAAGGTGAGGCTTTGTTGTTGCGCGCATTGATGCATTTCGACCTGTTGAATCTGTATGCCAAATATTACGACCCTGCTACGGCGGCGACCGACCGTGGGATTCCGCTTGCCTTAAGGGTGGATATAGACCAGGAATATAAACCGGCTACGGTGGAGCAGGTCTATGCCCAGGTGCTTGCCGATATTGAGGAAGGAATGGGGCTGTTGGAAGTGGAGGAGCAACCTGCAACCACCCGTTACCGGTTTTCGTTGAAAGCGGCCAAAGCTTTCAAAGTTAAAGTTTTGCTTTATCAGGAAAAATGGGCGGAATCGCTGGAGATCGCGGAAGATTTGTTGGCATCTTGTCCGTTGACGGATATGAACGGGAATACAAGTGTGCCGCCTTATGAAAATACGTCGGTGGAAGCTATTCTGTTTTTGGATGGAGTGGGAGTATTCGATATTGCTGCCGATATGGCGATGAATAGTAGCTTTATGTCGTTGTATAATACAGGAAGGGCTGCCGACGACAGTTATCTGGACCGTCGTGTCGGGATGTATTTCGAGGAAAGCTGGACCGGAGATATGGTTTCGAAGAAATATGGGAATAGTAAGGCAGAAAGAGCCACCCTGCGTTCTGCCGATGTGTGGTTGATGGCTGCGGAGGCGGCTGCCCACGATGCCGGAAAGCTGGGAACGGCGAAAAGCTACCTGAAACAATTGTTGGAAAAACGACTGGCTCCGGAATATTATACTGAACGGGCTTTGGCTATCGACGGGATGAATCAGGAGCAGTTGCTGGCTGAAATACAGAATGAGCGCGGACGTGAACTGGCCTTGGAAGGTCAACGCTGGTTTGATTTGCGGCGTACTACCCGTCCGAAAATCGAGAAAAGTTTTATGGATATGAACTTTGAGGAACATCGTGCAGTGCTGGAAAAAGACGATTCGCGTTACGTGATTCGTTTTCCGAAGGAGGCGATAGCCAATAATCCGAATTTGGCTAATTGACCTCATGGTTTAATGTGTGTGATAAATCTGAAACGGCAGGATTCATTCCTGCCGTTTTTTTCATACCTTAGCAACGATGAAACAAACCTTTGTTAAGGCAGATTATGAATGCTATTATTATAGAGGATGAGCCGTTGGCGGTATTGGTCTTGGAAAAAATGCTAAGGAAGATCGCGCCGGAAGTGACTGTTCAGGCACGCCTGGATTCTGTGGGCGAGAGTGTGGAATGGTTGCGGCATAACCGGACAGAATTGATTTTCAGCGATATTCATCTGGGAGACGGACAAAGTTTTGAGATATTCGACCAGGTGGAGGTAAAAGTTCCGGTGATTTTTATTACGGCCTATGATGAATATGCGATCCAGGCTTTTAAAAAACAGGGGATCGATTATATCTTAAAGCCTTTCGAGGAAGAGGATATTCGCCGGGCTTTGGATAAGGTGGAGGCTTTCCGGGGACAGCAGGAACAAACTGCCGGAATACCGGATGTGTACCAGGAACGCTTTTTAGTGCAGATCGGAACGAAGATCAGGTCGGTGGCTGTGGAAGATGTGGCTTATTTTATGGCCGACGGAAAATATTTAATGTTGTTTACTTTTGAGGGAGCCAGTTATATTGTAGACCAGACTATGGCAGGGATAGAAGAACGTTTGAATCCCCGCCTTTTTTTTCGTATTAACCGGAAATTTATCATTAGCTTCCAGGCAATCAGGGAAATGGCAAGGTATTCCAACAGCCGTATCAAAGTGATGCTTTCCCCTGAACCTCCCGAAAATATCGAGGCCATTGTCAGTGCGGAACGCATCCGGGAATTTAAAGAATGGCTGAACCGTTAAAGAGGGAGAGGATTTTATATAAAAGTAGATTGTTATATAAAAAATTGTATCTTTGACAGCAGGCTGTGGGTCTATCGTGTCAATCAAAGAACATAACGTTTTGTTTTTTAGTTGTTTGTCGTGACCGTTCACAGGGAGCGAAGAGGTGTTTTTCCTGATTTATAACGTTTGTGTTACAGGTGGAAACGGGTAAAATATCAGGAATATAGGAGGAGTGGGGAACTATTTAAATGAATATTATATATTTTTAA
>UQJP01000012.1 GCA_900541415.1 uncultured Odoribacter sp. | reverse complement strand
ATAAATCCACGTATTTCGCGTATGATCTCTGCCACCCCCCCCCCCGCCGTTTTCAGTCGATGGTCTATTTCCCGATGCCTGATGAAGAAGCCCGGCAAGAGTTGTGGCATAAGATGATGCCTCCGGTGTGGTTGGGGGAAAACGGGGACGAGGTGATGCGTCTGGCCGTTGCGGCAGAATTGTCGGGAGGGTCTATTGCCAATGTGGTGCGGCGCTGTGCTTTGCAAATGCTGGTGAATAACGAACAAAGATTGACAGCCGGGATTTTTAAAGCGGCTCTACAAAAAGAGTTATACAAAGAAGGAAAGCTTTGCTGACCCCTGCCGGAATAAAGATGTTTATCGGTGATGAAATACCGGAAAACCGGGCGGGACAGATGGGGAGGTGTTGGGGATTGGGTGAAAGCCGGAACAGCAGCCGGAAAGAATGAAAAGAGGGAAAGAAAAGGAAGCGGGGGGGTAACTGAAATGGTGTTTTATCTAAAAAGACAGGAGGGTGAATTGATGAGAAAATCAGGTTTAATTTCAGGAATGAGGGTAAAGAAGCAATGGCTTTTTATGGCATTAATGATGATGCCAATCCTGATGGTACAGGGGCGTACATTTCAGGAAGGGTTCGATGAGTTCCGCCCTTACGGTTACCAGCGAATGTGGCGTTGGGAACAGTTGCGTAGCGTTTATTGTAACGGGCGGGAGTTCCGGGATTCATTGTTTCAGGCATTGAATATGCGGAAAAGTTCTTATTTAATTTGTCCCTGGTGGCTGGAAGATTTGTATTGTGATCCCTCGGTGGCGGCAGTTTGCCGGGGTGGGTTCGGATATGTGGGATACGTGCTCGATCCTTTGACGGGAACACCTGAATTAACGAATGAATGGAACAACAATACCCGGGATTGTATCCTGAATGATTCCATCTACCGGAATATTCCTTATGACCTGGTGGTATATTGCCGCACCGGGGAGGCTTTTGACCGTTTCCTGCTATCGGAAAAAGCGCGGCTGAATTTTTTGAAACAAGTATTTGAATGGCCTGACGGATTGATTAATAAGAAACATCTGGACAGGAAACCGAGGGGCATCAACCTTTTTCTGCCCGATTCTTCTTTCCGGGAAAAAAGAGCTTTTACGCAATTCATGAAGTCGATAAGTATGGTTATCGATTCGCTTTGTATCGGCGGGGGGGGTCCGTATGCCGGCAGGCGCTGTTAATCGGCGAGTATCCGTATGCCGGAAGCCGTTGTATGCTGTATATTACTTTGCCGACCCAGGGAGTGAAAGAAATGAATTTTCTTTCCGGTATCACGAAATTTGTGGATAATATATATTTTACCGATTACAATGAATATGGCGTGGCGGTGGCTACGGCAGGCACGCTTTCCACACGTAATGATCCGACTCAATTAGTGGTGAAGCTGTTTAATGAATTTTATTTATTCGATTTAGATAACAAGAGCCGGACAGGAGAAGTGTGTTGCCATGATATTGCAGCGCTGGCTCAGGCCGATTATGATATATTTCAGTGGAAAAAATATTTTTACCTGGATGTCATCCTGGGGATTGCACTTTTGGCTTTGGTGATCTTTTATAACCTGCATAGCCCTTTTTATATTTTGGTGGACCGTAATCGCTGGCTGATCGCTCCTGTTATGATTACTTTGGTTACAGAAATTATTATTATTTTTCTTTATATGTTGGAAGCTATATCTAAAGATGTCCTGTTGTTTGATATGAAAGGAACGGGACACTATTGGTTGTTGGCGCTTCCGTTACTTTTCATTTTGATCAATGTCCTTTTACGTTTGGTGAACCAGAGAAAAATCATTCCCTGAATGGTTTGTCGGGGTGGAAAAGCACATCATTTCATTACGCCTGCCGGAAGAAAACATTTGGCGAATAGCAAAGGTTTGCCGATATTTGAATATCTTTGTTTCGCTTTAGGGCAGGATAGGCTTTTCATTCTAATCGTTTAGGAACATGAATTTTTTTTCCATTATTATACCTCTTTATAATCGTCCGGCAGAGATCAGAGAACTATTGGACAGTTTGACCCAGCAAACGTATAAACACTTTGAGGTGGTGGTTGTGGAGGACGGATCGACGGAAAAAAGTGAGGAAATCGTTGCTTCGTTCCGTGATCGTTTGGAAGCTAAATATTTTTTTAAGGAAAATAGCGGTCCCGGATTGAGCCGGAATTATGGAGCCGCGAGGGCTTCCGGCGATTATTTTATTTTTCTGGATTCCGACTGTATTGTGCCTGCAACTTATTTACAGGAGATTGAAGATGAACTTGCCGAACATCCCGTGGATGCGTTCGGGGGTCCGGACCGTGCTCACGAATCGTTCACCGATCTTCAAAAAGCGATTAATTATTCGATGACCTCTATCCTGACTACGGGAGGGATTCGGGGAAAGAAAAAATCGATGGAGAAATTTCATCCCCGGAGTTTCAATATGGGTTTTTCCCGCCGGGTATTCGAGGTGACGGGAGGTTTTTCCGGAATGCGTTTCGGGGAGGATATAGATATGAGTATCCGGATTATGGAAGCCGGATTTCAAACCCGTTTGTTTCCTGCTGCTTATGTATACCATAAACGGCGCACTTCCTGGAAAAAGTTTTTTAAACAAATCTACAATTCGGGAATAGCTCGCATAAACCTTTATCTATTGCATCCTGCTTCCCTGAAAGTGGTGCATTTATTGCCTGCCTGCTTTGTCGGCGGGGTATTGGTGCTCGTGATCGGAGCCTTTTGGATTTCAGTGTGGGCGCTTTTGCCGCTTTTGCTTTGGGTTTGCCTGATCTTTATCGATTCCCTGATAGAAAATAAAAATATTGTCGTTGCCCTTTATTCCATTTGTGCCAGTTTTATACAATTGTTTGCTTATGGGATAGGTTTTATCCATGCTTTTTTTAAGCGAATTGTTTTGCGAAAGGGAGAGTTCAATGTTTTTGTAAAGAATTTTTACAAGTAAGTATATTGTTCTTTGCAAATGGGCGGGAAGGAGTTAAGGAGTGTGCCGATTCCTAAAATGAAATCGGACGGGATAGAATCCGGTGAAGCTTGTGCTTCCGTTTTAGGTTAAAATTAAGAATAGGACGGTTTTAGAAAAAGGGATTGTAAACACCCTTTTTTAAATCCGTCCTGTTTTGTGAATAAGAGGCAGGTGTCTTTAAGCCGGTTTGACAAGGCTCCTCCCTAACCAGACCAGTAAAATGCCTAACACGATACTAAAAATGAGGTAAGCGGAAAAATATCCCCAATGTTTGTTTTGCATTAATAAGAACATATCGTCGGCAAAAGAGGAAAATGTGGTAAACCCACCACAAAATCCGGTAATCAGGAATACGTTCATATTAGCAGAAATTAAATGGGCTTTTTCTGCCATTCCGAAGAATATCCCGATGACAAAACTACCGATAATATTTACGGCAAATGTTCCCCAGGGGAAAGGTGTGGAAAACATATAATGTGCAAGTTTTCCCACTAAATAACGAAGACAGGTTCCGATGAATCCTCCTGCTCCGGCAATTAACATAGCTTTGAACATGGTTGTTTATTTAAAGGTTCGACATCTTTTTATTTATTTTCCGGTTGTGTTCTTTAAAACCAAAGGCCCGATCCATTGGGTAATGATCCCTCCTGCTATCAGAATGACGGTTGCTACGATTAATACTAACTTTCCTCCACCCCATTTTAGGAGAGGCGGAATGATAAATGTGGCTATAATCGCTCCCAATTTCCCCAGAGCTGAAGCAATCCCTTCTCCGCTGGCGCGTTCCTGAAGGCTATATATCCGGCTGGGAAGTTCGAATGTGGATAAATGGGGACCTGCGTTCAGGGCTATTTCAAATAATAGAAAACCGCATAAAGTGATCCATACCGGGGTATGGAACATATATCCCAAAAGAGTGAGCAATAATCCTGCTGCGCAAATAAAAAAGCCGACGGATTGTGCCCGGATAATATTGAAACGCCGGATAACGGTGAGGCCTAAAATAAAACCTAAAAGAACAAATAAGTTAATGTATAATGTAAATCGTAAAGCTTCTACCACATCGTCAAAAGCATTGCCCCCTGTGTGGGTTAAGCCTAAAGTTAATAATAATACCGGAGTAAAGATTCCGATTCCATATACCCCCATTCCTTCGCATCCCCAGGGAATGCCGCTGAGTATTAGTCGTTTGAGGTTTCCTCGGGCAAAAATATCTTTGGCAGAGGCTTGGGGCTGGGCTGCCTGGTCTTTTTTATTGACCAGTTCCCCGATGTAGACATCTTTTCCTAAAAGATGCTTGACATTTTTTTCCGCTTCTTTGATTTTTCCGTGTAGGGCTAACCATTCCGGGCTTTCTACAAACCAAAACCTTGCCAGAAAAGTAATTGCCGCGAATAAGGTAAAGAACAAAAAAAGTCGGTTCCAAATGGTAGGATCGGATGAGGTTTTCAATACGTACCAGGCCACCAGTATCATAAGAATGTTACCTAAGCCGGATGTGGCTTTGGAAATCCCCAGCATAGTTCGGCGCCATTTTTTAGGCATAATTTCTGAAACATAGGAGGGATCAAGGGCATAAGCGCCTCCGATGGCAAATCCTATGAGTAGAAGATTAATGGTAAGAATGGTGACAGAGTGACTGAAACAGATCCATAGAGAAGCTCCGGTGATCAGAATCGGACAAAGGCGGAAAAAGGCAAGGTAACCGTATTTGTCACTGAAATGCCCGAAAAATAATGAACCGACCATAATACCAATCAAGCCTGATGAAAAAACGAAACCCTGAAACCAGGATGATAATTCCGGGTGATGGGTGATCGTAATTAAAGGAGCGATTACTCCGATCAGGATTGCCAATGCTCCTCCGAAAAATTGTCCGGCAGAAGCAATGAGCAGGACGCAAATGTGCCTCCAGCGTAAAGGCATTGTGTCCATGTTTACCATAGTCGGTTGATTATCAGTCATACTTTGAATTTAATGTGAGTGTCGGAATGTTACTTTTACAATTACCGGAAACCTTTCATTTCCGGTAATTGTAAATCACGGGGAATTGGTGTTACCCTTGTTGTAAGATTTTTTTATCGAGTTTCAAATGAGGCCATAGGAACAACCAGGTAGCTACGCAGAAAGGCCCGGTTAATGTAGGAATCCCGATGGGCGAAAAAAATGTATCCATTCCGGCCTGAACGAAAACAGTGGCAAAAATTCCGAGTAAACTCCAGATTGCAGTGCGCCAATTCACTTGATAGAAGGTAGTTCCTAAAGCTATTCCCGTCAGAACGGGACTGAATCCGAATAACCCGTTAGCAATATCGCCTCCGTTACATTGGTACAGGATTGCCGTACCAAGGGCTACTGCCGATGCAATAGCTACCCAGGCTGCTGCCCAACGGCTGCTGATGGCTAAGCCGATTAGAAACAATGCACCTGTTACCCATGAATTGATGAGAAATACCTGGCTGATGCCTTTGAGCCAGTAGATGACCAGACTTTTAAAACTGGTGTCAAAGGTTGTTGAAAAATTACCGGGTAGTTCGGGAGATCCCAGACCGGAATCCGGGAGGCCGTGCATGATCCGGGCCGCCATTAGTACGAACCAGGTGGTTAGTACGAAAGGAAAAGTGAAGGAACTAACTTTGTAGGGAGCCAACAGGTTGTTTAAACCTACCATCACCCAAGTTGTCATGGCAGAGAATATAATGACGGCCAACCACATCAGAGGAACATTTCCTAAAAACGTAGGCAGGGCACAACCAACCAATATTCCGTTAAATCCCCATAATCCTTCGACACCTTTTTCTGCCGGATATTTCAGTAAATACCCGGTGATGGTGGAAACGAAGAGGCCTGCGGCAGCTCCCCAGGCCACTGCCGGAGTGCCGGATACGTAAGCTCCGTAGAAAATCCCGGCTAAAAAGAATATTCCCGTCCAGACATTCCCCTGGAACATCACTTGTCCGGCACCTTTAAAATACAGTTTGAAAAAGCCGGGAGAGAATATCCGCGGCAAAGTTGTTGTTGTTTCCATAACATGATCTTTTTCGTTCTTCATTTTCTGTTTAGCATATAGAAATATCTATCGCCATACAAATTCTTCCGGTAAAGGCTTGCCTTTTACTTGCATCCGTACGACAGAGCCAAATTCACGTATGATTCGTTTTACAGGTTGGGTTTCTTTACCCAGGACTTTAAATATTAAGCCTGCCTGATTGGGTAAATGACTGATCCCTACTGCCAGTTCCTGATCCCGGTCTATAAAAGCCTGAGTTTGGTTATAAATCGCTTCAGCGTCTTTTTCCGGGGTGAGTACGATCACATTCGCAAATACATCGTAATTGTGCATAACACCTATATCACGGACATTTTTTTCCTTGGGCGATGCAACCAGTTTTTCACGGAACAGCGGTGTGCCGTCCGGGCGGTGTGCCTGGGTACAAACGGATAGCAAATCATAAACGAACAATTCGCCTTCATTGTAATATTTTCTTCCTCCGGTATAGATTTCCGAATAAAACAGTGTTGCCGAGGGTGCGATTGTGATGGCTGTATCTGTAATATAACGACTATTCCGGCAAGGGATTGTCGCTTCCGGGATATATTCCAGGTAAGCGTTTTCTTCCAATACGAAAATTTGCTTTAAGGCCGAGAAATTATAGATCATTTCAGCGATTTTGGTGGCAGCTCCCGTAGATATAAATGCATAAGCATTTTTTCGGACGGTAAAACGATTTTCATATCGGTCGCCGTCCACATTGGGACCTCCGGCTGATAGAATATAGACACAGGGCATTTCGGGCATTCCTTCATCAAAATAGAGTTCCTGCTGCACGATGAGGGGAGCGCGCCTGTCCCAATGCCTCATGATGGATTTTTTCTGGTCGTCGAGTTCGAAGATCAGATCTAACATACCGAATTTGCCTGGGGCACCGAGGCGCATGGCCTTGGTTTCTGCCAGGTAAGGTTTTAATTCTCTGCATTTATTGAATTCGTTCATAATTTCATCTCCTCTACTGCCTTTTCTGATACCCGGTCAAAAAGAGCCATATTTCGGATAAGTGCGACCAATTCCTTAATGCCTTCACCTGTCATGCAGTTTGTGAACACGAAAGGTTTACCGGGACGCATCAGTTCTGAATCTCTGCGCATCACCTCCAAATCGGCATGTACATAGGGGGCGAGGTCGGTTTTATTGATAACCAGAATATCGGAATAGGATATGCCCGGTCCGTCTTTCCGGGGAATTTTGTCCCCTGCGGCAACGTCTATTACGTAAATGAAGAAGTCCACCAGGGCCGGACTGAATGTAAGGGTCAGATTATCTCCTCCTGATTCGATCAGTACGACATCGCTATCCGGGAATTTGGCTTCCATTTCTTCCACAGCGGCAATATTCATAGACGGGTCTTCCCGGACGGCTGTGTGCGGACAGGCTCCGGTTTCCACGCCGATGATCCGTTCTTCCGCCAGATAGCCTTTTAACATTTTTCGAACGTGTTTGGCATCTTCCGTTGTAACAATGTCGTTGGTGATAATTAGTACTTTTAAGCCTAATTTTAAGAAATAAGGGGTGATAGCTTCGATTAGTGCGGTTTTTCCCGATCCTACAGGACCTCCGACACCTATTCTGCATGTATTGCTCATAGTTTTAATTTTAGTGTTTTTAATTCATAAACATTCTCATTTTACCTTTTTCGTGAAGCGAGGCAATGATGTCCATTTCTGGGGCAAAAGCTTTCATATCCTCGAATTCCATGTCTTTTATCGTTTCGTAGTCTTTAGTAGCTTCCGAGCATAACCGGAAAAGAATAGACTGGGTTTCGTAATGAGAAACTTTCACACATCGCAAGGCTGCGTTTAGGATCATATTGATCGCTCCATATTCGATGGCGACAAAGAGATCTTTTTCGGTAGAGTGATTTTGCTGGAAATAGATTGCCTGTGCAATAGGATAAGTACCTGGAACCTGTTGGTTGCAGATGTCTTCTAACCATTGGGACATTAACGGACAATCAGAAATTTGTGTGCATATTTCTGCCATTTTTTTTCCCATTCGGGTAAGCATCAGGCGGGCTTCTGCGTTCATTTTACACAATATGATTTGCCTGTCCGCTTCCTGAATGGTTTCATAATCATTCGAAGCGGCTGCACGAAAAGCGATCAATGCGGCAATGGCATCGCAATGCACCGTCTGTTGAAGAACGGTGCGGGTATATTGTTCCAAACTCCCGGCATTGTGGACAATTCTTTCAAAAGATGCAGATTCTAAACCATTGGAGAATGAAAAAGTGCCTACCGGAAATGCCGAATCGGAAAACTCGAGTAAGCGCATGAGCCTCGTAATTTCGTCAATCATAATTGTAATTTCAGGTGATACGGATTAATGATGGTGTGTTTCGCCGTTTAACTCCGGGTGTGAGTGGGCATGATGTGGTAGTTCCTGGGTACTGCCTCCAAAGAGCTGACGTATCTCATGAGGAGCTAAAAACGGTATAATCTCTTTTCCGGGCTGAAATTCGTAGGTAATGTCTTCAAAATGATGAGTGTCCATAACGCTTAGCATGACTTTTTTATCTACGGTGAGCGGGACAAACAGTTTTGTGCCTTTTACAATAGCCGGCCAGTGTTGGTTGCCTATGGCATGTCCTAGTTCCACGCTGCGGCGAATTATTTCTTCAGGTGGTAATTTTGCTATTTTTTGGAGATCGATGATTAACACAGGTTTCAGGTCGATGCGGATCACGACGGCTTTTTTCATTTCGGAGTCATATTCGAGAATATCCCCGTTTTCAACCTGGCTATGGCGTTTGAGGGCTACTGCATATTCTGTACCTGCCTCGCTTTTGGCAATAAAACGACTTTTTTGAGCCGTCCACTGGTCGAGATTGACATATTCGATTTGGATATTTTTTAATTTTCCATTCCAGGATGGATCGGTTTCCATGTTTCCGATAACTTCTGAGAACATTTTCATAGTGAAGGTTTTTTGTGAAGATAGGCAAGGACAAAAGCCGGATGAGGCTTTAATTCCATTTGTATTTCTTAACTCAAATGAAGGTTTAAGCCTGACTTTTGGTAAGCATGGGAAAGGCCGGATAAGTCCGGCGCAGTCCCATGCCTTGCATAGCTTCGGAAATAAATTATGATTTAACTAAACCAGTAAAGCTGTGCTAAAGAGAATTTTTGTGCCGGTTTCACATAAGCCTGTTTACCGTCGATAAATACTTCGAAAGTCTCTGGATTTACGTCGATTTTTGGCATGTTCCCGTTGAGCACCATGTGTGATTTACCGATTTGACGGCAGGCATGTACCGGGTAAACGATACGCTGTAAGTCATATTTTTCTTTAATGCCTAAATCGTGTGATGCCCGGGATACGAATGAAACACAGCTACTCGGCATAGCTTTTCCAAAGCTGCCGTACATGGGGCGGTAGTACACGGGCTGCGGTGTGGGCAGAGAAGCATTCGGGTCACCCATATTGGCCCAATTGATCATACCTCCTTTAATGACCATTTTGGGTTTTGTTCCGAAGAAAGCGGGTTCCCATAAAACAAGGTCGGCCATTTTACCTTTTTCGATAGAACCGAGTATTTCGGAAAAACCGTAGGTAATTGCCGGATTTATGGTCAGTTTTGCTAAATAACGCAATACGCGGAAATTGTCGTTATCGGTAGAATCTTCGGACAGTTTGCCTCTTACCTGTTTCATGTAGTCGGCCATCTGGAAAGCGCGTAAAAAGTTTTCACCCACACGGCCCATAGCTTGAGAGTCTGACGAAATCATGGAAATCACACCCAGGTCATGCAGGATGTTTTCTGCGGCTTGTGTTTCCGGACGTACACGGCTTTCTGCGAACGATACGTCGGACGGAATTTTCGGGTTTAGATTGTGGCACACCATAATCATATCGAATAATTCTGCCTGTGAATTGATTCCGAACGGTAAGGTCGGATTCGTGGAAGAAGGAAGTACATTTGCCAAAGAAGCTACTTTTAATAAGTCCGGTGCATGTCCGCCTCCTGCACCTTCGGTGTGGTAAGTGTGGATGGTACGTCCATCGATGGCTGCAATCGTGTCTTCTACGTATCCACCCTCATTCAGGGTGTCGGTATGTATGGCTACCTGTATGTCGAATTCATCGGCGACTCCCATCGTGGCGCGAATGGCTGCCGGAGTACTTCCCCAGTCTTCATGGATTTTAAAACCACAGGCTCCTGCCATGACTTGTTCCACCAGAGGTTTGCGGACAGAACAGTTACCTTTGCCTAAAAAACCATAATTTACGGGAAGTCCTTCGATGGATTGCAATATTTTTTTCATATTCCAGGTTCCCGAAGTAATGGTGGTCCCGTTGGTTCCGTCGGTAGGGCCAACGCCACCGCCAACCAGAGTGGTTACCCCGTTGCTTAAACAATGGTAGGCTTGTTGGGGAGCGATCATGTGGACGTGCCCGTCGATAGCTGCCGGGGTCAGGATCAGATGTTCTCCTGAAATTGCGTCCGTTGCAGCTCCTGTAACCAATTCAGGATTTACTCCTTTCATGATGTTTGGGTTTCCGGCTTTACCAATTCCGGCGATTTTACCGTCTTTGATACCTACGTCAGCTTTTATCACTCCTAATTTCGGGTCTATAATCGTGACATTGGTAATCACTAAATCCAGCGTACCGCCTTCGGCTGTGGTTGTATTGGCCAACCCCATACCATCGCGTAAGGTTTTACCACCGCCATAAATCACCTCATCTCCATATACGCAGAGGTCTTTTGTAACCTCTACATAAAGTTCGGTATCACCCAGGCGGATTTTATCTCCTACCGTAGGGCCGTAAAGGTCGTTGTATTGTTGTCTTGAAATTGTTGCCATGATTATTTTTGTTTTTGGTTCTTTTTCTGTAAATCGGCTTCTGCGCTGGCTTCGTCGATCATCTTAAATCCTAAATTCTTTGCTCTCTCTATTGCCAGAATCCGTTGCGGGAAATAGGTGGGGGCATCCTCATCTCCGGTGAAACCTTGCACCAAACCATTGAATCCCATGACATATTGCTTGCCGGAATAAGCCACTACTTCTACTTCTTTCTCATCTCCGGGTTCAAAGCGGACTGCTGTGGTTGATGGAATATTCAGGTGACAACCATAGGCTTTGGCACGATCGAATTGTAAGTAACGGTTTACTTCAAAGAAATGGAAATGCGAACCTATTTGGATCGGACGGTCACCTGTGTTGTGTACTACTATTTTAGCAGTATACCTACCTTCGTTATACGTGATAGGTTCTGCGCTTAAAATCTCTCCTCCAACCCCTACACGTTGTTTCGGGGTAAATCCCGGTGTTATCGGTGCTTGTTGTGTTGCTCCCGTTTTATTGTTATCTGCCATAATTTTTTTATTTAATAGGTTGGTGAATACTTACCAGACGGCTACCATCTGTAAAAACTGCCTCTACCTGGATTAGGCTGATCATATCGGCCACTCCTTCCATAACATCCGCTTTGGTTAATACCTTTGTGGAATCAGTCATTACTTGTTCCAGCGTTTTCCCTTCCCGGGCTCCTTCCAGTGCAGCAGAACTGATGTAAGCCACTGCTTCCGGGTAATTTAGCTTGAGCCCTTTTTCCTTCCGTCGCGCAGCAATCGCGCCGAGCGACAGCAACATTAACTTGTCGATCTCTTTTGGTGTTAAATGCATAGTTTTTGTTTTTAATAGTTAGTCATTTGGTTTGGTGCTACATCGAATCATTCGTTGCGGCATTAACATAGGTACTACGCTGGGAATTTGAATATGTTACAAATGACTGGTATTGAGATTGTTATAAAGTGTGTAAAAAGTATAAATGTCTGAATCTTAAAACAAACTCTTTTAGGAAGCGTAAAAGTCAGGGTAAACTAAAGTGGACAACGGATGAAAACAAAAACCAGCTCTATTGTCCGGTATAGAATGAAGAAACCGGGCATTTTTCAATCGGAACATGAGCCTTTCCTGCCTGGCAACATTGCCAAGAGAGGCGTGATAGAAACTATCAGCAGGAAAGCCATTTCGCCTCTCGACAGTTCGTCATTCAATCACTGTAAACAAGTGAACTTATCTTTTTTATTTCTGAAAATCTATTCTCGTCATCGGGAACGAATAGCCATTAAATCCTACCGTAGTCGGTTCTTTGACCATCGGAAAACGGAGCGGTTGGAATATCGGAATTTACTGTTCTCTCCACCTGAAGATTATATACGATATGCCCGATAAATACCGCACTATAACGTGAAATACGATAAGTGGCAGTTAGGGGAAATATGTGTCTGGGGAATTAAAGGATTTATGAAACCGATTCTTGAATTTCCGGGAATATCGTAGATATAACCTGTATTCTTTATGTTGTGAATGATATAAACCTGCATTTTAGTTTAGGCTGATTTTTAGATCGCCTGGACAGGAGTGGGAAAAGCTGTATTTATCGGACAGGGATGTGATAAAAATCGTTACCTGTCTGAAAAAATAGGGCGGAGTGGATTGATTTTGAATAATTCCGGTAAATCTTTGAGGATTTACCGGTAAAATGAATAGAGGATGAAATATAAAAAGATTATTTTTTTGTTATTTGTTTTATCAACTTCCCGGCTTTATGCGGAAGGCGAGGCGGTTGATACAACTATGATTTTGAGAGAAGTTGTGGTGACCGGATCCCGGACGGAACGTCCGATAACCCAAAGTCCCGGTAGTATTAATATTGTTACTCCCTTATTACTTCGGAATAGTCCGGCACAAAGTGTGGATGACATTTTGACCATGATCTCAGGGGTGAATACCACCCGTTCCGACGGGATGAGCAATATGCATAGCAATGTCAGCATCCGGGGATTATCCGGTGACGAGCAGGGACGTACGTTGGTATTGTTCGATGGAATTCCGATTAATACATCCGATGAAGGATCGGTGAACTGGAACAGTATCCATATGGATAATGTGCAACGTATAGAGGTATTTAAAGGTCCCGGTTCCTCGCTTTACGGTAATAATGCTATGGGAGGTGTAATTAATATTATTAGTAAAAAACCGAATTCCCCTTTCTCCGTGCATGCTTCAGGCGCTTATGGTTCTCTTAATACCTGGAAAACCAATCTTGGTCTGTCGAGCCGTGTCAATAAATACTTTTCTTTTTTTGTTTCCGGTTATTATAATAAAAGTGACGGGTTTAACAATGTACCCGACAGCTTGCGTACCATTCCCGATTATAGTGTAGCCCGTTTTATGAAAGAAGGGGGACTTTATACGAAAGTGTTATTTACGCCTTCCAAATGGTTCAATGTCGATTTGTCTTATGATCTGTACCGGGATAAGCGGGGAGAAGGAGAAAAGATTGAAGCCCCTGACGGAGAATATCGCCATTTTAATCACAATCGTGTACAAAGTCGTTTTTATGGAGGACATAAGAAATTTTCATATCAGGCCGCTTTATATTTTCAACGTCAGGATTATTTTAAACTGGACGAACGAATGAAGGGAGGAGAATATCAACGCTTTGACGTGAAATCCCACCGTGATGACTGGGGAGCTATTTTACATACCCGTTTTACAACAAAACACAATGATTTTACCGTTGGAGGTGAATTTAAGAATGGCAGTATAGACGGAGGAGATTATTATGTGACTTCATCTGATAAAGTGTTGAATAAAGGAAAGATGACCATTGTTTCCGTATTTTTACAGGATGAGCTGAATTTCTGGAAAGAACGTTTTTGGTTACAGATGGCTGTGCGGTATGACAATGCTTTTTTCCATAAAGGATGGTTTGACGCACAGGGGGATAATGTAGCGGACTTTAACACCTATAACGGGGCGTTGAAAAGTAATCGTTGGGAACATATCTCGCCCCGGGCTGCCTTACGTTTTAATCCGGTGGAAGCCGTATCTATGTATGTGTCTTATTCTCAGGGATTCCGGGCATCTATTTTGGACGATCTCTGTCGGTCTGGATGGATGTGGGTTGGGCCGAAAATCGCAAATCCTGAATTAGGACCTGAAAAGTTGGATAATTATGAGATTGGAGGAACTTTCTGGCTGACCCGGCATTTATCGCTTTCTCCTTCTTTTTATTATGCCAAAGGACGTGATTTCCTGTATTACATAGCAACAGGTGAAAAAATGTGGGGTAAACGGGATATTTTTCGCCGGGAGAATATATCCAAAGTGGACATGAAAGGTGTGGAAGCCGACCTTGATTATATGCCTGTAAACGGTTTAAAGATTAATTTGAATTATTCTTATAATGATCCCAGGGTAAAAGATTTTGATGAAAAGCCTGAATTGAATGATAAAATATTGACTTATGCCCCTAAGAATCAGGTGAAAGGTTATATCCTTTGGACGGGCGGAATTGTCGATGCCATGATACGCGGACGTTATAAATCGAAGCAATATACATCGGAAGACAATTCTACTTCTATTTCTGGATTTACGGTATGGGATGCTCAAATTTCAAAATGGTTCTTTAGCCGGCGTTTTTATGTGGGGGCGGAGATGATCAATATATTTAATAACCGCCACATGAATACGAAAGATTATATATCCGCCGGGAGACTTATGAATGTTAAGTTGGCGGTAAATATTAATTGACGAAAAATGAGGAATGGGCGGTAAGGACAATTTTTAAATGCATAGTAAAATATTGTAGGAATCAGTATTGCTGTCGTGATTGAAACTAAGCCAGAGATACTTTTATGATTTACCGTTCGTTTCTCATTGTTCAAAAATGAATATTCATGAAACTGATATTTTTTTTCTTCGTTATTCTTTTTTTCTGTAATTGCGGGGTACGTAATCGTCCCGGGACTTCAGGACGGATCGTAACGGATGCTTTGCAGCGGGAGGTTTATTTGCCCGATACGGTGAAACGTATTGTTTGTATCCGTTCATCCGCAATCCGGTTAGTCACTTATGCCGGAGGTTCTCCTTTCATTTGCGGGATAGAGGAACAGGAAGCCCGTCCTAATGAGTTCACACATCTTTTCGCCCATCCGGAATTGTCCGGTAAACCTCTTATCGGACCTGGAATGGGAGGTGATCCCGAATTAATTATGGCTGTGCATCCTGATGTGATCTTTATGTCATCCACCACAGTGGGGGATGCTGATGAATTGCAGAGACGTACGGGGATCCCGGTATTTACCATAGAATATGGGGATATCGGGCGTAACCGCCAGACGTTTTATCGTTCATTACAGCAAATAGGAGAGGTGCTTCATACAGAGAGCGCAGTCGATTCATTGGTCGGTTATATTAATGGACAGATTACTGAATTACAGAAGCGGACGGGGGGCAATCATGCGGAAAAGAAAGTATATGTCGGGGGGATTTCTTATAAAGGGCAAAAGGGAATAACTTCTACTGATCCTTATTATGCCGCTTTTGATTTTCTGGGGCTGAACAATGTGGCTTCACGAATCGATTCGGCTTATGTGTCGGCGATAACCGGAACTTATATCGATTGGGAACAATTAATGGATTGGAATCCCGATGTGATTTTTGTGGATGCAGGAGGTTGGCCGCTGGTGTTTGAGGATTTTCGAACCCGGCAGGGATTGAATCGGTTGTTAAAGGCTTATCGGGATAAAGAGGTTTATATTTTATGGCCATATAATAATCATCATTCCAATTTTGAAGTGATGTTAGCGAATGCCTGGTATGCCGGGAAAGTTCTTTTTCCCGAACGGTTTGCAGATATTGAAGTTGAAACTAAAACGGATGAGATAATGGCTCATTTTGTGGGTTCCCGGATCTCCGACAGCCTGGTGGCATGTTGGGGAAACTACCGGAATGTTTTTGATGTGAAATGAAATAGAAGGGAAACAATCGTATTGTTTCGTATAGACAGAAAATAATTTATGAGCAACGAAGTCATCATACAATATAAAAAATATCGTACACGAAACCGTTTATTCATTGTGGCGATGTTGATTTTGCTGGTATTGGTGGGATGTGTGGCTCTGATTGCCGGTTCGCATCAAATAGGCTGGCAGGAAATCGTTGCCTTGATGCGGGGAGAAGGGATTGAAATGAATCGGCAGATATTGTTAAATATCCGTTTGCCCCGGATATTGGGTGCTGTTATTACCGGGATTATTCTTTCGGTAGCGGGTGCTGTGATGCAGGTTTTATTACGTAATCCCCTGGCTTCCCCTTATACTTTGGGGATTTCCAATGCGGCGGCATTTGGTGCGTCGTTCGGGATCGTTTTTCTGGGAGCCGGGACAGGGATCGTGAAATCTTCTGATTTATTTATGATTACGAATCCTTATGTAATCACGTTTGCCGCTTTTTTAGGCAGTTTACTGGGACTTAGTATCATTCTTTTGATAATCAAAGTAAAACAGGCATCCGTAGAAACGATTATTCTTTCCGGGGTGATTATCAATTCTCTTTTTGGAGCAGGGATTGCGGTGATGCAGTATCTGGCCAACAATGTACAACTGGCTTCGATTGTTTTCTGGAATTTCGGGGATTTGGGACGCAGTGATTGGTATAAGCTGATTTTTCTGGTCGCAGTGCTCATTCCGTCTTTGATTTATTTCTATTTCAAACGCTGGGATTACAAAGTGCTGGGATCGGGTGATGATTATGCGCAGAGTATGGGAGTATACCCTCAGCGGACCAGGGTGATCGGTATGGTTGTCACCTCTTTGTGTACGGCTGTCGCTGTTTCGTTCTTTGGGGTCATTGCTTTTGTTGGTCTGGTCGTACCGCATATCGTCAGAAAATGTATCGGGGATAATGAAGAATTTTTAATCACAGGTTCGGCGGTGTTCGGTGGTATGTTCCTGCTGCTTTGCGATACGGTGGCGCGAACTGTTATTTCACCGATTATTCTTCCGGTGGGAATTTTGACCTCTTTTTTAGGAGTTCCTTTGTTTTTATTTCTCCTGACGCGGAAAAGCCGGATATAGGATAAATCCGGGTATGGAGAAGATAAAGACTGTAAATTGAAGAAATTTTTTTATTGGGGATTTTATAAAATGGTTGTCATGGAAGTAAGAGTGAACGATGTTTCTTTTAGTTATAATGGATGCCGGGCATTGGAACACATTTCTTTTGAGGTGGGGAATGGGGATATGCTGGCCATTATCGGACAGAACGGTTCGGGGAAAAGTACATTATTGAAATGTATCAGCCGGATATTGAAAACAGATGAAGGTTGTATTCAAATAAACGAAATTCCATTACCGTTGATTCCTGCTTCCCGCTTATCGCGTACGATGGCTTATATCCCACAGTCGGAGGAAACAACTTGTGGAATTAGTGTGTTCGATACCGTATTATTGGGGCGAAAGCCTTATATCGGTAGCCGCCCCCTGGCTGGGGATATGGAATTAGTGGCCGATCTATTAGCCCGGTTAGAATTGGAACAGGTTGCTATGCGTCCTCTGAATACCCTGAGCGGGGGACAACGGCAACGCGTGTTTATAGCCAGAGCACTTGCCCAGCAACCTGCGGTTCTTTTACTGGATGAACCGATTGCGAATTTAGATATAAACCATCAGATGAAAGTCATGAGGCTTTTACAACAATTGGCTGGAGAAGGATTGATCGTTATCATCACCATCCATGATATTAATATGGCTGCCCGTTTTTGTAATAAAGCTTTGATGTTAAAGCAGGGACAAGTGTTTGCATCCGGCTTACAATCTGTTTACACTCCGGAAAATATTGAAAATCTGTATGATATACAGGTGGAAGTATTACACCATAAAGATTGCATTTGTATTATCCCGCAATAGGAAGAAAACACAATCGTCATTTGGATATTATAAAGTTTTAAATTTTTGATTTTATGATGTATACATTTTTAACACTATTTATTATGATCGTATTAGAACCTGTCGGTTATGTGCACAATGCCTGCCATGTCAGCCAATTGCCGGAGTTGATTAAAAAAGAGGTATCGGAGATAGACATTTTACCGGAGTATGGAGAAGGCCTGCAAGATATTGAGCAATGTGATTACCTCGATCTTGTATTTTCTTTTCATCAGGAAAAACGTACAGAATTGCAGTCCCGTATCCGTACCGGGGAAGTCCGGGGGATATTTGCTTCGCGTTCTCCCCGGCGGCCTAATCACCTTGGCGTTACAACTGTTAAGTTGCTTCGGCGGGAAGGTAACAAGCTCTATGTGGAAGGGGCGGATGCGTTGGATGGTTCTCCGGTAGTAGACCTTAAATATTGTGATACCTCTGTGTTCGACCAGCAGGATGTTCATAATGCAGTCCGTTTAGATTCTCCCCGGATAGATATTATGCGGAATATTTTGGATAATAACACACAGGAGTTAACCTTAAAAGCGGCACAGTTACACGGACATGTTTGTCCCGGATTGGCTTTAGGCATTATGGGAGCGGCAAAGGCTATGCAGCAACTTTATGTCCGGGGAGATGATTCACGCGATTATAGTTTGGTGATGGAAATGCAAAATTGCCCGATAGACGGGGTGATGTTTGTGACAGGCTGTACTCCGGGTACGCATCGTATGACTCTGACCGGGAATCCCGAAAATATGCGGTTTTCCCTCATCAATAAGGAGGGGAGAGGCTGGAAGGTTACTTTAAAGAATTCCAACCGGGAATATATAAATGAACAGCTTCCCACTAACTTAACGCCTGCCGAGAAGGGGATGGCGGTACTCCGTCTGGATTTTGATCAACTTTTTGAACTGGAAGAAATAAATTAAAGTTTGTTGTACTTGTTTTGTTGTTTCTATTTTGAAGAATTCCTTTCTTCAACCACCGTTTACTTGCAGTATCAGTAAACGGTGGTGCTATTTTGTTACAGACCGGTTATTGAAATCCGAAACATATTTTATTCAACAATATTTTTCATAAAAAGTTTGCATCCTGTATAAAAAGCTGTATATTTGCACTCGCAAACAGAGCGAGAGTTCTTTAGAAATGGGCAGTTACCAGAGTGGCCAAATGGGTCTGACTGTAACTCAGATAGCTTACGCTTACGGTGGTTCGAATCCATCACTGCCCACAATTATGAATCGTGAAGCCCCTGCTCCACCATCCATAATCAAAATTTACTGCGGAAATAGCTCAGTCGATAGAGCACTAGCCTTCCAAGCTGGGGGTCGCGGGTTTGAGTCCCGTTTTCCGCTCTGATTCAGAGGTAGTTACGAATGTGGCTACCTTTTTTCTTTTCTACAATTTCGTGGTTTGGGGCTGTCGGGATAAACCGGGAGTTAAACCGAGATTTAGTAATAAATGTTTCTATTTTAGGTGTTTGATGCCGAGGAACTCTATTTCAAACGGTGAGTACCCATATCAAGACTTCGAGTATCAAAAGTTGGCAAAAGAAATATTGCAATAGCAGTTAGTTTGTTTAGCTAAAAACTTTGGGTCTTTAGAAGACGGTGCTTTGAAAAGTGTATAAATCTCCATTTAATGACTGGGCAATGGAATTTTAAGGAGGATTAGTATTGTAATTTATTTATAAAAACGACATATTATTGAAATATATTTTAATAATTGAAATATATTTTTTATATTTGGTCATTCAATAAAATCTAAAATTAACAAACAGGACAAAATATCCTCTCCCATTTCGTCAATGGGATGAGCGGATTGCCGTTTTATCATTCCTCTTTTGAGCGGATGAAAAAAATGGAATTCGAGAATATAAAAGTCTATAAAATCAAAACGATGATGAAGATTATTTTCCTTTTATTTTTAATTGCTTTCACATTTTCCTGCCGCCATACTCCGGGGTGGGAATTGGTGTGGGAGGAGAATTTTGACGGAACGGAATTGGATACCGCTGTTTGGAGTCGGATTCCCCGTGGAAAACCGGACTGGCAGAACACCCAATCTTTTGACGACCGTTGCTATGAAATGCGTGACGGGCTTTTGATTTTAAAAGGAATTGTAAATGATAATTTAGAAACAGATCCGTCTGCTTATTTGACCGGGGGAGTATGGACTAAAGAAAAGCATTCTTTCCATCGGGGACGAATCGAGGTGCGTGCTAGGCTGCATGGCGCAAAAGGGGCATGGCCGGCTATTTGGATGCTTCCGTATGAAACGGAAAAGTATGGATGGCCTAAGGGGGGAGAAGTGGATATTATGGAGCGCCTGAATAATGATTCTATTGCTTATCAAACCGTACATTCGCACTACACGTATACCTTAGGAATTGAAAAGAATCCTCCTCACGGGAGTACGGCTCCTATCAACCGGGATGAATTCAATGTATATGGAGTGGATTTTTGGCCGGATAGCCTGGTATTCCATATCAATGGGAAACGGCATTTTGCCTATCCGCGTATCGATACCGAGAAAGAGGGGCAATTTCCTTTCGATATTCCGCAATATCTGTTGATCGATATGCAATTGGGAGGTAGCTGGGTTGGAGAAGTGGATCCTGCCGATTTGCCTGTTGAGATGGAAGTGGATTGGGTACGGCATTATCAATGGAAATGATCGTGACGGTATTTCTTAAAAGTTTATATGTGATTTCCTTTTGATAGAAGTATACGGATTATTGATAATATAACTTCGACCCTTAAAAATCTATATGTCGGGTATTTATTACTTCGATTTTTTCCGTGAGTTCAAGGAGAAAATCCTTCTTTAGCTAGGGATAGGAATGTTGCTGTTATAAGAATCGGGGGACGTAAATACTATGGCCAGAGAGTTTTTTAAACTTTTCAATGGAAAATAAGAATCAACCGGATTATTTTATACATTTGCACCACCAAAGTTCTTTACAATACATAAATCAGACTGCTTAGGTGCCCCCTTATGGGGAGAATAGGGAACCGTGTGTGAATCACGGACTGTCGCGCAACTGTAATCACCATGAGTTTTTTCCGAATATGTCCACTGTCATGATGATGGGAAGGACGGTAAAGACGGTGAAAGTCAGGATACCTGCCTTAGCGGATTGACAATGCTTTCGCGAAATAAAGTCAAAGTCAGATCTTATCGGCCATTTTTGGTGGCAATATCACTCCTATTTCTTTTATTTTGTGTGAAGCTAAATTGTGTATAAACTAATTTAGTATGAGAAAATCTTTTGAAAAATTTCAAGAAAGACAGGCTGCTTTAGCCCTGCAATATGGCGAAGAGTATGAAGAGAAACAACACAACCGGGGAAAATTAACTGCCCGGGAACGAATTTTACTTCTTTTCGATGAAGGGACTTTTGAAGAAGTGGATGCTTATTCGCCTTCGGCTCCCACTTCATTCGGCAAAGCGGTACGTTCATTCGGTGACGGAGTTATTGCAGGATTCGGATTAGTTAATGGACGGCAGGTGTTTGCCTATTCTCAGGATTTCAATGTGCAGGGCGGATCGTTGGGGGCTGTGCATGCTTCTAAAATCATGAAAGTGCAGGACATGGCGCTGAAAACCGGTTCTCCCGTGGTGGGTTTGATCGATTCAGGAGGAGCGCGGATTCAGGAGGGGGTGGCCAGTTTGGCCGGATATGCAGGGATTTTCCGCCGGAATGTACTGGCTTCGGGGGTGATTCCTCAAATTTCTGTTATAATGGGGCCTGCTGCCGGGGGGGCCGTTTATTCTCCGGCTTTAACAGATTTCATTTTTATGACTGCCGGAACCAGTTATATGTTTGTAACAGGTCCGAATGTGGTGAAACAAGTATTGAATGAAACCATCACACCGGAAGAACTGGGTGGGGCTTCGGTTCATGCTGTTAAATCGGGGGTTGCCGATTTTGTGTTCAATGATGATGAAAACACGCTGCTGGGTGTAAAAATGCTATTGTCTTATTTACCTTCTAATAATATTGAAAATGCTCCGTTTATAAGTACGGACGATCCCGTAGACCGGATTGAAGAAAGCCTGCGGGATATTGTTCCCGAAGATCCTGATAAACCTTATGATGTGAGGGATATTATCCGGTTGATTACAGATAAGGGAAAATTTTTGGAAATAGCTGAGAATTACGCTGCCAATATCATTATCGGATTGGCCCGTTTCGGGGGATATGTAACCGGGATTATTGCGAACCAGCCAAAAGTTATGGCCGGAACGCTGGATATGGATTCGTCGGTTAAAGCAGCCCGCTTTATTAATTTCTGTGATAGTTTTAATATACCTGTGGTAACCTTGGAAGATGTGCCCGGTTTTTTGCCCGGGGCGGATCAGGAACATGCCGGAATCATCCGGCATGGGGCGAAGTTATTGTATGCCTATACCCGTGCCACGGTTCCCAAGATTACGGTTGTATTGCGTAAATCTTATGGGGGAGCCTATATTGTGATGAACAGTAAGGGAATCGGCGGTGATTATAATTTTGCCTGGCCCACGGCTGAAATAGCCGTGATGGGGCCTGAAGGGGCTATCGCTATTCTTTACCACAAAGAGTTGAAAGCAGCCGAAGATCCGGTAACCTTGAAAAAAGAGTTGCTGACGCAATACCGGAATGAAGTGGCTAATCCTTATATTGCCAATGAAAAAGGCTTTATCGACGAAGTGATCGATCCTGCCGTTACCCGCCAGAAAATCATCCGGGTTTTGAAATCATTGGAAAAGAAATCGGTGAGCTTACCGAGACGTAAGCATGGAAACATTCCTCTTTAATTAAAGTAAATTTATTCGTAGTATGATAAAATCAGTTTTAATTGCCAACCGGGGCGAAATTGCTGTCCGGATAGCCCGAACTGCCAAACGCATGGGAATACGTACTTATGCGATCCGCACCGTAAAAGAGCCGGAAGCGGTTTATTTGTCTGCGGCGGATGTGATTATCGATTTTCCGGAAACAAACGGTGATATACCGGAGTTTTTAGATATTGACAGTTTGGTTGGATTAGCTTGCCAACATGGGATCGAATCTTTGCATCCGGGGTATGGTTACTTATCGGAAAATGCGGATTTGGCAGAACGTTGCCGTCAGGCGGGCGTTATTTTTATCGGTCCGTCACCAGAGGTAATCCGTTTGATGGGAGATAAGGTTGCCGCTAAAGAGATTGCCGCCCGTAGTGGAGTTCCTATGCTGGGAGCCAGCCAGGGAGCTGTGGGGAGTTCCGGGGAAGCTGCTGTCATAGCAGAAAAATTAGGTTATCCGGTCATTATCAAAGCTGTTTCCGGTGGGGGAGGACGTGGAATGCGTATTGTCCGGAAACCCGAAGATTTGACACAATTATATAAAGTGGCATCTGCTGAAGCGCAAGCCGCTTTTAACGACCCTTCTGTGTTTATTGAAAAATATCTTGAGAATCCGAAGCATATCGAATTTCAGATTGTGGCCGATAATTATGGAAATGTTGTCCATTTGGGAGAACGCGAGTGTTCCATTCAGCGTAAGCATCAAAAATTGATGGAGGAGGCACCTTCTCCCGCTCTCGATGAACGCCTGAGAAAGAAGATGGCTAAGGCTGCAGTTTCACTGGCACAAGCCGCCGGTTATCAAAGTTTGGGTACGGTGGAATTTTTGCTCGACAATCAAAAACATTTCTATTTTATGGAAATGAATACCCGTATCCAGGTGGAGCATCCCGTGACAGAGGAAATTACAGGGCTTGATTTGGTGGAATTGCAATTTAATATTGCCGCAGGCCGTAAGTTGCCTATTCGTCAGTCGCAGATTTCCCTGAACGGATGGTCGATCGAATGCCGGATCAATGCCGAGGACGTGCAGTCCGGATTTGCTCCGAGCATGGGTACAATCCGGCAATTACGCCTGCCGCAGGGAAATCATATCCGTATTGAAACCGGTATCGCTCCCGGATCGGAAATCACTCCTTTCTTCGATTCGATGGTGGCTAAGCTGATCGTCACCGGGGACACCCGTGAACAGGCTATCGAACGTACCTTATCGGCTCTTGAACGTTTTCATGTGAAAGGTATCCGCACCACCATTCCATTCTGTAAATCTGTTTTACATAATGAAACTTATCGAAGCGGTGATTTTGACACTTCATTTATTGAAACCCGGCTTGCTTCTACAACGTGGCGTGAGCCTCATGAAGAACTGTTGGCAGCCTTGCTTGCCGTATATACCCATACTCATGAGAATACGCCGGAGGTATGCCCCGACACTCCTATCGATCCCTGGGTGTTGAATAAACGAATCAGAAATCTTTAAGACTGGCACGATGGATAATAAAGAAAAGACCAAAGTTATCGCCCTCGGCGGTAATAATTCAGAATATGAGTTTACAATCCGGAATAATTATGAATTTAGCTTCAAACGGCAGGAACTCCGGATCGATCTGGTGGAGGAAGCCGACGGATTCCTGATCCTCTCCTACAAAGGGTTGCGTTATCCGGTGGAAATTGTTTCCCGGAAACAAAACGAGTATGAGATCCTACTCAATGGAGTGTCTTATACTTTTTCCGTAGAGACTCCATTTTCCCTGAAACGGAAAAAATTGCTGGCTGCTAACCAAAGTGCTGCTTCCGTTGAAATTATCAAAGCCCCGATGCCGGGTAAGATGCTGGATATTCTGGTCAGCCCGGGACAAGAGGTAAATAAAGGTGAATCGCTTGCTGTGCTTGAAGCTATGAAAATGCAAAATACCATTGTCGCTGGTAATAAGGGACAGGTGACACGGGTTTGTGTGAAGGCCGGGCAAACCGTGAGTAAAGACGAAATATTGATCGAAATTAAACTATGAGTATCCCCGAGGATAGGAAAGAAGTACAAGAGCTATCTAACTTTTTATTGGATTATTCAACCGTATTGATGGCGGTGGGCAGTCACACTTCCCGAATTGTAAAAAACGTTACGCGTATAGCAGAATCGTTTGGTTATGGGGTGGATATGACTATTTTCCAGCGGAATATAACAATGACCGTAAAGCATTCGGGAGATTATTCTATCCGGCGTACCTATGTTCGCAGAATTCCTTCAATGGCTTTGAATTTCCGGACAATTTCAGATTTAAGTGCCTTGAGTTGGGATGCCTATGACCGCCGTCCCGGTTTGCATGAGTTGCAGCGTAAATTTAATGCGATTGTCAATACCTCCAGAATGTCGCGCTGGGCAGTTTTATTGTTGGTTGCCTGTGCCAATGCTGCGTTTTGCCGCCTGTTCGGTGGGGATGCCGTGGCTATGGGGCTTGTGTGGGGAGCGACATTGGTGGGGTTTTGGGTACGGCAGGAACTGACAAAATACCATCTTAACCACATGGTTATTTTTGTCGTTTGTTCCTTTATCGCTTCTATTATAGCGGCTGCTGGAGTGCGTTATGGTTTGGGGACGACCCAGGATATTGCTTTGGGTACGAGTGTTTTATATTTGATTCCCGGAGTGCCGTTGATCAATTCCATTTTGGACATTCTCGAGGGGCATGTTTTGGTGGGATTTTCCCGGCTTATCAATGCCATGATTTTGATTATTTGTATCGCCCTTGGCTTATCGGTTACATTATTAATTTTAGGAAAAGAGATATTATGAGTAGTGGATTTTGGTTTCCGGTGATTACTGACGGATTATTTGCAGCTGTTGCGGCTATCGGGTTTGCCGTTATTTCCAATCCACCCAAACGTGCTGTGGCCATAGCGGCTTTGCTGGCGGCTATCGGGCATGCTTGCCGTTTTTATTTGCTTCACCATACTTCTCTCGATCTGACAACTTCTTCGCTGTTCGCCGCTTTTACCATCGGATTATTGAGTATTCCGGCAGCCCGGCTGGTTCATTGTCCGGCTGAGGTATTTTCGTTTCCTGCCCTACTGCCAATGATTCCGGGAATGTATGCATATAAATCTGTCCTTGCTCTGATCCGCTTTATGAAAAGTGACGATGAAACCGTCATGCAGCAGCTTATTGTGGAAATTTTTCGGAATGGCCTGACTACTCTTTTTGTTATGTTCGCCCTTGTTGTCGGTGTTTCGCTTGCCATGTTTATATTTTATAAGCAGTCGTTCACCATGACCCGCTTGTTGCATCGGAATAAAACCCAAGCTTCGGATGGTTCAAGCGGTTTGAGTGAAAAGAAATAGTGTCATTGCATCCTTCCGGGTTTAAACTTTACCGGAGTACATACGGTACTCCCGACAAATAGATTTTGTCTTCGTTTTCCCTCAAACCTTTTGCTTTGTGGAATAGTATTGAGTCGAGGGAACTTTTCGACCGTTCCTGATTCGCACATGGTCCGATTACAAAACATCTTATCACATTTAAGGGTAATTCAATTTCATGGCATTTACATTTTAATTATTCGGTGTTTGTGTTTATTGGTTTTATTGCATCGGAACGAATCCTTCTGCCCGTACTGTCCAGCTGCCGTCTTTGGGAAAACCGGGGCATTCTCCTTGCGAGCCGTCCCAGCCGCCGCACATCATGGCTACGGTGGCCAGTAATCCTCCGTTGGAAGGAAAATAGGGGTAAGGCCCGCCTGTGGCCAAGCCGTGAAGGTCGAATTGAAACTGGGGAGATTTATGCAACAGATAGTCGATTGCGAGCCTTTGTTGCCCGCAACGGGCTGCCGCCAGGGCTATCATGGGAAAATCCCAGCCCCATACCCGGTTGAAATCCCAGGTTGTTTCTATTTTTTCAAGGGTTTTCCTGAATGTTTCCTGTTTCACTCCGTCGCCGGGCAGCATACCGTAGGTGCCAATTAAAGCCGGATGTCCCCAATTATATTGCGTCCACATATTTTCGATTCCTTCATAGGTTATGTACACACCTTCCTGTTCTGGCAAAGGGGATAATTTTTCCAATACTTCTTTCCATTTTCGATTTTCTGGTAATCCTAAACGCCGTTGCCATTCTAAAGCTGTCCGCAGCCCGTAGCGCCAATATCCCAATTCAAATGCCGGATTTTTAGAATCCCAGGGGGATGTCGTTTCAGAAACAACGACTAAGGGGGGACCTAATATGTAGCAAGCCTTGTCGGGATCATAATGTGCATAGTCGGCCATATATTCTGCGGTTTGGAATACGATTTCTTTCCATTTTTCCATGGTTTGGGGTGTTTTATGGATACGATAGTCCATTTCCGCAAAATAGATCGGATGGGGTTGCTGCCAGATTAACAGGCCATGTTCCAGACAAGGCCATTCCCGGTTGAAGTTTCCGGTGCATTTGGGCCACCGGGCTCCGCCACGTCCTTCGGTGAGGGCGCGTTTCTTCGCTTCTTGTAAGAAATCCTGATACACGCCCAGATATTTGCTGAATAGTTCCGGCCGTCCCCATAGGCTGTAATGTACGCCGTGCCACCAGATCATCTCGAAATGGAAACGGCCGTACCAGCCGTTGTTCACCAGTCCCGCTTCCTGAGGAGGAAACAATCCCGCTTCGTTTAGGCGCATGACATATTGTGACAGCACGATCCGTCTTTCCAGTTCTTTCCATCGGGGGTCTTTACTATCCGACAGGTCTACGGCAGCTCCGGACTGCCAATATTTTTCCCAGCCTTTCCGGCTGGATTGAAATACATTTATGGCGGTTTGTTGTGTTTTTTCCATTTTCGCTCCTGGAGAAAATTCACAGGTGAAACTCAATTCCTTTGAATTTTCCGGTTTTAAAATAAACCGATGTGCAGCGTGGGTTTGCCGATATAGCCGGGCTGGTGTGTCCCAGGATAAGGCCACCTGATAACGGACGCTGTCCATTTCTCTTATGATTTTAGCTGAGCCGGAAGATTCCGGGCAGAGTGTAGAACGATGGGCCGGAGCCCGGTCATAGCGTCCCACAAAACTTACATATCCCTTGCCGTCCGGGTAGGGAAAGTCAAGGAACACCTTTAAACGCCCCCTGGCTATCAGTTCCGATTTTATCACCACTCCGATCATGTCTTCATCGGGGTGGCAGGCTGTTTGTACAGATACTTTTTCTCCTTCCAGTTCAAAACTACTGTAAACGATGCCTTCCCACAGGTCGATTTTTTGAGTGGCGTTTACAATGTCGGTTGCTTTGGCCTCAGTCCCGTCCGCTTTTATCAGCAACATACCGATCCGTCCTAAATTGAAACGGTGCGGATTTCCTTCTAACCAGGCCGACAAGGCGGGTTGTGAGGGATTGGCCAGCCAATAGGGCAACGGTTTCCCATGGGTTTTCAGCAATACGGGTTCGAAGTCTTCCGGTTTCATCCCGGCAGGAAGGGGGAAGCTGTGCCAGCTCCAGTCCGACAATGTGTTGAAAGGGATAAAAGTTTGAAGTCCTGTCATATCCATGCCAAAGGCAAATTTTCCGTTTCCCACCTGTGCAGGGCTATTCGGAACAGATTGTGTTGCATAAACAGTATGCCGCCGGACAACTGTTTTGCGGTCAATTTTTTGTGCCGTTGTTTCCTGCTGGAATAATACAGAGAGGCAAAAGAAAATGGCTAAGATATTTTTCATGGAAGGATGATTTTTTACGGCGTCGTTAATAGGCTAACAAATATAATAAAACCTTAAAACGGAACAAGATTGAAATGCACGATGTTTCAGGAAATAATCTGATAATAACACCGTTACTTTTTAATGTCTTTACTGCCAATGGGATAGGATGTCGGTGTATTTTATTTATCATGTATGTTTATTGGGTAGGAAGTTTAAAGCGGGTTTTATTACAATGGGGTATTGTATCTTTTAAGCGAGTTTAATTTGACGATGTTTTTAAAGGGGGACGTATTTATGATATAAACTATCGGGCACACTTTATCGGGCGTATAGTCCCGGCTATATTCCCGGTGGCGGGGCAGAAAGAAATATCGCACTTCTGGAATGAGGTGTTCGTTACCGGAGTTATGCAGGGGGTGGGTTTGTATGAATTTGATTTTTAGAGGAATTGAATGATTGGAGGGGAAATTTTTAGAAAAAGAAGTGGAAAAAAGAGAATTAGCGTTAAAATTTATAATTTTGAAAATTAGTTAGATCATGTAGATGAAGAGATATAATTCGTTTTTATTTTATACTCAATTTGAATTAAAAAGATGAAAGTTAGTAATTTAATTTTGGTTTTGGTTGTTGGGTTTTGCTTGGGAGCTTGTAAAAAAGCACCGACAGACCAGCAGTTTAAAGATGTGTTGAGCAAGGCTCACCAGACTTTAGTGAACAGGGACAGTACCCCGGAACAGAAAGAAGCAAGTGTCAAAAAACAGTTGGCAGAAGCTGACCAGGTGTTCGATATAATGAAGGCCAATGCACAGCAATTCGGCATGTTGTCTCAATGGAACACTTTTTTGCGTTCAAAACCTGTGAAAGAATGGATTGCTCCCCGCTTGAATCAATTGGCTTTGCAGAAAGATAAAGAGGGTGCAGTGGCTGCCTATTATCGTTTGGTGTATGATCCTGCCCGGGAAAAGGGAGGTTATACTCCGGAAGAAGTAGCTGTCTTGTTAAACCATCCGGCAGCGGGTGAGGTGTTCCGGGATTCTGTGCTGGGAGCTACGCTTTTTTCCCGTTTGATGGGGAATGTTGCTGGCGATCAGAAGGCAAAGGCTGAATTATATAAGTCGATCCTGCCGTTTATCGACGATCAGTTGAGCGATCAGCAGGTGAAAGCTACCGTTGCTTTGTTCGATAGCGCTTTGGCTTTGGATTCCCTGATGCAGGACAGCGATCGGGAGGTTTTGCGTGTCAGCATCCTGAAACAGCAGGAACGCTTATTGGCAAATGCTACTAAGGCAGGTAATGAAGCAGATGTGAAACGGGCAAATTCCAACATTGCTTATCTGAATAGTCCGATCGCTTTAAATAAATTGATCGGAGGAGAAGCTCCGGATATTGAGTTTGTTTGGGTGAGCCAGGGGAAAACCGGGCGTTTGTCGGATCTGAAAGGTAAAGTTGTGATTTTGGATTTTTGGGCTACCTGGTGCGGGCCTTGTGTTGCTTCTTTCCCAAATATCCGGGAGTTGCAGAAAAGATATAAGAAATATCCGGTGGAAATTATTGGGGTAACGAGTCTACAGGGACGCCACATTCGCCGTCATCCGGGAGAAAAGCCTGAGGCTGTGGATACGAAAGGCAATCCTGAAAAAGAATTTGAGTTGATGAAAGAGTTTATGAAGGATGCAGATATGACCTGGAAGGTGGCTTTCGCTTCGGAAAATGTGTTTAATCCGATGTACGGTGTGAAAGGGATTCCGCATGTGGCTATTATCGATGCAGAGGGACGGGTGCGTTACAATGCCCTTCGTCCTTATAACCCTCCTTTCCATGAAGCTGAAAAGATCGATGCGCTTTTGCAGGAAGCCGGATTGAAATACCCGAAAGAACCGATGTCTCAGGAGAATTTTGTGAAATTCAATTGATAACCGAAAGTCGTTGAAATATAAGGAAAAGCTGCCAAATTTGTTTGGCAGCTTTTTATTTGTTTGTGGGGATGAAGCCCGGTTATAAAAAAGGAAGAGTGTTTTTTACTATTCTTCCTTTTTTTATTTGTTTCAAAATAAATTGTAATCAGTTTACAATATTGGTCGGAGTGCCTGCAAAGAAGTTGCGGATGTTATCGAGAGCTTCCTGCCCCATGGCAATGCGGGCGTCTATCGTGCCTGTGCCGATGTGCGGGGTGAGCACGACATTATCCAACTGATATAGCTGTTCCGTGATTTTGGGCTCGTATTCGAAAACATCCAGGGCAGCCCCTGCAATTTCCCGTTTTATCAGGCATTCGGTTAAAGCGGCTTCATCTATCACGGCTCCTCTGGCGGTGTTTATCAATATAGCCGTTTTTTTCATTTGTGCTAATTCCTGTTTCCCGATCAAATGGCGGGTAGCCGGGGTCAACGGGGTGTGAAGCGTGATGAAATCGGATTGTTGCAATAGGGTGGGCAGGTTGGCCTTGCGGTAACCCGGCACTTCGCTGCGCTGGTTGTGATACAGGATGTTCATACCGAAAGCTTCCGCCTTGCGGGCCACATTTTTACCGATGTTTCCCATGCCGATGATTCCCAGTGTTTTCCCTTCCAGCCCGAAACCGAGATTACACATCGTTCCCCACATGGATTCTTTTTCGGAACGTATGCGCAGGTTGCATTCTGCAATACGCCGTGCGGCGGCGAGCATCAAAGCCATTGCCAGCTCTGCGGTGGGATTACATACCGATTGGGGGGTGTTGCTTACTGCAATTCCTTTTTGCCGGGCATATTGGATGTCGATGTTATTATAGCCTACCCCGTAGTTGCTGATTAATTTTAATTTCTTTCCGGCATCGAGGATTTCTTTGTCGATCGGGTGATGAAATATGGCTAACATAACTTCATAATCGGGGAGCATGCGGATCAGTTCTTCTTTTTCCAAAGCCTCTTTGTCGGGAAATGTCACTTCCCAGTCTTTCGGTAGGGAGGCGAACGGTTCGCGGGGGATGTTATAGGTAACTAATATTTTCATCACGGTTTATATTTTATGGCTTTTATGACCGGGCAAAATTTCCCCGACGGATTTCCGCACCGGGTTTATTGCAGCATCTTTCCCTGCAAATCACAGGGTGGTTCGGGCATAAGGGGCTGAGTCCAGTCCGGCAAATTGTCCGGCCAGATATTTATAATAACCCGTTACGGCGACCATTCCGGCGTTATCGAGGGAAAAACCGAGCCGGGGGATGAAGACTTCCCAGCCGGAACGTTCGGCTTCTTCGTGTACGGCTTTTTGCAGGGCAGAGTTTGCCGAAACCCCTCCACCGATGGCAATTTGTTTGATCCCGGTTTGCTTGGCGGCTTTCTTTAGCTTCGACATCAATATATCGATCACCGTTTTTTGCAACGATGCACACAGGTCGTTGAGGTTTTGCTGTATGAAATCCGGATTCTTTTTCAATTCATCCCGCAAGAAATACAGAAAAGAGGTTTTCAGTCCGCTGAAACTATAATCCAATCCCGGAATCTGAGGTTTGTTAAATTCAAAACGGTTGGGATTGCCCTCTTTGGCCAGGCGGTCGATCACCGGGCCTCCCGGATAAGGTAATCCCATCACTTTGGCACATTTGTCGAAGGCTTCTCCGGCAGCGTCGTCAATGGTTTGCCCTATCATTTCCATATCGAGGTAATCACGCACAATAATCAATTGTGAATTTCCCCCGGACACCAGTAAGGTCAGGAAAGGGAACGAAGGCTGACGGCTTTCCACTCCCGGCTCCTTAATGAAATTTGCCAGGATATGTGCCTGCAAATGATTCACTTCGATCATCGGGATTTGGTTGGCAATAGCGAATCCCTTGGCAAAAGAAGTCCCCACCAATAACGATCCTAACAAGCCCGGGCCACGGGTGAAAGCTATGGCGTTGATGTTTTTGACTTCGATTCCGGCATTTTTTATTGCTTGCGAAACCACCGGAATTATGTTTTGTTGATGTGCCCTGGATGCCAGTTCCGGAACCACGCCTCCGTAGGCTTCATGCACTTTTTGGCTGGCGATGATGTTGGATAGCACTACGCCGTCTTTTAATATGGCGGCGGATGTGTCGTCACAAGAAGATTCTATGCCTAAGATTATTATACTCATTTCTCTTTCAAATATTCTGCAATATTAATATTTTTGTATGCAATCTAAATAACAGCAGGCATAAAAAAGTTTTTCAAAATATTATTCCTCTTTTTTGCAGGAGCGATCTTCTTGTTGGGTATTTCTTATATCCTGCTGCGTTCTCCCTATGTGCAAACGGCTTTGGTTAAATATGTTACCGAGAGGATCGAGCAAGTGACCGGGGTGAAGATGCAGATTGGCGGCGTGGAGTTCCGGCCGATGAGTTCTTTGGTGCTGAACGATGTGCTGCTCAGGGATTTTAAGAACGACACATTGGTGTTTTGTGAGAACTTGAAAGTGAAAGCGGATTCTTTCAGTTTTGTGAACCGGAGTTTTACGGTTCGTGAGATGACTTTTAATAAGGCTTGCTTTAATTTATATGTGATACGCGGGGATAGCGGGGCGATGATGAATATTGAGATGTTTATCGATTCGTTGCGGGGAAAACAGGCTCCGGAAGCTCCGGGAAAAGTGTTGAACGAGGAGGAGCGTGGCTGGCTGGTGGGATTGAGGAAAGTGAGTGTGCGTAATTCCCGTTTTACTTATCGGGAGGATGAGTATGAGCCTGTGGATTACGGGGTGAATTGGACAGATGTGGATTGCCGTGATTTGAATGTGGATGTTTCGGAGTTTCATTTCGGGGATGATTATACCGGGATGCGGGTAACGGGACTGAATTTTATAGAAAAATCGGGATTGGCCATCCGGCAGCTCGACGGGAAAGTGGCTGCGCGTGCCGATAATCTTCTGATAACAGAGGGAAAGATCGCTTTGGAGCGCAGTTTGGTGGATTTGATCAAGCTGGAATTTAACTGGACACCCAATCAGCACGACTGGCGTAATTTCACCACGAAGATGCAGCAATATTACGAGATCGGGCCTTCGTATGTCAGTTTTATCGACCTGGCTTATTTTAACGGAGTGTTGCGGGGGATTAACAATACGGTTAAATGCAGCGGGGTGGTGTCGAATACCATCAATCAGCTTGAGGGACACGATCTATATTTTGAACTCGGAGACAAGAGTGTTTTTCAGGGACAGTTTAAATCGAGCGGGTTGCCCAAGGTGTGGAATACTCTTTTCGATATTGAGATGACCGATGCCCATTTGAATCCGGACGATCTTGAATCGGTATATCTGCCCTGGTTCAATATGAATATCCCTGTGCCTTCGCCTTTGCATCAGTTGGAATATGTGGATTTTAGCCGGATTCATTTTAACGGATCGCTGGAAGATTTTACGGTGACGGCTCAAAGTAATACGCCTGCACTGACCGGAGATTTGAAGTTTATATATAAGCCTTGTGAGGGCGATACGGTGGATTGTTCCCGGATGTATGGGGATTTTAATTTTAACCGGGTAAACTATGGGCGGTTCACGGGAATAGACCTGTTGGGAACCGGAGGTTTGGCAGGGACTTATTCCGGCAAGCTGGATACAGCCGGAACTTCATTTAATGTGAAAAGTAAGCTGAATAAGCTGAACGTGCAGAAAGGACAGCTTCGGGACATCGATTTATTCCTGAGCTGGGAAGGCGACAAGGTCGATTTATTGTCTTCGTTTGATAATGAAAATGCAAGAGGAAATGTGGTGATGTCGATGGATACGGACGATTCCCTGCGCTTTTGGAGCGTCAGGGGAGGGATTGACGTGGCCGACCTGGAACAGTTTGGCTTTTCTATTACCGAGGCGGAAAAAGAGGGATTCTCTACGTCTTTCGATCTGGTTTCTGCCGGAAACCGGGACAGGAGTTTCAGCAATTTGTCTTTATCGGATTTTAATTACAGAACTTCGGCGGATAGTTTTAATATAGAGGATATAGGGATTGAGGTTTTCCGGGAGGGGGAACTCAATACGGTTAATCTGAATTCCGAGGTGTTGGATCTTGCTTTGGAAGGGACTTATCAGGATGTGCGTCCTTTGGATTTTGCCCTCAACCTGGTGCATAATTATTTACCTGCTTATGCGGATAAGAAAAAACAAAGAAAGGCTATTCAAAATGAGCTGAAGAAGGTCGATCTTCATGGTAATGCCAATATAAAGGATGCCAACCGGATATTGAAAGTCATGTTTCCTGACCTCAGCGTGTCGCCGGGGAGCAAATTATTCGTTGATTTCCGCAATGGGGATGAATTTTTAGATGTCAGGCTGAATGCCGACACAATTCTTTATCAGGATTTTTGCTTGCTTCATTCCGGTATCCGGGTGACGGGGAATGAGGAGCGTTTACAGGTGCTGTATTCTGCCGACCGGGTTCGATATGCCGATCTTTATGAGTTGTATAATGTACGGAATGAATTGGGCGTGCATAACAATCATGTCGATAATAAAATCTCGTGGTGTAATTGGGGACGCCACACTTATAGCGGAGAGCTGAAAACCGGGCTTACTTTTATCCCTGCCGGGAAGAACGGTTATCATTTGGAAATCGGGATGGAGCCGGGGGTGATTGTCCTGGCCGATAGTGTATGGCATGTCAGGAAATCGAAGATTCTGATTGAAGGGAAGCAGATTGCTGTGGAGAATTTTTCCATCGGACGCGATCAGCGTTTTTTGTCGGTGAATGGGAAAATTTCGGAAAATCCGGAAGAAAAATTGTCTATCGATCTGAATCAGTTCGATTTATCGGAACTGAACCGGATGATATTCAATAACCGTTTTCATCTTTTTGGATTGGCTACCGGAAACCTGACTGTGCAGGATTATTATAACGATCGTTTGCTGGCGTCCGACTTCGATGTGAAGGATTGGGGGGTGAACCGGGATACCTTAGGCTCGTTACGGCTCAGGTCATACTGGGATGCGGATAGCCGGAGCGTGATTATAGGGGCGGAAAACCGTGTGGGTGAACAAGTTCCGCTGACGATAGCCGGGTATTATATTCCGGGTGACGATTCCCTGAATGTGGATATTCGGCTGGCACAAGTGGGGTTGGAGCGTTTGAATACTTATGCTTCGGAATGGGTGTCGGAAACTTCCGGTGGAGTGTCCGGAAGGGTGAATATCAGCGGAACGGCTTTAAAGCCGGATATTTCGGGCTCTTTGCAGCTGGATTCTGTCATTATGAAAGTGAATGCATTGAATTCGAAATTTTTCATTACGGATAAGGTGCATATTGTGAACAACCGTTTGTTATTCAATAATTTTGCCGTAAAGGATATAAATGGCAATAGGCTCGTGTTTAACGGCGGCTATGAGATGCAGCAAAATAAGTACGATTTGCAAATGCAATTCCAGAATTTTATGTTTATGAATACGGCTTTCAGCGATAACGATGCGTTTTACGGGCGGGTTTTTCTGAGTGGCCTGATGGATTTGAACAATCGGAACGGACAGAATAATATCACCGTGACAGCCCGGACTGAGAATAATTCAAAGTTATTTATTCCTTTAACCGAAACTGCTTCTACGCAAGCCAATAATTTCCTGCATTTTGTCAATACCGGACAGCAGATGAGAAGAAGGACCCAGGTGACGAGTGAAAAAGTGAATATTAATTTGGATGCCAATTTGGAAGTGAATGATAATTTGGAGGTAGATGTGGTATTCGATCCTACGGTGGGGGATGTGTTGCATGTGAATGGTACAGGGGACATAAAAGTGGTATTGGATAAGGATGGCGGGGTTGGAATGTTTGGGGAATATCGGATTTCTAAGGGAAATTACCAGTTCACCCTCAGTAATCTGGTCAATAAAAATTTTGTATTGAAGCAAGGCGGAACGATTGCCTGGAATGGTGCGCCTTACGACGCTACATTGAATATTTCTGCTGTTTATAACATCAAGACTTCTCTGACTGAATTGTTGCCGGTTGAGGCGGGAGGAACGGAACAGGGGTTTGAATCGCAGGAAAAAGGGCGGAAAGTTCCGGTGGAGTGCATTCTGAATTTATCGGACAATCTGGTGAATCCGTTGGTGAAATTCGACATTAATTTCCCCACGCTGGAGTCGCAGACGAAGAGTTATGTGCAAAGTTTATTTTCCAGCCAGGACGAAATCAATAAGCAAATGTTCGCCTTATTGGTTATGGGTAAGTTTTATCGTACCGACGAGAACGATGCCCGCTGGGGCGATCAGGCGAGAATGGCCGGGGTGTCTACCGTGACTGAAATGATTTCCAGCCAGTTGTCCCGTTGGCTATCCCAAATCAGCAACCGGGTCGATATTGGTTTGGCATACCGGGTGGCGGATCATCAGGTGACGACGGACGAGATTGAAGTTGCTTTGTCCACTCAATTGCTGAACGACCGTATCACCTTGTCGGCGAATGGAAATATGGATGTGGGAAATACGGCCGCAGGGAACAGTAATACGAATAATATTGCCGGGGATTTCGATTTGGAGGTGAAGCTGAACAGGCAGGGAACGCTGAAGATGAAGGCTTATTCCCATACAGACGAGAAGTTGATCTATAATAATACGGAAACTATACAGGGAGTGGGTGTTTCTTATCAGGAGTCGTTCGACACTCTTCGGGAACTGATGCGTAAGTATCTCGGTTTTTTTAAGAGGAAAAAAAACAGAGGAGCCTGAGTTTTATTCAGGCTTTTTTTGTCAAAAATAGGACGTAGATACGCTTTTATTTCTTTTCGTGCCGCCGTTCCGGTGGCTTGCCGGAGGTTACGTTTTACCGGGGTACCCTATCGTAAGATGTAAAAAAGGTTTGTGAATTGTTTTTTTATTTCCTTTTTTTTCTCAAATTGCATATTGCAAACGATTACGAACCTAAAATGATACAGCTATGATGACAGCGCAGGACTTTATGGACCGGGAGGCTCGCTACGGAGCCCATAATTATCATCCGCTCCCAGTGGTATTGGAACGCGGCGAGGGAATCTATGTGTGGGATACGGATCATAAGAGATATTTCGATTTTTTATCGGCTTATTCAGCCGTAAATCAGGGACATTGCCACCCGAAAATCGTGAAGGCAATGACCGAACAGGCACAGAAACTGGCGCTGACATCGCGGGCTTTTTACAATGATGTGTTGGGTGAGTGGGAGGAGTATGTCACCCGCTATTTTGGTTACGATAAAGTGTTGCCGATGAATACCGGAGCGGAGGCGGATGAAACGGCGTTGAAATTATGCCGGAAATGGGCATACCTGAAAAAAGGGATTCCCGACAGGGAGGCTAAGATTATTGTTTGTAACGGGAATTTTCATGGCAGGACTATTACGATTGTTTCCCTGTCGAGCGATCCGGATTCATATAGCGGTTACGGTCCTTTTACTCCCGGTTTTATCAAAATTCCCTATAATGATATTGCAGCTTTAGAGGAGGTGATCCGTGATAAGAATGTGGCTGGATTTCTGGTAGAGCCTATTCAGGGAGAAGCCGGGGTATATGTGCCGGACGACGGGTATCTGAAACAGGCCTATGATCTCTGCCGGGCCTATAATGTGCTATTCATTGCCGATGAGGTACAGACAGGGATCGCCCGTACCGGTAAGTTGCTCGCCTGTGATTATGAAGGGGTGAGGCCGGATATTTTAGTGTTGGGAAAAGCTTTGTCCGGTGGAATGATGCCGGTGTCTTGTGTGCTTGCCGATGACGATATTATGCTTTGTATCAAGCCGGGCGAACACGGGTCTACGTATGGGGGCAATCCTGTTGCTGCGAAAGTTTCGATAGCCGCGCTGGAAGTGGTGAAGGAGGAAAAGTTAGCGGAGAACGCCGCTAAATTAGGGCAGGTATTTCGCGACCGGATGAGCCGTATTCATGCGGATATTATCGGGGAGGTGAGGGGGAAAGGTTTGTTGAATGCTATCGTGATCAAGCCTAAAAATGGAAAAACCGCCTGGGATGTATGCCTGAAGTTGAAGGATAAAGGATTATTGGCTAAGCCGACCCATGAGCATATTATCCGTTTTGCTCCGCCTTTGGTGATTACCAAAGTGGAACTGATGCAGGCTATCGGTATTATCGAGAATACGATTGCTGAATTTGAATAAAGCGGAACGATATGTCCGGCAAAGTTCCGGTTTTACTAAAGTGAATATCTATCCGAAAGTTGCTGTTTGATGGATTTTCAGGTGATCTTTAAAATCAATTTGCCCTAAAAAGTAAAATAAACTTTTTAGGGCAAATCATATAATTGATATTTTGAATTTTAAGATTCTGCCGCCTTTCCGGTTGTCTTGCTGCTTAATATTTAAAGCTGCTTCCTCCCAGGAATTCCCTCAATATGGATGTGGGGGGAATTTCACGGGTGGGAACTGCCTGGATATATGAGAAAAATTTCAACAGGCGCAATGCTTTGGAATGTTCCGGATGTTGTTGGGTGACTTCCCGCAACAACGGCTCTGCCTGTATTTTTAATGTCCCTAATTCATAGATCAGCGCCGAATTAAAGATGGCATCGGCTTCTTCCTGATAAGGAATGATGTGTTTCTGCTCGCCCAGTAATACACTTTCCCAACGTTTCAAGGTGTCGAGCGCAGAATAATTCCGGTATTTATAATCGCGTACCATTCGCCGTATCAGTCGGTTGTCCGTGGGGTTGATCAGGTTATGGTTGTCGATCGAAATAGATGTGAGTGCCGATACGAATATTTTAAACAGGGAATCCGGTGGTAAGAGCCGGGTTAATTTAGGATTCAATCCGTGTATGCCTTCCACAATGATCACATTGTTCCGTGAAATTTTCACCTTTGTCCCGTCATAATACCTTTGTCCGGTTTCAAAGGAAAATTTAGGAATTTCCACTTCTTCACCTGCCATCAGGCGCAACATGTCGCTGGAGAAAGTGGCGATGTCCAGAGCATCGATGCTTTCGTAATCATATTCCCCTTTTTCGTCTTTGGGTGTCAATTCCCGGTTTACGAAATAATTGTCCAGAGAAAGGTTTACCGGTTTTATGCCGTTCACCATGAGCTGAACGCTTAACCGCATGCCGAATGTGGTTTTCCCGGAGGAAGAAGGACCTGCAATCAGGATCACTTTCACTTTTTTATGCCGGGCTTTGATTTTATCGGCAATTTGCGATATTTTCTTTTCGTGCAGGGCTTCGCTGATTTTGATGATCGTACCGGAATGTTTTTTCTCGATCACTTTATTCAATACCCCGATGTCCGTGACTTCCAGAATTTTTCCCCAACGTTTGTATTCGCTGAACACCTGAAACAGTTTGTCCTGAGGAATCACGGGAAGCAGTTCCGAAGGATTCGAACGGTCCGGGAGGCAAAGCAACATACCGTCTTTGTAAGGAATCAGGTCGAACACTTTCAGGCAGCTTGTCGAAGGTGCTAAAGTTCCATAGAAATAGTCGAGCACACTATCCACATAATAAATGGAAGTGAATAGCTTTCCCCGGGTTTCCATTAATTCGGCCTTGTCCTTCAGGCCTGCTCTCTGGAAGATCCGGATCGCTTCGTCGGTCGGTATTTCTTCCCGGCTGATCGGAAGGTCTTCATCGATAATTTCCTGCATCCTCTTTTTCAACATTTCCACCCGTTCCGGGGTTAAGATTATATCTTTGTTTACCACCCGGCAGAATATACCGTTGGAAATGATGTGTTCCGCCCTTAAAATCTTTTTCGGGAACAGGTCACAGACCGCTTTATACAGGACAAAGATCAGCGAACGCGAATAGATGCTGTATCCGTCGAGAGAGGTCACATCAATGAAGTTGATCCTTTTAGGATTCATAATCACATACTGCAAGTCTTGCAACTGGTTATTGACCAGCGCTCCCAATATATGGTTATGATTGGTTGGAAATATGATCTTTTTTATATCCCTGAGCGTTAACCCCAGTTCTATTTCATATTCTTGTTGCGTGTTTTCACAAGTTATATTTACAGTTTTCATATTGGTTATCTTTTTGAGTTACGGACTACACCTGTCCCCAGAGAAACAAATGTCCGGGGGACTCACGTATTTTTGTACCACTTAGCTAATATACAAACTATTCATGTATATGCAAATAGCGTGCTCAAAATTTGAAAAAGGTCGTCGTATATGGATTTTTGGGGTTATTTAAATAAAAGTATTAATGTTTAAGCGATTTTTCGTATACGTTTTCCCGGTTGTTCCGGTTTGCATTTGTTCCTGAAATTGCCTGAAATCGTTTCTGGGGAGGCGTTCCCGAATTAAGTTTTGGGGGGTGTTATGATCCGATCCTGAAAGGGCATCCAAAATCCATAAAATAATTTTCATATAATTTTTATAAATCGAAACGATCGGACTGTTGCAATAAACAGTCCGATCGTTTCGGTTCCGGGGTATAGATTATTTGTACAACTCTGTTTTTTCCGGGATAGAAATTTCGTAAGTCTTACGGTGGGAGTTACGAAGGTCCGTTTGCCGGAGCCAGGGATTAAAGCGTTTTAATATTTTGTAGCTGATGCCTTGCTCGTGGGCAAAGTCCGCCCAGCTTTTTACCTCTCCGGAAACCTTTACTTTTTTAACCTTTTCGCTGGGGTAGATCGTCCGTACATTAAAATTATACAGTTCCGGATGGTTGATGATCTGTTTCAGGGCGAGTATGCGGAAAACGTAGCGTCCGGTTTCTTCTCCCAATAGCAGGTCATAATAATCGGTTTCTTTTTGGATGGCCATTTGTTTGGAAATCATGGAACTTCCGGCATTGTATGAAGCTGCCGCCATTGTCCACGATCCGAATTTTTCGTATGCTTTTTGCAGGTATTTTGCTGCGGCTTCGGTCGATTTTTCAATGTTGTAGCGTTCATCGACCTCTGCGTTCACTTCTAAGCCTAATTCCTGTGCCGTGCCTTTCATGAATTGCCATACCCCTACTGCTCCGGCAGGCGATACCGCCAGCGGATTCAAATTGCTTTCGATGACAGCAAGGTATTTGAAGTCGTCCGGAATTCCGTTCGCTTTGAGTATCGGCTCAATGACGGCGAAAATTCTGGGGGCGTTTTTCAATATCTGTATGGTGTGGGAGTGCAGGTAGGTGTTCACGATCAGTTCTTTTTTAAACGATTCCTGCACATCCAGCCGCTGTAAGGGCACGGCTTCGCCTGCCAGGTCGAATTCCGCAGGCATGAAAACGTCGGAAACCAGGGGCACCGGGTTATTTTCGTCCTGGGCATAGGCTACGGGTAAGGGGATGTTTGCTGCTTTGGATTTGAACACGATGATGAAAATGTTGATGCAGAAAACAACAAAGCAAAGATAAAGTATGGTATATATTTTTTTCATATTCTTCTGTGTTATTGTGTTTTGATGGTACGCAAAGCGATTTAAAAGGTTGATCATGGTGTGTTTATATCTTTTTCTTTTGCCAGTGTGCGAATTTCATATAGAACAGGGATAATATCCCGATCAGGATGCCATAGGTGATTTCGCTTGTCCATACCCATTCTACATGAGTACCGATGTAGGAGGCAAAAAACCATACGGACAGGGTGTAAGCGGCCAGGACAACCGACTCCAGAAGCAGGGCATTGATCGTGTTGCCCGTTCCGGAGACAGCTTCAAAGAATGTCATTCCGAATCCTAAGGTGAGTGCGGCAAAACAGATGACATAGAGCGAAGGCACTGAAGCCTCGGCCAGTAACGGATCGTTGGTGTATATCGACAATACCAGCTGGGGAAATAATAAGCAGCAGAATAGAATGGGAAGTACCGCCAGGCAACTTTGGCGTGTGATTTTATAGATAGTAGGGATGACTTCCGCTTGTTTCCCTTCTCCGATCAGGCGGCTGGTGAGGGTGTTGGAGGTTGCGGCAAAAGCAAAGACCGGAATAGCGATAAGCATGTAGACACTTCTGACCACTCCGGTTACCGCGATCGGTTCCTCGCCCATGTGCTCCACCAATGCAAAGAAAATAAACCAGGTGCCGAAAGAAAATAACTTTTGCAGCATTGTGGGGAAGGCGATTTTTAAAATAGCCTTCATAAGCCAGCCTTCCAGCTTGTGAAAGGCAAACAGAGCATATTTTTTAATCGGTAGCTGGGTAACTGTATAAATAATAAAGAAGCAGAAGGCGGCAATTTCCGCGCATACCGAAGCGAAGGCTGCCCCGCCGATTCCCATTTCGGGAAAGCCCAATTTCCCGAAGATCAGCGTGTAGTCCAGAAATATATTTACTCCGGCCATTAAGGCTGTGGAAAAACTAATGACTTTGGTATTGGAAAGCCCGATGTATAGGGCGCGGAACAGGAAATTGAAACATACGAAAATGATACCGTAGTGGCGGTAGTCCATATATTCCATAGCCGCCGCGTATATATTGGGCGACTTGATAATGCTGTGTAATATGTCGGCGGTGTAGAAGTGTTGCAGCAGGAATAGTCCCGATGCCAATACCAGCACGAAAACGAGCCCGTGTTCGAACACCACTCCGATCCTTTCAAGCCTGCCTTCTCCGAGGCGGCGTGCCACGATAATTTGTACCCCTATGGCGAATCCCCAGGCAAGGGTGGAATACACATAGTAGTAGATTCCCGCCATCATGGAAGCCCCCAGCGCGATGGCACTGACCCGGCCCAGGAAAGCCGTGTCGGTCAGAGTAATCAAAGTCTGGGCAAGGTTACCGAACATGATCGGATAAGCAATGTTCCAGATGGTTTTCTTCGTGATGGAACTTTTCATGGAAATAAAATTAATTGGATTAGGAGAATCCGCCCTTTCGTTTGCAAAAATACAAAAAGTAACGGGCTATTTTCTGCTTTTTATTTCCATTTTAAGTATTTTCTAAGATTTTTAGAAGGCTTCGGTCATATTCATATAAACGCCCCATTTTTGTCCCGGTTCCCGTCCAATGTCCAGACGGAAATTCTTACGGGGTTGCAATTGGATTCGCAAGCCGACGCCGTAGTTGAATTTCCATTTGTCCCATTTGGCGGGAGTGTCTCCAATAGTTCCGGTTCCTACCCATGCCACCGCTCCGAATTTCGACCAGAAAGCTCCCCGTTCATAGGCTTCCTGCGACATGAACATGTGGCGATATTCCACAATTCCATAGGCCATCGATTTATCACGGTATTTTCCCCATAGATACCCCCGCAGGTCGAAAGGCGAGCCGAAGATCGGCAATTCCGTGTAGGGAACATTGTCGAAACCGATCTGGCTTTTAACCGTCCAGCCGAGGGTGCTTCTGCGTTTGAACAATTGCTGGAATTGGCGGTATTCCAGTTCTAACATTTCGTAATTAAAATCACCTCCCCAATATTTACCGTATAGCGTACCCATCGCGCTTAGCAGCATCCCGTGGTAAGGGGTGGCTACATCGTCGCGGGTATCATATTGAAGAAGTGCCCCCAAACCGATGTTATGGTATTTTTTACCATATTTCTGAATGGCTGCGTTCTGCTCCATGAAATAGGACATATCTTTGGATTTGGCGTAATTGATGTCGAGCAGCGCTCCCGTGTATAGGTGGGGAAGAATTTCCCATACGAATTTGGGATTGAACTGAATGCTGGTTTTGTGGAAAGTCACCGAATCCTTGCCGAAAAGGTCTTTCAGGCGTTCCCCTTCTTTGATTTGGTCGTATCCGATGCCATAGAAATTCGCAGGCTCTGTCCGGAAGCCGTATTTCACATAGATGCGGAATTTATTTTCGTTGAAGAATAAAGTTCCTGCCCCGGCAGCGATGAAAGTTCCGTTGATTGAAATGTTAAATCCCACCGGAATGAAGGAACGCTGGCTGATCGAGTCGTTTTTGTTCATCCTGAACGACATCAGCATAGCTCCTCCCACTCCCAATGAGGCTTCCGGATTATAGGAGGGGCCTCCCAGAATCGATGTCCATACTTTTTTATGGGCCCGGATCGAGTCGCGCCGCTGCTGTCGCAATAGCTGTTTTTGCTGGCTTGTACTCAGTTTCGGAGTAACGATCAGAGTGTCGGTGGGGGTGGTAATAATCACAGAATCTTGCTGGCCGAATGCCCAGGCGGATGTGAGGATTAGGAATAGACTGATTAAAACTTTCATATTTGGTTTTTAAGTTCGGCAAATTTACTTCAAAAATTATGCCTAAATATAGTTTTGATGTTAAATTACATTATTTGTTAAATTAACGTCCTCGGTGATAAAGAGGTTTTAAAATTAAAATAGTATTTTCGCCCTACTATCGGATTATTTATTTTAAATATATATCATGATGACAATTGAAGAACAAGTTAGCGAAGGCATTAAAAGTGCCATGAAAGCTAAAGACAAGGTACGCCTGGAAACCCTACGCAATATTAAGAAAGTGATTTTAGAAGCTAAAACCAGGCCGGGAGCCGGAGACCAGATCGACGATGCGGAATGTATCAAGATCATTCAGAAGCTGGCAAAGCAGGGAAAAGAATCGGCAGAAATCTATAAAGAGCAGGGACGGGATGACCTTTACGGGCAAGAATCCGCGCAGGTGGCTGTGTTGGAAGAGTTTCTGCCGAAACAGTTGAGTGACGAAGAATTGACTGCTGCGTTGAAAGAAATTATCGCTTCTACCGGGGCTTCTACTCCTCAGGATATGGGAAAAGTTATGGGGGCTGCCACGAAGAAGTTAGCCGGGCTGGCCGACGGAAAAGCTATTTCTGCCAAAGTGAAAGAATTGTTAAAATAATTTATTCCTGCATCGGGAGGTTATAAAAACTAAGTGAAAGGAAATTAAATTTAGAAAATGTAAATCCTGAAGTGGTGGTTTTGTCCAAATTTGGATTAAAATACATTATATTGAAAAGACGGAATTTTGGAATCATACAGAATTCTGTCTTTTTTTATTTCATATTTTGTTGTTTTTTATTTCGTTCCTTCCTTTCTTCTTTTTCAGCTCGCTTTCCTTTTCTTACAGGTTGATAATATTTAAATGTTCCGGACGGAAAATGGGGGGAATACTTCAATTTTTGTTCTCCGGTTTTTGAACTGTTTGAAGTAAAGCTTCGTCGCTATATGTATGGATGTGTGTGCAGCTATAAATACTGGGAGAGGAAACAATCTTTAAAATTATCAATATGGAATGGGAGTAATTGGCAAAGTCGTGGAATGGATGGGGAATCATTTTTGAATATTTTTAAAAACTAAGACAAAAAATAATTTTTTTGGTTATCTTTGAAAGTTGTTAAATTCGTAAGCATAAGTCTGTATGAGGCATTTTTTTGTAGTTATCTTATTCATTGTAATAGGTTTACCTATTTTTGGAAAGGAGTATCAACCTGTTTTTTCAACGGCTGGTTTTTATCCGCTGGTGAATTCCGGACGGGAAGTGTTTAATATGAATGCCGCCTGGCGTTTTGTAAAAGGGGAAGCTCCGGATGCCTGGAAACCGGATTTCGATGATTCGGGCTGGGAGGTTGTGCAACTTCCTCATGGTTTGGAATATTTGCCCACAGAGGCCAGCGGTTGTGTGAATTATCAGGGAGGAGCCTGGTATAGAAAACATTTTACGCCGGATGCCCGCTTGAAAGGGAAAAAATTGTTTCTTCATTTCGAAGCAATCATGGGTAAATCGAAAGTGTGGGTGAACGGTAAGCTGGTGACAGAACATTTTGGAGGATATTTACCTGTGATTGCAGATGTTTCCGAAGTTTTGGATTGGGAAAAAGATAATGTCATTACCGTTTGGACGGATAATAGTAACGATCCGGCCTACCCTCCCGGAAAGCCCCAGGAATCTTTGGATTTTTCATATTTCGGAGGAATCTACCGGGATTGTTTCCTGATTAGCCATAGCCCCGTATATATCACCGATCCCAATTACGAACGGGTAGTGGCCGGGGGAGGTTTGTTTGTGGCTTATGATCATGTATCCGCAGAGCAGGCCGATATTTTACTGAATTTGCATGTGCGGAACGAAGAAAATATGGCTTTTACAGGGAGGGTGGAATTTGAATTGCTGGATACCGCCGGAGTGAGAAAAGCTATTTCATTCCGTTCATTGAGGATTCTTCCGGACAGTGCCTGCACCGTAGGAGGAAATATGCGCCTGAAACGACCTGAATTATGGTCGCCTGAATCACCTTATCTTTATACATTGGTGGTGCGTGTGAAGGACAGGCGGGGAAAAATCGTGGATGGATACCGCCGCCGGATTGGAGTGAGGAGTATAGAGTTTAAAGGGCAAGACGGTTTTTGGCTCAATGGCCGTCCGTATGAACAACCGTTGATCGGGGCGAATCGCCATCAGGATTTTGCCGTGGTCGGGAATGCGCTTTCCAATAGTTTACATTGGCGGGATGCTAAAAAACTGCGGGACGCCGGTTTAAAAGTGATCCGGAACGCCCACTATCCGCAAGATCCTGCCTTTATGGATGCCTGTGATGAACTGGGACTTTTCGTGATTGTGAATACCCCGGGTTGGCAGTTCTGGAATAACGCTCCGATTTTTGCTGAGCGGGTATATTCCGATATACGGAATATGGTGCGCCGTGACCGGAATCATCCTTCCGTATGGATGTGGGAACCTATCCTGAACGAAACGTGGTATCCTGCCGATTTTGCGAAAAGAACACGGGACATTGTGGAGGAAGAGTATCCGTACCCTTATTGTTATTGCGGCTGTGATGCCACAGCCAAGGGACACGAGCATTTTAAAATATTGTTTACTCATCCCCTGATGGGTGGAGGTGGAGCATTTTCCGCCGAGCAGATGCAGCCGGATATTACTTATTTCACCCGGGAGTGGGGAGATAATGTGGACGACTGGAATTCGCATAATTCGCCGAGCCGGGTGAGCCGGGCCTGGGGAGAATCGCCTATGCTGGTGCAGGCGAATCATTATGCTTTTCCAAATTATCAATATACTTGTTATGAAACTTTGTTCCAGACTTCCCGCCAGCATGTAGGCGGATGTTTGTGGCATTCTTTCGACCACCAGCGGGGGTATCATCCCGATCCTTTTTACGGTGGTTTGATGGATGTGTTCCGGCAGCCGAAATATTCTTATTATATGTTTAAGGCGCAGCGTTCACCCGAAAAGAGTGATCTTATAGCGGAAACAGGCCCGATGGTGTATATTGCCCATGAGATGACTCCTTTTTCTCCGAAGGATGTGACTGTTTTTTCCAATTGCGACGAGGTGAGGCTAACTGTGTTCAAAGATGGAAAACAGTATGTTTATAAAAAGCCTGTGCGTGAGCAGGGAATGCCTTCTCCGGTGATCCGTTTCGACGATGTGTATGATTTTATGGCGGACAAGGCTTTGTCGCGCAGGGGAAAGCAGAAGGATGTTTATTTGCTGGCAGAGGGATTGATTGATGGGAAAGTGGTTGCCACGGATAAGCGTATGCCCGCCCGCCGTCCTTCCAAAATCGTGTTGTGGCTGGATCATGAAGGCGTGGATTTGGTGGCCGACGGATCGGATTTGGTAACAGTGGTGGCGGGAGTGGCCGATGCCAACGGCAATATCAAGCGGCTGAATAATTACAATATCCGGTTTACGATCGAAGGGGAAGGAAGATTGGTGGGAGATGAATCGGTGCTGGCTAATCCGCGTCCCGTGGTGTGGGGAACAGCTCCTGTGTTGGTACGTTCCACCTTGCAGCCAGGAAAAATACGGGTAAAGGCGGAAGTGTTGCTGAAAGGTTCGCAGATGCCTGTTGCCGGGGAGATCGAGTTCGAAAGTGTGAAACCCGGTATACCGCTGGTGTATGATAAAAAAGAGGCTACTGCCGGAGGAGGGCAGGTGGCTGTCACGAATCGCGGGGGCAATAACCGCGAGCTTGAAAAGAAAGTGGAGCAGTTGCAGAATGAATTGAATGCGCTACGTTTGAAAGAGGTGGAACGGCAGCAGGAAGAATTTGAAGGAAAAGGTAAGAAATAACTAACTATAATTTATTAATCTATTATGACAAAGATGAACACGACAACCTATTTACTTCCTTTGGCGGGATTGGCTGTTTTGAACGGGTGTGCGCATCCATCGAAGAAAGCGGAACAACCTAAACCGTTGAATATTGTGTATATCATGACCGATGACCATTCTTATCAGACAATGAGCTGTTATGACAATCGGTATATCAATACTCCGAATCTTGACCGGATTGCCAAAGAAGGGGTGAAGTTTACCAATAGTTTTGTTTGTAATTCTCTTTCAGGTCCCAGCCGTGCAGCTATGTTGACCGGAAAGCACAGTCATAAAAACGGATATAAGGATAACACCACCGGAGCAGTCTTTAACGGACAGCAACAAACTGTTCAGCAGTTGTTGCAGCAAGGCGGTTATCAAACGGCTATGATCGGGAAGTGGCATTTGGGAGGAACGCCGACTTGTTTCGATTATTGGACAATTCTGCCGGGACAGGGAGATTATTACAATCCTGATTTTATCACTCCCGAAGGAAATGTCCGCTATGACGGATATGTGACGAATGTCATCACAGACCTGAGTATCGATTGGTTGCGTGAAAAAAGAGATTCCACGAAACCGTTCTGCCTTTTTGTGCATCATAAGGCTATTCACCGGAATTGGATGGGCGATACCACCGACCTGGCTCTGTTCGAAGATCAAACTTTTGAAATGCCGGATAATTTCTGGGATAATTATCAGGGACGTATTGCTGCCGGGAAACAGGAAATGAGTATCGATAAAGATATGACTTTGATCTATGATCTGAAAATGCTGGATGACGATGTGAAAGATCATTATCGTTCGTTGTATACCCGGAAAGACGGAACAGAGGGAACCTATGGCCGGATGAATGCTGCCCAGAAAGCAGCCTGGGATCGCCATTATCAGCCGATTATCCAGGAGTTTAAGAAGGCGAAATTAACCGGAAAGGCTTTGGCTGAATGGAAATACCAGCGTTATATGAGAGATTACCTGAAAACGGTGAAGTCTTTGGATGACAATGTGGGAAGGTTGCTGGACGAGCTGGAGAAAGAAGGATTATTGGAAAATACGCTGATCGTTTATACTTCCGATCAGGGATTCTACATGGGCGAACACGGTTGGTTCGACAAACGGTTTATGTATGAAGAGTCTATGCGTACGCCTTTGATTATGCGTTTGCCGAAAGGTTTCGACCGCCGGGGAGATATTAGCCAGATGGTCCAGAATATCGATTATGCGCCTACTTTCCTTGCCTTGGCAGGGGTTGAAATTCCTTCGGACATTCAGGGCGTTTCTTTATTGCCTTTGCTGAAAGGGGAAAATCCTGCCGACTGGCGCAAGGCATTGTATTATCATTATTACGAATTTCCGGCAGAGCATGCCGTGCGCCGTCATTACGGGGTACGTAACGAGCGGTATAAATTGATCCATTTTTATAATGATATAGATGCGTGGGAATTGTATGATTTGCAGTCAGACCCCACCGAGATGAAAAATATTTACGGACAACCGGGAACCGAAGAGATTACCAAACAATTGAGAAAAGAATTGGAGGATCTTCAAATACAATACGATGATCCGATTAGAGATAAAAATTGACCGAAATAAATGGTTGTTTGCCGGAATGCCTGTGTTGCTGCTGTCCGACATAGCGGCAGCACAGGAGGTTAAACAACCGAATTTGATTTTTATCATGGCCGACCAATGGCGGGGACAGGCGTTGGGATATAAAGGGATTGAGCCTGTGCTGACTCCTAATCTCGACCGCCTTGCCGCAGAAGGTGTGGCTTTTGACAATGCCGTGAGCAGCTATCCGGTGTCGTCCCCTGCGCGGGCGATGCTGATGACCGGACAGTATCCGGTGACGAACCGGGTGACGGGAAATTGTAATTCGGAAACGGCTCCGTATGGGGTGGAATTGCAGGAAAATGCCCGTTGCTGGTCGGACGTGCTGAAAGACAAGGGATATTCCACCGGATATATCGGGAAATGGCATTTGGATGCACCTTATCGGCCTTTTGTGGATACTTATAATAACCGGGGAAAAATAGCCTGGAACGAATGGTGTCCCGCAAACAGACGGCACGGTTTTGAATATTGGGTTGCATACGGCACCTACGATTACCACCTGCGTCCGATGTATTGGGATGCGCATGCCGTGAGGGATAGTTTCTACTATGTGAACCAGTGGGGTCCGGAGTATGAAGTAGACCGGGCTATCGGCTATTTGAAAAACGAGGGGGGAGAACGGAAAGAGGGTAAACCTTTTGCATTGGTGGTTTCGATGAATCCTCCTCATACGGGATATGAGCTGGTGCCTCAGAGATATAAGGATTTATACAAAGATACGGATGTGGAATCTATTTGCCGGAATCCTGCCATTCCTGCGCAGGGTACGCCTATGGGGGATTATTTCCGTAAAAGTATCCGGGATTATTATGCCTGTATGACGGGTGTGGACGAACAGGTGGGACGGCTGATGAAAGCGTTGGATGAGTTGGGTTTGGCGGAAAATACGATGGTCGTGTTTACCTCCGACCATGGAGTGAGCATGGGAATGCACGAAGAGCCGGGAAAGGATGTTTTCTACGAAGAATCGATGTCCATCCCGATGATTATCCGTTGGCCGCAGCAGGTGAAGCCCCGGAGGGATGCCGGATTGCAGATTACGTTTGCCGACCTTGCCCCTACGATGTTGGCTTTAATGGGATTTGGAAAGGATATTCCGGCAGAAATGCAGACCTTTAATTTGGCGGAACAGGTGTTGAAAAAGGGGAAAAAAGGCCCTGCTTTTCAGCCTTATTACCATTGCAAACCTTCCGACCTGAAAACAGGAGTCCGGGGTATCCGGAATAACCGTTATACGTTTGCCATAGGGTTTAACGCCGGGAAAATCGGGGATATATATCTTTTCGATAGGGAGAAAGACCCTCATCAATTGGATAATATAGCTGCGCGTGAAGATAAATTGGTCAAAAAATTTAAAGGCTTATTGAAAGAATGGTTGTTGAAAACAGAAGATGTTTTGGCGGGAAGTTTATGATCCGGCTAATGTTTGGGATGGTATTGTCCTTGCCGGGTGTGGCTCTTCATGCCGCTTGTCCGCCTCATCCTGCCGACGCAGGTGAAAGAGGGGCGGAGATGGTTGTAGAAGAGGGGCAACCTCAAGGAGGTGATTTTGCTTACCGCCGGGGTAAGTCGTATCTGGGTATGCCGGGACGGGAAGTGCCGGGCAGTTTGGAAGTAAGCCGCTTGCCGGAGGGTGTGGTTATGCTGGGGGGTGACGGGAAAGAACAAACGGTGTGGAGCAGGCTGGACTTACCGGATTATGTTTCGGGTTTGTTTTTCAGCCGGGACGACCGGGACGGCGACTATCAATGGCCTAATAATACAAATCGTTTGCTCCCCTGGCCTTTTCAACATATTGCGGAGTTGAGCCATGCGGACTATCCCGGTATTCCTTCTAATAGTAAGCCTTCACGGGTAGGGGATGCGTTGTTGTTGCAGTTGGGAGATGGGGGCTGGATGCTGTTGAAGGCGGTGGCGGGGCAAAATTCCTTGTCGTGCTTTCAGGTGGACACCAGCGGGGATGTCCGGGTGTATATTTCCACTTTGGGTAGAGATGCGTTGCCTGCGAAAGTTCCGGCCTTGATCCTGGCGCGGGGAAATACTCCTTTTGAAGCCAGCCGGAAAGTGTATGAGTGCCTGATTTCGGCACTTCCTGAGAATAAAACCCATTGGCGTGGGGAAAAGTCGTTTTATGAAGCTTTTGAATATCTGGGCTGGTGTTCCTGGGAGCATTATCATTTCGATATTGACGAACAGAAATTGATAAATGATTTGCAGGCGATCGAGGCTTCCGACCTGCCTGTGCGCTTTGTGTTGATAGACGACGGCCATGTCAGGAATAAATCCCAAAAGTTGACGAGCTTTATCCCGGACGAGAAAAAATTTCCGAATGGCTGGGGAAAGATCATGAATATGCGACAGCATGATAAGATCAGGTGGATCGGGCTTTGGTATAATTTCACCGGATATTGGCAGGGGATTTCTCCTGAAAATAATTTCTCGGAAACCACACGGAACGCCTTGTTCCCTTATCGGGAAACATTGTTGCCGGGCGGGGATTCCCTCCGGATTGTGCAGTTTTACCACGATTATATAAAGGCGTTGAAGGGCTTTGGTTTTGATTTTCTGAAAGTCGATAACCAATCGTTCATGCTGCCTTTGTATATGGGCGATACGGAGGTGATCGACCGGGCGAGGAATTGTAATATAGCCTTGGAAGACGAAGCCCGTCGGCAGGGAATGGGGTTGATGAACTGTATGGCACAAAATGTGCTGAATATAGACAATACCCGTTATAGCGGAGTAGCACGGGTGAGTATCGATTATAAGAAATTTAACCGGGCAATGGCACGGTCACATCTTTACCAATCGTATGTGAATACGCTTTTGCAGGGACAAACTGTTTGGCCGGACCATGATATGTTTCATTCCAGTGACAGCCTTTGCGGGGGAATGATGGCGCGTTCTAAGGCTGTTTCGGGAGGGCCTGTTTATTTGTCGGACGCTCCTGTCGATTTTAAAGAGGAACTGATATGGCCTTTGGTGGATGCCCGGGGAAAAGTGTTCCGACCTCAGGCTCCGGCAGTGCCGTTTCCTGACGAATTGGGAACGAATCCGATATTCAGCGGGAAGGCCTTCCGGGTGTTTGCCCCTGTGGGAGAGGAGGCTATGGCTATCATTTGCTATAACCTGAATAGTGAAAAAACGGCATCTTCGGTTAAGGCCACAGTTAGCCCGCAGGATTTCCGGTGGCGGGATGCTTTGGATCGCGGAAGGCTCGCGGAGTCCGAAGAAGAAAGAATGCTGGTTTTCGATTGGGAAAAAAAGACGGGTTTCCTGTTAAAAAATCCGGCTGAAATGACTTTACAGGGTTTTACCGATCGCTTACTGTTTCTTTGTCCGGTGCGTGAAGGCTGGGCCGTGGTCGGTGTAGAAGAAAAATACCTTTCCCCGGCAACGGTGCGTATTGTGTCGAGGACGGCTGAAAAACTGGTGCTTGATGTGCTGGCGTCCGGAACATTGAAAGTTTGGGCGGAAGACGAATTGGGCGGCAGGATGCGGACGATAGACGTGGAATGCGGGAAATCAGGGGTTAAACGAGTGACGATAAAACGTTGAGAGTGGAATGGAAGCCGTTGGCCCTGTGGGGCACAGGCGGGCGATAGCTGTTCCGGGAATATTGGATAAATGCAGGTCATCCCTCTGACCGGGCGAAACGCAGGGGGAATATGGATCTTGCGATAGAAGCGTTGTATATCTGATTTTAAGTAAATATTTATTTAAGCTAAGGCGTATGAAAAAACGGTATTTGGGATTGCTGGTCCTGGCTTTAGGCATAGTGTCATGCCATCCGGCTGAAAAGTATTATGTGAAAGAAGTGACCTTTCCGCAGGGGATTAGCCCGGAGGAAAAAATCGATATAGCCGCGAGGGTTGTGCCCTCGGCGGAGCAATACGCATGGCAGCAAATGGAGTTGACCGCTTTTGTGCATTTTGGTATGAACACCTTCACCGGGCGGGAGTGGGGAGACGGTAAAGAGAGTCCTGAATTGTTCAACCCGGAAAGATTCAATGCGGAACAATGGGTGAAGGCTTTACAGGCTGGAGGATTTAAAATGGTGATCCTGACGGCAAAGCATCACGATGGTTTTTGCCTGTGGCCCACGAAAACCACCGCTCATTCTGTGGCGTCTTCGCCCTGGAAAGAAGGGAAAGGCGATGTGGTGCGTGATTTGAAGGCTGCCTGCGATAAATTTGGGATGAAATTCGGGGTATACCTTTCCCCCTGGGATCGGAACGCTTCCTGTTACGGGGATTCTCCTGTGTATAACCGGATGTTTATGGAACAGTTGAAAGAGTTACTCGGGAATTACGGAGAGATTCATGAGGTGTGGTTCGACGGTGCGAATGCCGAAGGCCCGAACGGGAAAAAGCAGGTTTACGACTGGACAGCTTTTTACCGGGTGATCGACAGCTTGCAGCCTCACGCTGTGAAAGCTATTATGGGGGATGATGTCCGCTGGGTAGGAAATGAGCGTGGACTGGGACGTGAAACCGAATGGAGCGTCACACCTTTGAGATCGTCTATATATGAAGATGCGGAAACCGCCAATGAACGGCTGGGATTGAAAGCCACCGGAAAAGATTTGGGAAGCCGGGAAAAAGTGATGGCTGCCGATCGGTTGTTCTGGTATCCTTCTGAAGTCGATGTGTCGATCCGTCCGGGTTGGTTTTATCATCAGGAACAAGATCATCAGGTGAAATCGCTGTCTCATTTGGTGGATATTTATTTTCAGTCGGTGGGTTATAATTCTGTTTTATTGCTGAATGTGCCGCCTGATCGCCGGGGATTGATTCATGAGCAGGACGTGGCCCGACTGAAAGAATTCGGGGAGTATATTTCCCGGACTTTTGCCGATAATAAACTGGAAGCCCCGAAAACGGAAAAAGTGTTGAAAGAAGGGGAATCCGTGGAATATACTTTAAAGCCTGAAATCTTCAATGTGTTTATGGTGGGTGAAGAAATCCGCAAGGGACAGCGGGTGGAGGAGTTTACGGTGGAGGCATATAGCGATGGGGAATGGAAAGAACTGGCAAAAGGCACGACCATCGGGTATAAGCGGTTATTCCGTTTCCCGGATTGCCAGGCGGAGAAACTCAGGCTCACGGTGAATAAAAGCCGGGCAGAGGCTCATATATTACAGGCAGGAGCTTTTTATGCCGGAACTACGGAAGTCCGGCAAGATTCGGCTATATTGCAACCGAAAGTGTCTAAGAAAAATTGGAAGATTTTAGATGCCGATTCAGAGGTGTCCGGATATGAGCCGGCACGGGCAATAGATGATGATCCTGTTACATATTGGAAGTCGGCATCATCCGGAAGCTCACATCATTTGGACGTGGATTTGGGTGAGATTCATCAATTGTCAGGATTTACTTATTCTCCGGTCTCTGCCGACGAGTATGCCGGGAGTGTTTTTTTATATCGGTTTTATGTTAGTAAGGATGGTAAAAACTGGGAATTGTGTGATGGAGAGGGTGAATTTAGTAACATGAAGAACAATCCGGTTACACAGATTGTTCACTTTAAAAAAGTTTATCCGGCACGATATTTTCGTTTTGAAGCGGTACGGGAAATGGATAACCGTTCCTTTATTACAGTTGGGGAAATAGGCATTTTGACCAAGTAATCTTTTTCTAAATAGGATAACAGACCTTAAAATCTCCTTGGAATATTTTCCAGGGAGATTTTTTTGACTTGTTTTCATGGATTGGATTATCTTTTGGATATGTGTTTGTTTTTTGGACATGTGGTGTATGTTTTATAGACAAATTAAATATGTTACAGATTTGTAATCTATTGGATTATATGTTATTGTGTTGATTGGTATAAATATTGTAAGGTGTTGCCGTGTGAAGGTTTTAGTGTGAGAGAAATGGGAAAAAGAGTAATATAATAGCTTTTGGTTATGAGTCTCAATGGTATAAAAATTTTTTTTCGGAATGTTCGGAAACAAAAAGTGATGACCGTTATGAGTGTCATAGGGTTAAGTCTGGGAATGGCTATCGCTATTTTGGTCGGCTTATGGTCTGTTCAGGAATTTAGTTATGATAATTTTCATCAGCATGGAGACAGGATTTACCGGATACTTTACTATGATCGTTTGGAGGGAAATGAAGCCAGAGGAAGTTACGCTGGTTTTGGGCCAATGGGAGGGATAGCCAAAGAGCGAATGCCGGAGATAGAAGCAATGTGCCGCATTGTAAATGTAGAGAATACAGAGCTGAATAATGAGATTGGAGTGAATCGGCGGTATTATGAGCAATTCCGGATTATCATGGCGGATGAAAATTTTTTTGATTTTTTTACTTTCCGGTTAAAAGAGGGACAGAAAGATCATGTGTTGCATTCTTTGGACGGGATGGTTATCGACCAATCGACAGCCGCTCTTCTATTTCCCGGCGAAGATGCCGTAGGAAAGGTCGTTTCTTATGCAAACCGCGATTGGAAAGTGAACGGAATCATGGAGGATATGCCTGCTAATTCCCATATCCGGGCTAATGTGATAATCCCTTTCTTTGGCGAGAGGGCGAATAGTTATTGGGGAGGTTATGGAGGCTTTAAGACTTATCTCCTGTTACGTCAGGGAGTGGATATTGACAAGATTGGCGGCCAGCTGACACAAATGTTGAAAGATAACCTGCCTCGAAACATTCCCTATTTCGAGAAAACAGAACCACATCTTTCTTTGGAGCCTTTACGGGATATTCATCTTGGGTCGGAAAGTCAGGATGGAACGGTTTTTATTGTTATCTTGATTGTGGCTGCTTTTATTGTGCTGCTGATTTCGTGTGTAAACTTTTCCAGCCTTTTTATTTCTATGGCTTTTCTAAGAGCACGTTCCACGGGAGTGCGTAAAACACACGGGGCAGGGCGGACACGATTGGTTATGGATTTTTACCGGGAGACCACTTATTATGTCCTGTTGGCTATGGGAATTGCAATTTTCCTGACTATTGGATTTGCCCCGATATTTAATGAGTTACTAAATACTAATTTGCATATTTATTTTGGAAATTTGTATGTGTATGTTTTCTTAGTGTTGTTGGGGATATTTACAGTTATATTGGCCGGAACTTTTCCCGCTTTTTACATGACACGTTTTAATGTCGTACAGACCCTGTTCGGAAAATTTAAAGGGCATAAACTGGCCTTTTTACAGAAAAGTTTGCTTGTCATTCAATTTACCATAGCCTTAGCTTGTCTTTTATCCGTATTTTTTATTCGTAAGCAGGTTGATACAATGACTTCAATGACTTTGGACGTTGATAAAGAGAATATATTTTATGTAAAGATTGAGGGAAAATTGTTGTCTGCTTATAATGTTGTTCGGGAAGAGTTGATGAAAGAACCTTCAGTTGTGGATGTGACGCTAAAAAACTGTTTGCCGCAAGATTTGGTACAGTCATGGCAAATCAAGAAGAAAGATTTTAAAGGAGAAGTAGATTATATGACGGAAATTTGTCGTGTTGAGGGGAATTATTTCGATTTTATGAATATGGAATTGGTGACGGGGGAAAATCCTTTTAAATCTGATTTCGGGACAAAAAATTACTGTGTGTTAAATGAAACAGCTGTACGCAAAATGGGGTTGGAGAATCCTATCGGACAGTATTTGGATGTTTATGGAATTGATTATGTAGTTGGAGCGGTTGTGAAGGATAGCTATACGAAAATTATGTATAATCCGGTAGAACCTCAGATTTATTTTCCAATCGATTACAGAACCGGTTCCCATTATGTTTTTGTAAAAGTCCAGGGAGATCCTCGCGTAGCCTTAAAAACCATGCAAAAAATTTATGAGGAACGTATGCCGGAATTTATTTTCAGCTATGGTTTCCTTGATAAGGCGTATGAACTTTTATATCAAAAGGAAATCGGATTATCCCAAATGTTTTCATGGTTCTTTGTAGCCACTTTATTAATAAGTGTTTCGGGGCTATTCAATATGTCTTGCTATGCCGTGGGTAGACGGGTGAAGGAGATCGGGTTACGGAAGGTAAACGGTGCTACGCAATCGGATATATTGCTGCTGTTGTGCAGTAGTTTTGTATTTTGGATCGTAACGTCGTTTCTTCTTGCCTGTCCATTGGCGTGGATGTTTATTTCTTATTGGCAACAAGGGTTTATAGTTAAAACTCCTTTGAACTGGTGGATTTTCGCCCTGACGGGAAGTTTTGCCGTTATCGTGACTTTGCTGACTGTGGGGTATCAAACCATCCGGACTTCCCGGGTCAATCCTGTGGAAGCATTGAAAAATGAATAAACATTATTTGATCTCCGGCAGGTCTATTCCTTTGATTTTCCGGTAGAGATTCAGGGCGTAGGAATCGGTCATCCCTGAAACGTAATCGACAACGGTTTGTATTTTGGTGTACATGGAATCCTCTTTGCTCACCTGGTATTGTTCCGGCATGATCGACAGGATATTACGGGCGTAATAGGTTTCCGGCTTCAATACGGCGTCGGTGTATTCTTTTAGAATGGTGCCGAGAATCTTAAATCCGGCAATTTGGATTTGAGTGACGATGTTTGTGTGGTATATCCGTTGATATGCCAGAGCCGTGCAGGCATCGTAGGCCTGTTTGTTGGTGCCGGACAGTTGTTTGATAAGTGTGCTGTTGAAGTCGCCTGTCATGATCGCATCGTAATTCTGGCAATAAATATCCGCACAGGCATTGATCAGCTTGTTGATGATCCCGGCACGGAGGAAGGCGATGCGTTCGTTTTTATCGGTGACGATTTTGAATGTTTTGGCAATGATCTTTAAATCTTCCTTGTCTTCGTTCCGGTCATAAAAACTTTCGAGAATGGCAGTCGTTTCATCGTAGGAGAGAATCCGTAATTTATGGGAATCTTCTATATCCATGATCTGATAGCAAATATCGTCGGCTGCTTCCACCAGATACACTAACGGATGCCGCACGTATTGCAGCGGGTGGTCGCTTAACTGGCGAATGCCTAATTCTTCGGCAACCTGGCGGAAGATTTCTTTTTCGCTTTGGAAAAATCCGTATTTGAATCCTTTGGAATTTGCTTTGGTGGATTCGAACGGGTATTTTACGATAGAGGCAAGCGTGGTATAGGTCATCGTGTAACCGCCCGGACGCCTGCCGTTAAAACTGTGGGTAAGCAAACGGAACGTGTTGGCATTGCCTTCGAAATGGCTCAGGTCGCTCCATTCCTCATCGGAAAGGAGTTTTTTGAAGTAAAGCCCTTCTCCTTCGCTGAAAAAATAGGAAATAGCTTCTTCGCCCGAATGCCCGAAAGGCGGGTTGCCTAAATCATGGGCGAGGCAGCCTGTGCTGACGATTGTCCCGATCTCTTCCAGAATTTCAGGATTTTCCACCGCTATTTGTTTTTTCCGGAGGAAAGCACTGACCTTATTGCCCAGAGAACGCCCTACGCTTGCTACTTCAAGGCTGTGGGTCAGTCGATTGTGTACAAAAATATTACCCGGCAGGGGAAATACCTGTGTTTTATTCTGCAAACGACGGAATGGGGAAGAAAATATCAGGCGGTCGTAATCACGCTGAAATTGAGAGCGGTCGTGGGAGTGAAACAAAGAGGTTGAACTCCCCGGATGATAACGGTGTGCCGATAAAAGTTTATTCCAGTCCATCATAAATTTTACGTCGTTTTAAATTCGGTTATTGGGGTGATAATCCCTTGTAACTGGAAATTTTTCCGGTTACAAGGGATTTAATTTTATTTGCAGCAGAAATGGAAATGGCTTCCGAATCTTTCAAAAGCTGCTTTATCGAGTGCTTCCTGATGTTCCGGCGCAGCGATGGAAATCATTGCTTTAGCGCGGTCTTGCATAGTTTTACCATATAGGTCCACCGCTCCGAATTCGGTTACAACATAGTGAACATCGAAACGGGTGGTAACCACTCCGGCTCCGTTCAACAGGGTCGGGCATATTTTGGAAACTCCTTTTGCCGTTACTGCGGGCATAGCGATGATGGGTTTCCCACCTTTGCTGGCGGCGGCTCCACGAATGAAATCGAGTTGTCCTCCGCAACCGCTGTAAAATTTACAACCGAGCGAATCGGCATTTACCTGTCCGGTCAGGTCGATCGACAGGGCTGAATTGATAGCGGTCATTTTCGGTTGTTGTGCGATGATGAACGGATCGTTGGTATAGCTTACGTCCATCATGGCTACGGCAGGATTATCGTCAATAAAGTCGTATACTTCCTTGGAACCCATCAAGAACGTAGAAACGATTTTCCCTTTATCGAATTTTTTGTTCATGTTGTTGATCACTCCTTTGTAGTAAAGGGGAAGAACGCCATCGGCGAACATTTCGGTGTGGATTCCCAGGTTTTTATGGTTACCGAGTTGCGATAACACAGCGTTGGGAATGGCACCGATACCCATTTGCAGGGTGGCTCCGTCTTCGATGAGGGCGGCACAGTTTTTACCGATCTTGATGTCCTGTTCGCTCAGGTGGGCGGGATGCGCTTCGATTAGCGGGGTATTGTCTTCACAGAAAATGTCGATGTCCGATAATCTGATGATGGCATCTCCCCAGGCACGCGGAACATGGGGGTTGATCACGGCGATCACCGTTTTGGCGTTCTGCACGGCTGCCAGGGTTGAATCGACGGAAGTACCCATAGATACATATCCGTGTTTATCGGGCGGGCATACCTGAATCATGGCAACGTCTACCGGAGTGATACCGCAACGGATCAGCTTCTGGGTTTCGCTTAAATGCACGGGAATATAGTCGGCCCATCCTTCCTGTGTCGGTTTGCGGACGTTACTACCCACAAAAAACGATTCCAGGGAGAATATGCCTTCAAATTCGCTTTCGGCATAAGGTGCAGCCCCTTCGGTGTGAAGATGTTGAAGTTTAATGTCTTTTAATTCTCCGGCACGTCCCCGTGCACAAAGTGCCTGAATGAGTCCCTGAGGTGCACAGGCTACACTGTGAACATGAATCCGGTCGCCCGATTTCACGGCTTTCACAGCTTCTTCAAATGATACAGTTTTAATACCCTGATACATAATTCGATTTTTTTGTGATATTTTGTGATTAAGATCTTTAGCTGACTAACTCATGCAAAGGTAAGTAATAATGTGATAAGTTAAAACGAAAGCTGAAAAATGACAATCGTAAAAATATAAACAGGAGGCTTAAATTCACCATGTTAAGCCTCCCGGAGCGATGCCCCGATCGGGGATCATTTGTATTTTTCGATTAGTTTCTTTACCGTTTCCGCAGTAAGTTCGTGGCCGGACAGGAGCGGAAACCCTTCCCACCTCACGATTCCTTTCGGATCGATCAGGATTACGTGGGGTATTCCTTTGACTTCCAGTTGTTTTTTCATCCAGGCCTGGGTGTCGATGGCACTGTAATATTCGATCACCGGAGTTTTCATTTCCATCACTTTTTCCGGGGCTTCGTCCGAAATCCCGATCACCACAAGGTCGTTTTTAAATTCCTTTTGCAAGGCGTTCAGTTCGGGGATCGCTTTCCGGCAGGGACCACACCAGGTGGCCCAGAAATCGACCAAAATGAATTTCCCTTTTGTTTCGGGCATGTCCGATAGCCATTGCTGCACTTTTAGTTCCGGGGCTTTCTGGTTTAAGATTGATTTTGCCCACAATTGTTTGCCCTGATTGCTTTCCTGTGCAAAAACTAAATTGCCGAGGAGTAATAATCCGATTAAAATAATTGTATTTTTCATATCATGGTGTGGTTAGGTTTGACCTGGGAAGGATCAGGCTTTCATAGCCCTGTCCATGTCCTTTTTAGCATCTTTTAATTTGATGGATTCCCGTTTATCGTATTCTTTTTTCCCTTTTGCTAAAGCGATACGGAGTTTAGCATAGCCTTTCTCCGACAGGAAAATTTTCACCGGGATGATCGTGAGCCCTGTTTCTTTTACTTTTCGTTCGAGTTTAACAAGCTCTTTGTGTGTGAGCAGCAGTTTTCGTTCCCGCTTTTCTTCGTGATTGTAATAAGTGCCTAATTTATATTCGGCGATGTGTATGCCTTTCACCCATAATTCTCCCCGGTTAAAAAAACAATAGGAATCGACCAGGCTGGCTTTACCTGCCCGGATCGATTTGATTTCGGTTCCCGTAAGAACCATTCCGGCATTGTATTCTTCCAGAAATTCATAGTCGAAAGAAGCGCGTTTATTACGGATATTTATTTCGTTTGCCATAATGTGAAATTAAACGTTGAAGGCAGAGATGCCGAATGCAATCATGAGTACCTGGGAAATAATGACCGGGATACAGATGATGGCCAGGGCAGCGATCACCAGCAGGTTGGTTTGCTGGTTGTTCGGTATATCGGAAATCCGCCTTATTCCAATATATAATGTTCGGATAAATATAAAACTGAGCAGCGTGAATAGCTGTCCCAGAAAATAGTTTCCCATAGCGATTCCGAGACTATGAAAAACGATAAATATTGCTCCGGGATATACGGTCAGGAGAAGAGCAGTGTTGTCGGCATCCCGGAGTTTGTTGCTAAGATATTCCTTCGTAAGCAAATAGGCGAGCCAGATCCCCACCGTCGAGGAGATGAGGTTGATCAGTCCGTAGCCAATAGTTTGCATAACCGAATAATGAAAGAAACCAAACAGGAATATGGTCAGGGAAGACAATACCGTTACCGGAAACAGGTAGTTCCTGAATGTTTCTTTCAGGCTGGGATATTCGTCGGCCACGTTGTCCCATTCCGTTTCCGGGGTCACCAGCATTCGCCGGGTTCGCCCATATATGTGTTTGAAGTCTATTCTTATCATAGTGTGGCAAAAATACCATTTTTTCGCTGAAAAACATGAGATGTGGCAGAGGAATAACAGCGTTTTTCAAGGAATAGCTGTTATAACCGGGGAACAGGGAAGATTATCCGGCTGAATTGGGAGAAAGAAGGTTTGTGCCGTGGATAAATCGAGGGGAGAATGGATGCTATGTTTAAAGTATAGGAATCCGGAATAAAATAAAGTAAATTGGATCGATTTTTCAGATATAGAATAACCAATGACTTGGACTGTAAAACTAAATGCACTGTATTTCAGGTGATTTATTAACATGTGGTTAATGTAATGTTATATATAATTTAATTATATTAACATTAGGAGAGAACTAAAAAGCAATCTTTTATCTTATACCTGAATTTCGATTATTACTTGTGTGTGATTTACAGTATTAATAATAAAAAGATCCAGAATATAGTATTTTATTCGTTTTTAGGAATGTTGAAATCCTGTTTCCTTGCAGGCAAACAATAAGCGACAATCCCATTAGCGTGGGGTGAATGTTGTTTATTGTCGGAAGGATAGGGGTATCCGGTTGTTTTAGACGACAGATAACCCCACGCTTTTTTTATTCGATAATAAGGTGTTTTGCTCCATATAGCATTTGGGAAAGGAATCGATGTTTTCTAATATTTATCCGTAAACATCATTTTACGAATGAGTATCGTACTTCTTTATTGCTAATTTAGGGACGATTTGTTAAAAACCAGTTAAAATATTGACAAAAACATTATTTTTGTACAAATCAATGAGGATTAACATAAGGTATACGCATTTGAATTTTGTTCTTAAATAACTGAACTACCCTATTTGAATTTTAAGAGACAATGGAATGAAAGGACAATGCCCGGGTAAATGTGGGCTGTTAGGTCATTATTGTCTCTGGGGAAGTGGGTAGCCCTTGTTTTTTTGTGGCGCAGTCCACATTTATATAATTTGTTTTAGGATAGTTGCATGTTTGGGTTGCTATGCAGGTCGGAAAATGAATCGGTTCTTGTGTGCCAGAGTATATTGCTTTTGTTTAAGATTTAATTTTTGTCGTTTGGGATGGTTTGTTTTGGGGAAAATGAATCGGTCGTTTGGTAGGTATGGATCAACGTATAGAACGATAAATAACAATGAATTTTTACCGGAATAAAAATGATCTGTCAACTTATGATTTTATTGTAAAATATATCTAACATAAATTTAGTAGGTGGTTTTGAAATGAATTTATAATTTTTTATTTTCGCATCGAGTCAGCATGTGAATTCATCTGATCAGATATGCATACAGTTTTATTCTAAAAAACAAAAACTACCAATTTTTTAAGAGACAATAGAATGAAACGGCTGTGCCTCCTATGTGTGAGGTGTTGTCGTCTATTGTCTCGGGGTTTTGGTAGACCTTTGTTCTTTAGAGGGTAACAACCTCACACTTTATTATGAAATAACCGCTGATAGCGAGCCCTAAAAGTTGTTCTGACTATTATGTTTAAAAAATAGAATAGAAATAATATACTTGTAAACGATCGTTCTTTGTGTTTTACATTGCAAATTCGAAAACTTTTTCTTTCCTTTGGACATTGTAAGGTAGGGTGCTACCTGAGTTCTTTATTTACCGTAAGCGTTTTTGCTTTTCCCGCTACAAACAAATTCTCACAAATCATTGGTCACGGGAGAAGTGCAGTAACGCTCGCGTTTATTGATTCGTATATTTTGTAATATATGACAAGAAAGACGCGGGCTTACCCACTTTGAGACCATGGTCGTGAGAAGCCAGTTTGTACAAAGTAGAGGTGATGTCCGTGTCCTTTTGTTATGATTATTTTTTCTTTTCATAACCGGTGGTTCCGGGCTTTCCTTTTATATAAAAGTCGGCAATGGGTGGGATGTTTTCGTCATCTTCTGGGCGGATTGTCTTTCGGGAATTTGCTTGCCGTTTTTGCGTGGGTTTAATTTTGACATGCTGAGAAATAGAGAGAGTGGCCAGCTTTCCCTGTGCCCCTGATCCTCAGGCATAATCACCGAACGTTCATAGGATTCCAATCTTGGGGTGCTTGCAACATTGATTTGTTATGCATAATCTAAATATTAACTCAGTGGGCTGCTCTCTCTTTATTTTTGTTCATTCCCGTTACCGTGTGTCTTGAAATGGCATTTGTTTTTGTGCTATGACTTGTCTTTTGTGCTGTTTTTTGTTTCTTCCAGGTGTTGTTTTTTTATTTTTAGGATCGAAAATATTCTCAATTTACCGAATCTTCAGTTTTCTTTCAAAGGAAAGGGGAATTTTCGTATTTATTTATAGCATCGGGCAGGAGAATCTTTTGCTGTTGCTTCTTGAAAATCAGTGAAAATTAAATAAATTCTTTAATTTATTCCCTACTTTTTCGTTTTTTCCGATTTTTCCGGCGTGTACCTTTGTTTTTATAATCTTTCCAGAGAGCCGGAATATAACGGGGAGTGTCATCGTGTCGGGAAAAAAATTATTATTTTTTAAATAAAAGTGGGATAAAGTGGTTTAAAGTGGGAAATAATTTATAACTTTACAACACAAACTCATGTTGTGTTTTCGGAGATGTGAATTTTTGTAAATATCTGCACGTCAGTGAATCACAAACAATGTATATGAAAAATCGTTAGAAAAAGAGGAGATATGTCAGCATTTATCGGAGATTATATTTGTAAAGCGGACAGTAAATGCCGGGTTGTGGTTCCTGCTTCCTTCCGGAGGGTGATGGAGTCGTCCGGTCAGGTGCTGTTTGTTTTGCGAAAAAATGTCTTTGAAGATTGCATCGATATGTATCCCTATGACGAGTGGGAAAGCCGTATTTCTAAGCTACGTTCGGAATTGAACTTACTGAACCGGAAGCATGCTGCTTTTTTAAGGGAGTTTTGCCGGGGTACGCAGGAGGTTGAAATGGATGCCAACGGGAGAGTTCTTTTGCCGCGCCGGATGTTGGAAGAGGTGGGGATCGATAAAGAGCTGGTTTTTGCTGCCCAGGATTCGATAATTCAGATTTGGGATACAAAAGTATATGAGGATGTGGCTGTCGGGGGAGAAGAGTTGGGACGGATGGCTGAAGAAATTTTTGGAAATAACAAACAATAAAAATAACAGGTTATGTCAGAATATCACATTCCGGTGTTGTTGGATGAATCGGTTTCGGGATTGAATATTAAACCCGATGGGGTATATCTGGATTTGACTTTCGGGGGTGGGGGGCATTCCCGCGAAATTCTGAATCGTTTGGGAGAGGAGGGGTGTTTGATGGGTTTCGATCAGGATGAAGACGCTATGCAGAATGTGCCGGATGACGGGCGTTTTGTTTTTGTGAATCATAACTTCCGTTATTTGCGTAATTTTATGCGCTTTTACGGATTGGAGAAGGCCGACGGTATTTTGGCCGACCTGGGAGTGTCGTCGCATGAATTTGACGAGGCCGACCGGGGATTTTCTTTCCGTTTCGATGCGGAACTGGATATGCGGATGAACCGCCGCAGCCGTTTGACGGCGGCAGAGGTGCTCAATGGATATGACGAGCAGCGTTTGTGTTCTCTGTTCCGGAATTACGGGGAGGTGGAGAACGCACGCCGCCTGGTTGATTTTATCGTTAAAGCAAGGGCGGGGAAAGCATTGGTTACTTCGGGCGACCTGTATCAGGCGATTTTGCCTTGTATCCCCAAAATGAAGGAAAAGAAATATTTGGCAAAAGTGTATCAGGCTCTGCGGATCGAGGTGAACGGGGAGTTGGATGCCCTTGAAGATATGCTTGAAAATGCGATGGAGGTGCTGAAACCGGGCGGACGCCTGGTGGTGATTACCTATCATTCGCTGGAAGACCGTTTGGTGAAGAACTTTTTCAAGTCCGGGAATGCCGAAGGAAAAGTGGATAAAGATTTGATTTTCGGGCATATCAATCATGGATTTGAATTGGTGAACCGGAAAGTCATTGTGCCGACGGACGATGAAGTGGAACGGAATCCGAGGGCACGGAGTGCGAAACTCCGTATCGTAGAAAAGAAAGATTGATTTTTTATAGTAGAATGTTATAGTTTCAGGTAAAATGGGATTTTTCAGTAAGAGCAAAGAATTTGTTACGCCGAAAGAGGAACTCCGGGAATCGGTAAGTTCTTCGGTGAAGGGGATGTTGGAGGGACGTGCGTTGGCGGATAGGTTGCGGCGGAATATCAGTTTCGTCCTTTTTGCTACTTTTTTAGGAATACTGTATATATCGAACGGTTATTCCACCGAAAAACTCCATCGGCAACGGATTACGCTGGAAAAAGAAGTGTCGGATCTGCGCTTTGAGTCGGTCACGGCAGCGGCGAACCTGATGTTTATCCGTAAGCAATCGGAAGTGATTAAACGGGTGCAGGATAAAGGTCTGGCATTAAAAGAAAGTAAAGAGCCTCCTTTTAAATTATACAGGTAAGGGTTATGACGATTAAGGAAGATATAACGTGGCGTACAGCGCTGGTGTACCTTTTGGTTGTTGTAATAGCAGGCGGTGTCTTGATGAAGGCTTTTGCGGTGATGACGATCGAGGGGGAAAAGTGGCGTAAGATGGCTGCTCCGGGAAATACTCCGTTACGTCCGGTGAAAGTGACTCCCAACCGGGGGGATATTTGTGCTGCGGACGGGCGTATCCTGGCGACTTCCGTCCCGTTTTATGAGTTGCGTTTCGATCCGGTGGCCGTAGATAAAAAGGTGTTTCAGGAGCAGGTGGATAGTTTGGCTTTATGTCTTTCCCAGTTTTTCGGTGACGGGAGTAAGGCTTATTATAAAAATAAACTGGAATCGGCACGTAGCCGGAGGCCGCGTCCGGACCGTTATCTGCTGATTAATAACCGGAGGGTAAACCATACGGAATTGAAGAAAATCCGGCAATTCCCGATTTTCAGGTTGGGGAAAAATAAGGGAGGTTTTCAGGCTATCGTGAATAACAAGCGGTTACAGCCGCATGTTAATTTGGCTACCCGTACGATCGGCTACCTGAACGAGGCTTCGGACGGGTCGTTTGAAGGCCGTGTAGGATTGGAGGGAGCTTTTGAAAACTACCTGAAGGGACAGGATGGTGTGGGAATGCGGCGGATGATGTCCGGGACGTGGATGGTAGTGACCGAAAAGGAGCCCGTGGACGGTGAAGATGTTGTGACGACAATCGATGTGGATTATCAGGATATTACCCAGCATGCGCTGCTCCGGCAGATGGAAAGCTACGGAGCGATGAAAGGTTCGGCTATCCTGATGGAAGTCAAGACCGGGGATATTAAGGCGATTGCCAACCTGACGCGGACGGCTTCGGGCGATTACACCGAAAGCCTGAATTATGCGATCAGTGAGGCGGGAGAGCCGGGATCGGTGATAAAAGCGGCTACGATGATCGCTTTGCTGGAGGACGATTGTGTGGAAGCGTACGATACGATCGACCTGGGAATGACCGGAAAATATAAATTTTACGACCGTACTTTTACGGAATCCGACGGTAAAGGAATGGGGCGGGCTACCGTGAAAAGGATATTGGAAAAATCGTCGAACGGTATTACAAAGTTGGTGTTCGATCATTATAAGAACCGCCCTGAAAAGTTTGTAAACCGCTGGTATGCTATGGGACTGGATAAAAAAGTGGGCGTGTGCCTGAAAGGGGAGGCTGAGCCTTATATTAAATATCCGAACGACAAGACTTGGAACGGAGCCACTTTGCCTTCCATGAGCATCGGTTATGAGTTGCAGCTCACGCCTTTGCAGATATTGGCGTTTTATAATGCCATTGCCAATAACGGACAGCGGATGAAACCCCGTTTGGTGAAAGAAATCCGGAACCGGGGGGAAGTGGTGGAAACTTTCGATACCGAGAAAGTGGGAGGAAGAATTTGTAGCCGCAGGACGTTGGAAACGGTGAAAGATATGCTGGAAGGTGTTGTAGAGAACGGTACGGCTAAAAATATTTATACATCGAAATACCGGATTGCCGGAAAAACCGGTACGGCCTGGATTGCCGATGGGACAAAAGGGTATAAGGTGAGAAAATACCGTGCGAGTTTTGCCGGGTATTTCCCCGCAGAAGACCCGCTTTATTCCTGTATTGTGGTGATTGACGAGCCTACCCGCGGTTTTTATGCGAATGTGGTTTCCGCCACCGTTTTCCGGGAAATTGCGGATAAAGTGTATGCCATGGCCTATGTGAAGTATGGGAAACCGGAATATGAGGCAGATCATTCGTTACCTGTCAGCAAGAACGGTTTGCGGGAAGATTTCCTGACAATTTTCGATGAATTGGATTTGGATATAGACGGGAAGCAGGATACCCGGGGAGCCGATTGGGTGATTACGGCCAGCAATGAAGGTGAAAATGTACAGATAAAACCCCGCCGGATCAGTTATTCCACCGTGCCGAACGTGAAGGGAATGGGATTACGGGATGCTTTGTTCGTTTTGGAAAATTCGGGTTTAAAGGTCGGGGTCAGTGGTTCGGGCATGGTGCAGCAGCAGTCGCTCCAGCCGGGTGGAAATGTGGCGAAAGGCACGTATATACATATCGAGTTGAGGTAGGGGAAAGGATAGTTTGACAATAAAGAAATTGATATATGAAAACATTGAAAGAATTATTGGTGGGCGTTTCATACAGCGGGGAAATCGGGGATGAAACCGGGAAAATAAACGCCGTTCATTTTGATTCGAGGAAAGTGGGGAAGGGCGATTTATTCGTGGCTCAACGCGGGGTGAATGCAGACGGGCATGCTTTCATTGGGAAAGCTGTGGCTGCCGGGGCTGCCGCCGTGATCTGCGAAGAATTGCCGGAGAAGCGGGAAGCCGGGGTGAGCTATCTGTTGACAGCCGATTCTTCTTATGCCTTGGGCGTGATTGCCGGGAATTTTTATGACAATCCTTCCCGGGAATTGAAGCTGGTGGGGGTGACTGGAACAAACGGAAAAACGACAACCGCCACCTTGTTGTATGAATTGGTGCGTCTGGCGGGGAAAAAGGCGGGTTTGTTGTCAACGGTATGTAATTATATCGGGGATAAGAAACTGGATTCCACGCACACCACTCCCGATGCTTTGGCTATCAACGCCCTGTTGCGGCAGATGGTGGAAGCCGGATGTGAGTATTGTTTTATGGAAGCCAGCTCACATTCCATTCATCAAAAACGGATTGCCGGACTGGATTTCGACGGAGCTATTTTTTCGAATATCACTCACGATCATTTGGATTACCATAAAACTTTCAAAGCCTATATCGAAGCTAAAAAGGCTTTTTTCGACCAATTGCCTGCCCATGCGTTTGCCCTGACGAATGCAGACGATAAGAACGGTTTGGTGATGTTGCAGAACACGGCAGCCCGGAAATTCACTTATTCCTGCCGCACGATGGCGGATTTTAACGGGAAAGTGGTTGAGAAGCATTTGGACGGCACTTTGCTGAAATTGGACGGGGATGAAGTGTGGGCGAAATTTACAGGTGATTTCAATGCCTATAATATACTGGCGGTGTATGCGGCAGCTTGTTTACTGGGTTTTCCGAAAGAAGACGTATTAAAATATGTGAGTAGCCTGATTCCTGTGTCCGGGCGGTTCGAAACTTTGATTTCTCCTGCCGGAGTGATGGCGGTGGTCGATTATGCACACACGCCGGATGCTTTGGAAAATGTGCTTTCTACCATAGAAGGGCTGAAAGGGAAAAATAATTTGGTGATTACCGTTGTAGGTGCGGGGGGCGACCGCGATAAGACCAAACGTCCGGAAATGGCGGATGCGGCTTGTCGGTATAGCGATAGGGTGATTCTGACTTCCGATAATCCCCGGAGTGAAGTTCCGGAGGATATTATCCGGGATATGCAGGCGGGTGTGAAAGAGGAGTATTTATCGAAAGTGGTTTCGATTACCGACCGGAAAGAGGCGATCAAAACCGCTTTGGGAATGGCTTCGAAGGGGGATATTGTGCTGGTTGCCGGGAAAGGGCATGAGAACTATCAGGAAATAAAGGGAGTGAAGCATCATTTCGACGATAAAGAGGTGATCCGGGAGATTTTTCAATTGTAAGAGAGTATTCATAGAAAACCGGATTCCGGTTGGTTATTTTAATTTGTTATCATTATGCTGTATCATTTGTTTCAATATTTGGAAGATCTGAATGTGCCGGGAGCCGGGTTGTTCCAGTATATCACCTTTCGTTCCGCCTGTGCGATCATCCTGTCGTTGATCATTGCCACCGTTTTTGGGCGGCGGGCGATCCGGATTTTACAAAAACAACAGATCGGTGAGGAAATCCGCGATCTCGGATTGGAAGGACAAATGCAAAAGAAAGGAACTCCCACAATGGGAGGGGTGATTATTTTACTGGCGATTTTGATTCCGGTATTGCTGTTTGCCCGTTTGGACAATATCTATATACAGTTAATGCTGATCTCTACCGTTTGGTTGGGGGTGATCGGGTTTGCAGACGATTATATTAAGGTGTTCCGGAAACATAAGGAAGGGTTGAAGGGACGTTTTAAGGTGATCGGCCAGGTGGGGCTGGGGTTGATTGTGGGGCTGACGCTTTATGCCAGTGACGATGTGGTGATTCGCGAACGGGCTTCGATTTCGGAAATCGGGATCGTCACCAGCACCGTGGACGAAGGTTTCCGGGATGAAGGCCGGGCTAAGGTATTGACCAAAGATGTTAAGTCGACCAAAACGACTATTCCTTTTTTTAAAGACAATGAATTCGATTATGCCTGGTTCACTTCCTGGGCCGGACCGTACGCAGAGGCTTTGGGCTGGCTGTTGTTTGTGATTGTGACTATTTTTATCATCACGGCGGTGTCGAACGGGGCAAACCTTACGGACGGGCTCGACGGGCTGGCAACCGGGACTTCGGCGATTGTGGGGGCTACGCTCGGGATTTTGGCTTATGTGTCCGGTAATATGGTGTATGCCGATTACCTGAACATCATGTATATTCCCCATTCCGGCGAATTGGTGGTCTTTGTTTCGGCCTTTATCGGGGCGACGATCGGTTTCCTTTGGTATAATTCTTTTCCGGCACAAGTGTTTATGGGAGACACGGGAAGCTTGTCCCTGGGCGGGATTATAGCCGTATTCGCTATCATTATCCACAAAGAATTGTTGATTCCGATCCTGTGCGGAATATTCCTGATGGAAAACCTTTCGGTGGTTATGCAGGTGAGTTACTTCAAATATACGAAAAAAAGGTTCGGAGAGGGAAGGCGTATATTTTTAATGTCGCCTTTGCACCATCATTTCCAGAAAAAAGGTATTCCTGAGCCTAAAATCGTCACCCGGTTTTGGATTATAGGGATTATTTTGGCCGTATTGACGATTGTAACGTTAAAGATGCGATAAATCAGGCGTGTCCTGAAAAAGTTTAATAAGAATAGCAATGAAAAAACTGGTTATTTTAGGTGGAGGTGAAAGCGGAGTGGGCGCTGCTTTCCTGGGCCGGAAACTCGGTTATGAAATATTTTTGTCGGATAAGGGAAAATTAGCCGATAAATACCGGGAGATGTTGCAGGAAAACGGATTTGAATTTGAGGAGGGGCAGCATAGTGAAGCACGTATTTTTGAAGCCGATCTGGTGGTGAAAAGTCCGGGAATTCCGGATAGTGTCCCCCTGATCGTGCAGTTGCGGGAGAAAGGGATTGAAGTGATTTCCGAAATTGAGTTTGCAGGCCGGCATTCGGATGCTAAAATGGTATGTATCACCGGGAGCAACGGGAAAACGACAACCACTTTGTTGATTCATCATATATTGACACAGGCGGGGATGGATGCCGGGTTAGCCGGAAATGTGGGCAATAGCCTGGCGGCTCAGGTGGCCCGGAATGAACATCCGCTGTATGTGGTGGAACTTTCCAGTTTCCAGCTGGATGGTATGTTCCGTTTCCGGGCGGATATTGCTGTTCTAACCAACATTACCCCCGACCACTTAGACCGTTACGATCATAAGTTCGAGAATTATATCGATGCGAAATTCAGGATATTGAACAATATGCGCTCTTCCGATTTCTTTATTTACGGGGCGGATAGCGATGTGGTGGATAAGCGTGTGAAGGGAATGAAAATAGAGCCTGAAACGGCTTGCTTCACCTATGGGGAGTATGCCGAAGGGACGGGAAATTACGCCGGAATGGAGGGGGACGATGTTGTGGTGCGTTTGGAAAACCGGGTTTTCCGCATTTCCAAAGGGGAAATCAGTATCCGGGGAAGGCATAATGTGTATAATGCTATGGCTGCTATTTTTGCCTGTATGCGGTTAGGGTTGGACGATGTAAAAATAAAAGAAGGGTTACGGAGCTTTCCGCAGGTGGAACACCGTCTGGAAACCGTGATTGTTAGGGAAGGGGTGACTTATATCAACGATTCCAAAGCGACGAATGTGGATTCGTCTTGGTATGCGCTCGACAGTATGACGACACCCGTTGTGTGGATTGCCGGAGGAACGGACAAAGGAAACGATTACAGTGTGCTGTTCGATCTGGTACGCGCGAAAGTGAAAGTATTGATCTGTATGGGAGTGGATAACCGGAAACTGATCGATAATTTTTCCGCTATTTGTGAGGTGGTGGATACTCATTCGCTGGCCGATGCCGTGGCTGCCGCCCGGCGTTATGCAAAAAGCGGGGATACGGTGTTGCTGTCGCCTTGTTGTGCCAGTTTCGACCTGTTCAAGAATTATGAGAACCGGGGAGAATTGTTCAAACAGGCGGTGAAAGAAATGTAAGGTTTTGATTTTTGTTTTATTTCTGACGACGTATAATAACCGATAAACGCACAGAACCGATGTTTAGCATAAAAAGAGATATGAAGTTCAAGGGGGACAAAGTCCTCTGGTCGGTTATTGTTATGCTGATGCTGGTATCCGTGATGGTTATTTATTCTTCGACGGGTAGTTTGGCCTACCGGGAGAGGGACGGGAACACCACCTATTACCTGCTCAAGCAGATCGGACTGTTTTTAGGCTGTTTCGGGGTGTTGTTCGTCATGCAGAAAATCAATTATAGGTATTTTACGAAATATGCCGGGACGTGCCTGTTGATTGCTGCGGCCTTATTGCTGTTTGCCGCCTTCGGGGGGACAAGTATCAACGGGGCGGGACGCTGGGTGAGGATTCCGCTGGTAGGGCTTACTTTCCAGCCTTCCGAACTGGCTAAGATTGCAATCATTATGTATGTGGCGAAGTTACTGACTTTCGCCCAAAATGACCGGAATTGCGACGATTCCGTGCTTAGCCAGTTCTGGCAGCCGGGAATCGTGATTTTGCTGATTTTCCACGATAACATTTCCACGGCCTTGCTGGTGTCGCTGGTGTGCTTTCTGATGCTGGTGGTGGCCCGTTTGCGATGGAAGTTATTGGGAAAGATCGTTTTGATCGGTGTGCTTATCGGGGGATTGGGAGGAGGAGCCTTGTTAAGCATTCCGCAGGATTCTTTGGAAAAAATGGCATCGGGAGTGCCGATGCTGAAACGTTTACCTACGGCGAGAAGCCGTATCGTGTCGTTTTTTTCGAATAAGGAAGGGAACGACGATCATTTGTTTCAGTCGAATCAGGCAAAAATAGCCGTGGCTAAGGGAGGATTGATGGGAAGAGGCCCCGGAAACGGGATGGCGCGGAATGTATTGCCCCACTCTTATTCCGATTTCGCCTATGCGATTATTATCGAGGAATACGGATTGGTGGGAGGCGGATTCGTGATGTTGCTTTATTTGATTATCCTTTTTAGGATCGGTGTGATCGTCAGGCGGTGCACCCGTATTTATCCGGCCTTGTTAGTAACGGGATTGGGGTTGACCATCGTGTTGCAGGGAATGGTGAATATGGGTGTGTGTGTCGGTTTGTTTCCCGTGACCGGGCAGACCTTGCCTTTAGTGAGTATGGGAGGTACGTCCTTATTGTTTACCAGTGCGGCGTTCGGGATGATCCTGAGTGTAGCGCGTTCTTTCTCGGAAGAAGGTGAGGTTGAAGAAGAGGAACTTGCCGGAGAGAAGAGTAGGGCGGGAAGCGGTCCGGAAGATGTGGAGGAACGTGAATATAACGATCCGGAGAACGGATATGGGGAAAATGAAATGGTGGAGGAACTTGTGGAAGAGCCTGTTCAGTCAACGGGAAGGCGGCGGGGCAGGCAGCAAACGGAACGGGAGGGAATGTTGGAAGACGATATAGAGGTGATCGGTGATAAAGGGCTCGATCCGGTGGAAGAAGAACTGGAAGCAAGCGGCCGGGAAGTGCTGAAAGAGCTGAGACGGCGGGGACGGAGAGGGATGGATTAATCAAGACTAAAGTAAATTTGTTATGAGTAAAAAAGTAATTGTCAGTGGCGGTGGCACCGGGGGACATATTTTCCCGGCCTTGTCGATTGCGAATGCTTTGAAACGTCTGGAACCGGGTATCGATATTCTGTTTGTGGGCGCGGAAGGGAAAATGGAGATGGAAAAAGTGCCGGAAGCGGGCTATCCGATAGAAGGTTTACCGGTGCGGGGTTTTCAAAGAAAACTCACCTTAGGGAATATAAAAGTGTTGGTGAATTTGTGGAGAAGTTTGCGGAAGGCTAAAAAGATTATTAAAAAGTTTCAGCCGGACGTGGTGGTGGGCGTGGGCGGATATGCCAGCGGCCCTATCGGACAGATGGCTACGAAGGCAGGAATACCGTTGGTGTTGCAGGAACAGAATTCCTATGCCGGGGTAACGAATAAGATATTGGCTAAAAAAGCCCGACGGATTTGTGTGGCTTACGAAGGGATGGAGCGTTTTTTTGAAAAAGATAAGATTGTTTTTACCGGAAATCCGGTGAGGAAAGATTTATTGAAAGCCAGGGAATTGCGGCAGGAAGGATTTGAATTTTATGGGTTGGAACCTGGCCGGAAAACGGTGTTGATCACCGGGGGAAGCCTGGGGGCGGGTACGTTGAATAAAGCGATGCTCAAAAGCCTGGACTTTTTTTCCCGGCGTGAAGATGTGCAGGTGTTATGGCAATGCGGCAGCTATTACTATGAAAACCTGAAAAAGGAACTGGAAGGCAAACTGCCTTCTAACGTGAAGTTGTTGGCGTTCCTGAAACGGATGGATTTGGCTTATGCCTGTGCCGATGTAGTGGTGGCGAGGGCCGGAGCGGGTACGATTTCGGAGTTATGCCTGTTGGAAAAAGCGGCTTTGTTGATTCCTTCCCCGAATGTGGCGGAAGACCACCAGACTAAAAATGCAATGGCGCTGGTGAACAAGGAGGCTGCCGTTTTGTTGAAAGATGCGGAAGCGGAGGAGAAGTTGCTGGATGTGTTGCGTGGTTTACTGGAGGACGATGCCCGCCGTGAAGCCTTGCAGTGGAATATCGGTAAGCTGGCTATCCGGGATTCGGATGAAATTATTGCAAAAGAGATTTTAAAGATTATCAATAAATAGAGGTATGGACGATATTTTGAAAAATATAAAAAACGTTTATTTCGTTGGGATCGGCGGGATCGGCATGAGTGCCCTGGCCCGTTATTTCAAGGCAAACCGCTACCGGGTGGCCGGATACGACCGCACTCCTTCTTTGCTGACCGATAAAATGGCGAGAGAAGAGGGGATTGCGGTGAATTACCGGGACGAGGAAGTGGAAATTGCACAGGAGTTCCGGGATAAAAAAGATACGCTGGTGGTGTATACTCCCGCTATTCCGCAGGACAGTCCCCAGTTGAATTTTTTCAAAAAGGCCGGATTTACTTTGCATAAGCGTGCAGAGGTGCTGGGGTTGCTTTCACGCAACGGTAAAGCGATATGTGTGGCGGGAACACACGGCAAGACGACGGTTTCCACGATGACGGCTTTTCTGCTTCATCAGTCGGCTGTGGGATGTAATGCTTTTTTGGGGGGAATTTCCATGAATTTCGGAACTAATCTATTGATTAACCGTAATTCACCTTATATTGTCATTGAAGCGGATGAGTTCGATCGTTCTTTTTTACACTTGCATCCGGAAATGGCGGTAATTACGTCTATGGATAATGACCATATGGATATATACGAGAACCGGGAAAATTTATTGGCCGCTTTTAATCAGTTTGCTTCACAGGTACGGCCGGACGGGGGAAAACTTTTCCTGAAAGAAGGGCTTTCTTTGGAAAAAGCGCAGGTTTCGGGATATTATGGAGTGGATCGGGTGACAGATTGCTATTCAGACCATTTGCGGGTGATCGACGGGCATTACCTGTTCGATTATCACGGGAAAGCAGAGATGCAGGGATTGATTTTGGGTGTTCCGGGACGAGTGAATGTGGAGAATGCAACCGCCGCTATCACTTTAGCGCTGGAAGCCGGGGTGACTCCTGAAGAAATCCGTGCGGCTTTGCCGGAATTCAGGGGAGTGGTGAGAAGATTTAATATTCATGCCAATACGGGAAAGAAAATGTATATCGATGATTATGCCCACCACCCGAAAGAAATCGAAGCTACCTTAAAATCGGTGAGGGAGATGTGGCCGCAAAAGAAGATCACCGTGGTTTTCCAGCCGCATTTATACACCCGTACCCGTGATTTTTATCCGGAGTTTGCCAATAGCCTGAGTATAGCCGACCAGGTGATTTTGCTGGATATTTATCCGGCGCGCGAATTGCCGATTCCGGGAGTGACTTCGGAGATGATCCGGGAACGGATTACCGTGCCTGCGGAAATATTGTCGAAAGAGGCCTTGCTGGAATATATCGGCACCCGGTTTGAGGAAGGAATTATTATGACGGTGGGAGCCGGAGATATAGACCGGATGATCCCCGCGATTACACAGAAAGTATTACAACAATCATAATCTGAAAGTTTCGTAAGAAGGAGACAGGATGAAAAAAGCGTTGCCTTACATATTATTTTTTAGTTTATTTGCATACCTGATAATTGTGCTTACCTTTGCAAAGACAAAATTAGGGGATGTAAAGTGTAAGGGATTGCAGGTTGTCGTTGGCAATACCGATGAGAATGCGTTTATTGATGAGAATGAGGTATTAGCGGTCATCAAACGTGGATATGGGGACATCAAAGGCAGGAATATTGTCGAGATAAATAAGGACAGTATCGAACGTGTACTTGTTAAAAATTCGGTTATAAAATCGGCTCAGATTTACTACAGTTTAGACGGTAATTTCCATGTAGAGGTCACACAACGAAAGCCTGTTCTTAGAATTTTGGCGGGCGACGGGTATTATGTGGATGAAGATGGGGAAATTATGCCGTTATCGGGAAAATATACATCAAGGGTTGTGGTTGCAACCGGAAATATTTCCAGAAAGTTTGCTTGTAACGGTTTATATCCTTTCGTGATGGCACTGAGAGAGGATGATTTTTGGGATGCATTGATCGAACAGATTGTTGTGGTAAAAGACAATGAGGTGGTGTTGATCCCAAAGGTCGGTAATTTCAGGATTGTGTTTGGAGAGGTGGAGGATTATGCCGTGAAATTGGATAAATTGCGTTTTTTTCTGAAAGAAGGAATAGCTTTGAAAGGCTGGAACGTATATAAAGAAATTAATTTGAAATTCGACAACCAGGTGGTTTGTGTGAAAAGATAAATCATTGAGGACTATGGGTTTGATTGCAACTTTGGATATGGGTTCGGAAAAAATGGTAATGGCGCTTGCTGCCTCTGACAGCAACGGGGCCTGCCGTTTAACCGGAATAAAGTTCATTGCTTCACAGGGGGTGCAGCAGGGAGTGATAACGGATCAGGCAAAAGTGCAAACCTGTGTCCGTAGCCTGATGAACGAATTATTGAAAGACAGGGGCGTAGATATCCTGAATATTTCTTTATCGGGACAGGCGGTGAAAATGTCCGAGCGTAGGGTGAATATTCCCCTGCAACGTAAAGTGGTAGAGAGCGGCGACCTTGTTCGTGCCGAAATAAAATGTGCCGAAGGATTGGAGTCGCGTGATGAAGAACTGATCGACTTGCTTCCGGTGGCCTATTCGGTAGACCGGGGAGAGTTGGTGGCCGATCCGGTTGGTAAGCACGGGCGTTCGCTGGAAGTGTATTATCAGGCTTATACGGCGAGTTACGTTTATTTGAGCGGAATCCGCAAGTTGTTCGACGGATATGGCATCCGGGAGATCAACTTTTTTCCGTTGGCGCGGGTGTACGGAGAAGCTGTGGACGCAGAGATGGAAGACCGTGATTTTGCTCTGGTGGATTTGGGGGCTATGAGTACGAAGGTAGTTCTGTTCAGGGGAGGATTGTTGGAATATGAAGCCGTTTTGCCTCTGGGAGTGAAGACTATCGATAATGATATTATGAGCGCATTCGGGATTGATGCCCAGAAAGCCCGGAAACTGAAACACGAATATGGACAGGCGTTGCGTTCGGCCTGTAAAAACAAAAAATTAGTGATCCCGGATACAAAACTCACCATCGAGAGCCGTGACCTGACCACTGTTATACAGAGCCGGATGGAAGAGTTGCTCGAAGGGGTGGTTTTTCTGTTGCAGGGCTGGGATTTTGAAAAGGGAGAAGACGAGATATTACTGACTGGCGGCGGCAGCCGTTTGCTGGATGTGGATGCCTTGTTGCAGCGTTTATCGGGGCACCGTGTTGGCAGGGCCTGTGTGAAGCGGGTGCAAAGTTCCAAAGAAGAAGTTTTGCGGACACCCGAATATATGGTGGCTTTGGGGTTGCTGCTGTGTAGCCACGAAGAACCCCAGGAAACGAAAACGGGGTTACTGGATAAGCTCAAAGGTCTTTTCGGATAAAGAACAGAGCTGTCGTTGATTTTAGTATTTAACTTTTAGCTTGAAGATATATGGTCATAGACGATGAACTGTTGTCATTGAAGCTTCCCGATCAGCCGCAGGAAGAATCGATCATCAAAGTGATCGGTGTGGGAGGCGGTGGAAGTAATGCCGTAAATCACATGTTTCGCCAGGGAATACACGGAGTGGAATTTGTGGTTTGCAACACGGATATACAGGCGTTGCGCCAGAGCCGGGTGAAAAACCGCATCCAGTTGGGGAAAGAACTGACGGAAGGACGCGGAGCCGGATGCCAGCCGGAACGGGGACGGCAGTCGGCTGTCGAGAGCATGGATTTTATCAAAACCTTGCTGGAACGCAATACCCGAATGGTTTTTATCACGGCCGGAATGGGAGGAGGCACAGGTACGGGGGCTGCTCCGGAAATTGCCCGTCAGGCGAAGGAAATGGGGATATTGACGATCGGTATTGTCACTGTTCCGTTCAGTTTTGAGGGAAAGAAGAAAATCGAGCAGGCAATGGCCGGTATCGATGAGCTGGAAGAATATGTGGATGCTTTGCTAATCATTGCCAATGAAAAGCTAAGGGATATATATGGCGATTTGAAGTTGTCGGATGCTTTTGCCAAGGCGGACGATGTGTTGACGATCGCTGCCAAGAGTATTGCCGAAATTATAACGGTGAAAGGATATGTGAACGTGGATTTTGCCGATGTGGAAAGCGTGATGCGTAACAGCGGGGTGGCCCTGATGGGAGCTTCCGAGGCAGAGGGTGAAAACCGGGCGATGGAGGCTTTGGAAAATGCGTTAATATCTCCGTTGCTGAATAGCCACGATATACGCGGAGCTTCCAATATCCTGCTCAATATGCTGTATGGGGATAAAGAAGTTACGATGGATGAAATCAGCCTGATCACCGATAGCTTACAGGAAAAAGTGGGACAGAATGTGAATGTGATCTGGGGAGCGGGGAAGGATGAATCTTTAGGCGATAAGCTGAGGGTTGCCGTGATTGCCACCGGATTTAACGGGGGGGGTATCCGTTTGAATACGGCGACTTCCGTGCCGGGCAATAACCGCGCCCAGCAGTCCGCTGTTCCGGAGAAAGAAGTGAAACCCGATTTTAAAGTGGAAGCATTGCCGGACGATCTGGAAATGAAAGTGCTCGATCCGGTGGAGCTGGAAGAGGAAGCCCGTCAGCGCCGTTTGCGTCAGGAAGATGAACGGAAGAGAAGGCAGCGCCGGGAAATGAACCGGAGGGCGGATAGTTTCGAGCGTAGCCACCGGGGTATAAACGAAGTGCCCGACACCGATAATTGGTTTAAACGGAAGATCGGCACTTTGTTCAATGAAGACGGGGTGAAAGATCCCGAAATGTAATTTTGAAAATGCCGGGAAGAAAACGAATTGGCAGAGAGTGGCGGGGGAGTTTTAGGAAGATTCAAAAAATGAAAACAGGGCGGGAGAGCCGCGAAAAGGTTGGGCGTTTCCCTGTCGGTTTGAGGAAGATAGTTTTAGATTGGTCGTTAGACATTAATTTATACGAGTATGGTAGAAGGATTGATAAATTTTAATCTGAACGAGGAAACTCCTACGATTATAAAAGTAATCGGCGTGGGCGGCGGCGGCGGTAATGCCGTTGAATATATGTACTCAAAGGGAATCTGTGATGTGGATTTTGTGATTTGCAACACAGATCAGCAGGCCTTACAAAATAGCCCGATACCATACAAGATTCAGCTGGGTAAACAAGCCACCGCCGGACACGGGGCGGGCAACAATCCGGCGATGGGCGAGAAGTCGGCGCAGGAAAGCCTGGAAGATATTACCGCTTTGCTGAAAAAGAATACGAAAATGGCTTTTGTGACAGCGGCTATGGGAGGAGGAACAGGAACGGGAGCAGCTCCCGTGATTGCTAAGCAGGCGAAAGATATGGGGATACTGACTGTAGGGATTGTATCGATCCCGGCCCGTTTTGAAGGACCTAAAAGGTTGGAACAAGCCCGTGAGGGGTTGAAACGGCTGAAGGATCATGTGGATTGCCTGATCGTGATCGACAATGAGAAAATTAAAAAGATATACGGTTCTCAAACCATTTCTGCGGCCTTTGCCAAAGCGAACGATGTATTGAATATTGCGGCCAAAGGGATTGCGGAAATTATTACGCTGCCGGGATATATCAATGTGGATTTCGCCGATGTGAAGACTGTGATGACCGATAGCGGGGTGGCGATTATGGGTGCAGCCCAGGCTTCAGGCGAAGACAGGGCGAAACGGGCTATATCGGAAGCCCTCGACAGTCCGTTGCTGAATAATAACGATATTTTGGGAGCAAAGGATATTTTGCTGAATATCACTTCCGGAACGGACGAAATCACGATGAACGAGATGACGGAGATCACTTCGCACATCATTCGTAAAGTGGGGAACAGTGCTGCTGTGATTTGGGGAGTGGGGAACGATCCGGCTTTAGGCGACGCGATTTCGGTGACGATCATCGCTACCGGATTCCCGACCAGCGATATAGAATTGTTTGATTTGTCGTCTGAAAAGAAAAACGAAGAAAAGCCTGTGGTATTAAAGGCGGAAGAAGTGGCTTTGAAAGTTGGCCTGACTTCTGCTGAAATAAAGGAATTGGAAACAATCCCCGCTTATAAGCGGAGGAATTTGAGGGTTGTGTGAGTATGGGGCTGTGACAGCCTTACCCCGTTTGAGCGGGAAAGAAAAAAGTCGCCGCAGGAAGCGGCATTAAATACAAAGAATGGAAAAATTTAAAGAATTAGGTTTAGAGGGAGAGATTCTCAGGGGAATTGCAGATTTGGGTTTTGAAACACCGAGTCCGGTACAAGAGAAAGCTATCCCTATTATTTTGGGTGAAGAAAACGACTTAGTGGTTTTGGCACAGACCGGAACCGGAAAGACAGCTGCTTTTGGATTACCTTTGTTGCAAAAATTGGATACAAGCCTGAATGATATTCAGGTATTGATTCTGAGCCCTACCCGGGAATTATGTGTGCAGATAGGAAATGACCTGCAAAACTATTCAAAATACCGGAAGGATATTCGGGTGACCTGCGTATACGGAGGTACGGATATACGTCGGCAAATCAGGGAATTGGAAAAAGGAGTGCATATTTTGGTAGCTACTCCGGGACGCCTTTGCGACCTGATTAAACGGAAAGCCGTGAATATAGAAAATGTTCGGGCGGTGGTGCTGGACGAGGCGGATGAAATGCTGAATATGGGATTTAAGGAAGACCTTAATTTTATTCTGGACGAGACGCCGGAAGCAAGGAACACTTATCTTTTCTCGGCAACGATGCCTAAGGAGGTGGAGCGTATCGCTAAAAACTACCTTCGCCAGCCGAAAGAAATATCCACCGGAAAGAAAAATCAGGGTGCAGATACGGTGACGCATGTGTATTATCAGGTGTTGGCAAGGGATTGTTATGAGACTTTGCACCGGGTGATCGACTGTGCACCGGATATGTATGCGATTATTTTTACCCGCACGAAAGTGGAGGCTCGCGACATTGTAAGGAAATTGCAGAAGGATGGCATTGATTGCGACGCCCTGCACGGCGATTTGAGCCAGGCACAGCGTGACGATGTTATGGCGCAATTCCGGGCTAAAAGGTTGAAAGTGCTGGTGGCTACGGATGTAGCGGCCAGAGGGTTGGACGTGGATAACCTGACGCATGTCATCAACTATAATTTGCCGGAGGATGTGGAGAGCTATACTCACCGGAGCGGCCGTACGGGACGTGCCGGAAAAGAGGGGATTTCGGTTGCTATTATCAATTCGAAGGAGAAAGGTAAGTTGCGCCGGATTGAGAACATCCTTAAAAAGAAATTTCAATATTTGGATGTACCGGGCGGAGAGGAAGTATGCCGGGCACAGCTGTTGTATTATGCCGATAAGATTTTGGGAGCTGAGCCTAAAGAAACTTTAGATAAATATCAGCATGAATTGTTCGAGAAATTCGAAGATTTGTCGAAAGAAGATTTAATTCAGAAAATCGTATCGTATGAATTCGGGAAATTATTGAAAAAATATGCCGGAGTGGGCGATTTGAATTTATCGGAATCGGAGCGTCACCGGGGAGCAGCGGAAAGCGGACGCGGAGACCGAGGGGATCGGGGTGACCGCCGGGGTGAGGAACGGAATAATTTCACCTTGTTTAACGTGAATGTGGGACGTGAAGATGGTTTCACCCCGCGTGATTTGATGGCAATTATCAATACCTACTCTCCGAAAAAAGGTTTGGAAGTGGGAGGTATCCGGATTTTTGACAACAACACGAAATTTGAAGTGGATGTAACGGGTATAGATGGATTTTTATCGAATTTCCGGAACGTGAATTTCAACGGTTTACCCTTTATGGTGACGGAAACGCAGGAAAAATTCAGTCGTGGCGGACGCGGAGAGCGTCGCGGTGATTTCGGACGCCGGAGTTCGACAGCCAATAACAAATGGCGTTCGGAAAACCGGAGAAGCGATGGGAGCAGCCGGGGACGTTTTGGAGAGAAGAAGAAAGGGGTCGAGGGCGGAGGACGTTCCAGGAAAAAATATTGAACAATGCCATACAGCCCGGAGGATTCTCCGGGCTGTATCGTTTAAAGGGGAAGCGATATGATAGAATGGATCGGGATTATAGCAGGACTTTTGGTGGGAGCCGGATTAGGCTACCTGGCTGCTGTGCCGGGTAGGAAAGGGGTTGAAGCGAATGTCCGTTTTTTGCAGGAAGAGCTGCAAAGAGTGCGGGGACAGCAGGCGCAGATGCAGGAAGAGAAAGAACGTCTGGCCAAAGAAAACATCCGGCTGGAAGAACAGTTCCGGACGATGCAGCAACACCTGGAAGAACGGAAGAAAGAGGTGGGCGAAATGCATGTGTTGCTGACGGACCAGTTTAAAAACCTTGCCAATGAGATATTGGAGGATAAATCCCAGCGTTTCACGGAGGCGAATCGCAATAATCTGGAAAAGATACTGACTCCCCTGAATAAAGACATTGAAGCTTTCCGAAAGCAGGTGGATGAGGTGTATCACAAAGAAGCGACGGAGCGGACGTTGCTGGAGAGTAAGATTGCGGAACTGGTGAAGCTGAACAATCAGATCAGCCAGGATGCGGTGAACCTGACACGTGCCCTGAAAGGCGATACCAAAACACAGGGGGATTGGGGGGAGATGATTTTGGAACGGATATTGGAAAATTCAGGTTTGGTGAAAGGGCGGGAATATTTTATACAGGAAACTTTGCGGGATGAAAACGACCGGATTGTGAAGGGAGAAAAGGGGGGAAGTCTGCGCCCGGATGTGGTGGTGGTGTATCCCGATAACCGGAAAGTGGTAATCGACTCAAAAGTTTCGCTGACGGCCTATGCCGGGTATTGCAGTGCGGAAACGGACGAGGAGCGGGAGGCGGCTTTAGGGGCACATCTGCATTCGTTGCGGAAACACATCGACGAATTGTCTGCAAAGGATTATTGCGCTTATACGGACGGGGCTTTGGATTTTGTGATGATGTTCATCCCGAACGAGGCTTCCTATGTGCTGGCGATGCAGGCCGACAACCGCCTGTGGAACGAAGCTTACCGGAAACGGGTGCTGATTCTTAGTCCTGCGAATCTGATTGCTTCCCTGAAATTGACTGCCGACTTGTGGAGCCGGGAATACCAAAACCGGAATGCTCAGGAAATTGCGGACAGGGGAGCTAAATTGTATGATAAATGCCTAGCTTTTTTAGATAGTTTTACGGAAATCGGCGACCATATCCGTAAGACACAGGAAGTGTACGAACAGGCGTTGAGTCGCCTGAAAACCGGAAACGGTAACCTGATCGCCCAAACCCAACGATTGAAACAACTGGGGGTGAAATCACGAAAAACGGATAAGGAACGTGCTATCTGGGCGCGTTTGCCGGAAAGAACGATACCGGAAGAGGAGGAGGAATGAGGTTTTGGATAAACCGGGTAATGGGTTATCTTTGTAAATGATTTTTTAGAATAAATTTTAAACTTATGGATATAGTTAAAGCAGAATTTGTGACCAGTAATACGGGGGTGAACAAATGCCCTAAACCCGATAGGCATGAATATGCCTTTATCGGACGTTCGAATGTGGGAAAATCTTCACTGATCAATATGCTGGTGAATAATAAAAATCTCGCAAAAACTGCAGCGAAACCGGGAAAAACCCAGTTAATCAATCATTTTTTAATAAACGATGAATGGTATATGGTGGATTTACCCGGTTACGGTTTTGCCCGTACTTCGAAGGCCGCTCAAATTCAGTTTGAGAAAATGATCCGGGATTATATCCTGAAACGGGAAAATCTGGTGTGCTTGTTCGTGCTGATAGACAGTAGGCTGGAGCCACAGAAAATCGACCTTGAATTTATGGAGTGGCTGGGAGAAAACGGTGTGCCTTTTGTGATGGTGTTCACCAAAGCCGATAAATTATCGGCGACGGAGCGAAGGACTTGTATCGATAAATACCATAAAAAAATGTTGGAAACCTGGCTTTCCACTCCTTTGGCTTTTATCACTTCATCGGAAAAAAAGCTGGGGCGTGAAGAATTGCTGGATTATATCGACGAGCTGAATCATACGGAGAGAGGATAAGTTTATTTAACCCAATTGCCTTATGAAATTTATTTTTTTCTTTTTACAGATGGGGCTGTTTGTGTTCGGGAGTGTTACTGTGGGGAATGCGCAGGAACTGAAAGAAGGTTATTATCCTGACGGAAAGCTCCGCTATAAAGGGTATTTCCAAAACGGGCAGCCTGCCGGAGAGGTGACGCATTATTATCCCGAAGGGCAGGTGAAAGCCGTCATGAACCATCAGGAAAAGCAGACCGATGCCGTGCTGTATAGCCGGGACGGGGAAATAAAAACTTCGGGACGCTATGTAGGCCGGAAGAAAGAGGGGATGTGGGAATACCGGAAAGGTGAAAAACTATTGCTGAGCGAGGAATATTCCGGCGACCGTTTAAACGGGACTGCCACCCGCTACTATCCGACCGGGGTGGTGGCGGAAGTGAAGACATGGAAAGAAGGGGCGTTATCGGGGGTATGGAAATTATTCTATGAATCCGGAAAATTGAAAACCGAAGTGATTTTTGTAGACGGGAAACTGAATGGAAAACTTCGGTCGTATGGGTATGACGGCATATTGGTTGCCGAAGGAGAATACCGGAACGATCTGAAAGAGGGGACATGGCAGTTTTTCGATTCCTCCGGAAAATTGGAACGCACGGTTGTGTACCATGCCGGAGTGCCTGAAAACGAGGAAGAAGCCATTCAGGAAGAAAGCCGCCGGATAGACGAACTGATGAATTCCGGTAAGAAATTTGCCGATCCGGCTCTTTTTAAAGATGATCCCGAAGGTTATATCAAATTGAGCGGCATGATTCGCTAACGCTTGGGTGTGGGGGAAGAAAGGAAGATAGGAGGAATCTATGTTATGAATGCAATTTCATTATTTGAACTAAACAGCCGGATCAGGCAGACACTGAAAGGTCAGTTTGCCGATGCGGTGTGGATCACTGCCGAAATCACGGAAATACAGAACAATAGTTCCGGGCATTGCTATTTGCAGCTGGCGGATAAAAAAGAGGGGGAAGATGCCATTATCGCCACGGCGAGGGGAACGATCTGGGCTTTTACCTACCGGATGTTACGTCCCTATTTTGAAACTACAACCGGGCGTAGCCTGGCTAAGGGAATGAGGGTGCTCGTTCATGTCGAGGTTGTATTTCACGAGGTGTACGGTTATTCCCTGAACATAAAAGACATCGATCCCACGTTCACGATTGGCGATTTGGAACGGAAGAGAAGGGAAATCATCGCCCAGCTGGAGCAAGACGGGATTATCGATATGAACAGGGAGCTGGAATTTCCGGTTTTGCCTAAAAATGTAGCGGTGGTATCTTCGCCTACGGCAGCCGGATTGGGCGATTTCATGGATCAGCTCAGCAACAATCCTTACGGTTACCGGTTTCATGTGAAGCTGTTCCCGGCGATTATGCAGGGGGAGAAAACCACCGATTCGGTTATTGCAGCTTTGGAGCGGATTTACGAATATGAAGATGTTTTCGATGTTGTGGTGATTATCCGGGGAGGAGGTTCGCAAACCGATTTGGGAAGTTTCGACAGCTATGACATGGCTGCGAATGTGGCTCAGTTCCCTTTGCCCGTGATTGCCGGGATCGGGCACGAGCGCGACGAGACGATTGTAGACCGGGTGGCCCATCTGCGGGTGAAAACTCCTACGGCTGCCGCAGCTTTTCTGATCGGTACTTTTCAGGAGCAGGAAGCCCGGCTCGAAGAATTGAAGAACGATTTCGGTGTGGGGGTTACTGAATTATTGCACGATGAAAAGACCCGGCAACTGGCTTACATTTCGGGTTTCCGCCATGCGGTGCACGAAGTGTTGGGGGAACGGGACACCCGTTTGAAATTGCTTTCCCAGCGGTTACAGCATTCTTCAATCCTGTTCGTGCAGGGAAAGCTCGGAGGTTTCGAACGCCTGAGATCGTGTGTCGGTAATTATGCGGCTTTGCTGTTTGCCCGTCAGAAAAATCGTTTGGAGAATTGTTCCGGGAATTTGAGCAGTAAAACCCGTTCCATCTTATCGGTGAATCATCGTCGGCTGGAACTGGCGGGGACTACGGTGAAACTGGTCGATCCCGCGAATGTGCTGCAACGTGGCTATTCCATTACGTTGAAAGATGGGAAAGCGGTAAAGGATGTAAGCGGATTGAAAGCGGGGATGGTGCTGACAACAGTGGTGGCGCAAGGAAAAATAGAGAGCGTTGTGGAACGGATCAGCCTGCCCGAAAGAAAGAAGGAAAAAGAGGGGGATACTATTGCCTGATATATGGATTTAATACGATAAAGATCATGGAAGAGATTAAACTAAGCTATAAAGAAGCGATGGCCGAGATCGAGGAGATCGTGGCAAAATTGGAAGACAATCAATTGGATGTGGATGAATTGAGTGAAAAAGTGAAACGGGTGTCCCGGTTGATCGCTTTCTGTAAATCGAAACTGCACGATACGGAAGTGGAAGTTGAAAATATTCTCAAAACGATGGATAACTGATCGGTATATGAAAAATTTATGGCTTGCCGGGTTGCTCCTGTGTTTGTCGCTCAGCGTGACGGCGGGACAGCCTGAAGGGGCGTTGAGGCGGTTGGTGGAGACGGAGTGCCTGAAAAATGCGGCGATCGGTGTTTCTGTGAAGCAGTTGGAGGATGGGAAAACGGTGGCGGAATACAATCCGCAAATGGCTCTGGCTCCGGCATCGGTAACCAAACTGCTTTCCACGGCTTTTGCCTTGAAAGAAAAAGGAAAAGATTTCCGGTATAAGACCGATGTGTTCTATACCGGAGTGATCCGGGACGGCATTTTGGAGGGAAATGTATGGGTGGAGCCGGACGGGGATCCTTCTTTGGAATCGTCCTATTTTGAAACCTATAAATTCATAGAGCCTTTGGCAAAAGCCATACAGCAGGCCGGAATAAAGAGCATCCGGGGGAATATCCGGGTGAAAATGCCTGTCCATGAGCAGGAATATATTCCGGGAACCTGGGTGTGGGAAGATATTTCCAATTATTACGGGGCTTGTTACCTGCCATTTAATTACCGGGATAATTTATATACGCTGGAGCTGAAATCGGGAGTGGCGGGAACGAAAACACAGGTGGTGAAGGTGGTTCCGAAACAGCCCGGAATGACCTTTCGGAATGAGGTCAGGGCTTCTGAAAAAGGGAAATCCGACGCCTGGATTTATGGAGGGCCGTACAGTAGCGTGCAATATATCCGGGGTATCATTCCACAAAACCGGGCTTCGTTCAGGCTGAAAGGGGCTATGCACGATCCTGTAAGGTGCTTCGTGGAGGAATTGACTGATAGGCTGGCGGTTTTGGGAATAAAAGTTGAGCGTGGCCAATGGAAAGATGGAGAGAAAAGTGAATTGGCCGCATTTACTTCTCCGGCTTTGGAAGAGATTGTATTCCACACCAATAAAGCAAGTGTAAACCTATTTGCGGAAGCCTTGGGGAAACTGGCATTGGGCAGCCGTCCCCTTCAGGAAGGAATGTGCGGGCTATTGCAAGAGGCCGGGATTGAAGCGGCAGGAGTGACTTTGAAGGATGCCTGCGGACTTTCTCCTTTAAACGGAGTGCCTGCCCGGGTGTTTACCGATCTGTTGATTTGGGCGGAGAGACAATTGGATTCGGCGTTTGTACGTTCGTTGCCTGTGGCGGGAACAGACGGAGGTTTAAATGGATATTACGGGAATAGGGCTGTGTTGAAGAATAATCTAAAAGCAAAGACCGGATCGTTTTCCGGTGTGCGTTGTTTGGCGGGATATGTCACTACAGTTTCGGGAAAGACATTGGCTTTTACGGTCTTAATAAATTACTACACTTGTAGTAGTGCGGAATTGCAGCAGGCCGTAGGGCTTTTTCTGGAGGAACTGGTCAAATCGTAGATTCTTTTTATAATTTTGTGCCGTAAAAAATAATCAGGATGTTTTTGGAAAGTGTAAATAAGGCGGGCTGGATCGAGGTCGTCTGTGGCTCGATGTTTTCAGGAAAAACCGAAGAATTGATTCGTCGTTTAAAACGTGCTCAGTTCGCCCGGCAAAAAGTGGAAATTTTCAAGCCGAAAATAGATGTCCGCTATTCGGAAGAAGATGTCGTGTCCCATGATGCTAACGCGATTCGCTGTACGCCTGTGGAAAATTCCGGGAACATCTTATTGCTGACCGGGGATGTGGATGTGGTCGGTATCGATGAAGCCCAATTCTTTGATTCTAATATTGTTTCTGTTTGTAAATCGTTGGCAAATAATGGAGTGAGGGTGATTGTCGCAGGGTTGGATATGGACTACCTGGGCAACCCGTTCGGGCCTATGCCGGAATTGATGGCCGTGGCGGAATATGTGACTAAAGTGCATGCAATCTGTGTGCGCTGTGGCAATCTGGCTCATCATTCCCACCGCCTGTCCGATAATGAAAAATTAGTTATGCTGGGAGAACAGCATGATTATGAGCCGATCTGCCGGCATTGCTTCAATCAGGTGGTGAAAGACAACCCAAAATGATTACAGGCTTTGAGGGGCGGGTTTGCCGTGTGGGAATTTTATCCAGGTGAGCTTTTTCCATCCATATTCGAGGATTCCTTGCCGATGCCGCCGAAGCCACCACACTGAGAAACCATATTGTAGCATAAATACAACTACGGCTGCAATGAAACAGGAGGTCGTTCCCCATTTCCAATAAAGCCCCAATCCCCAGCCATAAAACAGGAAACTACCGATGATAGATTGAGAGACATAGTTTGTCAGGCTCATTCGCCCGTAGGGAGCCAGCCGATGTAAAAACCGGAACGGGCGGACTTTATAGTAAAGCAGGATCAGGATAGCCACCAGAGTTGTCATTTGCAGGCTGGCGACCCAACTTTGCCCGATCGACCTGACCGCCGATAGAATGTAGGGATTGTGGATGTAACGGGGAAGTCCTTTCATTCCCCACCCTAAAAAGGTAAAAAATATGAAGGAAAGCATCCCGGCATACATCCAGAAATCGATATTCCGGGAATTGTTCGGGAAAAGCCGTAAACGCCCGATAAGCATGCCCAACAAGAATAACGAGGCTGTCTGGAAAAAACGCCCGTGTTCCCATCCCCAGGTGAAACTGGCTATCTGTCCCGTGTATAAATTCATTTTTGCCGTTTCCACGAAAGAGTTTCCGGCCAAAACCCTGAACGCCTCACGGAAATACTGGTTGGAAATATTGCCCTGGACTTTTGTGATGTCTTCTGCGTAGCCGTATACGATTTTTCCCAATTCCCAGGGCTGGCACATGAAAAACAGGGCGATCAGGAGGATGTATTTGGTTTGTAAACGGACGACACAGGGAAGGATAAAGCCGACAACGGAATAAAGCACTAAAATATCTCCCGTGAAAAAAATGGCATTGATATTACCGATTATAAAAAGCAAAACCAGCCGCCACATGTAACGAAGCCTGAAATCGATGCCTTTTGCCCGGCAATGTTCATACTGTATCCAGAAACTAAACCCGAAAAGCAAGGCGAAGATGGCATAGGAGTTTCCCTTGAACAGGCTCCAAACGGTTGTCTTTATCAGGTAATTGGAAATCAGTATGCTTTGATTGTATTCGATGGGGGTGTGATGGAAATTGAAATGGGATATAAAATGCACGAATAAAATGCCTATAACGGCAAATCCCCTCAAAATATCTGCTATTTCGATCCGTTCGGATGAGAAAAAATGAACTTGGTTAGAAGTGTTCCCCATGGTGTTGGATTTTGAAGTGAATTTTAGTCCGGATGATTTTTCCTTATTATGCCTTATGAAAAAAGAGTATCGTGTATATCGGTAAATGTCTTTATTTGATTTGTAATATCCGTATAAAAAAACTGCCTAATATAATCAGGATACCGTTGATCATGGCAAAGCCGCTGGGGAGTATGATGCGGAAAATGTATTCGGGGTTTAGGTTTCCGAAATGAGTCTGCTGCCATTGATAGAGGGCGTAAACCGTGCCGCCGATCCCGCCCAAAAGCAATACTCCGCCAATGAGCAGGCTTCGTTCGATAGTCAGGAAACGGATGATCTTTCTGTGTGTGTTCCGTAGAGGATAGTAACCGGAACGGTCACCGTATATTCGGCAGAAAAGATAGAATTGCAGCAGGATAATCCCTAAGGTACTTCCGATACCCATGTAGTACAACGTGTGAATATCGAACTGTATTTTTCCGAGGACTTGTGCTCCGGGAATTAACAGGAAACTGACGATGATACTCACCGTGAGCAATAGAAATCCGGGATACAAAAAGAGCCAGCGGGGACAATACATCAGTAATAATTTAAGGTGCCTCCAGCCGTCGTGCCAGCTGCGCAGATGGGGCTTCCGATTCCGCCCGTCGGGGTGGAGCACGGTGGGAACTTCTGCCACACGCAATCCCAATAAGGAGGCTTTGATAACTATTTCCGAAGCAAATTCCATCCCGTCCGACTGAGGGTTCATTTGGCGGTAGGCTTCTTGGGAGAAGCCTCTCAGACCACAATGAAAATCGCCTATACCCGTACGGAAAAATACCCGCCCGATAAAAGAAAGTACCGGATTGCCGATGTATCGGTGCAGGGGAGGCATAGCCCCGGGCAACACTCCGCCCTTGAAGCGGTTTCCCATCACCAGGTCGTACCCTTCCCGGAGTTTTTCGACAAATAATTCCAAACGGGAAAAGTCATAACTGTCATCGGCATCTCCCATCATGATATATTTCCCGGTGGCTTTCCCGATTCCTCCCTGGAGAGCGCTTCCATAGCCCTTTACCGCTATGGGGACTACTTTCGCTCCGGCTTTTTCGGCAATCTCGGTGGAACGGTCAGTGCTGCCGTTGTCGGCAATGATTATTTCACCGGAAATATGATGTTTGTGCAGGAAGTCCATGGCCTTGCCGATACAGGTCACTACGGTCTGCTCCTCGTTCAGGCAAGGCATAACGATGGAAAGCTCTATCGGAGGATTAAAATTAGTTTCCATTTTTGTTGATTTTATAAACTACGTAATCCTTATTCCGGAAGGTTTCCGCGATTTCATTCCCATATTGTTTTAACGCTTCCCCGGAATACTGCATAAAGCTGCCACCGTGTATGTTCCACACATACCAGTCGGCAGGTGTCCATGCCATTTCCGTACTTCCCCAGATGGCGATGGTCTTTCGTCCGGTGTAGAGATAGATGGTCCGGGCATGGGCATAACCCACGACATCCGCCGGGGAAGTATGTGTTTTCAGGTATTCGAACATTTCTTGCGCCGCGGGACTATCGGTGCCGTATGGCTGGTGCCGGGCGGTGGACTGATAGTTTTTGACGCATGCCCGTATCGTTCCGGGTAAGATCCATAAAAACAGGGCAAGCAAAGCGTAGACCGGCCATTCCAGTTTGAATATCCGCAGAGGAATCGAAGATAATCCCTGAACGAAGAAGTAGAGCATGAAGGGCAGCAGGGCGAACAGGTGGCGGGTATTCTGATGAGGCCATATCAATAATAAAGCGAAAGAGAACAGGATGAACGCCATTTCCGGTAAATCTTTCGGGAAACGTTCGATAATTCCCCACAAGGTGACCAGAAGGAACAGAATGACTGCCCAGCTGGCAGAAAGCGGTGCAAATTGCTGTAAAGAATGGAAATACCCGATGGCGTTGGCCAGCACGCGAAGCATGGAAGTGAATTCAAAATGATCCGTATGTTTCAGGAATCCGGAAGGAAAGAGCAGGGATAAAGCGATAAAGAATACGAATCCTGCTAAATAAGGCATTGACAAGGCCAGAAAAAAACGGGGTGCTTTTTTCCTGCTCATCCATTGTCCGGGGTTACGATACAGGTAATAAAAATGGGATACCCCCAGTGCCGGAAACAACAATATCCCTTCCGTACGTATCTGGGCAGTGAACATGAGAAGGATTCCTAAGCCTATATAAGCGGGAATTTTCGATGTTGTAATTTCTTTATTGTTGTAAATTCTATTCAAGGCATATAAAGAAAGCATAACAAAAAACAAATAGGGCATTTCCGATAACACCATATTCATCCACGATAAATATTTCGGTTGTATGGCGATCAGGGCTGCAATCAGTAAGGCTTGCCAGCGGAAATTTTTCTTGTTTTTGAATGTGAGGTAAATCATGGCGATGGCGGCCGTAAAAAATAAAGAAATCACAATCTTGTAGGCCAGATGATTTACTCCGAAAAAAGGATAAAAAGGAGCCATTAATAGGGGAAAACCCCAGGGATAAAGGGTAGGGCTGTAAACATCGTTCGAAGAATTGGATAGCATAAACGTCATATCGTCGTACACCTGCTTGCCGTCGCCCTGCCAGAGGGCTTGAATTTGCCGCAGGTACAAAGCAAAATCCCCGATCATTTGATGTCCGGGACGTAAATAGCCATAAGAAAGAATGAAAGTGCAGATCATCAGCGAAATAAGTAGAATCCCGGAGAGTAACTGCTGTTTATTTATGTTCATGAGGTAGGGTATAATCGGTTAAATAGTCAGGCGTTGATATGATTTATGTTTATTTCGATGGGATAAAAATAAATATTTTTTGTAAAATATAAAAATATAGTAAAAATGTTTCTTTTTATTGTCAAGTGCAATGTTGTGTGAAAAACACACAATTGATACAATTATCATATTTGGATAAGAACATGGGAAATTTATTTGTGAAGCATCGTTTTTTTATGCAATTTTACCGCACTTATGGAGAAACCGCCGAAATATGGGTAACCATTACATTCAGTAATGGGTTGTATATGTGCTACTTTATAGAGAATGCCTGATGCTTTTAAACTTGTGGTATCCAGAATGTTGTGAGAAGCAAGAAGAAGGACAAGGAGTGTGACAGACTGTCCTGTGAAAATTGGAAGGGAATATAAGGAGCTGAAAAAACTTACCTTTATACGTGGTGAAGAACCTGGTTCTGAATTATTTATAAAAACCGAGAGTGTCAGTTGGCTGACACCGGAAGAAGATTTGAAGGAGAGACGATGGACGTAGAGGTGTATAAAGAATTTATTGCAGCAATCCAGACTTTGCCTGAAGAATGCCAGTTGATTTTTTTTATGAAACTGGAAGGGAAATCTTGTCGGAAGATAGCAAAGGAACTGGAATTAACCGAGGAAAATGTGATCAGTATCCAAAAATATGGCTGGGAGCTTCTTCAGAAGAAGTTGTCAGGAATAATGTCGTTGGCAGTCCTGAAACATTTCATTGTTTAAAACAAAAAAACAGGAATCCATCACGGATTCCTGTTTTATCGGAATATAGAAGGTTTATTTCACCTCTTCAAAATCAACGTCGGTTACTTCCTGATCTTTGCCTCCGTTGTTCGGTTGTCCGGCATTGGGATCGGCTTGTGGACCTTGTTGCTGTGCTCCGGCTTGCTGTTGAGCGTTATACATTTCCTGGGATGCAGCCTGGAATACCGTATTCAATTTTTCAATTGCGGTGTTGATAGCATTCACATCCTGAGCCTTATGAGCATCTTTCAGTTCCTGTAAAGCCGATTCGATCGGAGCTTTTTTATCAGCCGGTAATTTATCGCCAAATTCTTTTAATTGTTTTTCCGTTTGGAAAATCATAGAGTCGGCTTTGTTGATTGTGTCGATCTTTTCTTTTTCTTTTCTGTCGGTTTCTGCATTGGCTGCTGCTTCGTCTTTCATCCGTTTAATATCGGCATCCGATAAACCTGATGAAGCTTCGATCCGGATTGACTGTTCTTTTCCGGTTGCTTTGTCTTTAGCAGAAACATTCAGGATACCATTGGCATCAATATCGAAGGTCACTTCAATCTGAGGCACACCACGAGGGGCTGGCGGAATGCTATCCAGGTGGAAACGGCCGATTGTTTTATTATCTTTAGCCATAGGACGTTCACCCTGTAAGATGTGGATTTCAACCGAAGGTTGGTTATCGGCGGCTGTCGAGAACACTTCCGATTTTTTAGTCGGGATTGTCGTGTTGGCTTCGATCAGTTTGGTCATCACTCCTCCTAAGGTTTCGATACCTAATGACAGCGGAGTTACGTCGAGCAGTAACACATCTTTCACTTCTCCGGTCAATACACCGCCCTGAATGGCTGCACCAATGGCAACAACTTCGTCCGGGTTTACACCTTTGGAAGGAGCTTTACCGAAAAATTGCTGTACCTTTTCCTGAACGGCAGGGATACGGGTAGAACCACCTACCAGGATCACTTCGTCGATGTCGCTGGGTTTCAGGTTTGCATCTGCCAAAGCTTTGCGGCACGGTTCGATCGTGGCCTGAATCAGTTTGTCACAGAGCTGCTCGAACTGGGCGCGGGTTAAGGTTCTTACCAAGTGTTTTGGAATACCGTTTACCGGGAATATGTACGGCAGGTTGATCTCGGTAGAAGTTGAGCTCGACAGTTCGATCTTGGCTTTTTCGGCAGCTTCTTTCAAACGTTGGTGAGCCATCGGGTCTTTCCGAATATCTACCCCTTCATCTTTCTGGAATTCGTCTGCCAGCCAGTTGATAATAATATCGTCGAAGTCGTCACCACCCAGGTGAGTGTCACCGTTGGTTGATTTCACTTCAAATACACCGTCACCCAATTCCAGTACGGAAATATCGAAAGTACCTCCACCTAAGTCGAATACAGCAATCTTCATGTCTTTGGTGGTTTTATCCAAACCATAAGCCAGGGCTGCCGCAGTCGGTTCGTTGATAATACGTTTTACTGTCAGGCCTGCGATTTCTCCTGCCTCTTTGGTGGCCTGTCGCTGAGCATCGTTAAAATAAGCCGGAACGGTGATTACAGCTTCGGTCACTTCCTGACCCAGATAATCTTCTGCGGTTTTTTTCATTTTCTGAAGAACCATAGCAGAAATTTCCTGAGGAGAATATTGGCGGTTGTCGATCACTACACGCGGAGTGTTGTTATCTCCTTTTACTACCTGATAAGATACACGTTTAATTTCGTTTTGAACCTGATCAAAGGTTTCACCCATGAAACGTTTGATAGAATATATCGTTTTGGTGGGGTTTGTGATTGCCTGACGTTTTGCAGGATCGCCGACCTTTCTTTCTCCGTTATCTACAAATGCAACGATAGAGGGAGTTGTACGCCGTCCTTCGCTGTTTGGTATTACTACCGGTTCGTTACCTTCCATCACGGCAACGCATGAGTTGGTAGTTCCTAAGTCAATTCCTATAATCTTTCCCATAATGATTTATATTTGTTTGTTATTGTTATTCGTTTAATTGGGGTCTGAGGTTTAATTCAAACACAATTATTTTTTATCAAATGGCATGCCACGGAAAAATGAACCGATATTTTTGTAAAAATGTCGGATTTTTGTAAATTTTGTGTCACATTTCCTCCCCTTTTCTGACATAAAGTCAGTTGCTGGCATGTTTCTTTTGGAGATTTTGTATATCTTTGTGGAGTATTTAAAGGTCCTTTACTTCTATTAAACGGACGTTTTTATTATGCTAATTATCGTGGGGAAGAAATTAGGGAAAAAGAGAGTGAAAAGTGTATGTGCCGGTTGATTTATAGCGGATTGTGAAATAGATAAAAAAGAGGTAAGAAAAGCAGGCGGTTATTTATTCTCAACCAATTTATTCGTCCGTTTTTATTGCGTGTAAGTTGTTTGTTATTAGGTTAATATAATATAAAAAATGAAGAATACCACAGACCGGGAAGTTTCCAAAACTACAATTACGTTAATATATAGTACGGATTCTGCGGATTCGGGAATGAATAATTCCGGAACTTATTCGTGGGAAGTAAAGAGCATTGGAAAAAGTGTAAGCCAGGAAGAATATATTCAATTGCTGAACGGCATTGATTCTGGAATTGTGCTGCTGGTGGATGGCGGGCGGATGTCCCTGTCCGCTGTGAATGGTGTGATTCAGAATTATAATAAAGATCGTAATGCCGGGAAAAATGTGGGATATTGGAAGCCTGCCCGGAAAAAATCACGGTGGGGAAGCCTCCGAAATCAATGGCGTGCCGACCGGGACATCGTGGACAGTCCGTTTCTGATTGGCAGGAAAACCGATTTTCTGAAAGCCTATGCGGATGAAAGCCTGTCCGGAAATGTGGTGCAGGCTGTGGGATATAGTTTACAGAAAAATCAGGAAATACAATTTACAGGCGTAGAGGCGAAAGATTTGAAGCCTTCGGAATTGTCTACAAAAGAACGCAATCGGTTTGCCGGGAATTATGCTATGAAGATTCCTTTGAAAATATTGGGATCGGGAAGTTTTTTCCGGGGAATATTTCAGGCGGATAAGAAAGTCGAAAGGAATATGGTATTCCGGATGCTGATGTTTTTATTTGTCGGCTTCACCTTTATTTATATGCCTTTCATTAGCCGGGATTACGGTATTTCCGGGGATGAGTTCGTAGACCAGAGGCATTCAGGCTATGTGATCGACTATTTCACGAAGGGGGATACTGCGGCTTTATATCAGCCGAAAACGGCCCTGCATCTTTACGGAATTGGTGTTCAGGTGGTTGCAGAAGCGATTTGCCAGGCAACTCATACAGACGATATATACATGACGAGGCACGCTGTGAACGGCGTGATAGGAGCGTTGGGAATTTTGATGACAGGTTTGCTGGCAATGCGCTGGGGAGGCAGCTTGTGCGGCTTGCTGGCCGTGTTGATGATGTTCTTCACCCCCCGGTATTTTGGGCATAGCATGAATAACCTGAAGGATTTGCCTTTTGCCGTCGGGTATATTATGTCGCTATACTATTTCATCCGTTTGTTCGATCGGTATCCGTATTTTAAGTGGAGGCATATTTTGGGGGCTGTTGTCGGTTTGTTCCTGTCCCTGGGAACACGGTCGGGCGGTTTGATGCTCTTCCCGTGTCTGGTGATGTACGGAGGTTTGTTTTACATACAAAAAGTCGGAATTCGTGAATTTTATAAATTCGGGCGTTACCGGGAAGATTTTGCCCGGATATTGAATGTCATATTGCTGGTCATTGTGGCGGGATATATTGTTTCCATTTTGTTGTGGCCTTATGCATTGCAGAAACCTTTTACGGGCGTGACACAATCATTGAAGCAATTCACGAACTTCAGTGTCAGTTTACGCACAATTTTTGAAGGAAAACAGATGATGTCGAGTATGTTGCCCTGGAATTATGCTCCGAAATACCTTTTGATCGGAGTGCCTTTGGTGACCGTGATCGGATTTTTCGCCTATTGGCTTTATGCCCTGATCCGCCGGAAAGAATTTACCCTGATCTCTTTTTTCCTGTTGTTTACGGCGGTGTTCCCGGTGTTTTGGGTGATCTATAAAAATTCGAATTTGTATGGAGGAATCCGTCACCTGTTATTTGTAATGCCGGTCATGGTAGTGGTGGCTGCCCGTTTTTGGTCGTTGATGATAGAACGGAAAGCTATTGCAGTGAAGGTAACGGCAATGGTCGTGTGGCTGGGACTGTTGTGTCTGCCTGTGATCCATATGGTGAAAAACCATCCGAACGACTATGTTTATTTCAATGAGCTGGTGGGTGGATTGAAACATACTTACGGCGATTATGAAACGGATTATTATTACAATTCTCTGAAGAACTCCACCGATTGGTTTAAGAAAAATATCTTGAAGGGAAAAGACGACCAGGTGGTTATAGCGACAAACCATATCGACATTTTGAGACATTATTTCCGGCATTATCCCAATGTGAGGGTGGTGTATAGCCGATATTACGAGAAATATTCCAAGGATTGGGATTATGGAATATTTGCTAACGTATATATCAACCGTTTCCAGCTGAAAACCGGGCTTTTCCCGCCAAAGAATACAATTTATTCGTCCGATGTAGACGGATTCCCGATGTCGGTTGTTTTGAAACGGCAATCCAAAAAAGATTTTGAAGGGGTTGAACTGGAACGGGAAAGGAAATATGACGAAGCCTTGCAGGTTTTCAATGAATATATCCGGGAATATCCCGACAATGAGGAAATTCTGTCGCATATGGCTAAAATATATTATCTGGTGAATAATTTGCCTCAGTCGGAGAAATATGCGCAGTTGTCACTGAAATTGCATCCCAGCCTGAATGAAACTTTGTATGTTTTGGCAATGGTTTATATCAATCAGAATAAACCGCAGGAAGCCCTGGCTACGGCACAGCGCATTCTGGACGAGAATAGCCTCTCGGCCGACGGATATTACCTGAAAGCGATGGCTTATCACAAAATGAAGGATTATAAATCGTCGGTAGATTTTCTGAATAAAGCGTTGGCATATCGTCCCACCCACGTCGGAGCTTTGTCGTTGGCGGGAGATATAATGATGAAAACAGGAAACTTCAAAGTGGCAGCGGATATTTTCCAGAAATTGTTGAAGCAATCGAAAGATATAAGATATATGACGGCTTTAGCCGACTGTTATTGCCGCCTGAAAGACTATCAGCAGATGGATCAGTTATTGGGACAAATAAATCAGGCGCAGCCTGCTTATTTCCCGGCTTATAAGGTGTTGCTGAGAAAATTTTTACAGGAAAAGGAATTGCCGCAGGCTCAACAGCTACTGAAAATCATGGAAGATGTGGAAGCCGATTCCGAATTATTTGTTTTGCGGGCACTGTATGAAAATTTAAGAAAGAATGCCGGAGGGGTATCGATGTACCTGAAACAGGCGTTAGAATTGGATCCCGATAACGGTGAGGCACAACAGTTACAGAAATTGACCAGCGGAAACGTAAATATGCGAAAATAAGAATGGTAAAAGTTTGTGTTATTATTCCGTGTTACAACGAGGAATATCGTATTCCCCTCGATAAATTTAAAGATTTTACGGATCGGACTCCTGTATTCGACTTTTGTTTTGTGAACGACGGGAGCTGTGATAGGACAGGGGAAGTGCTGGATGAATTTGTGCGGAATAATCCCGGACGCTTTTATTTTTTCGACCAGCAGCCCAATCGGGGAAAGGCGGAAGCGGTTCGGAACGGAATTAACCACATTCTCTCCCTGGGAAGTTATGATTATGTCGGTTTCTTGGATGCGGATTTGGCGACACCTCTGGAAGAATTGCCTGAACTGTTGAAAGTCACAGAAGAGCGGGAAAAGGTGAAAATGGTCATGGGAGCCCGGTTGAAAAGATTAGGGGCAAACGTACAGCGCAGTGGTATGCGGCATTATATGGGACGGGTGTTTGCTACGGTGGTATCGGTGTTGTTCCGCTTACCTGTGTACGATAGCCAGTGTGGAGCGAAATTGATCGAGACACCTTTGGCTGCCCGGATATTTAACGAGCCTTTTCATTCCCAATGGCTGTTCGATGTGGAATTACTTTTACGCGTACGGCGTATACATCCTGATTATACTTACCTCGTATTTGAATATCCCCTGAATGAATGGATCGAGAAAGGCGGAAGCAAAATCCGTTTTTCACATTTATTGCGAATGCCGGGGGAATTATTTAAAATCTATCGTCATTATCGTTAAAAGTGGTATTTATACCCAAATCTTAGTGCTGAAAAAGCCGTATTTTTGTATGTTGTAAACTATAATGACGTGAAAACATTAGAAATGACAGATTATGTCCTGGAATCCCGGTGTTGCGGAACGAAATTCGCAGATAATCAATGGGAATTGGATTGTCCGAACCGGGATGGAGCAGCTTTGATTTTTGCTAATTATGCGAAGAAACAACTGGAAGTGAAAGAAGACCTGCCAGGTCTTTATAAATATTCTGACTGGTTGCCTATCTGCCGGACTTTGGAAGGTTCCGGTGCTCCGGTAACCTATAAGAGCGAAAAGCTTGCCGAAAAATTGGGATTATCCAACCTTTACATCACTTTCAATGGCTATTGGCCGGAAAAAAACGCCTGGATGAAAACAGGGGCTTTTAAGGAATGTGAGGCCTATGCCGTTTGCGCCAGAGTAAACGACAAGGCCGACAGGGTGATGGTTGTGGCATCGGCAGGAAATACGGCGAGAGCATTTGCCCGCGTATGTTCAGAAAATAAAATTCCTTTATTGTTATGTGTCCCGGAAGATTGCATCGATGCCATGTGGTCGGCAGAGCCGCTGGACAAATGCGTGAAGCTGGTGGCTACGGCAAAGGGAAGCGATTATTTCGATGCGATACATCTGTCCAATATCATTTGCGAATTGGATCACTTTTATCCGGAAGGCGGGGCAAAGAACGTGGCGCGCCGTGACGGAATGGGTACGACCGTTTTGTCGGCGGTGACTACTATCGGCAGGATTCCGGATTATTACTTTCAAGCCGTGGGAAGCGGAACGGGAGCGATTGCGGCCTGGGAAGCGAACAAGCGTTTTATCGTGGACGGGCGCTATGGAAAGAACCTGATGAAGCTGATGGTTTCACAGAATATTCCGTTCACGCCTATGTATGATGCCTGGAAAGCGGGCTCGCGTAGCTTACTACCATTGGATGATAATCTGGCCCGCGAACAAGTGGAAGAGATTTGTGCAAAAGTATTGTCAAACCGGAAACCGCCCTATTCCTTAAAAGGAGGATTGTTCGATGCCCTGACTGAAACGCAGGGAGATATGTTTGCTGTGACGAACGACGAGGCTGTCGAGGCTTCTGCTTTGTTCGAGCAATTGGAAGGAATCGATATAGAACCTGCTGCCGCTGTGGCCGTGGCTTCATTGATTCAGGCCGTGAACAAGCAACGGGTGGAGAAAGACGCTACGATCATGCTGAACATCACCGGAGGAGGTATCGGACGGTTTAAAAAAGAAAACAAATTGGTTTATAAAGAACCTGATTGTGTGTTCGCTATCGACACCGATCCCGATACGATACGGGAAACTGTGATGGAACTGTTTATTTGACCGGAAAACGGCAGATTAGATATGGTGTCCCCTTATATCGTTGAGATATAAGGGGATTTTTCGTGTTTTGCTGAAATTGTTATAACTTTGTTCGCAATAAAACAAAATGATTTATGAAACAGAAACGTAGGATCAGTTTAAAGAAATTTCTGGTAGTGGATTTTTATTATTCCATATTGCGCAGGGATTGGAGGATTTCGACTTTTGCAACTGATTTATTATTGAAAACGGTGGCTATCGTTGTTGTTTCTATGGACCGTTTTGTGAAAGATGCTTGTAGTATTTCGGCCTCGGCGCTGACTTTCTATTCTACGCTTGCTTTTATTCCGGTGACCGCTTTGGTGCTGGCCATTGCCAAAGGTTTCGGTGCGGCTAAAGCTTTGGAAGATTGGATAAAGGGACAGACATTCACCAATCCGGAAGTGGTAGAATGGATGATGAATATTGCCAACAAGGCATTGGAAAATACACAGGGAGGAATTGTCACCGGGTTGGGAATCGTGTTATTGCTATGGTCTGTGATCCGGATGTTAGGAAGTACGGAGCTGGCGATGAACCGGATATGGGGGGTGAAAAAAGGACGTAGCGTTACGAAAAAATTTACGGACTATATGTCGATTCTGTTCATTGCTCCCATTTTAATCGTACTGATATGTAGTATGAACGTATTCATGATGTCGAATTTACAGGAGGTGGCGATGGAAGAAGGACTGCTTAGTTATGCCAGCGCCGCTTTGATAACCCTATTGAAATTCATACCTTATGTGCTGGTGTGGCTGTTGTTCATCTTCCTGTATATGTTTATGCCCACCACTCCGGTCAAATTCAAATATGCCTTTATTGCCGGAATCATTGCCGGAACCGTGTTTCAGGTGGTGCAGTGGTTTTACATCCGTTTCCAGATAGGGGTTAGTTCCTACAATGCCATTTACGGAGGACTTGCAGCACTGCCTCTTTTGTTAGTGTGGTTACAGTTGAGCTGGAGCATCGTGTTGTGGGGGACGGAGCTTTGCTACATCATGCGGAACAGGCACTTTTTGTACCGGAATGCCATGAATGCGGATAATCGCTGGGTGGACAATGTGGAGGTGGCATTACGGGTATTGAGGTTTATTTCGGCGGAATATATGCAGAATAGCGGTGGACCTACATTGGGAGCTATTTGCAAAAAATTGCGGATGAGTTCCAGTAAAATGCGGATGGTATTGGAAGAATTAGTCGAGAAAAAAATATTGGTGGAAGTGAAAGCGGACGACGATGTGTCGTATTATCCGGCGCATGATTTGCACGACCTTTCGCTGGCCGACGTGATTGTTAACCTTTCTTATATGGACGGTTATAGGGCAGAAGAATGGAAAATCCGTTTTGTGCAGGCGATCAACGGAGAATTTTCAAACGATAAATTCGCTTAAATTTTTATAGAGCCGCCATTTCGGTGAAACAGGGGGGATTGGAATGGAGGACGGCTATTTGGAGGATTGATATATATTTAGTATATTGTGCTCAAATTTGGAAAATATGAGAAGAAAAATAGAATTAGAGTATATATTTTCATCTTCTGTAAAAGTTTTATTTTCCCGGTTAAGTACTCCTGCCGGATTGTCGGAATGGTTTGCTGACGATGTTTTTCAAAAAGGAGATCAATTCGTCTTTGTCTGGAATGGTTCAGAACATTCTGCGACACTTCTTGAATCCAAAGTAAATTCTTATGTGCGTTTTCGGTGGAACGATGCCGAAGATGAGGAGGAGTATTTTGAATTTAATATTCATGTGGAGCCTTTGACTGGGGATGTTGCTTTGATTATAACTGATTTTGCGGATGAAGATGAAGTGGCGGATTCTACGGAATTGTGGAATAAACAAATGGATATGCTTCACCGGAATTTGGGAGCCTGACGATTTCTTGACTGAATGCGGCTTCTCCTTTGTCCTGTGGCTAAAAAAATGTACATTTGTGCCCGGCTTTCGCTAAGAAAGTTATTTTTGTGATATTGTCACTTATTCGCAGATGAAGAAATTACACTTATTCATGCTGAAAAGCTTCAGCGGTCCTTTTGTTGCAACCCTTTTTATCAGCATGTTTGTTTTAATCATGCAGTTCTTGTGGAGGCAGATCGATGAGATCGTAGGGAAAGGACTTGATTTTTCTGTTATCGCAGAACTCTTGTTTTATGCGTCCGTCACCTTATTGCCTATGGCCTTGCCTTTGGCTGTGCTTTTGTCGTCGATCATGACCTTTGGTAATTTGGGTGAAAACTATGAGCTGATTGCTTTAAAATCTGCCGGAATCTCCCTTTTCCGTATTATGCGGCCTTTGATTGTGTGCGTGGTATTATTGGCCGTTTTCGCTTTTTTCTTTTCAAACAATGTGCTTCCGGTGGCTAATTTGAAGTTTTACAGCTTACTGTATGACGTCAAGAGGCAAAAGCCGGAAATGTCTTTCAAAGAAGGGATATTTTCCAACGATCTCGAAGGGTATAGCATCAAGATAGACAGAATCAACAAGGAGACGGGAATGATGTACGGCATGTTGATTTATACCCACAAGGATGGAACGGGGAATTATGAAGTGACGAAAGCCGATTCGGGGATGATGAATACGGATTCCAAACGGAATACGATGGAATTTGTACTATATAGCGGATACACTTATACGGACGAAGGGGTTAAAAGCTCGGCTTCCCGGAACAGATTCCCTTTCCGGCGGGTGGGATTTGATAAACAGGTTATGATGCTGGATTTGCCGGGTACCGATCTGAAACGTTCGGATGAAGACGGATTTCGTTCGCATTCTTTGATGTTGAATATCAATCAGTTGAATTATTCTATCGATTCACTTCAGCGATTTATGAACATTAAGAAAGAGACCGGGACAAAAAGAATGTTGTCGGCTAACTACATAAAAAGTAAATCGACCAGTCCCCAGCGGGATAGCACTTTAATGGCGGAAGCCCAGGGAATGATCAATAGTGTGGATAGCTTATACCGCTCGTACGATATTGAGGAGCAAAAAAGGGCTGTCGATAATGCCTTGCAATATGCAAGAGATGTAAAGCAGAGGACACAGGATGACATGATCTTTTATCGTGCGCAGGAAGAGAATATCAGAAAGCACCAAATAGAATGGCATGAAAAATTCACATGGGCTTTTGCCTGCATCGTGTTCTTTTTTATCGGTGCACCTTTGGGGGCTATCATCCGTAAAGGAGGATTAGGAATGCCGGTAGTGGTTTCTACCTTATTATTCATAGCCTATTATGTTATATTCATGATGGGAAAAAGGTCGGCGAGGGAAGGGGCTATCGAGCCCTGGGTCGGGATGTGGATTGCAACGGGGATCATGCTGGTGCTGGGAATCTTCCTTACGTATAAGTCTGTGACGGACTCTGAAATGTTGAGTTCCGAATCGTACATAAACTTTTTCAAAAAGATTCGTGCGTTTTTTAAACGAAAAACAATAAAGGATGCAAAAGCATAGGTTAAGGATTGTGTATATGGGAACACCTGATTTTGCCGTGTTGCCTTTGAAGAAAATCATAGATGCCGGATATGAGGTAGTGGGAGTGGTGACCAATCCCGATAAACCCGCCGGACGGGGACAGAAGTTGCAAGAATCTGCGGTGAAAAAATATGCACAGGAAAACGGATTGAAGATATTGCAGCCTGAAAAGTTCAGGAATGAACAATTCCTGCAAGAACTGGCGGGGCTGAAAGCCGACCTGCAATTGGTGGTAGCCTTTAAGATGTTGCCGGAGGTGGTGTGGAATATGCCCCCTTTGGGAACGGTTAACCTGCATGCCTCTTTACTGCCTGATTACCGGGGAGCTGCCCCGATCAATTGGGCGATTATCAACGGTGAAAAAGAATCGGGGGTAACTACTTTTTTATTGAAGCACGAAATTGATTCGGGTAATATTGTTTATCAACAAAAGGTAGAGATAGGAGAAAGTATGACCGCAGGAGAGTTGCATGATGAGTTGATGTGTGTAGGAGCTGACCTTTTGGTGAAGACTGTGGATGCTTTAGAAGCTGGTCATGCTTCATTTATTGAACAAACGCAATTGCTGGGGGGACGAGAACCTATCAATGCCCCTAAGATTTTTAAAGAAGATATGAAGATCGATTGGACGAAAGATGTTCAATCTGTTTATAATCATATACGGGGATTATCTCCCTTTCCGGCTGCCTGGACGGAATTGATTCATAAGGAAACGGCTGCTGTTTTACCGATAAAGATATATAAAACGGAACAGATTGTTCAGGAACATCCGTATGCAGCGGGGACTATTGTAACAGATCGGAAGAAAACTTTTGATATATATGTTGAAGGTGGGTTGATTCGTGTGGTAGAATTACAACTGTCAGGAAAGAAGCGAATGGAAGTGGAGGAATTTCTCCGGGGATTCAGGTTGGATGAGTATCAAATTAAATAATCCATAAGGATATATATGCAGGGGGGATTGTCTTGAATTTAGACGACTCCCTTTTTTCATGTTTTTCTCTCTGTAAGTTTTCTACCCTTTTGATTAGAGGTGTCAAAGAAACTATTAATCTTTCATGTTTGTTTTCTTTCTTTCGTCCCTGTTCCCCTTTTCAGTTCTTTTGTCACAATTGTTCTTTGGATTCCTTGCTTTTTTCAATTTCCCTGATACTTTCCTTCTTCTCTTTCTTTTTTCCGGTTCTTTTGCAATGGTTCCTCTTTCCGGATTGCTAATTTTCCTCATATTTTTTCTTTTCAGTGTTTTTTGTCGCAGCTGCTGTCCTCCATTAGTTGATATATCTCCTCCGATCTCTTTTTTCTTTCTTTCTTTCTTCCTCATTCTTGATCTCTTTTTAAACAACATCTTTCTTTTCTTCCCCGTTTTCCTCTTTTTCTTTTCACTCACCTTGCTCGCCTTGTCCTCCTTTTTCCTGAAAGTGGTGTGGCTTATATAAGTTTTTTTCAAGACTCTTATCCTCC
>UQJP01000011.1 GCA_900541415.1 uncultured Odoribacter sp. | reverse complement strand
GGCCTGCCAGCAAGAAGAGGTTTTGCCGGAACAGACACCTCAGGTAGAAACGACGAATACAATCGGACATACGAACGGAGTGCTTGCAAGTACGATTTTTTTAACAGATATGCCTGCCGGATATGAATCAAGTTTAAAAGAATTTCGTTATTTGGGTTTTTGTACGAGCCATATAACAGAGAATAAATATTATATCAGTAATAATAAGGAATTCGATGCTACCGGTATTATGGGATGGTCTGACGATCAATATGCGTTTTACCTGAGGGCGGGAGAGTCTATTAATTCTTCGAATGAGCATTTGATTCCCTATTCTATAAGTTGTAATACCAGCAGTGTAGTTATGCCTATTGTGTCTTCGGGGTACGGGCATGATCCCGAGATAGGAAACTTTTATTCAGAATATTATGGAATGTACACTTTGCCGCATAATAGTCAGGCTACTCATGTTGTATTTACAATCCATTATAAAGTTGTGAAATGAACGAGCTGAAACAGGTTTTGGAGAGTTACTGTTTTCAGCCGTTGGCAGGAGCTATATTAATGAGAAAAGGCGTTCATAAAAACAGAACGCCTTTTTTCTTCTTATTTTTTGGCGAAAGCACTTCCGGCAAAATGGGCGGGGTGCTTTTCTCTTTGTATGTGCTTTGATGTCGTGAGGTTATGACCTGCGTTTGACGATTATCCGTTGTTAGCGGACAAGCCAGTCATTTCTTGTCCATTTGATCGTCCGGGCTTCCGGAATTTCTAAGTCAGGATTGCTCCTGGAACGGCTGGCATCCGATTTCGGACCGGGGATCAGCGGGCTGTTTTCCAATACGTGCCTTACCCGTTCCCGTTGGTTGAGGGTGAACTGGTTTAGGTATGAAAAATCGTAATCCATGATGTTGTAAGAAGTAAACTCCACGCTTTCAGGGCTGGTACGGATGGCCAGTTCGCTAAAAGGTAGTGCCTTTGTGAGCGAATTGAGCCAGTTTTCATAAGCTGCCCGGTCGTAGGTTTCCGTATCGTCACAATAGTCCGTAGTATTTTTTTCTGCCATGAACACATGGAACAGTCCGAGGTAGTGCCCCAACTCATGGGTAAGCGTCAGAGTCAAATCCGGTACTTTCAGGTAAGGATGTTCCGTAAGTACATATTTATTATTGACGCTGACACAATGCGGATAATCCAGGGTGGGATTCGTCAGGAGGCGGTCGCCGTAGTTCAACCCCGCCAGATTGTTACTGCTGAGGGTGTAGGGCAGGTAAGATATGCCCAACGTATTTTGTTCGCTGAACGTGTAGATGAAAATGTTGATGTAGTTATTCAAATCCCATACATAGGGAATGACATTCTTATCGTTCATAAAGGCATCGCAACTCATCGTAGCGGACGATGGCCACAGAATCCTGTCGATACCCGGCTCCGCCAGTTCGTTGCCTTCCGGGTCTTGAGTGGCGAGGACAAATTCCAGATTCATATCGATGCTGTTGTTTGCGTCGGCATACATGGCGTTACATTCGCCGATGATCTGGTTGATCCGTTCGGCGCTCACGTTTTGTTCCTCCGAGCTTGCATCGTTATAGAGGATGTGGAAAATCACCGGAAGCTTGTAATGGTATTCTGTTTCCGACCCGGCCTGATTTACCCGGATGGCTTTGCGCACATCGGGATTTTTAAGCACCAAAGTTGCAATGCGTTCCTGTGACGAGATGTTTGCACTGATGTCGAGCCTTAGCGTGTCGTCGCCATATCCGGAGAGCTTATCCGGTTGGCACCAGTTTGTCGCTCCCGTGACCTGCCATTCCATGTTGCTCTGGACGGCTACTTTCAGTATGTGTTCTTCGCTGTCGAAATTGTAGATTGAGCCGGAAGTGAGCTCCAAAGTCCCCGGCGTGCGTTCATCTGTATTACATCCGGCAAACGATAGGGCCAGGAGGAAAAGTAATATAAATTGTAATCTCATTTTTTAGTCCTGAAGTTTAGATTACAAATATAATCTATTTTGTGAAAAAAACAGGAAAGGCAAAAAACAATTGTTCCTTGTTATTTGCCTTCTGCCTGTGGGCTGTTTGTGGCTTTGTGAGCCGTTAGTTATTGGAGTTTTTTTAATTTTTCAACCCAGGCGTTCACCCGTTCTTCGGTTTTTTCCGGTTCGTTGATCTCGTCGATAGGTAATCCTGCGAATTTCCCGTTTATTTCTGCGCCGGAATGGTCGAAGCTATATCCGTTCACTTCCGTTTCCCCGGCAAATCGGCAACCTGTGTGGAGCAGTTCGTTGTGGATCAATCCGATTGCATCGCAAAAACTGGTGCTATATGTGGCGGAATCCCCGCAGCCGAAGATGGCAACGGTCTTTCCTTCGAGTTTCAGGTCTTTCAGTTTGAAAAGGAAATCATTCCAATCGTCCTGAAGTTCCCCTTCTCCCCAGGTGGAGCATCCTAACAGCAATATATCATAGGGGGCGACGGCTTCCACCTGGGTGTCCATCACATTGTGGATGTCTTCTTTTCCAACCCCTAAGCGGGTAGCTATTTTTTCCGCAACTTCTTCGGTGTAGCCTGTGGTTGAACCGAAAAATATTCCTATCTTTCTCATAAATTGTTTGATTAATGTGGTTATAATTCTGTTTACGTACCTTCCTGAAAGTAGGACACCATATCCGGGAAAAAAATTCCTAATTGTGGTTAAAAAAGTGATGAAAAATTGCCGGAAAGGAAAAAAACGGACGGTGCTTGCGTATAAAACGGATGGAATATGGAAATAAATCGGCTGCTTATGATGCTATTGCTGACAACTGTCATTGAATCCGGAACTGGAATGTCCGGAGGGCGGGGGGATGTACTTCCGCTGGAACGTTTGCCGCAGGAGGCGGTGGATGTGTTGAATGATCTGCCTGAAAATATTGTGATCGCACACCGGGGTACCACCTTTTGGGCTCCGGAGGAAACCGAGGCGGCTATGCGCTGGGCGAGAAATACGGGGGCGGATTATCTGGAACTGGATTTACAGCGGACGAAGGATGGCGTGCTGATCGCCCTGCACGATGTGGATTTGCGGCGGACGACCAATGTCGGGGAGGTGTTTCCCGAACGGGCGGACAGCCCGGTGTCCGCTTTTACGCTGGAGGAACTGCGGAAGCTGGATGCCGGAAAATGGTTTAACACGGCTTATCCGGAACGGGCCCGGGCGGGATTCGTGGGATTGGACGTGCTGACGCTGGAAGATGTGGTGAGAATTGCGGAGGGCTGCCGGATTGTGCGGGATGAGGACGGGAAGCGCATTTACGGAAAAGACGGGGAAGGCAGGCCGGTTACCCGGTATGAGCCCGATCCGCAGGATAACGGGAATCGTCCCGGAATTTATCCGGAAACGAAAGAGCCGCAGTTATTTCCCGGCATGGAAATGGATTTGAGGCGGGAGCTGGAACGTCTGGGGTGGTATCATCCCGATGTGGTGAGACTGAAAACCGTTCCGGTGAAGGAGGGACGGGTGGGAGTTGCCAATACTCCGGCGCGGGTGATCCTGCAAACTTTTTCGGACGAGAGCCTGGCTAAATTGCGGCAGGCTTTCCCGCGTTTGTTGCCTGCCTGTTTCCTGTTGTGGCTGGGAAACGAGGCTTCCGACCTGAAAAGCAGGTCGCCGGAGGAGTATGCGGCAAAGATCAATTACGGAATCCGGCAGGGGGCGGTGATTATGGGGCCGAGCATCGGTGGAGCCCCGAACAATTACGACGATTTGCTGGAGCCCTGGCAGGGGGCGATGATCCACCGGGCGGGAATGCGGATACATCCTTACAGTTTCGATACGGAAGAGCAAATGGAAGAATATACCGGGATAAAGGCCGGACAGTCGGAGCAGAGCCGGACGGACGGCATGTTTACCAACCGGGCGGATGAAACGATCCGTTTTTACCGGAAACATGTATCCCAGAGCGTTCAGCAGCGTCCGGAACCGCCTGAGGCGGAAAAGGTGCTGGATGCCCTGGGATATAAAAAATAAATAAAGTAGTCTATTTAGTATTTACATTGGCGGATTGCTTCCGTGAGGGCTTTGAAATCCTGTGGGAACACGTCCCCGATATTCCCGATACGGAAAGTATCGGCATCGGAAATTTTTCCCGGATAGATCACAAAACCGTGTTGTTTCAGTTGTTCGTAGAATGAGCCGAAATCGAACGAGTTATGTGGGTAAAGGAACGAGGTGATGATCGGCGACTGGTTTTCGTCGGGCAGCAAAGTTTTGAAGCCGAGGGAGCGCATACCTTCCACCAGCGTGCGGTGGTTTTCCCGATAACGGTTATAGCGTGCGGGAATGCCGCCTTCTGCTTGCAATTCTTTGATAGCCTGGAAAAAAGCGCGTACGACGTGGGTGGGAGAGGTGAAACGCCATTTCCCGTGTCCCTTTTCCATTTCTTCCCATTGAGCATACAGGTCGAGCGACAGGGAACGTGCCACGCCTTTGCAGGTTTGCAGTTTCGATTGCCGGGCGATAACGAACGACATGCCCGGCACGCCCTGAATACATTTGTTGGCGCTGCTCACCAGAAAGTCGATTCCCAGGTCTTCGATGTCGATCGGTATTCCGCCGAAACTGCTCATCGCATCCACAATCCAGGTCAGTCCGTGGGCTTTCACCACCGGGGCGAGTTGTTCGATAGGATTCAGTATCCCTGTCGTTGTTTCACAATGTACCACAGACAGGTGGGTGATACCGGGATTTTCCGCCAGCGCTTTTTCCGCCACGGCTGCCGTTACGGGCTCTGCTTCATGCAGGCTGACCAGCACATAATTCAATTTCAGGTAATCGGCGATCTGTGCCATCCGTTTCCCGTAAGCTCCGTTGGCAAGAATCAGGAGCTTGTCCGAATCTTTGACGGTGCAGCCCAATGTGGCCTCTACGCCATAAGTGCCGCTACCTTGCAACAGGACGGTGGTGTATGCGCCGCTGACTTTTGCCAGCTCTAACAATTGCCTGCGTATTTCGCTCACTACGCCTTCGTTATAATCTTTGTCCCAGGTGCACCAGTCCTGCAACATGGCTTCGCGTACGGTTTGTGAGGTGCTTAGGGGGCCGGGGGTCAGAAGTATATAATTTCTCATGATGTTTATTTTTATTCGGTTTATTTATAATCGTTGTTCATCCGGGCATTGATCGTGGCAATGATTTCCGGTAATTCGCAGATCGTGTCGATCACATAGTGCGCTCCGGCATCGAGCATCCGTTTCCGTACTTCGTATTTCATTTTTTCCAGTTGTTCCGGGGCGGTGGTGTTATACTCCTCCTGGGATAAGCCCAGTTCATTGCTTCCGGTGATGATGCCTACCGACCATACCTTTGCGTTAATTCCTTCTTTGATGTCGGCGATCGTGTCGCCCACTTTCACCACTTCATCTACCGAGGGAATCGCCAGGTCGATCATATTCTGGTAGACCATATACGGGGCGGGGCGTCCGGCGGGCAGACGATCCGGCGTCACCAGATTGTCCACCGTGTAGCCTTTGGCTGCCGCTCCGGGACGGACAACGTCCATCATCGCCCCGGTGTATCCGGTGGTAGACCCGATGCGGATGCCTTCATTGCGTAGGCCGTTCAGGGTGTCGATGACTCCCGGTATCGGGGTGGTGAAATTCTCCAGTGAACCGAACAGGTGTTTTTCAAAGCTTTCATACATTTCGTTCACGTCGCGCATATCCCACTCGCGTCCGTAAACCTGGCGGAATTGTGCCTCTACTTCCGGCATGCGCAAAATGGCTTTGATGTGCTCTATTTTGAGCAATCCCATCGGCTCGCGTGCCTGGCGGTAGGTGATCCGGATATTTTTTTCTTCAAAGATTTTCAGGAAAGCGTGTAGGGGTGCGAAACAACCGAAATCTACGGCTGTGCCTGCCCAATCCATAATGATGCAATTAATTTTTTTCATATTTTATCTGAATTTTGAATGACTATATAAATCGGTCGGTGTTTTCCGGACAGTTTGCAAATTTAGTGAGGAAACCCTATGCCTGTTCTCCGTATCCCGTTTTTTAAACGGCTTGCTGCAAGGCGGTCAGCGGAGGAACGGGGCAGGCTTCGGGGTGAGCCTCCTGTAAGCGCGGAAATTTTTTGCGGTATTGGCTCCACAGGCAGCACATTGCCCCGGTGAAAGCCACACAGCAGAACAGGCTGACACAGCCCGCCGAGAGGTTGTAGAATTCCAGCCAGTTGATGTCCGGGTGCATAAATTCTTTTACGGTCAATACGAGCACCGTTCCGGTGTAACCGATAAAATCGATCAGGGCGATGAAGAAGCCGACACAGCCTTTGATCTTGAAACAGGCGATAAAACGGTCGAAGAAAATGGTTTGGAAAGTCAGGAAAGCGATGTAAAGGCAAAGGCTTTGTATGAAAAGCCAGCTGATAGGGCTAAGCTGGATGCGGCTGTACCCGAAAGAGGTGATTCCCATAAAGACCATGCCGACAATAACCATCGAGAGCAGAACCATCAGGCTTTTGATATTGCTTTTTACAAACATCATCAATCCGAAAATCCCTAAAATAATCAGGGTGACGATACTGTCGATGCGGGCGAAAATCCAGGAGGAGTAAGCCGACACATCGAAGATATTCACTAAAAAGTCTTCTTTGATGTCGCGAAGGATAACCAGCAGGAAATTAGCGGCCAGTAAAAGTGTCAGCATCGGCATATATTGGCGGAACAGTTCCCAGCGCTGCTTGCCGTTCAGGGTTTCGCGCTTCGATTTGCTGGCAATGTCGTGTTCGTCGGGTTGCGGCAGGCGGCTGAGGCTGTAACCCAGCAACAACAACAGGGGCAGGGCCAAGCCTCCGATCAGGGCGGGCATGAGGAACGGGTCTACGTGCAGGGTGTTCATAAAAAACAGGCCGATCGATTTCGCCGTGCCTGAACTGAACACGATGCTCACGCCGAGCATACTGGCCAGCAGGTCGGTCACCCGCCTTCCTTCGATGAAGCTGAAAATCACGCCCCACATGCAGCCTAAAGCCAAGCCGTTGAAAAACATCACAAACAGGTTATAGGGAGCGGGTAGCAGCCAGAATCCCACCAAGGCCAGTTCGGCCATAACCGAGGCTATAACGATGAAACGGAAGCGGGTTTCCTTTTTGAGTTCGGAAATTAGTTTGATTCCGGCGAATTTGGCAATCAGGTAGCCTAATATCTGGACAATGGTGACTGCTACTTTATAGTCCATATTGAAAAATTCCAGTCCCTCGAAAGCGGCGGCAGTGTAAGGTTTGCGCAGGGCATACACCAGGGAGTAGGACAATAGGGCCGCGCCTCCTGCCCAAAGGATGAACAGCAGGTCGGAGAGGCGTTTTCCGGAAGCGGTTTTAGCAGTGAAGGAAAAATTCATATCGGTTTGTTTTTAATTGCCGCCCGGTGTTCCGGGAAGCGTGTTTTTGTTTTCCGGAAACAAAAGTAGAGGGGATGGAGCGGGGAAAAAATGAATATCCGGGATTCATAAAATTCATTTTGAGCCTCCGGATTAAGTAATATTAATGTAACATTCATGAAACACTCTTGTCATGATAAATGGTTTATTTTGCCGAGATTGGAAAAAACCGCATCATAAAAAACAAGGATATGAATGAATTTTTGGAAATATACCGCCGGATCGAGTACCTGCGTAACAAAGGGGTGAAAATGAAGGAAATAGCCGACCGCATCGATATGACGCCCAGCGTGTTGTCGTCACTGTATACCACGGTGTTTCCCGCCTATTTTGAAGCGGTGAAGAAGAGTTCGCCGGACGATGCGCTGGATTATGCGCTGTCGCAGGTGAACAATGTTTCGCGGAAGCGGCTTTTGGCGAATATCGCCACAACCCGCCAGCTTCTTGCGGAGTTCGAGCCGGAAGAGGGTGTGGAACGTGCGGGAAGTCCCTTTGTGGGGATGTTGGGGGAGGAGATGTTGCAATCCACCCACAAGGCTGCGCCTTATTGCGGGCAGTATATGAGTTACAGCCTTTCGTCGTCTACGGATAGCCTGAAAATAGAGCCTTTCCTGCTGACGGTGGCGGACAACGGGGAATACCTGAAAGTGGGGCGGATCAGTGCCTACAACACGATTCAGTGGGGCGTGGGGATTGTGAGCGATTACCGGAATCTTTACCTGTCTTTCAGCGAAACGCCTGCGCCTCAGCTGGCTTTGGTGACGATCTATCTGCAATTACCCCTTCACGACCGTCCCGATATGTTGAGGGGGCTCTACCTGACCCTCGATTATAACCATAACCCGATTGCCCGCCGCATCGTGTTTGTGCGTTGTTCCGAACAGACCGACCCGGATTCTTTTCTTGAGCTGAAAGGCGAGATTGTGGAGAAAGAGAATTTAACCACCGAGCAACAGGTGTTTTATGATTACACTTGCCAGGCGGGCGATTATATAAAGATGTGTTCCGTCCCATCGCCCCGGCTGGATTGTTCCGACCTGACGAGGGAGAAAAAGATGCTGGAACTTTAAAAAACATCTTTTAGGGATTGTTGATGTTTAAAATAGGGGTATTGATGAATAAAATTGTATTATTTTGAATCAATACCCCTGTTTTATGATTGTATATTTTGTAAAAATAATATATTTGCAAAAAGTAACTCTAAAAAATAGGGGGTATATATGAAATTTACAAAAATGCAGGGAATCGGAAACGACTATGTTTATCTGTATGGAACCGGTGATTCGATTGCTGATATTCCGGCATTGGCCAGACGGGTAAGCGACCGTCATTTCGGTGTAGGCTCCGACGGGTTGATCCTGATCGACCCCTCCGGACAGTATGATTTCCGGATGCGGATGTATAATGCCGACGGATCGGAGTCGGCTATGTGCGGGAACGGTTCCCGCTGTGTGGGAAAATATGTGTACGATCATGGGTATACCGATAAAACGGAGATCGATTTGGAAACCGGGGCGGGTGTGCGCCACCTGACCCTTTTCCCGGAGAACGGGAAAGTGAAGTCCGTCCGGGTGGATATGGGCGTGCCCGAATTGTCGCCCCGCCGGATTCCGGTGGATTGTCCGGATGAAAAGGTGGTGGATATGCCTTTCCATATCGGGTCGGACGTTTTCCGCATTACCTGCGTGTCGATGGGAAATCCCCATGCGGTGTTGTTCGTGGACGATGTGGACAAAATCGATCTGGAAGGAATCGGTAAGGTGATGGAATGCCATCCCTTTTTTCCGCAGCGCACGAATGTGGAATTTATACAAGTGGTAAATCCCGGCGAATTGAAGATGCGGGTGTGGGAAAGAGGCACGGGCGAAACGCTGGCATGCGGCACCGGGGCTTGCGCTTCGCTGGTTGCCGGGGCGCTGAACGGGAAGTGCGAACGGAAAGCGGTGCTTCACTTGCTGGGAGGCGATTTGCAGGTGGAATGGGCGGCAGACGGCCATGTTTATATGACCGGAGCGGCGGAAACGGTATTTGAAGGTGAGTTATACGATATAATATAAAAGCTTATGGTATTGGTAAACGAACAATTTATGGCTCTGCCGGAGAGCTATCTTTTTTCAGAGGTCGCAGCGAAAGTGACGGATTTTAAAGCTGCACATCCCGAAGCGGATGTGATTCGCCTGGGGATAGGCGATGTTACCCGTCCGCTGACGCCTGCGGTGATCCGGGCGTTACATGCGGCTGTGGATGAAATGGGCGACGGCTCTACTTTTCGCGGGTACGGGCCGGAACAGGGATATGCTTTTTTGAGGCAGACGATCGTGGAACATGATTTCATGCCGCGAGGCGTGTCGCTGAATGCCGACGAGGTGTTTATCAGCGACGGGGCGAAAAGCGATACCGGGAATTTCACCGATATTCTGGCGGAGGGTAACCGGATTGCCGTTACCGACCCGGTTTACCCGGTGTATATCGATTCCAACGTGATGGCGGGACGTGCCGGGGAGTTGCAGGCGGGTGGCCGTTGGAGTCACATCGTGTATTTGCTTTGCCGGGCGGAAAATGATTTTAAACCGGAATTTCCGGCGGAAGTGCCGGATGTGGTTTACTTGTGTTTGCCGAATAATCCCACCGGGGCGGCGCTGAACCGGGAGGAGTTGAAAGCGTGGGTGGATTATGCGTTGGAGCACCGGGTGCTGCTTTTGTTCGATGCGGCTTACGAGGCTTATATCCACGAGGAGAATGTGCCCCATAGCATTTACGAGATAGAGGGGGCGAAGCAGGTGGCTGTGGAGTTCCGCAGTTTTTCGAAAACAGCGGGTTTTACGGGGCTGCGTTGCGGGTATACCGTTGTGCCCCACGAATTGAAGGTGTATGACCGGGCGGGACGTGCCGTGGAATTAAACCGCCTGTGGAATCGCCGCCAGTGTACGAAATTCAACGGAACGGCTTACATTATCCAGCGGGCTGCCGAAGCGGTGTATTCTTCCGAAGGGCGGCAGGAAGTGGCTGAACTGATAGCTTATTATATGGATAATGCCCGTACGATCCGGACGGGGTTGCTGGATGCCGGGTTTCAGGCGTTTGGCGGGGTTAATTCTCCTTATGTGTGGCTGCAAGTGCCGGCAGGGATGACTTCCTGGACGTTTTTCGACCGCCTGTTGTCGGAATGTCATGTGGTGGGTACTCCCGGTGTGGGCTTCGGGCCGGGAGGGGAAGGTTTTTTCCGCCTGACCGGATTCGGCGACCGGGAACAAACCGAGCGGGCTGTCCGGCGTATCCGGGAATGGCAACGGTGAACGGTCGCAGGTGTGAAAACGGTTATATAAAATGGTCTTTCTCTCCCGCAAGGAAAGAGAAAGACCATTTTTTCAATCAGATGTTTTATATGAGGTTTTATGGCTTATTTTTGAATGATTTCACCTTCCGGGGTGATGGCGAGTTTTAATTCGGAATTACCTTTTTCCAGTTCCAGCCAGTAGTATGTTTTTCCCGGTGTTTCCACGAAATGTATATCATCCACCTGATAGTCTTTGTAAGGGGCTTCGTCGAGTATGGCGCTCACCGTTGCCGGAATTTCGCTTTTACGAATTTCCCAGGTGGTAGAAATCCATTCGTTTTGAGGGGAGAACAACACTTCTTTTTTAAGTCCCTTGTCTAAAATGTCCACTTCCAGCATTCCGTTTTCTTCATCGGCTTCAATGATCGTCGCCTGGGGAAATTTCAGGGTGATTTTATCCCTGACCGACTGGGCCAACGGCATATAGGCGAGTTTTTCTTTCATTCGTCCTTCGGCCAGCACTTTCGCCAATTCTCCGTTTTCGGTGTAGTAAAGTTCCGCTTCCCGTCCCTCTTTTTTCAGTTCCAGTACGTAGATTGTCGACATTCCTGCGCGTTCTATTTTGTCGACCTCGTCTTTTTTCCATCCGCTATATTCGCCCTTCTCCACATCGGAGCGGATGGCAGCGGGCAGGGCGTTGTATTTCAGGTCGCTTTTCGTCATAATCCATTTCCCGTCGTTATTAAACCAGGCTTTGCATTCTGCGCCTTTTTCACGAAATTCCGCTACCTGATAACCTTTTTCCTGCTCCCATTCTACCCGGGAAGCTTTGGGATATTTGGCATTGAACGAGGTGGTCACTTTGGTTTCGGGACGGTATTTGCCCCGCTGGTTACAGCTTGCCATAACGAGTCCGGTGGCAAGGAAAAACAGGAAAAATAATAGTTTTGCTTTCATCGTTTTGTCTTTCAAGAGTTATTACATTCATTGTTCCTGTTTATACGGAAAATGTTTTCCGATGTTGCCGGATTTTGCCACGGGCTGTTTGTTTGTCGGCAGGATGTGTTATCTTTGTAGGAGGACTTAAAAATGAATGATTATGTTTCGAAAAATAGCGGTGATCGATGACACAGGGCTAAAAGCCTGGGCAAGGGAACGATTGACAGAGTTAGCGGGAGAAGTGTTTTTTTACGACGATACTCCGGCAGGAGCGGATGAAACGATTCGCAGGATAGGGGATGCCGATGCAGTGCTGGTGTCGTATGCCACTCCGGTGAGGCGGGAGGCGATCGAAGCTTGTCCCTCGGTACGTTATATCGGTATGTGCTGTTCGCTTTACAGCGAGGAAAGTGCGAATGTGGATATTGCCGCCGCCCGTGAAAGGGGGATTACCGTGTTGGGAATCCGCGATTATGGGGATGAGGGCGTGGTGGAATATGTGGTGAGTGAATTGGTGCGTTTGTTGCATGGATTCGGCGGGCTCCGGTGGCGGGAACAGGCTTATGAGCTGACCGGACTGAAGGTGGGGATTATCGGGTTGGGACGTACCGGGCGGATGATTGCCGACGGTTTGCGTTTTTTCGGGGCACAGGTTTTCTATTACAACCGCAGCCGGAAACCCGATGCGGAAGAAGCAGGCATCGAATGGCTTCCGCTGCCGGAATTGTTACGGGAAGTGGATATTTTAGGCACTTGCCTGCCACGTAACAGCATTGTGCTGGGGGAGAATGAATTCCGGCAGTTCGGGCATAATAAGATTTTGTTCAACACTTCGGTGGGGGTAACTTTCGATGTACCCGCCTTGCAGGAGTGGCTGAAAGATCCGGATAATTATTTTTTATGCGATCAGGTGGGAATGGGGACGTATGCCCCGGTGCTTGCCGGGTTGGATCATGTGGTCTTTTGCGACCGGGTGGCGGGACATTCCGTGCAATGTATGGAAAGGCTTTCCCGGAAGGTGATCGATAATATAGAATCGTTTTTGGGGGGTGTTTCCTCTGCTGTGAAATGAATTATTTAGCACATATTTTTTTGTCCGGCGATGACCGCCGGGTACAGATCGGGAATTTTATCGGGGATGCCGTGAAAGGGGATGCCTATAAGCAATATGCCCCCGGTTTCCGGGAGGGAATTTTGCTGCACCGGAAGATCGATGATTTTGCCGACCACCATCCTTTGGTGAAAGAAGCGGTGGATTGGGGTCGTCCCCATTTCGGACGCTATTCGGCGGTGGTGACCGATATTTTCTTCGATTATTTTCTGGCAACGGATTTCCCGGAGTATTCCGGAAAGTCTTTGCAAAGTTTTGCCTGGGGCTTTTACGGGGCGATGGTCAGGAATTATTTCCGCCTGCCCGACAGAATCCGGGGATTCCTGTGGCATTTCATCCTGACCAACCGCCTGAAACGCTACGCTTCGCCGGAAGGCATCCGGCAATCGCTTGAGATTATGGCGACTTACCGCAATTTGCAGGTGTCCCCGGAGGAAGCTGTGGTGTATCTGGAGCAGCACCGGGAAGAATGGCGCGCCCTGTTCCGGGAATTTTTTCCCGAAGTGCAAGAGATGTGCCGGAATGAATTGTCGGTTTTGGCTTTGTCAAAGGTGTCCCGGTGACGGGAACGAAACAGGCTTCCGGGGCGAAGGCTGCCGGAGGTGTTGAGAACGCGGTATTGCCGGAAATAGGGGCATGACAGAGGTTTCTTAAATGTGGAAAATTTCTCCTTGCGAAATCCGGGATTCAATTTCTGGTTTTATAGGGATATAAATAAACGGAGGGTGTCAAAAATTCATTTGACACCCTCTGATGTTTTTCAGCCAGGAAGCCTTATTGTAAGGCTTTTTCGATTTCCTGTATCAATTTTTGAAAGGATTCTTCGCTGTATCCTATTTCCATAAATACGATTTTACCGTCTTTGCCGATGAGGAAGTTCCGGGGAATCGATTCGGTGGCGAACAGGGAAAACACTTTGCGGTCGGTGTCCAGCCCCATCGGGAAAGTGTATCCGGTCTTTTCGCGGAATGCTTTCACAGTTTCGTATTTTTCCTGACGGGAGATGGGAAGAAAAACAAAGTCTTTGCCTTTAAAACGGTCGATGATGTCTTTCTGCACGTGTGTCAGTTCCTGACGGCAGGGAGGGCACCACGTGGCCCAGAAGTTCAGCAATACCACTTTACCTTTCAGCTCCCGGATGTTCATTTCCGATCCATCGAACATTTTCACCGTGAAGGCGGGCACTTGCTGCCCTGTTTTCACCAGTGTGCCGTTATCTTCAGCGCGAAGGCTCAGGGCGGAAACCAAGAGTAAAAGTATGGGAATAATCAGTTTTTTCATGTTTATCTTTTCTGTGAATAAAAATTTTTTCATATCTGTCCGCAAGACAGTATAAAATAGAAAGGGAAAAAAGTTGTCGATAATGATTTAGCAACAAGATGATTGTGCTGAATAGCTGTATTTTACAACTCGTCAAACAACTTCATTGCAAATATATACTTATTTTTAATAAGTAGATGATTGCTCATTTATTTTTTATACTTATGAAATGCGTATATTGTTTGATAAATTGCCGTAGACAATAAGAACTCTGGCGAAATATAATATATTTCTCAAATATTCTTATCCAGCTCCTTTTATATTCGTTTGAGTATTTCCCTTGAATTGCTTTCTGTATTTAGAGGGTGAAATTCCCAGGGCACTTGTGAATACCCGTATGAAATGAGGCAGATCGTTAAATCCGACCATATAACATATTTCCGATACCCCCTTTTGCGAATGTATTAGTAGCTCGCAGGCTGTGTTCAACCGATATTGGGTGACAAACTGCGAAAAGGTCATTCCTTTACACCGCTTGAAATAGGTGCAGAACGCCGATCGGTTCATGCCAACTTCTGTTGCAATATCATTTAAAGTGATCGTATGAACATAGTGAGCCATGACATAGGTGGAAATTTGTTGCATACGCCGCACGTCGCGTTCTATGCGCATGGCCTTTCCTACATACGTATGATCGGACGAAGTAAAGATGACAGGCAGCAGGCGGAACATGGCGCTCAGGCGTTCCAATTCGTTCATACTGTTCATTTCCGAAAGTATCTTGCGAATGGTATGTGAACTTCCCGGCCCGAATTTCAGCGCATCGGTTGGAAAAACCACCTCAACCAATTTATTTCTCAATTCGGGAAATACCTCTATGCACCGTTCCACCAGCGAATGATTGAATGCTACCATCAGATAACGGACGTAGCCCTCTGTATCCACAGAATCGGGTGCATACTCCCAACGGTGAAGCATCGACGGTGGAATCAATACCACGTCGCCTGCTGCGAAGGGCTGTAACGTATCGCCCGCCATACGATTGCCATGCCCGTGAACAACGTAGTACAGTTCCCAGGCATCGTGATGGTGTAGTTTGGCCTCAATGCTCGTTTTCACCCGTTGATCGATGAAGAAAAACGAATGATTCTCCACCTCCGGCAGTTCGTAAGGTATGGCGGTGTCTTCCATAAAGAATAGTTTAAATTTATTTGTAAATATACGACAACTATGTGAAACAATAACACAAATAATAAACAACAAAGTGAGGTAATTTTGTAATAGGAAACGAAAGAAAAATAAGAAGTATAATTTAAAACGTATTGTTATGGAATTGTATGAAGTATTGGAAAAACGCCGCACATACCGTGATTTTACCGATTGTGCAGTGAGCGACGAAATCCTGAAAAGAGTTATTGGTGCGGCATTCAAAGCTCCGACCAACGACCATCTGCGCCAGCTGGAGTTTATTGTGGTGCGTGGGCGTGAAAACATTGCCCAAGTAATCGCCCCGCTCGTAAAGAACATGGCAGCATTCAAAGAACTCGTTTTCGAAGTGGACGACACGGGCGACGAGGATAAGATGGAAATGTTTGCCGACGCTCTGCCCAAGCAGCAAAAAATGCTTATGGAGAGCGGATTGCTCATTTTACCGTTCTTCCGTCAAAAACAAAGCCCGTTGCTGAAACCTGTGGAGCAAAGCTCGCTCAACTATTTTGCATCCGCATGGTGCGCATTGGAGAACATGCTGCTTGCTGCCACCAGTGAGGGGTTGGGAACCGTGTTCCATATCCCCGTGAACGATGAAGCCGAAAAAATAAAGGAAATCGTAGGTGCCCCCGAAGGCTATGAATTTATCTGCCTGCTTACGATGGGCTATCCCGCAAAAAATGCGTTCTTGCCCAAACAGAAGGAAATCTGCGTCGAGGACAGAATACACACAAACGTCTGGTAACGCGATAACCTGCAAGGACACATTTTTATATTAAATTCCATTGATATTTTTTCAGGTCGGCACAGCCGTTGGGCTTTATTTCGACCCCTTCGGCAATGAGCAGGTGTTGCTGTTCCGGCCAGCCGGGGGCGGTGCGTCCCTGGCTGTTCACCACCCGGTGACAGGGAAGGCACAGGCTGTCCGGCACATTTTGAAGAGCCTGTCCCACAAGCCGGGAGTTTTGCGGACGCCCCAGCAAGCGGGCTATTTGGCCATAAGTCATAACTTTACCTTCCGGAATTTGCCGGACAATGTCGTATACTTCAGGATAAAAGTCTTTTGCCGTCAGGTGCATGGCTTGTATTTTTCCTCTGAATCCAGTTTTTCTTTTTCTGCTAAAACCTATGTAAATATATAAAATTATAATTTTATATTGTAAGTTTACGCACCTAAAAAATTAGTAAATGTAATGAGATACGGATTGAACGATAAACCCGGATGGTTGCCGTGGTTGCTTTATGGCTTGCAATGGTGGATTGTGTCTTTGCCTTGCGTGATGATCCTGGGAATTATTGTCGCTAAGCTTCATTTCGAAGATACGGGGGCGCAGATATTCTACATACAGAAATTGTTCGGGGTGATGGGAGTTACGATGATGGTGCAGGTGCTTTGGGGGCATCGCCTGCCTCTGGTGATCGGGCCTGCTTCCGTGTTGCTGATCGGAGTGCTGGCGGCCTTGTCCGCCGGAACGGGGGCTATTTATACGGCCATCCTGACCGGGGGCGTGCTGTTGATGCTGCTGGCGTTTACGGGCTGGTTGTCGAAGTTGCAATTTATCTTTACGCCCCGCATCATCGTGGTGATTCTTTGCCTGATTGCTTTCACGCTTTCTCCGGTGATCCTGAAATTGATTTTTGCCGAGCCGGGACGGGTGTTGCTTCATTTGTTTTTTGCTTTGGGGCTGGTGTTGGTGATGACCGTTGCCAACCACGGGTTGCCGGGTATCTGGAAATCTACGGTTGTCCTGCTGGCTTTGGTGGCAGGAAGCCTGGGTTATTTCCTGCTGACGGATTTTCCCGTGTTGCCGACTTTGGAAGCAGCTGTGAAGCCGGATTTTTTTAATTTTCCCCTGGACTTTGATGCCGGGACGATTCTGGCTTTTGTGTTTTGCTTTTTAGCTTTGCTGATTAACGAATTGGGATCTGTGCAGGCGGTGGGCGGTATGCTCGGCGCGGATAAATTGGGAAAGCGTACCACCCGGGGAGTGGGGGTGACCGGGGTTGCCAATGTGGTGTCCGGATTGCTGGGGGTGGTCGGCCCGGTGGATTATTCTATGAGTCCGGGAATCATTGCCGCTACGGGCTGCGGTTCCCGCTACACGTTGATACCTGCCGGGCTGGGCTTGTTGGCCTGTGCTTTCCTGCCCGGTTTTGTTTGTTTGCTGAATGCCGTGCCCGGCGTGGTGATGGGGGCGGTGTTGCTCTACCTGATGTCGTCGCAGCTTTCTGCCGGGGTGCAAATGCTGGCACGTGAAAGCGTGGTGCCCGATTTTAACGGCGGTTTAGCGGTGGGGCTGCCTTTGATGGTGGCTTTGATGCTTTCTTTTGCCCCTGCCGAAGCGATCGGGCATATTCCCGCCATGATCCGCCCGATTGTGGGGAACGGGTTTGTGATGGGGGTAATCACCGTGTTGTTATTGGAACATGGCATCTTCCGCAGGCCGAAGGCGCAAAAGCGGGATTCCTGATTTATTTCCCCGATCCGGTTGTAACTCCCGGCAGTTTTTTTCGTAATCGTTTTAAGTAAACATAAAAACGATATGAGGATGAAAAAAACAGCAGTATTTTTTATTTCCGGTCTTGCCGGATTGTTGTTGTGGGGTGGGCTTCCTTCGAAGGCTTGTACCCGCGCAGTATATCTCGGACCTGAAAATATGGTTGTGACGGGGCGTACGATGGATTGGCGGGAGGACATTCAAACGAATCTTTATCTTTTTCCCAGAGGCATGGAACGTGCCGGGGCCGATCAGGGGAATACCCTTCACTGGAAATCGAAATATGGCAGCGTGATCGCTGCCGGGTATGATATTGGCACTTCGGACGGAATGAACGAAAAAGGATTGGTGGCAAACTTGCTTTATCTGGCCGAGTCGGAGTATGTCCGTCCCAATGACAACCGTCCGGTTTTGGGAATCAGTATCTGGACGCAATATGTGCTGGACAATTTTGCAACGGTGGAGGAGGCGGTGGCGGAACTGAAGAAGGAAACTTTCCGTATCGATGCCCCGGATATGCCGAACGGTGCGAAATCGACCATGCACCTGTCTATTTCGGATGCCACCGGGAACAGCGCTATTTTTGAGTATATAGACGGGAAGCTGACGATACACGAAGGGCGGGAGTGCCAGGTGATGACCAATTCGCCCATTTATGCCAAACAAATGACTCTCGACGATTATTGGCAGCAGATCGGCGGATTGGTGATGCTGCCGGGAACAAACCGGGCTTCCGACCGTTTTGTAAGGGCTTCTTTTTATATCAATGCCATTTCCCAGACTTCCAATCCGCATGTGGCGGTGGCGGGCGTGTTCAGCGTGATGCGCAATGTGTCCGTGCCTCTGGGGATTTCCGTGGAGGGAAAACCGAATATCGCCTCTACCCGTTGGCGGTCGGTGTCTGACCAGAAAAACAAAGTGTATTATTTCGAAACTACCCTGACTCCGAATGTGTTTTGGGTGAACCTGAATAAAATGGATTTCCGGGAAGGTGCTCCGGTGCGGAAACTTTCTTTGGTGAATGGCGAAATATATGCCGGAGATACGGCAAACGATTTTCAGGTGAGCAAACCTTTTAAGTTCATGTTCGAGGCTGTACCTGCCCATTAAACGGGGAACTGTTCCGGACAACAGGATTCTTCAGGTTTTCTTTTGGAATAAGCGGGTAGAAATGCTTGCTAACTTAAAAAGATCATTATCTTTGCTTTATAGCAATGTAATGATCTTTTTTTATGGCTGTATTTTTTTACGAAGGATTGCCGGGCCGTTACGGTTTGGAAGAAACGGACGGGGCGCTGACGCATCTTTGGCTGGAAGGCAAAGAGAAAGCGGGATCGGGCAGGAATGCGGCGGCATGGATGCCCGATACGGTGAACGGGGAGTTGTTAGAAACGCCTCTGTTCCGGGAAACGAAAGCCCAGCTGGATGCTTATTTTGCGGGGCGGTTGAAAGCGTTTTCGTTGCCATTGGCTCCGGCGGGTACCGGGTTCCAGAAAAAAATATGGAAGCTGTTGCAGGACATTCCTTACGGGACTACCCGTACCTACGGGGAAATTGCCGCTTTGGCAGGCGATCCGAAGGCTTGCCGGGCAGTGGGGATGGCCAATAACCGGAATCCCCTGCCCATTCTCATTCCCTGCCACCGGGTGGTGGGGGCGAATGGCAGTTTGGTGGGCTATGGCGGAGGACTCGACATAAAATTGCGGCTTTTACAACTGGAAGGAATCTGGTTGTTGTAGGAAGGACGGCTGTTGCCCGATTGCGGAAACGGTGGTGGCCGGGCATCTTTTGAAACGGTGATTTTCTCCTTTGTCCCCTTGCGGGATTCTCTTGTTTTTGATAAACGAAATCTATCATGAGCAGCCCTGACTTTTATATTATTACAGGTGGCCCCGGAGTGGGGAAAACCACCCTGCTCGGCGAATTACAACGCCGGGGGTATCCTTATGTGCGGGAAGTGGCGCGGGAGATTATCCGGGAACAAATGGCGGAGGAAGGCGATGCTTTGCCCTGGGGAAATGTGCGGGAGTATACCGCGTTGATGCTGGCGCGTTCCATCGAGGATTATCGATCCGCTTTACAAGCCGGGGAGTTTCGTTTTTTCGACCGGGGAATCCCGGATGCTTTGGGGTATGCCCGGATGAACGGCTTGTTGCCGGAGCCGGAATGGGAAGAGGCCGGCCGGCTTTTCCGCTATGGGGAAACGGTGTTCCTGCTTCCTCCCTGGGAAGAAATCTACCGTCCGGATGCGGAACGCAAACAGGATTATGCAGAGGCGGTGGACACTTATCATTGCTTAAAGCGGGAATACGAGCTTTGGGGGTATCGTCCGGTGGAAGTTCCCCGTCTTCCGGTGGAGCAGAGGGCGGATTTTGTGCTTGGGATAATATCTTCCCGTGAAATCTGTTTGAATAAGCCCCTTTGATTACCGAAAAGGGGGAGAATATGCGATAAAATAAAGAAGCCGGAATTTATCGTCTGGTTTTGTTTGTAATTCCGGCTTGTTGTTTTTAGAAAACTATATCCTGTTTTGATTTATTCAGAGAATCGTCCCAGAAAATCCGTTAATTGCTGGAAACGGTGGTAGGCAACTTCTTCGTAGAATTGTTGCTGTGCGGGTTCTGGGGTATAGATGTTGTTGCACGTATGTACTTCGGCTATCCGTTCGTAGTCCTTCCAAATGCCGGCACCTTTCAGGGCTAAGGCTGCCGCACCTAAGGACGCGGCTTCCTGGTCGATATTTGTTTTTTCGATAGGCAGGCCGTAAATGTTGGCGAATAATTGCATCCAGAAAGGACTTTTCGCGCCTCCGCCTACAATCAGCATATTTCCTTTCACCTGGGCATAAGATTGTAAGACCTGTAAGGCTTTTTTCAGGTTTAGGGTAATGCCTTCCATTGTAGCCCGTATGATGTCGCCACGGTTGTTACTGAGTTTTAATCCGGCGAACGCTCCGCAGAGGGATGGCGAGGGTTCCAGCATCGAACCGCCTGAAAGGCTGGGATTAAAGCAAATGCCGTTTGCTCCGGGTGGGGAAAGCCGTGCCAGGTTGTTCATCCGATTATAGGTGTTTTCGCCGCCTTCCTTTTCTTGTAGCAGAAAATCTTGGCAAAAAATGTCACGTACCCATCGTAAGCTGTTACCCGCAGAAAAAATACAGGTGGCGGAAGTGTATAAGCCTTTCACCACATGGGTGAAAATATAAGGTTTGTAGGTGTAATCCAGCACCGGTTTGTCTGCAATAAGGGCTACCCAGGCGGAACTTCCCAAAGACGTGTAGACGCTTCCGGAGCGGAAGCCTTTGGCTCCTAAGGCCATACAAGAGTTATCGACACCTCCGCAAATCACTTTGGTAGAACTACTTAATCCGGTTTCTTTTGCCGCCTCGGCAGTGAGATTGCCGATCACCGCGTCTGAGGGTAATAATTCAGGGAAAATCCGGGGATCAAGTCCGGCGGCTTCCAGATAATCCGGGCGGTATTCCCAGTTTTTTAAATCAAAAGCACCGCAACCCGAAGCATAGGAATAGTCCGTACATAATTTTCCTGTTAATTTATAGTTGCAATAGTCTTTGGTTCCGATTACTTTACCAATCCGGGCAAACATTTCCGGTTCGTGGTTTTTGTACCACATGATTTTGAAAATGGAATAACAGGCGGGAGGAAAACCGTTGCCTGTGTTTAAGTACCATTCCTGCGTATGGATTGATTCGAAAAACACCTGGGCTTCTTGTGTGGCGCGCTGATCCGACCAGATCGGGGTGGTTGGGCGCAACAGGTGACCTTCCTTGCTTATGGGAACCACACCCAGGCTATGGCCGGAGATGGCGAGCGATACAATCTCCTCAGGGGATGCGCCGCTTTTTTCCAATAATTGTTTGGTGGAAGCGACCAGGCTTTGCCACCAGTCCTCCGGAGCCTGTTCCTGCCAGTCCGGTTGAGGGTAATAAGTTTCGTAAGGGATGAAAACAGATGCTACTAATTCTCCCCGGATTGAGAACAGGGAGGTTTTAATACCTCCTGTTCCTAAGTCGTAAGCGATAACTTTGGTTTTCATACAAATCCCCGTTTTTGGGCTTCTTCCAGAATATGAATAGCCGATTTATAGCCTATTCCGAAACGGGAAACTCCCATGTGCCACATTTCCAGCAGTGTATCGAGCGAACGAACGCCTCCTGCCACTTTCAGGGGAATGGTATTTCCCACGGCTTCTTTAATAACTTCGATATGATGGTTGGTGGTGGCTCCGGCCCACCCGGTTCCGGTTTTCACGAAAGCTGCACCTGAGTCCCTGACAATCCGGGAGGCCTGGCGGATTTCTTCGTCCGTTAGCAATACCACTTCCAGAATCACTTTCAGGGGAAGGGGAGATACGGCAGCACGGACTTTTACGATTTCATCTTTCACTTCATCGAGCATGCCCGATTTCAGTTTTCCGATGTTTAGTACCATATCTACCTCATCGCAGCCTTTTTCCTTCATTTGTCGGGCTTCAAACAGTTTTGTTTCTAATGTTTCCCCGCCGGACGGAAACCCGACAATCCCTCCTAATTTCACGCCGGGAATTTCAGCCAGATGGGGACGAATCCGGTCTATCATTCCCGGCATGGAAAACAGGCAGATGAAGGGATATTTTTTTGCAGCCGCCAGTATATTCTGGATTTCCGCCCAGGTTGATTCTGCCCGGACTGCACTAATATCTATGATTGAAGCTATTTCCTGAATTGTTTTCATTTTCTTCATTATTTCTGAGGGTCGTAATATTTGTTTCCTTCGATGATGCACTGCCTGTTCTTTTGTTCTTCTTCTATACGTTTGGCGTATTTGCTCAATTGTGCCTTGTCCTTTTCACTCAAAAACAGCTCTTTTTCAATGTCACCCCGGGGTGTTTCTTTCAGGCGTTTTTTCCCTTTTTGAAGAATGGCAACGGCTTGCCGCATTTTTTCTTTGTCGTTGCGGATTACGTCTAAACAGGGGCTTTCTTCCGGACGGTCGAACGAAATTTGTGCCTGAATATTCCGCGTCCAGCCGTTCAGCCGCCAGAAATTCAATCCGGTCAGTTTGCAAAGTTCCTGTACTTCCTGGTCGTTCAGCGGACAGCGTCCCGCCCAGTTATCCCCGAAAGAGGATTCATACACCGGGTAGTAAACGCCGTTTAAGTCCATCCAGGTGTAAAGAATTTCCTTTTCTTTTTGCGAAAGTTTGACTCCCTTGTGGTTGCTGTCGATGATCTGCGTCAGTTTGCTGGGGTGGCTTCCCCAGGAATAGGCTTGCTGGATGGCTGCCGGACCTCCTCCCACCAGTTTCACGGCTTTGGAAACATACAGGTTGATGTAGGCTGCATTGAAGAATGGATTTTTATCACCTGCCAGCACTAATTTTTCCCGGTTATTTTTGTCGAAATCGTGGCATTTCAGGCAATGTTTGTTTAAAATGGGCTGCACCTCTTCCAGAAAAGAAAATTTATGGGGTTTCCGGTTCATCCACGGGGTCAGTTGGTCGGGTTTCCGGCTCAAAGCTGCGGAGCGTTTCCCTTTCATCGGCACCGCGCTCAGGCGGTCGTCATGGCAACCGATGCAGCCGTTTATTTCTCCCGGCATCAGCGAAACGCCGCTTCGCATGGATTGTATCATTTTCTTGTCTTTGTCCAGCAACTGAAAATACACATGCTTTCCGGCAGGCACGAAGAAACTGGCGGAGCCGTCCGCTTCCACTTCCACCTCGCCCAGGATTTGTTTGTTTTCGAAGCTGTGCCAATTCACGCCCGGAGCTTGTTCGCCTTCGCCGTTCCAGCCCCGTTTGGTCCAGGTGCGCTTTTCAGGCGATTCCACCACACGGAGGTATTTCACGCTACCCGGCTTTACGCCTGCCATGTGCGTGCCTTCGTATACATTTTCTACATAAAACTGTCCGTCCTTGTCCGTGAAATTGCGGGTCATGGGCAGTATGTGCGGTTTCGGGCGGGGAGCTACGATCATGGGATCGAACAGGCTTTTCGTGCCTTCCAGAATGATTTCTTCCGCCCCGTCTTTCCACACCAGGTAAATGCCCGATTTGGAGTCGGCTATGTTCGAGCCGCTTTTTTTCAGCCAGATGGTACGGGATACCAGAAAATGGTTTTCATCCACGGGATAAGGGTCTTCATAGAAAGTGCCGATGCTTTTGAACGAATCGAGGTTGCCGTTTCCCACTAATTTGGCGGATTCTTTCGGCCATATCGCCACGAGTGCCTCTGCGTTATCGACTCCCTTTTTCCTGTCGATAATCGCCATAGCCCCCCAGGGACGCTCGTGGCAGGAGGTGAATGTGCAAACCACTAAATCGGTATTCGGGATTTGCCTTCCGTCGATCACCCCTCCGGGAGAAGCCGTATTGTTTCCGTAGTAAATGGCATGTTTCGTACCGTCGGGGTTTACCACCCATAAACCTTGCGCGTCCCCGAAATTCCGGTCTACATACTCCCAGCGGTCGTATAATATACGTCCGTCGCTCAACAGGGAGGAATGGCCTTCGAAAAGGGTGCTGACACCGATTTGGGTGATGTTCGCCCCGTCTGCTTCCATGCGGAACAGGTTTCCCATGATGTGGCGGTTGCACATACAATATTTAGGCTGGCGCGTGGAGGTGAACACAATTCCCCCGTCCGGCAGGTAAAGCGGGTCGATGTCGGAAACGCCTTCGGCGAAGGTGAGTTGGCGAAGCCCGCTTCCGTCCGCGTTGATTTCGTAGATATGATAAAAATCCTCCCGGTTTTTCCGCATGGAGAAAATGATCTTTTTACCGTCGAACGAAACTTCGGGGTCGCGCACCACCCCTTCCTGCGTTTCGATAACGGTGCGCGATTTTCCGCTGTTCACATCGTAGATGCGTATGGCAGAGCCCGGATCGAATTTTTCTTCGTTGATTTCCCCGCGTTGAAACAGGGTGGCGGTATTGTGGTGATCCAGCTTATACTGGTTACGCTCGACGTAGAGGATTTCTTTCCCCGCTAAAGCCTGTTTCGCTTTTTGCGACAGGAGGATCGGTTTCGCCGGAAGTCCGGAGGTTTGCCCGAAGCAAATGCTGCATGCCAGCATGAAGGTCACGGGCAGGGCCGATGCGATAAATTGGTGTTTCATGGGCGTTCGAATTATAGTGCTTGATACAATACGTTTTTAATATCCTCTTTTGACACGGGAGGATTGCAGGCTAAAAAGCCGTCGTTTCCAAAGCTCACTTTCACTACGTTTTCCACGATCTGGGGTATCCCGGTTTCCGGAATGTTCATTTCGCTCAAAGAGAGGGGAGTGCCGATCCGTTTCAGGAATTCCCTGAAAGCGGCGATTCCTTCCCGCACCGTTTCTTCTTCGGTTTTTCCCTTGTCCGGGATAAGCATGACATTGCGGGCGAAACGGTGGTATTGTTTCATCCGGCGGGGGTACATATATTCCATCCAGGCGGGCATCAGGATAGCGAGGGAGGCTCCGTGCGGCACTTTATACAGGGCTGTCAGGACATGCCCGATCTGATGGATGGGTGTCCAGGCATCGCCCGGAGAAGCCCAGCCGTTTATGGCACAGGTAGCCGCCCATTGCAAATGGGAGCGGGCGGAAATGTTTCCGGGATCGGACAGCACTTTGTCGATATTGTCGATCACCGTGCGCATCACGCCTTCCTGGAAATAGTGTTGCAGGTCGCTATCCTCCTCGCCGTTCAAATAGATTTCCAAAACGTGGGAAATCGTGTCGGCGGCGGCACAGGCCGTTTGATACGGCGGTAGGGTTACGGTCAGTTCCGGATCGATGATCGAAGTTTTAGGATATAGGCAGGTGTCCCAGATATAAGATTTTTCCTGCAATGCCCGGTTACTGACAACGGCGCAAAGATTCATTTCGCTTCCGGTGGCGGGCAAAGTCGGGATCATCAGGGTGGGCAATGCTTTGTCAGGAGGAACGGCTGAAATGGTGCTGTGGCGGCTGAAAACCATGTTCCATAAGTCTCCTTTGTAGAAAACTCCGGCGGCTATCGCTTTAGCCGCGTCCATCGCGCTGCCGCCTCCCACTCCGATGAGCAGGTCGATTTTTTCCCTCCGGCAGAGTTCCACCCCCTTTTCGATGGTCTTGATTTCCGGATTTTCTTCTACTTCGAAAAAAGTATAGACATGAAGATTTTCTTTTTCCAGCAGTTGTTTCACTTTTTCCAACAATGGAACGAGGAACCCCGGCTCTTTATAGGAAACCAAACATACGGTTTTTCCCAATCGGGCGGCTTCCCGTCCGGTTTTGTTCACTTCTCCCGCGCCGAATAGTACCCGGACGGGATTGTAATACGTAAAGTTGTTCATGTGTCACTCTATCTTAAAGTCAATAATCTCATTCCGATTGACGGATTGTTTTTTCAGCAGTAGCCTAATTTCGATGAAATCAGGGCAGAAGCCTCTTTCAGTTTTTGGGCGGTTGCCGGGAAATTTTCTTCCAGTAAACGCCCGGAAGGGCCGGAAGTCCATAAAGCTGCCACCACCACTCCGAATTGGTTGAATACGGGAGTCGATACACAGTGTACGCCCCTCATTTCTTCTTCGGCATCCACGGCGTAGCCTTCTGTCCGGATTTTATCTATTTCTTTCAGCATCTTTTCCCGGGAGGTGATGGTACGGTCGTTATACCTGGTGTATTCGATGGAATTTAATAATAAATCCTGATATTCTTTTTCTTTCGCGAAAGCCACCAACACTTTGCCGGGGGCGGAGGAGTGCAGGTTGAACGTGTTGCCCGAACGCAGGAGGAAGGTGAAACTGTGCGATCCGATGACGTGGGCCAGCAACATCACCCGGTTTTCTATCAGTACCCCCAGCATCACGCTTTCTTTGATTTCATCCCGCAGGGCCTGCATGATAGGAAGCGCTATTTCTACGATGTTTTCCTCTCCCAAGGCTTTTAGGCTTAGGCACAAGAGTTTTTTGGTGAGGTAGTAGCGGGCTGTCACTTCGTTCTTTGTCACATACCCCATTTGCTGTAAAGAGCCCAGTACCCTGTAAACGGTGGTCTTAGACAGTTGAAGGACTTGCGCGATTTCCAGCATGGACACGCCTTCCGGGTAATGCGTCAGCAATTCCACCATATCGAATCCCTTTTTCAGCATAGGGATGGAATAGTTGAATTCTGTGGTATTGGTAGGTTGATTCATTTTATAGGTTTCAAATGTGAATATCAGGTTTCATATTTGCAAATATAAACACTTCTCCTAAATTTGCTACACATGAATGGATGTTTTTTAGCAAATTAGCAAAAATTAAGATTCCGGGCGAGGGGGAATAGGGTGGTTTTATCTGCGTTTTAAAGGCATTTGCTGCGACAGGCGGAAACAGCTGACAATGGCGGCCACCACGGCAAAAGCCGCCCCGACCAAAAGGCTGGATGTGTTACTTTTTCCTTGCGGTGCGAGGCTGAACAGCAGGGCAACGAGAGTAGCTCCTAAGGTTTGCCCCAGCAATCTGGCCGTGCCGATCATGCCGCTTGCCCCTCCGCTCCGGTTGGTGGGTGCCGACGACATGATGGTGCTGTTGTTCGGGGTCTGGAATAATCCGAAACCCGCTCCGCAAACCGCCATACGCCAGATGATCGCCCCGTCGGTGGGGGAAGAAAGCGTGGCGAGCAGGTACAAGCCTGTGCCGAAAATCAGCATCCCCACACATCCCAAAAGGCCTGCGTGGATTTTTTCCACCAGGTAGCCTGCCAAAGGGGCGGTGAACAAGGTGGCGACAGGCCAGGGGGTGAGCAGCAGCCCGGTGGCGATGTCCGTGCGTCCCAATACGTTTTGTAGATAGAAGGGCAGGGATACCAACGCCAGCATTTGTGCCGTGAACGAGCAGATCGATGTAAGCACGGAAAGGGAGAAAATGGGGATTTTCAGCAGGTCGACGGGAAGCAACGGAGCTTCCCGCCTCAGTTGCCGCCGGACATAGTAAGTCCCCACGAAGGCCAGTAAAGCCAGTTGTATCCATAGCAAATTCATATTCTCGTGGTGGGCGAACCCTTCCATCGAATAGATCAGTAGTCCGAAAGTGAGGGCGTTCGCCACCGCACTGATTTTGTCGAATTTCCGGCTTTGCCGCTTTTCTCCTTTCGGCAGGAATTTAATTCCCATTCCCAGGGCGAGCAATCCCAAAGGGATATTGATGGCAAACAGCCAGTGCCAGCTTCCCAGCGAAAGGATGGCGCTCGCCACCGAAGGCCCGGCCACCGCCGATACGGCTACTACCATAGCATTGATACCCATGCCCCGCCCTAAATACTGGCGGGGATAGATGGTGCGCAGTTGCGCGGTGTTCACGCTGGTGATCGCCGATGCGCCGAAGCCCTGTAAAACCCGGGCAATGGTCAGCATCCAGAACGATGTGGAAAGTGCGCAGATCAAAGAGGTGATACAAAACAGGGTGATTCCCGAAAGAAACACCTTCCGGTAGCCGAATATGTCGCCCAATGAAGAGAACGAAAGCAGGGAAATGGTGATGGCCAGCTGGTAGGCGTTCATCACCCAAATAGTGAGCGAGGGGGAAGTTCCGAACTCTTTGGAAAGGGTGGGAAGCACCACATTGACGATGTTGGCATCGAGCACCGACATCACCAAGGCCAGCGAAGCGGCCACCACCGCCCATATCCTGCGCGGGAAAGGAAGGCCGTCGGAATCCTCCGGAATAGATACGCTACCTGTGATCATGTATCATTGTTTTCTAATCACAAAAATACATAAAATCGGACATTCGCCGTTGGGAGAATGGCGATTCTTTCGTTGTAAATTCTATCTTTGCTTATACTAAATAAAAGAATCACTGTTTATGAGAATGAAAGTATGCCAAAGTTGCGGAATGCCAATGATTTCGACCGAACAGTTCGGGACCAACGAAGATCATAGTAAAAACACGGATTATTGTTGCTTTTGCTATGACGAAGGGCAGTTTACCCATGAGTTTACTATGGAAGAGATGATCGAGCATTGTGCGCAGTTTGTAGATGAATTTAACCGGGAAGTGGAACGTCCCCTGACACGGGCACAGGCTATTGCGGAAATGCAGAAAAGTTTCCCTTCCCTGAAGCGATGGCAGGCACGCTGATCGTTTAGTAAGAAATTTGTGTCCGGCAGTTTACCCCAAAACTGCCGGATTTTTTTATTGCCTTGTACTGAAAAAACTTTACAGATTTTAATCATTGGTCTGAATAGACTTTACAGAAATCAGCAATTTTATTGTCATAGCTTTACTTGGCTTTCTCTTTTAGGTTATCTTATATTTCCTGCCTGTAAGAAATGTGTCCCTAAAACCTTATCGTTCTGTGTGAAGTATGTTTCCGGTGGTCTGCCGGGAGCGATCTTAGAACGCTGACGGGGAGTATTTTCCGGGAAACGGAGAGCCTGCGCATCCTGCTTTAAAGCCGGGTTTATCCGGAATTGATCCGGATAAAAAGCCGCAAGCAGGGAAGATGCCGCAGGCGGTAATCTTTGTTGCTATTCCCGTTTCTACTTCTACTTCTGTTCCTGTTCCTGTGTCTGTTTCTGTGTCTGTTTCTGTTAGCGGAAGCGTTTTAAGTCGGAAGAGGTGAATCGCCATTCCGGCGTGTAGATAGCGATTTCACCGGAAACTTTATACCAGGGGGAGAGTTGCGGGGACAACGGGTTTTTCAGGAGGTGGATGCTCTGCGCGGGCATATAGCTTTGTGCCAGCAGGTATAGTTTTTCTCCTTTTGGATTTGTGGCTACGTCCATAACAATCACGGCATGTCCCGGAGAGCCGCCCTGTATCAATACGTCCCCCGCTTGCAGGTTGCCATAAGCCACCGTTTGCAGTTCTTTCGACAGGGACAAGGTCCCGGCATAGGCGAAAACACAATCGAGCCATGCCCGGAAAGTCCGGTAGGAATAATCCTTTTCTGCCGCCTGATACCAGGACACGTTGTTGCCGTTTACCCTAATCCGTTGGCCTTCCGCCCATTTCCGGTAGTCGGCGCGGAAACCGTTGGTGAAATTGAAATGCAGTTCATCATACCGTTTTTGTCCGTAAAGGTATTCTGCCCGGAGGCGCATCACCGCGTCGGCGCATTGTTGCAGGTCGCGTTTGCCTACATCCGCTTTCAGCACGGCAACATGCACTGTTTTAGGCTTTACCGCCCCGTTGTAAAGGTAAACCTTTGCCCCGTGCGGCTCTACGGGGAAATCCCGGAGAAATGCCCCGAAACTTCCGGCCGGGAGGGAATCGCGGCGGTAACCTTCCGGAGGGACGATGCGGGTTTGCACGGTACTGCCTGCCGGGTAAAGGTGTGATGTTTCCTGTGCGGAAACACCACAGCCCCAGCCGCCCAATAGGATAGATATAAATATTGCAATTTTCATGATCTGTTCCCTTTACTTCCTTTTATGTTTTTGTCCGGCTATGGCAGAACGCTTGCCGGAGGTTTTCGGCATCAGGTAGTGGGCTGTATTTCGTCCCAGGGTGCGCCTCCGTTGGCTCCTATCACCCAGTTAAGGGCGTAGTGCCGTTCCATGACGATCCCTCCGTCCAGTTTGGCCGGGGCTTCTTTGCCATGAATGCGGGCATCCACGCAGGCCCAGTCATAGCGCAGGGTCAGGTCGGCAGCGTCCAATAGCTCGGCGTCCGGGCGCGCGTAACCTTTCGAGAGCAGGTCGGTGATACTTTTTTGCTGCCAGAATAGCTGGGCGATGATCGGCACATCGCAGATTTCCGACGGATAGGGCAGGTCGTCCGTAATGCCCGCCGCCCACAGCAATGCCCCGCAACATTCATAACGCCACACGAATTGGATACATTCGTGCTGATCCGGCGAAGGATTGGCGAGGTAGGCGGATTCTTTGGGGGAGAGCCACTGGCCTGCACCGTATATTTCATCCAGTTTCCCCACATAGCCCAAGGCCTCGTCGCGGTCCGGGTTTTCCGAAAGCATTACTTCCGAATAGACGGCCACGGCGAACAGGGCCACGGCCCGTTGAACGATTTCTTCCCGGCTTTTGATGTGGGCTTCCTGTTCATTGACTTCGCTACGCAGGTGGGGAAGGTAGGGAATGCCTTCGGTTTTCAACCGGGCTATCGAGCGTTCCTGCCGGGCAAGGTCGGCTTCCGTGTCGTCCGGACGTCCTTCGTCCAGCAGGTCGGCGTTTGCAACCGGGGCGAAGCTTTCCAGTTCGCTTTCTCCCTGTATGGAAAATACCAGTTGCCTCTTTCCGTTGAAGAGGCTCATGTTCGGATAGAGCAGAAAACCGTTGATCTCTGCGGCGAGGTCGAAAAGGGTGTTGATGATATAATTGGTACGTTCTTCGTTTTCGTCGATTTCAAAAACGATACCCGTTACACAGTTGAAACATTGTATCTGCCGGATGACATTCGTTTTCAATTCTTCGTTTCCCGTTTCAGCCTGCAAAAAATAGTTGGCCATGCCTTCGGTGTGCGAAGCGATAAACTCCTGCCGGTCGCGGCGGTGGCTGATATTGAATGTAATTTCCGTGTCGTCCTGTAAAGTCAGTACGGTTTGCCCTTCGGCAACGACAGCCTCTTTAGCCACGGCTGCGAAAAATTTTTGAATGGCTTCCGGGATGCGTTCCGGTTTTCCGATCACGGTGTAGAGGGTAAGGTTTGCTTTTTCCATATATATGTTTTTGTACCGGAGCATGTTTCCGGCGTTTTTAATCGGCTGGTCTGCACTTGCCGTTTTATCCCGCAGGGGGGAAAAAGGAGCCGGGTGGCAGACGGTGATAGCCCTAATGGAACAAACATACAAACCAAATTTTAAAAATCTCTGTTTCGGTTTGTTTTTTTAGCCGGGAAACGGAAAATTTTGATAAACGGAGGGGAACGCCTGTGTTCCGGGTGAATCCGGAAATGTGTATCTTTGCAGGGATTTTAATCAAATCAGCGTATGACGACAAAAATCAACAAGACGAATGCGGCCCGCTTGCTGGATCGGGCAAAGGTGAAATATGAATTAGTGCCCTATGAAGTGGATGAAGATAACCTGGCGGCTACTCATGTGGCGGAACAACTGGGTGAGGATGTGGAGCAGGTGTTTAAAACGCTGGTACTGCGGGGAGATAAGACCGGGATTTTCGTATGTGTCGTGCCCGGTGACCGCGAAGTGAACCTGAAACTGGCGGCTAAGGCTTCGGGAAACAAGAGCGCGGAGATGATCCACATGAAAGAGCTTTTGCCCGTAACCGGGTATATCCGGGGCGGTTGTTCGCCTATCGGGATGAAAAAGCCTTTTCCTACGTTTATTCACTGTTCGTGTGTGGATTTCGATTTCATTTACATCAGTGCGGGGGTGCGTGGCTTACAGTTAAAATTGTCGCCGGGCGACCTGGTGGAATATACCGGGGCGGTGGTGACCGATTTACTGGGATGAGCCGGATAGAATTAAAAGGAAGAATATGCCTGAAATAGCAAAAGTTTTAATCGGTTGGTACAATGAAAATAAACGGGAATTACCGTGGAGGGAAACCCGTGATCCTTACCGGATATGGATTTCCGAGGTCATTTTGCAGCAAACACGGGTGGTGCAGGGATTGGATTATTACCATCGTTTTATGGAGAGGTTCCCGGATGTGTGCGTTTTGGCAGAAGCGGAAGCGGACGAAGTGATGAAATATTGGCAGGGGCTGGGCTATTATAGCCGGGCGCGTAACCTGCATGCGGCGGCAAAGGATGTTGTGGTTCGTTTCGGAGGCCGCTTTCCGGAGGATTACCGGGCGGTGCGTTCGCTGAAAGGAATTGGCGAATATACGGCGGCGGCGATCTGTTCTTTTGCCTGGCGGCAGCCTTATGCGGTGGTGGACGGGAATGTCTACCGGGTGTTGGCGCGGCTGTTCGGCATAGACCTGCCGATTGACAGCACGGAGGGAAAGAAGTATTTTGCCGGGTTGGCGCAGGAGTTGCTCGATAGGGAACAGCCCGACCTTTACAATCAGGCAATCATGGATTTCGGGGCGGTGCAATGTGTGCCGAAGTCGCCCGATTGCCTGTTCTGTCCCTTCCGGGAAAGCTGTGCGGCGTATGCCGGGGGCAAGATCGACGCCTTACCCGTGAAAGCCGGAAAAACGGTGGTGAAGCCCCGTTATTTCAATTATTTGCATATCCGTTGCAAGGGAAAGACATTGTTGTCGCTCCGGCAGGAAAAAGATATTTGGCAGGGGTTGTATGAATATCCCCTGATCGAAACGGGAGAGGAAATGGATTTTGCGGAGTTGCAGCAAACCGGGGAATATCGTCGTTTGCTGGAAGGTGCGGAAGAAATCCGGGTGCTGGGCATGTTGGAAATGCCGAAGCATGTGCTTTCCCACCGGGTGATCTATGCCCGTTTTTATGAATTGGAAATCAGCCGCTTTACCGCAGGCATGAACGCTTATTTGCAGGTGGGGGAAGACGGGGAGGAAGAATATGCCGTGTCGCGGCTGATCACGTTATACCGGGAACGGAAAGGTGTTTCCTGGTGATTCCGTAGCGGTGTCCTTGTCAAAATTTCAAACATCGTCAGTCTAATAAATAGACATTTATAGTCTTTTGTTTTGTGTGTTAATGTGTTGATATACATTGGTTTATTTGTTGTGGCATGTTTTTTGCCCTGTAAAGAAAAAATTAATCGATAACACTATGAGTAATTCTTCAACCCTATCCCGTTTATTTCGGTCTGCTTTCCGATCGCGTTTCTTCACTGTTGTCAATATTGGCGGGTTGGCCGTAGGCCTGTTTGTCGCCATGTTTTTATTGGTTTATTTACAGTTCGAATTTTCGTATGACAAACATTTCAAAGATGCAGACCGGATTTACAGGGTTTTGTCGGTGACGGGAGAAAATGGAGACGAGATTTTACCGACTTCATCCGGGAATCTGGCTCCCCGTTTGGAACAGGAGGTTCCTGAAGTGGAGGCGGTGACCCGTTTGGTGGATTGTGGCGTTATCAATTTTAAGGCGGAGGGTTCGGAGCAGATGGGTATAAAAGTTTATGAGACCGATTCTTCTTTTTTGCATGTTTTTGATTTCAAGACTGTTTACGGTCAGTTAGAGGGAGCTTTGAAAATGATGGGGAGCTGCGTAATCACCCGGAGCACTGCGGAACGTTATTTTGGAAAGGGAGTCGATCCGACCGGACAAACCCTCACCGTATACGGGGCGGGGCATATTTCCCAAATCAAAGCTGTGATTGAGGATATTCCGGAAAACACTCATTTTAATTTCGACATACTGCTTCTTCGCTCTCCGGAACGCTGGGGAGGGGATAACTTTTACACCTATTTGAAGTTCAGGCCGGGAATGAACGTTGAGAGTAGCATCGACAAGTGCAATCAGGTGAATCGCGACCTGCTGGAATCGCGGGGAAGAAGCGGAAAATATGGTGCGATTACCGAGCCTTTGACCGATATTCATGTGTTTACCCGCGCTGCTTATGATTTGACTCCTACTGCCAGTATATTCAATTTGATTTTTATTGTGCTGGTTGTGGTTTTTATATTAGGAATAGCAATTAGCAATTTTGTTTCCCTGTATATTATTCAGGGTGAGCAAAAAGCCTTGGAAATCAGTATCCGTAAAACGAACGGAGCCAGTAGGGCAAAGATCGTGAAATTACTTTTCGGTGAAACTTTCTTGGTGACTTTCCTGGCCTTTGTGCTGGCGCTTGTGTTATTCTATTGTTTTTCTTCCCGAATATCCACCTTACTCGATTTTCGTTTGCCGGAAAATATCGGTATCACCTGGTGGATGTGGGGTGAGTTTGTCTTGTTGTTTATTGTGTTGGGGGGATTGGTGGGGAGCTATCCGGCTTACTATCTTTCTAAGTTTAGCCCGAAAGAATTATTGCAGAAATCGGATGTCCGGAAGTATCGTTTGACTGCCACTTCCGTGATTATTCAATTTGTGGTGGTGGTATTCTGTGTGTCGTCCTTGTTTGTGGTGTGGAGGCAGTTGGATTATGTAAACAATCTGTCACTCGGGTTTAAGCCGGAAAATATTATGGAGGTGAGGGTAGATATTCCTTATAAGTCTTATTTGGGAGTGAAAACAGAATTATCACAATATTCTTTTATAGAAAATGTGTCGGCCAATCTGGGAAACCCGATCGAGGGGAATTATCAGATGTATCTTCGGCGTCCGGATGCTGACGAAGGAGTATGGGTGACTGCCCGGGGAGCCGGGCCTGGATTTATGAGCCTGTATCAGATCAATTTTTTGAAAGGAACCGATTTTATGCAGGATATAGATACGAACCGGAATGTTATCTTATCGGAGAGCGTGGTGGAAAAGCTGGGACTGTCGGGCGATCCGATCGGGCAAAAAATTAATAATGGCTGGCATCTCTGTACCGTTATTGGAGTGGTGAACGATCTGCTGGCATCGGTCTATAAGAAAGCGGAAGGAGCGGTTTACAGTGCATCCCATAATTATTACACCTATTTGTCGGTGAAATACGCTCCGGGCAAGTATATGGAAACCAGGGAACAATTATTGAAAGCCTTGGATCGGTATTATCCGGGATTGCCTTTCGATTTGGTGCTGACAACGGATAAGATCCAGAAGCAATACTGGCAGGATCGGGTGACGTTCAGGGTATTGATAAGCGGTACGGTGGTGGCTATTACGCTTGCTTTGTTAGGATTGCTGGCCCTGAGTGCGTTTGTGGCCCAGCAAAAAAGAAAAGAAATCAGTCTCCGGCGTGTGATGGGCGCACAGGTGAGTGAGATCGTGAATGGATTGAACGGATATATTTTGATCCGTGTTCTCCCGGCCATTCCTATCGGATTGGCGTTGAGCTATTACGCGATGAATAGGTGGACGAATAATTTTGAATATGCGAAACCGTTGAGCTGGTGGGTGTTCGCCTTGGCTGTGCTGACTACTTTAGGTATTGTTTTACTCACCACTTGTTACCAAAGTTGGAAGGCTGCCCATGCCAATCCGGTGGATGCCCTGAAAGGGGAATAGGTGGGGGGTGTCTGTTGCCCGAAATTTTCAAACGGAAGGGTAAGAAACGGTATTTTATGAAAAGTTTTAATCACCGGATAAATAAAAATAGATATTAACGGGAAAAAGAGGGGGACGAAAAGGATACTAAAACTGCGATTCAATACATAATCTATATTTTGCATCTACGCTCATGAGCATGATAGTATCCTGTGGGAAATACGGCTGAAAATAATTTATTTTCAGCCGTATTTGAAATGTAAATAAAATCTGTGATAACGTAACCCGTGTGTGGGGAAATTGCATATCGGTTCGGATTGTCGGGCGGTGGCATTCGGGTGAGGGATGGGAGGTTGAAAATACCGACCGGAAATTTGATTTCCCGGTCGGTGTCGTTGGTTTTGGGTTGGTAGTTATCGGAGCTTGTCAGGCTTCCAATTCTTTTAATATCTTTTCAACGTCGCCGGGCACTACCCGTCCGTATACCTTTTCGCCGATCAGCACAACGGGGGCGAGTCCGCAAGCCCCCACACAGCGCAGGCTGGAAAGCGAGAATTTACCGTCCGGGGTGGTTTCGCCCACATTGATTTTCAGGATTCTTTTGAACTCGTCGAGCACTTTTTCTGCTCCCCGCACATAGCAGGCCGTTCCCATACACACGGAGATCGGGTGTTGGCCTTTGGGAGTCATGGTGAAAAAGGAGTAGAAAGTCACTACCCCGTATACTTTGGAAACCGGAATGTTCAGCCTGCGGGCGACGACCTGCTGTACTTCTGCCGGGAGATACCCGAACAGGTGCTGGGCTTTGTGAAGAATGTTAATCAGCTCGCCCGGCTGGTTGCCGTGTTCCTGGCAGATAGCTTCGAGTTCGTCTACTTTATGGGGTGATAGTTTGAGATCGCTCATAATAATGATGGTGCTTATCTGGATTTGTTAAAATAGTGGGTATGCAATAAATGATGCGCTTTTTCGCTCATCGGTTTTCCGAGAAACTCTTCATACAGGCTGACGATATACGGGTTTTCGTGTGATTTTCTCAACGCTTTTCCGCTGTCTTCGTTGTAGAGAGCCTGGGTACGGGCTTTCAGCACTTCGGTGTTGCCGTGGTGTTGCGGTTGCCCGCCACCTCCGATGCAACCTCCGGGGCAGGCCATGATTTCGATGGCGTGGTACTCGCTGCCGCCCTGCCGGATTTCTTCCAGTAGTTGCCGGGCGTGTCCCAGTCCGTGGGCTATTCCGATTTTTAGCTGGAATCCGTTCAGGTCTACGGTGGCTTTTTTAATGCCTTCCAATCCCCTGACTGCTTCGAAATCCACCTTTTCCAATGATTTCCCGGTGTATATTTCGTAGGCGGTACGCAAAGCGGCTTCCATAACGCCTCCGGTTGCTCCGAAGATCACTCCCGCTCCGGTGGATTCTCCCAGCGGATTGTCGAAGTCCTCGTCTTCCAGATAATTAAAGTTTATATTCGCCCGTTTGACCAGTTTGGCGAGTTCCCGGGTCGAGAGTGAATAGTTTACATCCGGATCGCCGTTATCGCTAAATTCCGGGCGGGCACATTCGTATTTTTTGGCCAGGCAGGGCATGATCGATACCACCACCAGCTTTTCGCGGGGAATCCCCATCTTTTCAGCCCAGTAGTTTTTGGCGATAGAGCCGAACATCTGCTGGGGGGAACGGGCTGTGGAGGGAATGTTGAGCAGGTCGGGAAATTGGTGCTCGAAGAAATTCACCCATGCCGGACAGCAGGAGGTGAGGATCGGCAGGCAAACGTCCGGATCGCCTGCCAGAAAACGATTCAGGCGGTCGAGCAATTCCGAGCCTTCCTCCATGATGGTCAGGTCGGCGGCGAAATCGGTGTCGAACACCTTGTCGAATCCCAGGGCGCGCAAGGCGGCCACCATCTTCCCGGTTACGGAGCTGCCCGCCGGGATGCCGAATTCTTCTCCCAAAGCGGCCCGGACTGCCGGAGCGGTTTGCACAATGACGACTTTATCCGGGTTTTCCAGGTCGTTCAGCAGGCGGTTGGTATGGTCTACCTCGGTAAGCGCACCCACCGGGCAAACTGCCACGCATTGTCCGCAATAGGTGCATTCCGATTCTTTCAGGTCCTTCCCGAAAGCGGGGGAAATCGTCGATTCGAATCCCCGGTTTACGGCTGCCAGCGCCCCGACGGTCTGAATGTCGTTGCACATGGTTTCACAACGGCGGCAATACACGCATTTGTTCATATCGCGCACGATAGAGGGGGACGATTCTTTTTTCTGCCCCGATTGTGCCCCTCCTTCGAACGGCATTTCCCGGACATTCACCCGGACAGCGAGGTTTTGCAGTTCGCATTTCCCCGATTTCGGACAGATCAGGCATTCGTTGGGATGATCCGACAGGATCAGCTCGACCACCATTTTGCGGGCATTCATCACCCGCACCGTGCTGGTATGCACCACCATATTGTTTTCGCAACGGGTGGCACAGGCCGGAGCCAGGTTTTTCCGCCCTTCGATTTCCACTACGCACACCCGGCATGAAGCGGGCATATTGCGGATGCACATTTCTTTCATGTCGATGTGGCAAAGGGTAGGGATGTCGATTCCGATGCTCCGCGCCGCATCGAGAAGGGTTGTCCCCCGGGGGACGCTTATTTTGTGATTATCGATAGTTAAAGTAATATTCTCCATAAGAAATTTGATCGTTTGGGTTACCCTACGCTGATTGCGTTGAATTTACATCTGTCTTTACATGCGCCGCATTTGATACATTTGCCCGTGTCGATGAAATGCGGGCTTTTCCGTTCCCCGATGATTGCATCTGCCGGACAATTCCGGGCACACAGGGTGCAGCCGATGCAGAGTTCCGCGTTGATGCGGTAGGTGAGCAGCGATTTGCAGCGTCCTGCCGGGCATTTCCCTTCCGTGACATGTGCCAGGTATTCATCGTAAAAATTATCCAGGGTGGAAAGTACCGGGTTGGGCGAAGTCTGTCCCAGTCCGCACAGGGCGGTATCCTTGATGACCTTGCTTAAAGCCCTCAATTGTTTCAGGTCGGCAGGCGAGCCTTTTCCCTGCGTGATCCGGTCGAGTATTTCATATAGCCGCTTATTGCCGATCCGGCAGGGGGTGCATTTGCCGCACGATTCTTCCACAATGAAATCCAGATAGAATTTTGACACTGCCACCATGCAGTCGTCCTCGTCCATGACGATCATCCCGCCGGAACCCATCATCGAGCCTACCGCTAACAGGTTGTCGAAATCGATCGGGGTGTCGAGGTGCTTTTCCGTGAGGCAGCCGCCGGAAGGGCCTCCGGTCTGTACGGCCTTGAATTGCTTGCCGTTTTTGATGCCGCCCCCGATTTCGTAGATCACCTCCCGCAGGGTAGTCCCCATAGGCACTTCTATTAGTCCGACGTTGTTGATCTTTCCCGCCAAAGCGAAAACTTTCGTGCCTTTCGAGCGTTCCGTCCCCACCGAAGCAAACCAGTCTGCGCCCCGGGTGATGATAACGGGGATATTGGCGAGGGTTTCCACATTGTTCACGTTGGTCGGTTTTCCCAGATAGCCCGATTCGGCGGGAAAAGGCGGTTTCATAGTGGGCTCGCCCCGTTCTCCTTCCATAGAATGGATCAGGGCGGTTTCCTCCCCGCACACAAAGGCTCCCGCCCCGTAGCGTATCTGGATGTGGAAACTGAAGTCCGTTCCGAAAATCCGGTTGCCTAACAGGCCGTATTCTTCCGCTTGCCGGATAGCGGTTTTCAGCCGCTCGATCGCCAGGGGATATTCCGCCCGGATGTATACCAGTCCCGTATCCGCCCCGATGCTATATCCGCAGAGCGCCATCGCTTCGATGATCGAATGGGGATCGCCTTCCATGATGGAACGATCCATGAATGCCCCCGGATCGCCTTCATCGGCGTTGCATACCACATATTTGCGGTCGGTATCGTTACGGCTGGCAAATTCCCATTTCAGGCCTGTGGGAAAACCGCCCCCTCCGCGTCCGCGCAGCCCGGACCGTTTGATCTCGTCGATCACGGCTACCGGGGTACGTTCCGTGAGGCACAGGGCAAGTGCCTGGTAACCTTCGCAAGCTATATATTCTTCGATATTTTCCGGGTCTATAAATCCGCAATTCCGTAAAGCGATACGGAGTTGCTTTTTGTAAAAATCCATGTGTTTGGAATCGCTCACATGCTGCCGGGTTTTCGGGTCGCTGTAAAGCAAACGTTCCACTTTGCGCCCGTTGATGATATGCTCGTCGATGATCTCTGCGGCATCTTCCGGTTTCACCTGCACATAGAACGTATTGTCCGGGATGATCTTTACAATCGGTCCTTTCTCGCAGAAGCCAAAACAGCCTGTGGTGACCACCTGTACGTCTTCCTCCAAATTCCTCTCCTGTATATAGGCTTTCAGGTTCAAGGCGATGGTATGGCTGGCGGAGGCTTTACAGCCTGTGCCGCCACAGACCAGAATCTGCATTTGGGCCGCACCTGTCTTTAACCCGCAAGTTCCCGGCTCGTCGGAATGAAGGCTTTTTTCGCGCAGCTCGATCTGCTGTTTTGCCTTCTCCCTGACCTTTGCCAGTCCGGCAGGCGATTTTATTTTCTCCATAAAATTTTTTTAATATTTCCGGCGAAAATAATAAATGCAAACGTTCTAATGAAATAATGTGTCAAATTTTTATAAAAAATATTGCTCAATGTTGCACAAGCCTTTATTCCTCCTGCTTTCTTGACATTCTGGATTTTAAAAGACGGAGGAACGGCCCGAAGCATATGAATGAAAGGAGTTTTTGGGGATATTCCCGTTTTGGAATTTTCCTAATTTATTATCCCATTTCAATGGGATTGGAAGGATCGGATATTTTGCGTTTTGCCTTTTAAAATGGGTTTGGGGCAATATTTGGAGCAGACCGTGTTACGCTTTGCTTTATTTTATATTTTTGCGGAAATTTTAATGGATGGAAGTATGAAAAGAATTTTATTGGCCTGCTTGCTGGCGGCTGTTTGCAGTACGGGAGTTTTGGCTCAGATCAAGATCGGCAATCGTTCCCTGGATACGAAAAAAGTGCTGGGAGCGGCATCCGATGTGGCTAAAGCGGTGACCTTATCGGATGAGGACATTGCCAGCCTTAGCCGGGAATCGGTGGCGTGGATGGACAAAAATAATAAGGTGTCGGAGCCGGAGTCGGAATATACGCAGCGTTTGAACCGGATTACGGAAAAGTTTGGGGAAGTGGAGGGGTTGAAGCTGAATTTTAAGGTATACGAAGTGATCGATGTCAATGCTTTTGCCTGCGGGGACGGCAGTATCCGGGTGTTTTCCGCCTTGATGGACCTGATGGACGATGATGAACTGGCTGCAATTATCGGGCACGAGATCGGGCATGTGGTGCATACGGATGTGAAAGATGCGATGAAAAACGCTTACCTGACTTCCGCAGCCCTGAATGCTGCGGGGGCGACCGGAGGAACGGTGGCGAAATTGAGCGATTCGGAAGCGGGAAAATTGGTGGAAGCTTTTACCGGAGCGAAGTTTTCGCAAAAGCAGGAGTATGAAGCCGATGATTATGCCTTTGATTTTTGTGTGAAAAACGGTTTCGATCCCTATGCGATGTCGAAGGCTTTGGGGAAGTTGGTGGAACTTTCCAACGGGGTGAAGGCATCGACCGTGCATAAGATGTTTTCCAGCCATCCCGATAGTGAAAAACGGGCGCAGCGGATGAAAGAAAAGGCGGATGCCTATTCCCGGAAATAAGAAAAAATGAACGGCCGTTCCTGATGGAGCGGTCATTTTTTTGCCTCTTGACAATTTTTTTCTTTTCGAAGTAGAAATTGTGTTTATTTAGCTTATCTTTATCGTACTTAAATCGAGGGTATTATGACCAAATATGAGATTGTCGCCTTTTATAAGGATAATGAATCCGAGGTATCGGCACACGCTGCCGCTATCAGTGAAATGTATCATTTGGCTTTGAGGTATGAGAAAGTGCCTGAAATGGAGGCGGCGATCAATACCTTGCTGAATCAGAACACCGTGTTGTGTGTGATCCATAGAAGTGTCTTTAAATTCAGGAGATTGCTTAAATATGTCTATGCGGTTACGAAACCCGTGATTATCGTGCATCCCAACGATTCGCCGGAAGTGTATAACAAACTGAAAGTGCCTGTGGGCTATTTGCAGGAAAATAAGGAAAAGGTGGTGTGGGCGAATTTTTTCCAGCACAATAACGAAAATAGCCGGGTGGAACTGATTGTGCCGAAAGAGAAAGATGAAGATATTGCCTTTATGGTGAAGAACAATGTGGATTTTATCGAAAATATCTTCACAAAATCGGGAGCTCGCTACACCAAAGTGTTTGTGGAAGGGAGCTTTGAAAAGAACCTGAAAAAAGTGTTTGTGGAGAGTGACGATTGCGTGATCTTTATCATGCGTCCGTTCCGGGTGTTCTCATTCTACATCCCGTATAACATCCGTTTGTTCCGAAAATATGCACATACCCCCACTTTAATCATTCCCCGGGACGATTCCTTGTATATTCCCTGTCATTGACCGGGAAAAGGAGAAGGGAGATAACAGGTGTTTCCCTCTTTACAGGAATCGCGGGTGAAGGAGGAATGATGTTGTTTAGCTTGCCGACCGGAAAATCCGGCGGTCAGGGCCTTTCAAACAAGGCCTTGTTTTTATGACCGTTTTTCTTTACGGGCGTTTAATGGGCGAGGGCGTTGAGCCCGGTTGTCCATCCCGTAGGTTTGCCGATGTTTTCAATCCTTTATATCGAGAATTTTTTTTAGGGTGGGGCGAAAGCCGTCTCCCCATTTTTCCAGTTGTTCGATCACAGGGAGCAGGCTTTTGCCCGTTTCGGTGATGGAGTATTCGGAATGGGGCGGAAGTTCGGAAAATATCTTTTTCTTTATCACTCCGTGCATTTCCAATTCTTTCAGTTGCTGGTTTATGACCCGCGGGCTGGCTTCTTCGAACAGGCGGTGCAATTCACTTGGACGTTTGGCTCCCCCGCTTAATTCCTGGATGATACAACTTTTCCATTTCCCGCCGATCACTTCCATCGTGATTTTAATCCCGCAGTCAATATCGAAAGGTGTTTTTTTCTTATACATATCTTTTGTTTTTTAATGAAGGCTATCGCTCGTATTGTATCCGTAAAAATAATACTTATATCACTTATTTCGTAGTATATGGGTAAATTTATCAGTATATGAATAATTCAGCCGTACTTGTGAAATTGTCGGTGACGCTTTACCTTTGCATAAAAACAGAAGTAAAATGAAGAAGATTCTATGGACAATAGTTTTGTCGATCAACGTTGTTTTTGCAGAGGCACAGGAAAAAATATTAACTAATCATCAGAATATGGAAAATAAAACATCTACGCTTCGTTTGATTTACCCGCAATGGCAGGGGGGAATAGTGGATCACTGGATGCCCGACCTTCCCGCAGACGACGCTTCAAGGGGCTATTATCTGGGGGCGAGGTTGCTGAATTTTTTAGCTCCTGAAAGTACACAAAAAACAGCGGAAGTTCCTGTTTCGCTGGATATAAACGACCGGGAAACGGAAAAAGGAATCAGCGCCCGGCGAGTGATTTTGAAACAGACGAAAGCCGCTCTCGAAATACTTCGGGAAAACGATCCGGGGAAGATTGTAACCCTCGGCGGGGAATGTGCGGTGAGTGTCGTTCCGTTCACTTACCTGGCGGAAAAATATCCCGACGATGTGGCTATTGTCTGGATAGACGCGCACCCTGACGTTAATTTACCTTATGATGATTATAAAGGTTATCATGCTATGGCTTTGACGGCTTGCCTGGGAATGGGCGACAAGGAGATTACCGGGCTGCTGCCTGCGAAATTCGATGCTTCCAAAGCTCTGCTCGTGGGATTGCGTTCCTGGGATGAAGGCATGAAAGAACGGCAAAAAGAGCTGGGTATAAAAGGATTGTCGCCTGCGGAGGTGGCAGAGAGCAGTTCGGCTATTTTGGAATGGCTAAAGGGAACAGGGGCTTCCAAAGTGGTGATTCATTTCGATTTGGATGTGCTGGACCCTGCGGAAATTATCGCCGGGGTGGGGGTGGAGCCGGACGGAATGAAAATAAAGGAGGTGATCCGGGTGATAAACGATGTTGCTGCCGGGTATGATTTGGTGGGGCTTACCGTTGCCGAGCCGATGCCGCGCATAGCTATTAAAATCAAAAATATGCTGGGGCAATTGCCTTTGCTGAAAGAGTAAAGCCGCAGCCGGGATGATTGGTGGGAATGCTTGCCCTTCCTCCTGATACTTCCAGGGCTTTCCGGGAGAAACGTCGTTCATCCCCTCCGGCATTTTTCCCGGAAAGTCCGTTTGGGGCTGGATGAGGACGCGGGAAACGGTTTGCCTGCGGAGAACAGTTTTTAACCGGATGCCGCGCACTTGCCGGGTTTCCCCTGCCTGACACCTTTGAATGGCGGGCTGTTTGGGGAATTATATGCTCAATCCGATCGAGAAAATCAGGTTGGCAAACATTTTTTTATGCTGGGTTTCGTAGCCCGTGCGGAAACCTAAATGCACCGGATAGGTGAGCCGGAAAAAATGCGTATCCGCCGAAAGTTCGAAGCCTGTTGAATAGTAATTTTTTTGTCCCAACAGGGAACGGGCCGATCCCATATCGAAAAACACCGCACCTTCCACGCCCTTGATGTATAACACCGAGCTGATATTTTGGTCGGGATAGCATAAAGGCAGGCGGTAGGTGGTCCGAAGGCTGCCGATTTCATAACCTTTCAACGAAATTCCCCTGGGTTCGAGGATTTTATTGCTGTAATTCCTGATCTTGTCCGACATGTGCTGGAATCCCCCGTATATGGAAAGAGAGTGGTTTTTAGCGAATCCCGGAAAATAAAGGCGGCTGTCCGTCCACCATTGGTAGCCTAAATCCATCGATTTCAACGGGCAATGGGTGAAACCTGCCGACAGCATTTGTCCCCAGCGGGGACTGATCTCCTGTTCGGTCATGCGGGTTTGATTGCTGAATGTGGCCCCGTATTCCAGGAATTGATAATAGCGGTTCGGTAAATCGATCGCATATTGGTCCTTATTCACCTTTTGCAGGTAAATGGCTGTGTCTGTCTGGATGATGCTATAAGCCGTCCGGGGCTTGGAATCGTGAAGCCCCTCCACTTTATAGCGGAAATACGGCTGGATGTAGCGGCTGAAATTTTTTACCGAAATATTCAGGGGTAGCCGGGCTGTGACATCTGTGGACGATAGCCATGATTTTGCCGAAACATACAGCGACTCTTTGCGCTGGGTTTGCAGGTTCTGCGCTTCGGTAAGCCACAGGCGGTCGCTGTTCCGCCCGCTTTTAAATTCAACGTCGATCACAGGCCACCAGCCACTGTATGTGGCGTTGAGTGTCCAAGCCCCGTGATCGTAACCGTCTCTCCACAAATAACCTGCCATAAATGAAAGGGTGCTCAGCTTATTTTGCGAATAAACCACCGCTCCGAGATTGACTTCCCTTTGATTGAGGTCTACGGCTAAGGGGCCCCAGCTATGGAGATTCACCAGATGGGTGAATTTACGGTAACGGCGGGTGGAATAAACGGAATCGGCATTCAGGTTCAATTGCCAGTCCTCCTGCCGTTTCAGCGTGTCGGCCAACCGGAAAACCGCCATTTCCACGGGCTTCCCTTGTAAATCGGAAAGTTTGGCTTTTCCCGGTTTATATCCGTCGGAGGTGTAAAAAGAAAAATAGAGGGAATCTTGTGCCGGGCTGAAAGCCGGGAAACGCATACCGAAAGGGGCATTCAAAATGTTTTGCGCCTGGTTGCCGGATAGCCTGTACAAAGCATTGTTCCCGTTGAAAGAAGCCCTGAAAACCAGCGTGCTGTCCGTTGTGACGGTGGGATTGTCCAATTCGTAGGATACGGTGTCGTAAATAGTCCGGCGTTCGCGGGTTGCAATATCGATGGTTTCCAGATGCAGTCCGGAGGGCGTTTGTACCACTGTTGTGATTTTGCCGTCGGCATACACCGGATGGAGGAACAATTCGTCCCGATTCGCTTTGAGCCTCCAGGTTTCCTGTTTCAGGGTGGAATCGAGCAGCACGATAGAAGCCTCGTTCCGGTTGTCCACCTCCACGCATCCCCAGCCCTTGTCCACGGCAAAAGGCGAAAAGCGGTTGTTCGGGCTGCGGTAGCGGTGATACCTTTTCCGTTTCATGTCATAGGTGGTCAAGGTCATCCGTCCTCCCTGTTCCCACCGGAAATGCGGTTTATATTCCGTCCAGGCGATTTTGTTCCCGTTCAGGGCGAATTTATAATCGTCCAGCACGCCTGTGCGGGTGAGCTTTTTCTCTTTCCCGTTTTTAAGATGCACGAACGCCCCGGATTGCTGCAATCCTTTTTTATAGGCGATCAGTCCCTCCGTCCCGCTGGGAGTGGGGTAATAATAATCGGCGTAGTATTTATTCTTGGTGGCGATGGTGTCGAATCGGTCTTTCACCTGTTCGGCCTCCCGCTTCCAAATCTGTTGCAATTCAGTGAAATTGTCCAGGTAAAGCGTCCGTTTGGCATCGCAATACGTGTTTTTCAGGCGTACGCTGTCGGGATTGGTGAACAGCGACCGGAATTGCGGGGTGTTCCACAGGCTGTCCCGCCGTCCGGCCATCGTCAGTTTCAGGCTTTTGGCGAAAGGGGTAATCCCGAAGGGGCGGCGTCCCGTGCGTTCCAGGGCTTTCGCCCATATATCGTCGCCGTAATTCGCCCGGGCATTTGCGGTCATGAAATAACCCATATTATAGCGGTTGGGAACATAATCTTTGTACGATCCCAAAATGGCTTTATAAAACGAGTAGATTCCTTTTTCCACCACCTGTGCCCGCATTTCGTTGAGAAATTCCGGGGAGCGTCCGCGTCCCAGCTTGCCTACCGACGTTTCAAAGCAAACGGCATCTCCTTCCATAAACCACATAGGCACATACAGCCCCACGACGGCAATCGGGAATATTTCCCCGAAAATGTAATAAAAGCCTTTGGTCGTCCCCTGATTCACCTTGTCGATCTGCACCACGTGCCGAAATTCATGGGTACATAAATGTTCCAGCCAGCTGTCGGAAGGGTCTTGCGGAGGCATGGTATAGAGTTCGCTCTTTTTCGGAGCCCATCCCACGTTGCCGTTCGAAACGCCCCCGTCGGCATGCAGGATCATCGATATTTTTCCGGGCTTATGTTGCAGGGTGTTGGCATGGCGGTAAAGCTGTTCGTAGATGTTGGCCATCTTTTGGGCGTTCGCCTCAAAAAAATCCGGGTAGATGAGCTGGAAATTATCTGTGTTGATCTGTCTCCAGCGCAGGCTGGAACGATCTTGGCCAAAATTTACGAATTGGGCGTATCCGGTTATGACCGGAAATAGCAGCACCCAAAGCAGGAGCAGGTGTCTTTTCATACGGGCAAAATTAGTAAATTAAAGTGATAGGATTGGATTTTTGGAGGATGAAAATACTTCCGGCAGGTGTACTTTATAAGGGTTTTTAAATTGCTTCATTCCGAAAAGTTTCCGTAACTTTGCGAAAATTCAAATTATAATTCTATGGAAAGCGAAAAGGATAGGATTCTGTTGCTGCGGAAACTGCTTGAGTATCATAATTATAAATATTACATTGAAAATTCTCCGGAAATATCCGACAGGGATTTCGACGAGCTTATACACGAGCTGGAAAAGCTCGAGGCCCTGCATCCGGAGATGTACGATCCCAATTCTCCAACTTTGAGGGTGGGACAGGATATTAATCAGGAGTTTACGCAGGTGTTCCACAAATATCCGATGCTTTCTTTAGGAAATACATACAGCGAGCAGGAGCTGCGGGATTTCGACCAGCGGGTGAGGAAGGTGACGGGCGACGGGGTGCAGTATGTTTGTGAGCTGAAATACGACGGCACTTCCATTAGCCTTACTTATGTGGATGGGGCGCTGACGCAGGCGGTGACGCGGGGCGACGGGGTGAAGGGTGACGATGTGACCGCTAATGTGCGGACTATCCGGACGATCCCGTTGCAGTTGCGTGGGGATTACTTGCCTGAATTTGAGATTCGGGGCGAAATATTGATGCCTTTTTCCGTTTTCAATCGCCTGAATCAGGAAAAGGCGGAGGCGGGAGAGCCGCTTTTTGCCAATCCCCGGAATGCCGCCGCCGGAACGCTGAAATTGCAAAATTCCGCACAGGTGGCCAAACGGCATCTGGATTGCTTTCTTTATTACATTCCCGGTGATGAAACCCCGGCAGATACTCACTACGGTAACCTGATGAAGGCGAAAGAGTGGGGATTTCACATGCCTCCTTATATCGGATTGTGTGATTCTATGGACGAGGTGTGGGAATTTATCGAAAAATGGGATAAGGGACGGGCGGACCTCCCTGTGCCGATCGACGGTATCGTGGTGAAGGTGAATAGCATAGAACAGCAGCATTTGCTGGGCTACACGGCGAAATCTCCCCGCTGGGCGATTGCTTATAAATTTAAGGCGGAGCGGGTGGAAACCCCTTTGATGAGCGTGGTTTACCAGGTGGGGCGCACCGGGGCGGTGACGCCCGTGGCGAATTTAGAGCCGGTACATATTGCGGGAACTACCGTGAAACGGGCTTCCCTTCACAATGCCGATATTATTGCAGAGCTCGATTTGCATGAGCATGATGTGGTGTATGTGGAGAAAGGGGGAGAGATTATCCCGAAAATCGTGGGCGTGGATGCCTCCCGCCGTCAGCCGGGAGCGAATCCGGTGCATTTTATCACTCATTGCCCGGAATGTGGCACGGAGCTGGTGAGGATCGAGGGGGAAGCGAACCATTATTGTCCGAACGAGGAACATTGTCCGCCCCAGATTGCCGGAAAGATCGAGCATTTTGTGAGCCGCCGGGCGATGAATATAGAGGGGATGGGCGAGGAAACGATCGATCTTTTGCTGAGCAAGCGGATTATCCGGGATGTTGCGGATATTTATCTGCTGCCGGGACAGAGGGAGAGCCTGATCGGGCTGGAAAAGATTGTTTATCCGGAGAGTTTCGAGATGACCAGTATCCCGCTGGCTAAGGTGATTTATGGTTTCGAGATCGGGATGAAGAACATTTCTGCCCGCGTTGCGGAAGCGATTGCGGGGTATTACAATAGCCTGGATGCTTATTCGAAAGCAACGAAAGAGGAGTTGCAGGGGCTGGTGGGCGATGCCTCTGCGGTGAACCGGGTGCTGGAGTATTTCCGCGCCCCGTTCAACGAGACGCTCGACCGCCTGAAAGAGGCCGGGGAGGTGGAGAATATTCCTTTGGATTATGTGGTGTATGCCCTGAATATTCCGGGGATCGACTGGCATAAGGCTGATTTGCTGGCCGCCCGCTTCGATTATATTTATGAGTTGTCGGTGGCCACTCCGGCGGAAATCGTGTCGCTTACCGAAGGAATCAGCGAAACGGAAGCGGAAGCCGTAGCTGCTTTTTTCCGGAAAAACGAAAAGTTGGTACGGAAGCTCAATACCCTGAATGTGTACCGTATGCAGGAGAAATCCGTAGATAACCTGATTGCCGGGATTGAAAAGTCGAAATCCGCCGGATTTCCTGCTTTCCTGAATGCTTTGGGAATCCGCTATATCGGTGAAACGGCTTCCCGCAACCTGGCTAAGAGTTTCCGCTCGATGCAAAGCCTGATGGAGGCGGATTACGAGCAACTGAAGGAGGTGGAGGACATCGGCGAGCAGATGGCGAACAGCATCCTGAAATATTTCGGGAAAGAAGAAAACCGGGTGTTGGTGAAACGTCTGCTGGAATATGGCGTAGAAGCAGAAATGAGGGAGAAGGAAGGCGAGAGCGACAGGCTGGCGGGACAGACCTTTGTGATTACGGGAACGCTTTCCCGTCCCAGGGAGTTTTTTAAAGAACAGATTCTGGCGGCTGGTGGAAAGGTGAGCGATTCCGTGTCGGCGAAGACTTCTTGTTTGCTGGCCGGGGAAAATGCGGGGAGCAAACTGAAAAAGGCCGAGAAACTGGGAACTAAAATTATTTCGGAAGAAGAGTTTAATCAGCTATTACAATAATTTTTATTTCTCGATTGAAAATATTATCTTTATCTGATGGAATAAGCCTGAGAAAAAAAAGTTAAGGGGCTTATTATAAAACGACTATGAGCCGAAGCGGGAGGATTTTATCCCCCAGGGGCTTTAATGAATGATATTATGGGGAAGAACGAAACCAAAAAACTGAAACAGATTATGACCCTTGCGGGGGAGGAAGCGAGGCGGTTGGGAAATGCAAAAATCTATCCGGAGCATTTGTTTTTGGGGATGTTACGTTTGAGTGATGCCAGGGCCATCGATGTTCTGATTTCACTGGGACTGGATTTTTATGAAGTGAAGGACAAAATAGAGCAGAAATTGAGCCGGAAGCATGAGAAAAGTGAAGACATTCCGGAAGAGCTCGATTTTACATTGGCTGCGAACAGCATATTGAAAAGGGTGATGGAAGAAGCGTGGAAATTAGGGGATGAAGAGGCCGAATCGGAGCACCTGATGCTGGCGATTTTGAGGAATCAGGCCGGATTTGTAACGAAATTGTTCAATTCGATGGGGATTGATTACGATAAGTTCAAAGAGCAATTGCTGAAAGAGAAAACCCGGATGCAATCCGACTACCGGGAGGAATCGGACGACGATGAGGAAGGAGGGGAAGACGATCCCGCTTTTAACCCTTACCGTCAGGGGAGCGGCGCGGCAAGATCGGACACTCCGGTGCTGGATAATTTCGGGATCGATATAACGAAGGCGGCGGAAGAAGGGACGCTCGACCCGATTGTGGGACGTGACCGGGAAATTGAACGCCTGGCGCAGATTTTGAGTCGGCGGAAGAAAAACAATCCGGTGCTGATCGGAGAGCCGGGGGTGGGAAAATCTGCCATTGCCGAAGGACTGGCTATCCGCATCATGGAGAAAAAAGTGTCGCGGGTGCTGTTCGATAAGCGGGTGGTGGCTCTCGATATTGCTTCGATCGTTGCCGGAACGAAGTACCGGGGACAGTTCGAGGAAAGAATGAAAGCCATCTTGAACGAGCTGGCTAAAAATAAAAATATAATCCTGTTTATCGATGAAATCCACACCATCGTGGGTGCGGGTGGTTCGGGCGGCAGCCTGGACGCTGCCAATATGCTGAAACCCGCCTTGTCGAGGGGGGAAATCCAGTGCATCGGGGCGACGACGCTCGACGAGTATCGGCAGAACATCGAGAAAGACGGGGCGTTGGAACGCCGTTTCCAGAAAGTGCTGGTAGAGCCTACCTCTTTCGACGAAACGGTGGAGATTCTCAACAATATTAAATCGCGCTACGAAGACCACCACAATGTGAAGTATACCGATGCCGCTATAAAGGCGTGCGTGAAACTGACCACCCGTTACATTTCGGATCGTTCGCTGCCCGATAAGGCTATCGATGCGCTGGACGAAGCAGGATCGCGGGTACATATTGCTAATATCAGCGTACCGCCGATTATCGAAGAGCTGGAAACCTCTATCGAGGCGATTAAAGAGAAGAAGAAAGAGGCGGTGAAACAGCAGAACTTCGAAGTGGCCGCCGCTTTCCGCGATGAGGAACGGCAGTTGCTTTCTTCATTGGAACAGGAGAAAGAGAAATGGCAGAAAGAATTGCAGGAAAACCGGATCGTTGTGGACGAGGAGCATGTGGCCGAGGTGGTGGCTATGATGACGGGCGTTCCCGTGAAACGAATTGCCAAAACCGAAGGCATGAAGCTGTTGCAAATGCACGACGAGCTGGCCGACAGCGTGATCGGGCAGCAGGAAGCTATTGAAAAGATCGTGAAGTCGATCCACCGGAACAGGGCAGGATTGAAGGACCCTAACCGTCCGATCGGCTCGTTTATATTCTTAGGGCCTACCGGAGTGGGAAAAACCCAGCTGGCGAAAGTGCTGGCGCAATACCTGTTCGATTCGCCCGATGCGCTGATCCGCATTGATATGAGCGAATATATGGAGAAATTCGCCGTATCCCGTTTGGTGGGAGCGCCTCCCGGATATGTGGGGTATGAAGAAGGCGGGCAATTGACCGAGAAAATACGGCGTAAACCCTACTCGGTGGTGTTGTTGGACGAGATCGAAAAAGCCCATCCGGATGTGTTCAATATCCTGTTGCAATTGCTTGACGACGGGCAACTGACCGATAGCCTGGGACGTAAGGTCGATTTTAAGAATACGATCGTTATCATGACCTCGAATATCGGTAGCCGCCAGTTGAAAGATTTCGGGCGGGGAATCGGTTTCGGCTCTTCCGACCGTAGCCAGGATGGCGATTACGCCAAAGGAGTGGTGCAGAAAGCCCTGAAAAGTGCATTTTCACCTGAATTTCTGAACCGTATCGACGATGTGATTATTTTCAATTCGCTGTCGAAAGACGATATTCACAAGATTATCGATATAGAATTGAAAGGTTTGTTCAAGCGGATTGCAGACCTGGGTTATTCGGTGGAAGTGTCGGACGCTGCCAAAGAATTTCTGACAGAAAAAGGTTTCGACCCGCAATACGGCGCACGCCCCCTGAAACGTGCCATCCAAAAATATTTGGAGGACGAGTTGGCCGAAGTGATTATCAAAGGCACGGTTCCGGAAGGAGGAACGCTGAAAGTGGATTGCGACAAAGAAAACGACAAACTTTCCGTAGTGGGGTGATGCCTGCCGGGGTCGGGGGGAATCTCCTGACGGATTTAATTCTTTGGAAAGGGGCTGTCTATATGGCAGCCCCTTTTTCTATGTTTTTTAATCAGTCTCTATCCGGGCTGTTTTTACGTGTTCAATCCTCTGACATTTGAAAAACTTATGATGGAGCCCTTTTATTTTACCTGGGGGGTAAAATCCCGTTATGGGTGTTTAATTGGCTGATTACCTTTTGGAATAGCTGCCAGGAATTTTCATTTTGAATCGGCGAGCCGACAAAAGCAACCTGATTGTTTTTATCCAATAAGAATGTATGCAATAAAGTGCTGGTCGGCAGGTGGTTTTCTATTTTAAAATCACCTTTTGGATTTATAAATGCGGGAAAATGCATGTCATAAAAATTGAAAGTTTCCTGTATTTCAGGATTGGGGCCACTTTTTAAAATGATAATTAATTCTGCATCCGATTGTTCCAGTTTTTCTGTAAAATTTTTCCATAAGGCAAAGCTTTGCAGCGTGCAAGGGGTACAATCAGCCGAATCTATATAGGCGATAATTTTATAACTTTTCGGACAGGCATAATCCTTAAAGTCGGGTGATTCGTCGGATATGTTTTTCAATTCATCCGGAAAGGTGATCGTTTGTCCGTAGAATGATTTTAATTCCTCCGCAATTTTTTCATTGGGGGTATTCTTCTTACAAGAGACGATCAGGGTAAGAACAATGAGGATGAGGAATTTGTTCATATTTGTTTTGATTGAGGAAGGGTGTAGCAGAACACTTGTTCCAATCCGTCTTTTCCGTAGATTTTGCCGGAACAGGGATCAATCGAAATTTGTAATACCGGCTCGGAAAGCGATAATGTATATTGGGGTACTCCTTCCCAGTTAAATACATGAACCGTATTGCTGGAATAGTCATTTTCGTAAATGGGTTTATTTACGAATAGAGCATAAATATACTTGTCGTCCGTACACACGTCTGTGTAGAATAGATAGAAATCTTTCATTTCATTTTTCAGGTAGGAAATATCGGGTGTATTTTCAATCCTGAATCCTTGCCATGTTCCACTTTCAATATCTAAAATACCGATTTGCCCCAAATGCCTCATGGCCGTTACGAGTTTACTTTTATCCGGTTTTATCCGTGCCTGTAAATTATAAAATATGGTTGGGTCGATTTTATACTGGCTGTTTATCGGCTTCTTGAATTGTTGAAATGTTTTTATTTCATGACGAATATCACCGTCGTATAGGATATATCTCTCAGGAAGGTAAGTTTTATCTTCATCGTATAATTTTTCACATTGCAGACGGGTCAGGATTTGACCGCTATCCAATACGAAAATGAGGGAAAAACCATGAGGAGAAACTTTGTTCCCTTCTAATTTTAATACCGTATCGCATACCTCTTTACCTTGTTGAAGAGAAGCGGTGAGGTTTAATCGTCGGTGTGAATATACTCCGTCGTTTATCCATAGCCTGATACCGTCTTCTTCCTTTGCGTATTGCTCTGTGTGAGTGAAACCGATGTATTCTCCCGGTCCCCGGCCTTGCGGACATAGTTTCCCAAGCAGCTTGCCACTATTTGTTCCGAATACATATAGATAGTGTTCGGGATAAGCGGATGAAGCGAATGAAAGTAAAGTGTCATAAACAGACATATACCCTGCGTATACGCTGTCCAGATGGAGTTCTTGTCCTTGCAGGGGGATTGGGTTGTTGAAACATACGGTGGTGATCTTTCCATTGAAATAATCACTATCGTTGTCTTTACATCCACCCAGGCAGGAACTTAAAACTCCTAACAGACAAAAATATTTGAGTGTAGTTTTGAGTATCATGTTTTAATACATACATTTATAAGACGTGGGGGTGGAATGACCTTCAAACTTGCCTTGTTTATCCTTTCCACATTTATACATGGTGGAGCTGGTGGTTTCACTGTTACAGATGGTGTATTTGGAAGCCGCACTTAAATCTTCGATTACATCTTTATCCATGTAGCAGGAACGTGTTTTTGTCGGATCTTCGGTGTCTGTCAGCACTTCAATATTGGCCAATATCATATTGGCTTTTGAAGAGGAAATATTTTGACTCATGAATAAGATCGCTGTCACGACAAAGGTGAGAAGAATGAATGTTTTTTTCATAATAGTAGTTGTGGTATAATTGAAAAATAACGAATCGATGGTATTTGCCAGTATTATTTTTTACAGGTGTAAGTGGGGATTGTATAGGGGGAATACCTTATGCTACCTCGTTTATCGCTCCCACATTTGTAGACCATAGAACTTGTCGTTTGGCCATTGCAGATCGTATAACTTGCTGCTGAGCCGGCATCACTCGCGATGTCCTTGTCCATATAGCAGGATTGTATATCAACCCCTTCTTCTTCACCGACCAATACTTCGATGTTTTTTAAAATAATATTTTCTTTGCTGAAACCGATGTTGTTATTGGCATAGACAAAGGTTCCGATTGTTCCAATGAATACGATTAAAAATTTTTTCATGACATAATTTTTTGTTATAAAATATTGTTCGGCAAATGTATCGTATTTTGTTTAATGTTTATGAAATTTATAATATTTATTTTATGTATGATTTATTTTTGTTAAAATATGTTTGTATTGATGATTGTGTGATTTTATCATGTTTTCTGATGATATGGAAACACACCCGTCTGGATAGGGGAGATTAGGGTTTATTTATGGAATAAACTTTTATAGTTATGCAGTAGCCTGCTAACTAAATGGGATGAAGATGTTTTGATTCAAAGCTACCTATATGGGATAGGCTTTGTATTTTTGTTTTTAATACCGGGAGAGGTCTTTAATTTCCCGGTAGTATGCTTCTACGCCTATTTCTTTGATCCGTTTGTTTATATCCACATGCCTTTTATATAAATGTTCGTCGAAACCTGTGTGCGTGCAGGGAAAATCTTTGCATTGGAAGCAAAAGTCCACCTTTTTTTCTTCACTGCACGCCCGCACGTTGCAGTTGGTGAATAGCTTGCATTTTTCAGCTCTGCAACCGTTGCAATGAGCCGTTGACAAGTGGTTGAGAACTTCTTTGAATTCGGGATATTTCCCGAAGACGGGCTCATGGAGCAGCTCTACGAAGCGGGTGGCATATACATCGAAATTACCTAATGCTTGTTGAAGCCGGTTGCTATATTTACGAATGTCCCCGTCTGTGAAAGCGAAACATCTGCCGCAGTGTAAACCGCAGGGAGCGAGCCTCTGTTTTATAAACTCTTGATTATTTTCTGTCATCCTTAATGTTATTGCGGTTTGCCGGATTTCCCGGCAAATATTTATTCTATCCACTCTTCAAAACCTATGATTCCCGGTGGAATTTCCTGCCGCCAGTCTTTTCCGTAAGTTTTGTCTAAATATTTAAAAGTTTCCCGATTATACCGGATTAAAACTTCGCGCGGAATATTTAAATGCTGTTCCTTGTTATTTATCAGTTGTGGGTTGTAGGTGGAGAAGCCCACCTGGTATTTGTTGTAAAACGCCTGAAAAGCTGTATGCTTATCATCTTCCGTACAGGCGTATAGATGCGGATGTCCTTTCCTGATTTCCTTTCTGGCCTGTTTCACGGAGACCTTTTTTTTATCGTAGTATAAAGGCAGGACGAAAGTTAAGTTGTCGATGGATCCGTCGGTGAGGCGGACAACCGTGTCACGGCTTTCGAATCCGATAAAAGAAACGGTGATGTGGTATTTCCCTTTTTTCAGGCGGTCTATTTTGAAATTTCCCAGGGAATCTGTCAGGAATCCGGTTTCAGGCTTTTCTTTTATTTGTATGTAGGCATTTATCAAAGGAGCCACAGAACTCCATTCGCTTCCCGAAACCTTGCCTTTGATGTGGAAGTTTTTTTCCTGTGCTGAAACCAATGTATACAGGAAACATAGAATTGAAATAAAAAGCAATCTGTTTATCATGTGCTGTATCCTATTGATTTTAAATAGGAGGTAAACAAAAATACAAGTTTAAAGCAGATATTCGCTGTTTTTGTTTATAATTTTCGAGTGGCGGAGCAACCGGAGGGAGAGAAGATTGTTTTCCGGCATGCCGTGTTTTCCCGCAATCGGGATTACAGGCTGAAAAAGCAGTCCGGCAGGAAGAATCTTTTTCTTGTGCCGGACTGTTTTTAGGATAAATGTCTTTATGTAGCCGGATGTTATTCTTCCGGGCAGATGTCGATTTGCTTTTCGATGATCTGGTCGAGGGAGATAAACGATTCGGTTTTGGCAATGCCGGGAATGTTTTGTAGGGTATTGATTAGAATATCCATCAGATGCTGGTGGCTATTGCAACGAATTTTCAGAAAAAAGGAGTAATGTCCGGTGATGAAATGGCATTCGATCACTTCCGGTATTTTCTCGATTTCTTTTACCACCGATTTGTATTGGTGGGCGTTGTCGAGCACCACTCCGATAAAGGCGCATATTTTGAAACCCAAAGCTCTGGGTTTAACGATAAAGCAAGAGCCTTCGATGATTCCGGCATCTTCCATTTTTTTCACCCGCTGATGGATAGCCGCTCCTGAAATTCCACATTCTCTGGCAATTTCCAAAAATGGAACTCTGGCATTTTTTACCAGATAGGAAAGAATCTTTTTATCTATATCGTCGATTTGGTATTTCATGGTTTATGGATTTTGAAGACCTTCCGGAAATCCTGGGCTGCGGATGCAGGATGAAATTCCGGGGGATCGGGAGTTTCCGGATTGTGTTCGAGTTTATGTTATACAGGTTTTTTGATTATCTGAAATTCAGAATGCTATACAATTGTTTCCGTTGTTTGTAATATCTTTTTCCTTCCTCGTTCGTGATGTGTTTAAGCACGTCGTCGATCAGGGTGGTGAATATGGTGGCAAATGTGAAGCCTTCCGGCGGATAAATCTGGGGATCGTGAATGTCGTTCAGCTTTGCAATATACATCCGGGCGATCATTTCGCTGGAAATATCTTTTTTATAGATGCCTTGTTCCATCCCTTTTTCAATGTTGATCTTGATTTTTTCATAGATGAAATTGGAACGCTCTTCCTGATGGGGAATGAAGATGTCCGGGAAATCTTTGGATAGCATGATGGTGACGGAAGGACTGACATAGAAAAAACGGTTGTTGATTTCATTGCTGATAATCAACATAATATCTATTGCGTTCCAACCGTTGAAGTCATATTCTTCGAATATCTCCGCAAAACAGTTCCGCTCATGTTCCAATATGGCTTTAACAATATCCCTCCGGTCGCTGAAATTTTCCTTTAGTTCCTCCAGCGTCACCCCTACGGTTTTTAAATGTTCCTCGTTGAAATCGTTGATTCCATATTTGGATATGTAAGTACGTAGTTTCTCCGCCAATAAATATCTCTTCTCCGTCATCGTGTGCGTAAATTCGTTTTATGCTGTAAAGATAGTAAACAAAAAGCGATAGAAAGAATTTCTTCTTGCAAATTATTATTATCGTCCTTGTTTTTTCTTTAACGCTATTACTTTATTTGTTGGAAAGCTTTCAGTTTGAATTTTTGTTTTGCAGATTGAAAATGATAACTTTGCAGCGTTCATAATCGGGATCTATGAGAAATTTGATTTTTATGTGTCTGCTGCTGTTGGGTAGCGTGACGAATGCTGCCGAAAATAAAACAAAATTGGTAGTGGGGATTACTGTGAGTAATTTTTATCCGGAATGGCTGGATGTGTACCAGAGGGAACTGACTTCCGGAGGGTTGCGCAGGATTATGCAGGGAAGTGTGAAATTGAAGGCAGACTACGATTATCTGTTTTCGCAATCGGGTACCGACCAGGCTACGATTTATACGGGCTTGCTGCCTTCGGAGCATGGTGTGGTGATGCACGATTGGTACGACCGTTTGAGGGGACGCCGGCAGGGGAATGTGGCTTCCGAGCAATATATGGCGATAGGCGAGGATAAGGAAACCGGTGGATTGAGCCCGGAGTGGATGCAGGCATTGACCCTGGGGTGTGTGATGAAGATGCACAATGCTTTTGCCAAAGTATATAGCCTTTCTATGAACGGAGAAGAAGCGGTGTTGAGTGGAGGGAATTGTGCCGATATGGCGTTGTGGTTCAGCGAAGATAACGGAAAATGGGTGTCCTCCAAATATTATGCCGATTCGCTTTACGGATGGATCAGGGAGTATAATTCTAAAATCGAAAGTGATTTCTATATTCGCCGGGGCTGGATGCCTTTGGGCGAGGAGACGGCAAATGCTATGGCTTTGCGTTTGAAAAACAAGGTGGGCATTGGAAGCAGTTTTTTCTACGATATTAATCAAACTAAAAAGAAATTCGATACTTACCGGGTGTTGAAGGCGACACCTTACGCTAATTCTATCGTGGCGGATATGGCGGAACGGCTGGTCAGGGAGGAGAAGCTGGGGGTGGATAACGATGCCGACCTGCTGTCGGTGAGTTTTTCATGCCTGGATTATATGAATCGTGATTTTGCGGTATACGCTCCTGAATTTAAGGATGTGGTGATCCGTCTGGACCGGGATATAGAGAGGTTGTTGGCGGTGCTCGACAGCCAGGTGGGACGTGAAAATTATACGGTATTCCTTACTTTTTCGGAAACACGGGAGATTTTGCCGGAGGAATTGGATAAAATGAATATCGGTTCCGGCTATTTCAGCATTTTTAAAGCGGTGGCCTTGTTGAAATCTTACCTGAATCTGGTATACGGGGAGGGGGATTGGATTCAGGATTACGATGCCGGGCAGATTTACCTGAACCGTACGCTGATCGAAAAGAATAAAATTGCGTTGAAAGATATTCAGGATAAGGTGGCCGATTTTATGATCGAGTTTGAGGGGGTGGCGCGCGTGATGACGGGCTATTCTTTGACACATAACACGTTGTCGTCCGGAGTGGAAGCCTTGTTCCAAAATTCCTATTCCCCGAAGAGGAACGGGGATGTGTTGTTTTGCCTGCTGCCTACCTGGCTGCCTGAATTGAAGGATGCCGAGGATAATTATGCGCGTTATAGCAAACGGAATAAAGTGCCTTTGTTTTTTTATGGGGCGGGCGTGACCTCTGCTCTCCGGCCTGAGTGTAAGATGATCGACGTGTTGCCCACTCTGTGCCGGATTTTAGATATACCCGTGCCTTATACGGCAAAGGGAGAAAATGTGCTGAAATAAATATTCGGAATATTGAAATAAGGATTCGGAAAGCCGGGCGGAATATCCGTCCGGCTATTTTTGTGAAAATACGGGCAGTTTAAATTTTATTCGCGTGAAATGTCCCTATCCGTATGCTGGGGAAGGACATTTTTATCGGTTACCGGAAAACAATTGATAACGGGCGGTGGTGGCGGGGTGGGTCTGAATGCCAGAGTTTCCATAAGCGTAAGGATGTCTTCGCGGAGGTATTGGATAACCGGAGCGAGGGAATCTTTATCGGGGTGCTGGTTGAAATAGAGCGCACCGCGCAGGAAATGGCGGGTGGAATCGGTAATGAAAAACTGGGTGGACGAGGCCGTGTTGCCTTCGATGAAGTAGACCAGTCCGAAGATATTGTCCCGGCGGAAAAGTTTTTCATCGATCGATTCTGCCTTGATGGTGTGGGTATAGGCCAGCTGGTGGCAATCCTGTATATAACTTTGCAGGGAAGTGTCCGTCGTGATTGTTTTATAAGAAAGGTGTATTTTGGCGTTATAGGCCGGATATACCAGGTTAATCCAATAGGGCTCTGCATATTTATCGCTGTCGATTTCTACGGTAGCGTTTACCGCTTTTTCAAACCGATAGGGAAAATCACTACTGGAAAGCTGGTACGCTTTTTTGGGAAAATCAATCCGGTAGTACCCATAGGGTTTGGGGGTGTATTTTTCGTTGCATCCTATTGCGGTCAACAGGAAGAACGATATAGATAGATAGATAGATAGATAGATGTTTTACACGCATATTCGTACTGATTTCTGTGCTTCGGATTGTGTGAGCCGTCCGATCGTTTCCGGATTCCGGGAACGGGCGGTGCTTAAAAAATTTAAGGGCGGGTTTATCCGATTTTCTCGTATTTAATTTTTTTGATTCTCCGGTTGTCCACCTCCAGAATGGTGAATTTATGCTTGTGATAAACGATCACGTCGTTTTTTCGGGGTAATTCGCCTTTGATTTCCAGAATCAGCCCGGCAAGGGTGTCGGCTTCCCCTTCTATGTCTTTGAAGCTGTCCTGATCGGCATCTACGATCTTAATGAAATCGTTCAGCAGGGTGGATGCTTCGAAAATATAGGTGTTGGCGTGGATTTTAATGTACGTTTCTTCTTTTTCGTCGTATTCGTCATTGATTTCTCCGACGATTTCTTCCAGAATGTCTTCCATGGTGACAATGCCGGATGTGCCGCCATATTCATCGACCACGATAGCCAGATGCACTTTCTTGCTTTGGAACTCTTCAAGCAGGTCGTTGATCTTTTTGGTTTCGGGCACGAAATAAGCCGGACGAAGCAGCGACTGCCAGGAGAAATTGTCTTTTTCTTTCAGGTGTGCCAGCAGGTCTTTCACATAGAGCACGCCTTCTATGGTGTCGAGGTTTTCATGGTACACCGGAAGGCGGGAATAGCCGTGTTCGATCACGATGTCTTTCACATGCTCGAAACTGTCTTTGATGTCGAGGGCAATCACGTTGATGCGGGGACGGATGATGTCGATGGCCGATATGTTGCTGAAACGGACAATCCCTTCCAGAATTTCTTTCTCGTCGTTAATATCCGAGTCCTGCGTCAGTTCCAGCGCTTTGGATAGCTGGTCGATCGACAGGCCGTCTTTTTTCGCCATGCGTTTACTGATGATCGAAGTAGACCGGATCAATAACATGGACAGGGGACGGAACAAATAGGTTAGAAAGGTCAGCGGCCCGGCCATGAAAATCGCCATTTTCATCTGCGAGCGGTTGGCATATAATTTAGGTATGATTTCCCCGAACAACAAGATCACAAAGGTAACCAATACGACTTGTATGATAAAGCTGAGTAGCGGATTGTTGGAAAAATCAAACAAAGAGTTTACTAAATAGGTCGAGATAATAACGATAGCGACATTCACAAAATTGTTGGTTATCAGTATCGTTGATAAAAGGAGGTTAGGCTTTTTGTGCAGGTTGTACGCCTTGTCATAGCCTTTTTCTTTCAGTTTTTCAAGGTCGCCCGGAGTGAGCGAGAAGTATGCGACTTCCGAACCGGAAACCAAAGCAGAACACAAAAGTAGTAGTAGTAAAATGACGATGAATATTGCATCAACAAAAGTAAAGGTGCCGAGCGGTAAAGTTTGCGCCGCCGAATAGACATCAGTTTCCAAAATATATCATATTAGTTACACAATCGGGTTGTTGTTCTTTTGCCGGGCCGTTTTACCCGGCAAAAGAACATTAAAACGGCAGGTCGTCGCTGTCGTCGGGCATACTGGGAGCCGGAGCGGCGGAGGAGCCTGCTGGCGAAGCCGGGGCGTTATAACCTCTGGAAGGTGCGCTTCCGCCATCGCCGTTATCTTGTTTGAACGACAGCATTTGCATGTTGTCCGCCCATATTTCCGTGGTATATCTTTTTGCGCCATTCTGGTCGTCCCAGGAACGGGTGCGGATACGTCCTTCTATGTAAAGGCGCATTCCTTTGTGCACATATTTTTCAACGATTTCCGCCAATCCTCTCCACAGCACGATGTTGTGCCATTCGGTTTGATCAACCCGCTCGCCGTTCTTGTTTTTATAGCTTTCCGTGGTGGCCAGCCGGAGATTCGCCACAGCCGTTCCTCCCTCTAAGTATCTGACATCCGGATCTGCTCCTACATTACCAATCAAAATGACTTTATTTACCATATTCCTTGTTTTTAAATTTCACACAAGTTACGAAAAAAGCAGAAAAACGGAATAATTTCCCCACTAAATTTTATCTGTTGGCGAAATTACAGAAAAAATCCTGAAAGAGAAAAAAATGACAAAAATCATCGCGTTTTTTTTATTCTTAACGGAAAAGCTTTATATTTGCAGACTGAAAAACGAAGAAATTGAAATAAATTATTGAATATTAAATATTTAAAAAAATGACAAAAGCGGATATTGTTAACGAAATTTCGAGAACGACCGGGATTGAAAAGGTAGCAGTTCAGGCTACTGTAGAGGCTTTTATGGAGTCAATTAAAAATTCCGTTGTTGAGGGTAAAAACGTGTATTTAAGAGGTTTCGGTAGTTTTGTTGTGAAAAAAAGAGCTGAAAAAACTGCTCGGAATATTTCAAAGAATGTAACTATCAAGATTCCAGAACATTTTATTCCTTCATTCAAGCCTTCAAAAAGTTTTGTTATTGAGGTAAAGGGTAATGTAAAAAAATAAGAAAGGAGGAATTTATGCCAAGCGGAAAGAAAAGAAAAAGACATAAGATGGCTACCCACAAACGTAAAAAAAGACTGAGAAAGAATCGTCATAAGAAGAAATAACTTTCTTAAAGTTTGTGAGTAAAAGAATAAACCTAAAGGCAGTAAAGCCTTTAGGTTTATTAGTTAGATAAAGCAAATACATTAAATAATAACGTAGTGAATAGCGAATTAGTAATTGACGTAAAGGCAGAGGAGATCGTGATCGCTTTGTTGCGGGAGAAAAAACTGGTGGAACTGACGAAAGAAAAAACCAGTATGCAATTTGCGGTGGGGGATATTTATCTGGGTAAGGTGAAAAAAATCATGCCCGGTTTAAATGCTGCTTTTGTTAATGTAGGGTATGAAAAAGATGCGTTTTTGCATTATTTGGATTTAAGCCCGCAATTCCATTCTCTGGATAGTTACATCAAACAATGTATTGCTCGCAGGGGCATGCCGGTTTCCAAACTGAAACTGGAGCCTGAAATTAATAAGGTGGGGAAGATCGCCGATATTCTGACTGTGGGCCAGTGGGTTGCGGTGCAGGTGGCGAAAGAACCGATTTCAACCAAAGGGCCGCGCCTGACCTCGGAATTGAGCATTGCAGGGCGTAACCTGGTGTTGATGCCTTTTTCCGAAAAGGTGTCCGTTTCCCAAAAGATCAAATCGGTCGATGAACGGAAACGGCTGAAACGGGTGATCGAAAGTATCCGCCCGAAAAATTATGGAGTGATCGTACGTACGGTGGCGGAAGGCAAGACTGCTGCCGCTTTCGATAGTGAACTGAAAGAGCTGGTGGAACGTTTTGAAACGGCGTTCAAACACATCCGCGACATCGAGCCGCCGAAGCTTATTTTGGGCGAGATCGACCGCACGAGTGCTATCCTCCGCGATATTCTGAATCCTTCGTTCGAGAATATCTATGTGAACGATATTACGCTGAGCAAGGAGATCAAACATTTCCTTTCTACCATTGCGCCTGAAAAACAGGACATTGTAAAATATGTTTCTCCGGAAATTCCTATTTTAGATCATTTCGGGGTCGATAAGCAAATCAAATCATCGTTAGGAAAGACTGTTTCCTTTAAGAACGGAGCTTACCTGATTATCGAGCACACGGAGGCTTTCCATGTGATCGACGTGAACAGCGGTAACCGTACGAAGCTGGGCGACGATCAGGAAACCAATGCCCTGGAAGTGAATCTGGCTGCTGCCGAGGAGGTGGCCAGACAGTTGCAGCTCAGGGATATGGGGGGGATTATTGTGATCGACTTTATCGATATGCAGTTGGCCGAAAACCGCCAGAAACTGTTCGAGAAGATGAAGGCGTGCATGGAGATCGACCGTGCCAAACACACCATCCTGCCGTTGAGTAAATTCGGCCTGATGCAGATCACCCGGCAGCGGGTGCGTCCGGCGATGACGGTGGAAACAACGGAAACCTGTCCGGTATGCCACGGGACAGGAAAGGCGGAAGCGGCGATCCTGGTGATCGATAAGATCGAGGAAGAACTGGAATACTGGGCACGCGAGAAAAAACAAAAGACGATGGTGCTGAAAGTGCATCCGTTCGTCGGGGCTTATCTGAAAAAGGGATTGATTTCCCTGCGCCGGAAATGGGCGTTCCGTTATAATGTATCTTTGCGGGTGGTGGATGTGCCTTCCTATTACATTTACGAGTATCATTTTTATAACCGTTATAACCGGGAATTAGCCGAGAAATAAAAACGGTTTGCCTGAATTTTTTTGTTGGCCGGGGTGGTGGATTACTGCTCTGGCTTTATATTTTTTGGGGGTAAATGTTTTTTTCGGGGTTGTAGAGGTTTCTGTAAGACCATTAATTATATGTTAATTTCTTTACATCTTCCCCGGCGAAAGGGAATTAATAATATTTTTGTGTATTAGTTGTTAGAATATTAATTCATTTATTATTTATGAGAAAAAAAGGAATAGCTTTTTTATTGACGTTCATTTTGGGAGTGCTTACCCTGTCGGCACAGGTTTCAAACCCCGCCCGGTGGTCGTATTCACAGAAAGACCTGGGTAATCATGAATATGAACTGACTTTAAAAGCGACATTACAGCCGGGATGGCATGTTTATTCAATGTATACTCCGGCGGGAGGCCCGATGGCGACAACCCTGTCGTTTACCGACGAGGGGAAAGGGGTAGAATTGTTGGGAAAGGCCGTGGAGAACGAGCCTCACAAGGCTTTCGACGAGGTGTTCGGAGTGGATGTCTGGTCGTTTGAAACAGAATATATTATCAAGCAGAAGGTGAAAGTGACCGATGCTGCCACCACAGCCGTGAAGGGGCATTTGGAATATCAGGTGTGCCAGGAGGGGCAGTGTGTGATGTTTGAAGAAGATTTCGAAATACCTGTGGGACAGGCTTCTCAGGCAAAAACAGAGGTGAAGGAGGAAGTTTCAGCTGTTTCCGGAGCGGAAAATGCTACGAAGGACGAATCCTTGTGGCTGTTTTTCTGGGCGGCTTTTCTGGCGGGGCTTGCCGCCGTGGTGATGCCTTGTGTGTTCCCGATGATCCCGATGACGGTGTCGTTCTTTATGCACGGCGATGCCAATAAGGCGAAAGCAAAGGCGAAGGCTCTGTTCTTTTCTTTATCGATCATTGCCATTTACACCGCTTTAGGGCTGGTTATTTCCGTGTTGTTAGGGCCTGATTTTATCAACTGGCTGAGTACGAACTGGATTCCGAATCTGTTTTTCTTTGTTATTTTTATGGTTTTTGCGGCTTCGTTTTTCGGAGCGTTCGAAATTGTGCTGCCTTCGTGGCTGGTGAATAAATCCGATAAGCAGGCTGACCGGGGCGGTTATGTGGGGGCTTTCTTTATGGCCTTTACGCTGGTGCTGGTGTCGTTCTCCTGCACTGCGCCTATCGTAGGTACGCTGCTGGTGGAAGCTGCGCGGGGGTCTGTGCTGCGTCCGATCGTCGGCATGCTGGGATTTTCCATTGCTGTGGCTTTGCCTTTCGGTTTTTTTGCTTTTTTCCCTTCCAAATTGAGCAACCTGCCGAAATCCGGTGGCTGGCTGAATTCGGTGAAAGTGGTATTGGGCTTTATCGAGGTGGCTCTGGGCTTTAAGTTTTTGATGGTGGCCGATCAGACTTACCATTGGGGATTGCTCGACCGGGAGGTGTATATTGCCATCTGGGTTACGATCTTCACTTTGCAGGGATTGTATCTGATGGGAAAAATCAAGTTTGCGCACGATAGCGAGCTGAAATATATCGGAGTGCCTCGTTTGGCATTTATCATCGCTACTTTTACTTTCGTGGTCTATCTGATTCCGGGTATGTTCGGCGCTCCGCTGAAAGCGTTGGCAGGTTATCTCCCGCCACAGGAAACCATCGATTTCGACGTGAACCGCATTGTACGCGAGAATGTGCGGGAACTGGCGAAAAGCGGACTCTCCGCTTCGGGAGTTGCGGCAAAGCCGGGTGCAGAGTTGTGTGAGGACCCGAAATATGCCGATTTCCTGCATTTGCCTCACGGGCTGGAAGGTTATTTCGATTATGAGCAGGCGTTGAAATGTGCCCAGGCGCAGGGGAAACCTTTGTTTATCGATTTCACCGGACACGGCTGTGTGAATTGCCGTGAAATGGAACAGACCGTATGGGCCGATCCCAGGGTGAAGGACATTTTGCGGGACGATTATGTGGTGGTGGCTTTGTATGTAGACGATAAAACCACGTTACCGGAGGACGAATGGTATGTGTCCGAATACGACGGGAAGAAAAAGAAAACTTTAGGCAAGAAGAATGCCGATTTCCAGATCAAGAAATTCGATTCCAACGCACAGCCGAATTATATCCTGCTGGATAGCCGGGGAGGGAATGACGCTGACCTGAAACAGCATGTGCTGGCTCCTGCACGGGGACATAATTTGGATAAGGATGCTTTTGTCAATTTCCTGAAACAAGGGATTGAAGAATATAAGAAAAGGAATAAATAAAACATTTATTCTTGTAAAGATTTGAAAGACCGGAGTTTAAACTCCGGTCTTTTTTGTTTTGGATATATTCGTTTTTAGGAAAAATAAAAAATCATGTAACTTTTTAAGATTTCACCTGTCTTATAAATGTTATGGAGTTGGAAGAATTTAAATCGACGGTATTGCCTTTGCGGGACAAATTGTTCCGGATCGCTTTCTGTATCACCCGGAGCAGGGAAGAAGCGGAGGACGTGGTGCAAGATGTGATGCTGAAAGTGTGGGGCAGGCCGGATTGCTGGAAAGAGGTGGAAAGTGTGGGGGCTTATTGCTGCATGATGGCGCGGAACATGGCGTTGGGACGGCTGGCCTTGAAAGGGAATCACACGGAAGAATTGAACGGGGAACGGATAGCTGTGGGTGGGGCGGAGTGGCCGCATGAACGGGTGGAGAAAGAGGAGAGTCTGGGCATGTTGAGGAAGTTGATCGCCCATTTGCCCGAAGCCCAGCGGATGGTGGTACAGTTGAGGGATGTGGAAGGCATGAGCTATCAGGAGATTGCCCGGATGTTGGAAGTCAGTGAAGAATGGGTGAAGGTCAACTTATTCAGGGCACGTAAGGAAATTAAAAGTTTGTTTTTAAGGATCGAGAATTATGGATTGTAAGCGGATTGAAATATTGATGAATAAATTCTGGGAGTGTAGCGCCACCCCGGAAGAAGAGAACGAATTGCGGCAGTTCTTTCTGGAATGCCGGGAATTGCCTCCTCATTTATCGGTTTACCGGGAATTGTTTGTGTGGCAGGCAGAGGAGAGCCGGGCAGGGTTGGATGAAACCTTTGACCAGCGTGTGCTGGCGAAAATCGGGAAACGCCGCCGTCTGCCGATCTTTGTCCGGAAGTATATCACTACGGCGGCGGCCTGTGCTTTTTTGGCCTTGTGCATTGGGGGACTTTTGCGCCACAGGCAGGTGGAGCGTGTTCCGTTTGCTGAAGAATGCCTGACACCCCAGCAGGCATTGGCGGAACTGCAAAAAGCCTTGTCGTTCGTGTCGGAAACGATGAACGAGGGGGGACGGTTGATGGAAACCAACATTGAAAAAGCTAAAGTTGCAACTAAATATATCCATGAATTTAAAAAAGTTGAATTATGAAAAAAGCGATTATACTTATATTATTGTGTTTTTTGGGGTTATGGTTGTCGGCACAAAATATGGTGGAGGAATTTTATAACAATTACGGAGAGGATGTAGAATTTACCACTGTAAATGTCAGTGCCAAAATGTTTAGCCTGATTGCCGATATGAGCGATCCTGAAGCGGAGAGTATTATTAAAAATCTGACCGGATTCAGGTTGTTGAAAACAGAGAAAAATGTTGCGTTGTATCATCGTGAGAGTTTGTTGTGGCTGAAGCATACAGGGAAAGGTTATGAGGAACTATTGCGTGTGCAGGAACAAAAAGAGGATGTTGCTATTTATATCCGGGAAGTGAAAGGGACTGTTGTAGAATTAATTGTGCTGGTAAATAATGGGAGTGAATTTGTGTTAATGGGATTTACCGGGAATATCGACCTTAAAAAAATATCGAAGTTGTCCTCGGCCGTTCATGTGAAGGGGGTGGAATATTTGGATAAAGCTATAAATAACTAAAAATAGAAAAAGCTATGAAAAGGATTGTCATTTTGTCGGTGCTGGTTTGTGCCTTTTGTTTTCAGGGGAATTGCCAGGTCAAAACATTTAAGGAGTTATATCAGAAATATGAAAACGATACGGAGGTGAAATGCCTGAAAATAAATCAGCTTGGAAATTTCCTGCTATCCCTGTGTATCCCGGAGGCGGAGAACGATATGGTGAAGCGTTTTGTGAATAGTTGTTCCGAGGTGAGCCTGCTGGTGAGCGAAGGACAAAAAGGGGAAGCCCTGAACAAGGATGCCACCGCTTATGTCAAGCGGAGTAAACTGGAAGAGCTGGCCACAATTCGGGAGGGCGATAAAAATGTTTGCGTTTATGCAGAGAGCAGGGAAAAAGAAATTCTTCAACTTTTTGTCGTTGTCCGGGCAGAGGCCAAAGTGGTTTGCCTGCAATTAAATGGCCGTTTTTCGCCCGATCTACTGAAAGAAATAGCTAAGGCGAGTTGATTTTGACTGTTCATTTTGAGGTGGTTTGAGTTTATTGGGTTATCTTTGCTACCTCAAAATGAATAGTATGTATATAATAAAGATTACTATCCTATTGGTGTGTGCCGGACTGTTGGCAGGTTGCGGCAATAAAGAGAAAAAACAGGAAAATTTCCGTTATTTCCGGAACTATCAGGCTACTTTCCGGGATTTGAACGATAAGCACGTGAGCGTAGCCCGGCGGTGGGGCATCGATCCGGTTCATTCCGAGGAAGAATTGAAGGAGCAGATGAAAAAGCTGGTGAAAATAAGCTCGTGCCGCTGGTATGAAATAGACGATCTTACCCATTCTTTACCTTACCTTGTGCCCCGGGCCGATAAATTGCTGGAAACCATCGGACGAAATTTCAGGGATTCACTCGACAGTAAAGGGCTGCCCGACCGGAAAATCATTGTTACCAGTGTGTTGCGCACCGATTCCAGCGTGAAGCGGTTGCGGAAAAAGAATCTCAATGCCAGTGCTAATTCCGCCCATATATTCGGAACGACTTTCGATGTGGCTTATGCCCGTTATGTAGGCGGGAAAGAGGAGGAGCGCGATAAATTGAAAACGGTGCTGGCGGAAGTGTTGCAGGATCTGAGGCTGGCGAAAAAATGCTATGTGCGTTATGAATATAAGCAGGGATGTTTTCACATTACGGTGCGTTAACGGGTTTTTTAAGAAAAAAACATAGAAATTAAAATGAATAATACGTATTCCTATATACTGTTTTAATGAGTGGTATATGAAAAAGAGTTTGATTGCTTTGGCTTTCGGAACACTCGGACTGGGGATAGCCGAGTTTGTGATGATGGGGATTTTACCCGATGTGGCGCACGATATGCAGGTTTCCATTGCGGAGGCCGGACACCTGATCTCCGCTTATGCGCTGGGGGTATGTGTCGGCGCTCCTTTATTGGTGCTTGCCCGGAAATTTCCGTTGAAATATATTTTATTGGTTTTAGTCGGCTTGATTATGCTGGGAAATTGCTGTGCGGCGGCAGCTCCTAATTACTGGCTGCTGATGGGCGCCCGTTTTATTTCCGGTTTACCGCACGGGGCTTACTTCGGGGTGGGATCGATCGTAGCTGAAAAATTGGCGGATAAAGGGAAAGGAACCGAGGCGGTGGCTATTATGGTGGCCGGAATGACGATCGCCAATCTGTTCGGCGTGCCTCTGGGCACTTTTTTGAGTACGGCGGTTTCATGGCGGGTGACTTTCCTGTTGGTAGGCGTGTGGGGAATGGTTATCCTGTATTGCATCTGGCGTTGGGTGCCCCAGGTGGAAGGTTTACCGGATATGGGATTTAAGGGACAGTTCCGTTTTCTGAAATCTCCCGCTCCCTGGTTGCTGATTTCGGCGACCATGCTGGGAAACGGCGGTGTGTTTTGCTGGTACAGTTATATCAGTCCCTTGCTGACCCACGTTTCGGGTTTCGAGGTACAGAAAATATCGGGATTGATGGTGCTGGCCGGGATAGGAATGGTGGCCGGGAATTTGGTCAGCGGACGGCTGTCCGACCGTTTTTCTCCCGGAAGGGTGGCGGCTTCCGTGCAAAGCCTGACTTTTATGCTTTTGATTCTGATTTTCTTTTTTGCCTCTATATCCTGGTTGTCGGTGGTGCTGATGTGCCTTTGCACCGCCAGCCTGTTCGCTCTTTCCAGTCCACAGCAGGTGTTATTGCTCCGGTTTTCCCGGGGAGGCGAATTGTTGGGGGCGGCCAGTGCGCAGGTGGCGTTTAATTTGGGGAATGCTATCGGTGCTTATGCCGGAGGGTTACCGCTGGAAGCTGGTATGAGCTATCGTTACACGGCTTTGGTGGGAGCTCCTTTCGCCCTGGTTGGGTTTGTACTTTTGCTGATATTCTACCGGAAATATGAAAAACCGGCGCTGATTGCCGTGCAGGGGAAATAATCCGTCCGGCTGACCGCTGCGTAGAGGTCATAAAACCGGACGGAAAAGGTGGAACGGGAATCTTGTCCCGTTTGTGTATTTGCTTATTTTCTTCGGGTTGCTTTCAAGTTTTTACCCGGCCTGAAAGGTTTCCCCTGATTGTTTTAGCCATTTGTTTTTTAGCCAGAGATACGATAATACGAACAGCGAAATGGCGAACAGATGTTCGGCTGTCCAGTAAATCCCTAAAGGAATTTCGGGAGAAGCGCTGATCAGATACAGGCATATCAAATAAAACACAATCGTAATCACCTGAAAAATAAAAGCAAGCCGGGTCTTTCCGATACCTGTCACCGTGTTTATGTAAATATAGGCGGGAACTGCCCAAAGGTAATTCACCAGCATCACCGAAAGCGGGAAAAAGGCTTCGCGGATCAGTCCGGGATCAGCCGTGTAGATTCCCAGTAAGGGACGGGCAAACAGGAAGGTCAGGATGAGGAATGGAGCGCCTATGGCATAACTCATCCGTATGATTTTCCGGCAAAGGGGCATGACCTCTCCGGGGTGGCCTGCTCCCAGCAGGTTACTTACCAGAGAGCCTGTGGTGGAGGCAAAAGATTGTATCACAACGAAAAACAGGGTGGAAATGCTGCGAATGATATTGGCGATGGCAAGCTGGTTTTTGCCTAAATGTTCTATGGCGATGAAAAACAGTAGCCAGGGGACGATGCTGATGAAGGCGTGCAGCATGCTCCAAACCGATAGGTGGAACACCTCGGTAAGCATTTTAGGTTTAAAGCAGGGGGAAAATCCATATCGACGTTTATCGACTTTCAACCAGACATACAAAAGCAACACCGAAAGGGTGCCCCATTCGGATAAGGTGGAGGCGATGGCAGCGCCTGTAATGCCTAAAGGCGGCAGGGGGCCTATGCCGAAAATAAGCAGGTAGTTGAGTAAAATATTAAGGAAGGCGGCAGCCAGTGCGCTGACCGCTAATATCCGGGTGTGGGTGATGCCGACAAAAAAAGCCCGTAAGGCCAAGGCCGGGAAGATGAACAACAGCCCCCAGTTACGCCAATACAAGTAGCGGGCTACGCATTGGTAAACTTCATCGGAGGTGACTAATTTTTTCAGGATGAAAGGGGCGTAACGGTGCGAGATAAAGAGCAGCAACAGGGATAGGGCGATTAAAAAGAACAGCCCCTGAAAAAAGGTTTGTCCGGTGGCCTTGTACCGTTGTTCTCCGTTTCGCCGGGCTATAACAACTTGTAGGCCGAGGCTGAAACCGAAGCCCAGCATATAAAGTGCCATATAATAAATTCCGGCTATGGCGGAAGCTCCTAATTCCGTTGTTCCTACATGACCTAAAAAAACAGCATCGGTAAGATTGAGCAGTTGCTCCATCAGAATGCTCATCATCACGGGATAGGTGACGAGCCATATTTGTTTATAAGTATATTTTATCATTCAACTCAGATCGGTATGCACAGGTATCCGCCATACCTCCAAAGGCATGGTTGTCCGTCTGTGCGTATAAATAATAAGGATAATAAAACTCTGCGGCAGGTTACGATAACTTGCTGTGCCGCTTAATAGTACGGTTGTTTTCCAGGGTAGCTATATGCAGAGTTTTATAAACATAAGTTGAATAATCGGTTTTAAATCTTTTGTGGGATAAATATAGTGTTTTTTTACGGAATTGGGATGTGGCAGGGCGCGAAAGTATTCCGAATCCGCAAAAGGCTGTTTTTCATCCATACCCCCCGTTTTTGGGGGAGAGCGTAAATTAAAGCATGAGAATGACCGGATATGTTCCAAAATATTAAAAGATTAGCTATCTTTGCACCCCGGAAACGCGGGAAAAGAACAGGCCGGGCTTTGCGGAAAACGGAATGGATTTCCGGGAGATGAAAATACGGATAAATTGTTGATAACAAATCATATAATAAAATATAATGGGTTTACAATGTGGAATCGTAGGGCTGCCGAATGTAGGTAAGTCAACGTTGTTTAATTGTTTGAGTAATGCAAAAGCGCAGTCGGCGAATTTTCCGTTCTGTACGATAGAACCGAACGTGGGAGTGATTACCGTGCCGGATGAACGCCTGAATAAATTGGTGGAATTGGTACATCCCCAGAACGTAGTTCCGGCAGTGGTCGAGATTGTGGATATTGCCGGGTTGGTAAAAGGGGCGAGCAAGGGGGAAGGTTTGGGAAATAAATTCCTGGCCAATATCCGGGAAACGGATGCCATTATCCATGTGTTGCGTTGTTTTGAAGACGATAATATCGTGCATGTGGACGGTAGTGTCGATCCCGTGCGCGATAAAGAGATTATCGATACCGAATTACAGTTGAAAGACCTTGAAACGGTGGAAAGCCGTTTGCAACGGGACGAAAAACGGGCACAGACCGGAGGGGATGCCGTGGCGAAACGTCAGGTGGAGGTGTTGAAAATGTATAAAGCGGCTTTGGAAAAAGGATTGTCTGCCCGTACCGTGGTGTTGGATGATTTGCAGAAAGAAGCCGTAAAGGACCTGTTGCTGCTGACTAATAAACCCGTGCTGTACGTTTGTAACGTGGACGAGGCTTCCGTGGTGAAGGGGAATAAATTTGTGGATGCCGTACGCGAAGCGGTGAAAGACGAGAATGCCGAAGTGTTGGTGATCGGGGCTGGAATCGAGGCGGATATTGCCGACCTGGAAACTTACGAAGAAAAGCAGATGTTTCTGGAAGATTTGGGTTTGCAGGAAGCCGGAGTGAATAAGCTGATCCGTACTGCTTACCGTTTGCTGAATTTGCAGACCTATTTCACGGCAGGAGTGAAGGAAGTGCGTGCCTGGACTTTCCGAAAGGGGATGAAAGCGCCCCAGACTGCCGGAATTATCCATTCCGATTTTGAAAAGGGATTTATCCGGGCGGAAGTCATCAAATACGAAGATTTTATTGCCTACGGTTCGGAAACCAAATGCAAGGAAGCCGGAAAAATGTCGGTGGAGGGAAAAGATTATGTGGTGCAGGACGGCGATATGATGAATTTCCGCTTTAACGTGTGACGATTTTGCCGGATAAGGCAATTAGCATATTAAAAAGGGCTGTCCGTTGGGCAGCCCTTTTTATGATGTCTAAAAAGATATGGGAACGCGTCCATACCTTTTATGCTATTTCGGAAAAATTACCGCTTTCACCGCATGTCCACGATTTCTACTCCCGGATGTTTTTTCTCGTCGAATTTGAAAAAGCTGTCTGCCGGAAGGGAGGCGGGTTGCCTGATGCTGTTGATGGTGATGATTACGTCGTTTCCGTCTTTTCCGAAAGAAGTCACTTTTTGAATCATCGAGGTGGCAGGGTTTACCCAGATTCCGATTTTTTTGAAATTCCGTTTTTTGTCGGTGGGAATCAGCTCGATATAAGCCACGCCGTTATCGTTGCTCACCAGCTTTTGGGCGAATCCCTTGTTGTGAATGTCGAACAGGTTGGTGGGATTCAGCATTTCTTCTTCTTCCTCTTCCGGGTTTTTAATGCTTACTTCATTGGCTTCGGGCATGTATGTGTAGATGTTTTTACCGTCGTAGTAATTTTCCACCTCCATCACATTCAGTTTATACAGGTTGCCTTTCATCCAGGCTTGTCCCTTATGGTTTTCGTGGATGTCTTCGGCTTTATTTTCCATCGATAGGTTGAAATCGACTTCTACGGCTTTATACGATTTGAATTTAGCTGCCGATTTGTCGAGAATCTCTTTCGCTTTAGGATCGTTCTGTGCTTGCAGGGAGAATCCTGCGATGAGTAGAAGCAATAAGGTCGTAAAATGTCGCATAATTTCATGTTTTGTATACAGAGGACAAATATAGTGAATGCCGGGGAGATATAAAAGCCGGAAATTTCCATATTTTTGCAGGAAGATATAAAATCAGTTCATGGAACGAATCAGAGGGATATTTTATGCTTGTTTATCGGCGGCTACATTTGGGATGATCCCGCTTTTTGTGAACCGGGCGATTCTCGACGGGGTGAATAACGACACTATTTTAGTTTACCGCTATACGCTGGCGGCTTTGCTGTATGGGATATTTTTATTGTGCCGCCGGGTTAATCTGCGGATTTCCGGCCCGGAACTGAAGGAAGTGGTGCTTGCCGGAGTGGGGGGCTATGGGCTGACGGCCTTTTTCCTGTTCCTGTCCTATCATTATATGCCTACGGGAATAGCCACTTCCGTACACTACCTGTATCCGGTGGTGGTGGCTATTTTTATGGCTTTGTTTTTCCGGGAACGCCTGTTGCTGGTGGTGAAGGTGGCGATTGTGCTGGCGATCACCGGGGTGGCTTTCCTGTCGTGGTCCGAGGGGGCGATCCGTTGGGTGGGGCTGATGTTTGTGTTGCTGTCTACGGTTACTTACGGGATTTACATTGTAGCCCTGAACCGTCCCCTGTTAAAGGCCATGAATCCCAATGTACTTACGTTTTGGGTGCTGGCGTTGACCGCCCTGTTCTACCTTATTTTGGCTGTGTCCCGCGGAACGCTGCATTGGGTTGGCTCGCCCCACTTTCTGTTCGATATGACGATGTTGGGGGTATTGAGTACGGTGGTATCCGCCCGCCTTTTGGTGTCGGCTGTCAAGCTGATCGGGTCGGTATCGACTTCCGTGCTGGGAACTTTAGAGCCGATTACGGCTATCCTGATCGGGATTTTGGTCTTCCATGAGTCGTTTCGCTTCCTGAATTTTATCGGTTTTTGTATGGTGGTGACGGCGGTGCTGGTGGTGATTGTCTATACGAATAACGTAAACCGGAGAAAGCAGCCGGAACACTATAAAAAGGAGAAATCCTGATTCCTATTTGATATATTTTGCTTAGATTTGTGAAATAAACCCGGAAACAACCTGCTTGCAGAGAGTGGGGCAGGCCGTTCCGGAGGTGTTTTCAAGTATGATGTGAGCTGCGCCCATACGGAGCGAAAGGACGGGAAAGCGGGCAGCAGGTAAATTAAAAACTTACGATTGTCGATGTTGTTGTTTATTAAACTCGGTATTTTTGATATTCTGGATATATTGATCGTTGCTCTTATTTTCTACCAGGTTTATCGTCTGGTGAAAGGAACGGCGGCTATAAATATTTTTGCCGGGATTTTCACTTTCTATCTGGCGTGGTTGCTGGTGCGGGCGTTGAATATGGAGTTGATCTCGTCGATTTTGGGGCAGTTCATCGGCATGGGGGTGATCGCTTTACTGATCGTGTTTCAGCAGGAAGTGCGCCGTTTTTTGTTGCTGGTGGGAAGTAAATACAATCTTCAGAATATCTTTAATCTGGAAAGCCTGTTCGCCAAACCCGGTATTCAGGATGAAGTGTCGTCGGCTATCGTGGAGGCTTGTGAATTTTTTTCCCAGACGAAGACCGGGGCGTTGATCGTGTTCCAGCAGAACACCGAGCTTTATAATTACGCCCAGACGGGGGTGATGATGAAAGCGAAGGTTACCGGGGAATTGATTGAAAATATTTTCTTTAAAAATACTCCTTTACATGACGGTGCCGTTATTATTTCAGAGAATAAAATCCTGGCGGCACGTTGTATCCTTCCGGTGTCCGATCGCCGGGATATTCCGGGCAGTATGGGCTTGCGCCACCGGGCGGCTTTGGGGCTGAGTTCGGTGAGCGATGCTTATGTGGTGGTGGTGAGTGAGGAAACCGGGAATATCACATTTTTCAAGGATGGTAACTACAAAGTAAGGATCAGTCCTGCCGAATTAAAAAAATTCCTGAGTAACGATTTCTCCGGTTTTGTCGTAAAATAAGCGAAGAACGGTATTCTGTTCCGGTGTTTTGCCGGGGATGTTCCGGTGGAATATCACCGTTTTCAGTTTTAAATTTTACGCTATGAATATTTTAGTGACAGGAATGAGCGGTTTCGTGGGTCAGGAGGTGAAGCGTGGTTTCGAAGCGGCGGGACATGTTGTGAAAGGCGTGCCGAGGCAGGTGTTGATGGACGGGGGAGAACGCCTGGACGAGTGGGTGGAAGAGGCCGATGTCGTGATTAATCTGGCAGGAGCCGGTTTGATGGGACGCTGGACAGCAGGATACAGGAAAGAAATCCTAAACTCCCGGCAGATCGCTACACAAAATCTGGTGGATGCCATAAACCGGGTGGGCCGGGATAAAGAACCGGAAACCGGGGTGAAATTGTTCATCAGTGCTTCGGCTGTCGGAATCTATCGTACGGGTGCGCTTAGCGATGAAAACACGCAGGACGTAGACGGCAGTTTTTTGTCGGAAGTGGTGAAAGTTTGGGAAAAGGAAGCCACTCAGGCGTTAGGGGTGCGTACCGTTATCCTGCGTTTTGGGGTGGTTATCGGCAAAAACGGCGGAGTGATCCGGAAGTTGTTGCCCCTTGTGCATTCCCGTTTGGCTGTGGTGGCCGGAAGCGGAAAGCAGCCTTTTCCCCTGATTCATGTGGACGATGTGGTGGGATTTATGCTCTATGCTTTGAAACACAAGGATGTGGCGGGAATTTATAATATGGTGATTCCGGAGGAAACGACTTACCGGGGATTTATAAAAGCATTGTCTGAAATACGCCGTCCGTGGCTCACGCTTTCCGTTCCGGAAGGATTGCTGAAACTGGCGATGGGGGATTCCGTCACTGTAATTACCCGCACGCCCCATGTGATTTCCGGGCGGTTGCTGGCTTCGGGCTATTCGTTGAAATATAGGACGGTGAACGAAGTGGTGGGGCAAATCGCCCGGTCATTGTAGGCTTTTTTCCAGCCTGAACATTTCATCGCGCAGGCGGGCAGCTTCCATAAAGTCCTGTTCTTTGGCGGCCTTTTGCATGGCTGCTTTGGTTTTCTGGATCATTTTTTCGATCTCACCTTTGCTCATGTAAGCCGTTACCGGATCGCTCACCATACTCAGGTTTTCGTTTTCTATGTAGGGTTTGGTGGTATCCTGTGTCAGTGCGGAATCGGTCGATTTCCGGATTTGGCGCGGAGTGATGTTGTGCTCGGCATTGTATTTTAGTTGCTTGTCCCGGCGGTAATTCGTTTCGTCTATCGTTTCCTGCATCGACCGGGTGATCTGGTCGGCATACATAATCACTTTACCGTCGATATTCCGCGCAGCGCGTCCCGCCGTTTGGGTCAGCGACCGGGTTGAGCGCAGGAATCCTTCCTTGTCGGCATCCAGAATGGCTACCAGCGACACTTCGGGCAAGTCGAGCCCTTCACGCAGGAGGTTCACTCCGATCAAAACATCGGTTACCCCCTTGCGGAGGTTTTCAAGGATTTTCACCCGTTCGAGCGTGTCAACATCCGAGTGTATGTATTGGCATTTAATCCCGATCCGGTCGAGGTATTTGCTCAACTCCTCCGCCATGCGTTTGGTGAGGGTGGTGACCAGCGTCCGCTCCTGTAATTCAATCCGTTTTTGGATTTCGTTCACCAGATGGTCAATCTGGTTTTGGCTGGGTACGATTTCAATTTGCGGATCAGGAATCCCTGTCGGGCGGATAATCTGTTCCACGATTACGCCTCCGCTTTTTTCCAGCTCGTAGTTTGCCGGGGTAGCGCTGATGTATATGGTTTGCTGTGTTTTTGTTTCAAATTCGTCGAAAGTCAGCGGACGGTTGTCGAAAGCGGCGGGCAGGCGGAAGACGCGTTCCACCCCAATTGGTTGGTAAAGCGGACGCTAAAGGCGTATTCCACCAAAGTTTGCTTCCGGGCATGGTCGCCCCCGTACATCGCCCGAATCTGGGGCAGGGTGACATGCGATTCGTCGATCACCATCAGGAAATCCTCCGGAAAATAATCCAGCAGGCAGAACGGACGCACTCCGGCCTGCCGCCCGTCGAAATAGCGGGAATAGTTTTCAATGCCGGGGCAATAGCCCAGCTCCCGGATCATTTCCATATCGTATCTCACCCTTTCTTCCAGTCGTTTCGCTTCGGAAAATTTACCAACCTCTTTCAGGAAACCCAGTTGGGCTTCGAGGTCTTTGCCGATTTCAAAAAGGGCGTGGGCAACGGTGGCTTTGTCCGTCACAAAAAGGTTGGCCGGGTAAATATCCAGTTCGTCCTGCGTGTCGATGCTTTGTCCGGTGGTGGGATTGAACGAGGAAATCCGGTCGATTTCATCGTCCCAGAACTCAATCCGGTAGGCCACGCCATCGAAAGTTTCTATGGCAGGGAATATATCCACCGTTTCTCCTTTGGCCCGGAAACAACCGCGTTTGAACTCTATTTCATTATTGGCATACAAAGCATCGACCAGTCGGCGCAGAAGCTCGTTCCGGCTGATCCTGATACCTTTTTTCAGGTGGATGACATTCGACCCGAAAGCTCTGGGATCGGCCATACCGTAGAGGCACGACACGGACGACACAACGATCACATCCCGCCTTCCGGAAAGCAGGGAAGCGGTGGTGCGCAGGCGCAACTTGTCGATCTCGTCGTTAATCGCCAGGTCTTTTTCGATATAGGTATCGGTGGTCGGCAGATAGGCTTCCGGCTGATAATAGTCATAGTAAGATACGAAGTATTCTACTGCATTTTCAGGAAAGAAAGCCTTAAACTCTCCGTATAGCTGCGCAGCCAGCGTTTTGTTGTGGCTGAGCACCAGCGTGGGACGGTTGACGTTATTGATTACGTTGGCAACTGTAAACGTTTTTCCGGATCCGGTCACCCCCAGTAGCACCTGGTGTTCAGACTGGTTCTGTATCCCTTCGGTCAGTTGCCTGATCGCTTCGGGCTGGTCGCCTGTGGGGCTGAATTCGGAAGTCAGTTTAAATTGCATATCTACGATAGGTATTTTTGTAATGTACTGATCAACAATTTTCGCCGGATGGGTTTCAGTAATATTTCGTCGAAATCCATCAGTTGCGTTTGCATTGAGGGGTCGTGTGCTGTCTGTGCTATTACGATTTTATCGGGGAATTGTTCTTTGATTGCTTTGGTTGCCTGGATGCCGTCCACTGAGGGCAGGCTAATATCCATCAAAATCAAATCAATGTCGGGGGTGTGTAGAGCAAAATCGATTGCTTCTGCGCCATCTCGGGCACGGATCAGGTTTATGTGGGTTTTTTTCAGCAATGCTGCCAACACCGCGAAGTTATCGTCCAAATCTTCGGCTACGAGAATGGTTTTGTCGGCCCAATCGGGAAATATTTGGCGTTCTTCCACAATGAAAACTTTTAAAGTTTGCTCATAAATTTAACAGGATCGATGATGAAACGGTCATGAATGGCATAACCGATTTGGCCTTTTTCGTCCCCTGCTTCAATTTCAAATCTTATACGGCGTCCTTCCACTTCTGTGATCGTGGCTTTACAATTTACTTTTCCGCCTACCGCAGTCGCTTTGGTGTGCCGTACGTTCATTTCTATTCCCACGGTATCCGTATTTTCGTCGAGCATGCCTTCAAGGCATTTCATGGCTGTGTTTTCCATTAATCCGACCATGGCCGGGGTGGCAAAAACTTCCAGATGTCCCGAACCATGTACGGCTGCCGTGTCTTTGTGCGCTACAATAATTTCTTGGCTAAAGAATTTTCCTATTTCTATCATTTCTTTTTAAGCCTTTAGTTTCTATCTGTTCCCTTGTCCGGTTCTGCGGACTTTACGGGGATTGAGATGGTTTTGTTGTAAATTAAATTTTATCAAAGATAACAGTTTATGTCTTAAATTATACCGGATGCCCCGGTAAAAACCGCCGATTTTAAAGTGAATTTCCCATTTTTTATGTAAAACACCCGGAAGGGAAACCTTAAAATTCAGAGGTGAAGTGGAAAATCAATTTTTTATAATTCGATTGTGCCATTTGCAACATATACTGTGAATCGGCAAGAAAAACATCCCTGCCTTCCTTGTCTTTTGCCATATATTGTGACTTATGTTTTTTAAAGTCTTCCAGCTCGGCAGGATCGAGGGCTTCGATCCAGCATGCTTTGTAAAGGTTGATCGGTTCCCAGCGGGAAGAGGCCCCGTATTCATGCAACAGGCGGTATTCGATCACTTCAAACTGTAAAGCTCCCACCGTACCGATGATTTTGCGGTTGTTGAACTGATTTACGAACAACTGTGCAACCCCTTCATCCATAAGCTGATCTATCCCTTTGGCCAATTGTTTCGATTTCATCGGGTCGGCATTTTCGATATATTTAAACAGTTCCGGCGAGAAACTGGGGATACCTTTGAAATGCAATTTTTCTCCTTCCGTCAGCGTGTCGCCGATTTTGAATGTGCCCGTGTCGTGCAGACCGATAATATCGCCCGGATAAGCCTCGTCGATGATCGATTTTTTCGATGCCATAAAAGCCGTCGGGGTTGAGAATTTCAACATTTTGCCGTTCCGCACATGCAGGTAGTTGGTGTTTCTCCTGAAAACCCCGGAACACACCTTTACGAACGCAATCCGGTCGCGGTGGTTGGGGTCCATGTTGGCGTGGATTTTGAAAACGAATCCGGTGAATTTTTCTTCTTCCGGCTGCACCGTTCTCTCTTCCGTTTCCCGGGGGAGGGGGGGAGGTGCGATTTCGATAAAACAATCCAATAGTTCGCGGATACCGAAATTGTTTAAAGCAGAGCCGAAAAATACGGGAGCTACGTGTGCATCCAGATATTCCTGGCGGTTTAACCCCGGATACACTTCGCGCACCAGTTCGAGGTCTTCGCGTAGTTTTGCTGCCGCCCGTTCCCCCAGGTGCTTGTCCAGCTCGTCCGAATCGGTGTCCGCGATCTCGATTCCGTCGGTGATCGTCTGGATACTGGGGGTATAGAGGCACAGGTTTTGCCTGTGCAGGTTGTATATTCCTTTGAAAGTGTCGCCGCTGCCGATGGGCCAGCTTAACGGGTTCACTTTGATCTGTAATTCTTTTTCAACATCGTCGAGCACGTCGAAGGGATCCTGCACCGGACGGTCGAGCTTGTTCACAAAGACAATCACCGGGGTTTTCCGCATCCGGCACACCTGCATCAGTTTCCGGGTTTGGGTTTCCACACCTTTGGCGGCGTCGATCACGATGATTACGCTGTCACAGGCGGTCAGCGTGCGGAATGTGTCTTCTGCGAAGTCCTGGTGTCCGGGGGTATCCAGAATGTTGATTTTAACGTCCTTGTATTCAAATCCCATTACGGAAGTGGCTACGGAAATACCTCTCTGGCGTTCGATCTCCATAAAGTCCGAAGTGGCGGTCTTTTTAATCTTGTTCGATTTGACCGCTCCCGCCACGTGGATCGCCCCTCCGAAAAGCAATAATTTCTCGGTTAGCGTGGTTTTTCCGGCGTCCGGGTGACTGATAATTCCAAAAGTACGGCGTCGTGCTATTTCTTCTTTATATCCCATGGTTATTTTTTTGAGTGTGCAAAGGTAGTATAAATCAAGGAAAAGCTAAAAAGATAAAGGGTAAAAAGTGGTTATTTTTTTGCGATTACTGTTTCTTTATAACAAAAAAATGACTACTTTCGTTATATTGAAAACTATATTAAGTATACTTATTATTTATGAAAATCGTTTATACTTCCACAAATTACCGTAATTCCATTTATAGGTCGGTGATTTCTATCTTGTTGGGGCTTGTTTTGGTGTTATGGCCGGGAGCAGCAATACGATATATTATTATGGCGATCGGGGTGATTTTTTTGATTACCGGATTGGTTTCCCTGTTCGTATCTTATAAAAACCGGGAGGAAAACCCCGGTAAAATGATGTCCCTGACGGGGGTGGGAAGCATCATCCTGGGATTGCTGTTAGTGTGTTTTCCTTCTTCTTTCGCCACGGTACTGATGTTCTTGTTAGGTTTTATCTTGGTGATTGCGGCAGTGGGGCAGTTTGTGACTTTGGCAGCGGCCCGGCAGTTCGGTTATGTAGCTCCGATAAGTTATTTATTTCCGGTGATTATTTTAATTGCGGGAATTATCGTGTTGTTCGATCCGTTCTCTTCAGCCGAAGGCGTATTCATTTTGTTCGGTGCAACCCTTATATTTTATGGAATCACCGATTTGGTGAATCAGTATGCGATCAATAAGCTGCGGAAAAGTAACGACGAGAAAGAGAAAATCCAACGGATGGACGGAGCGCAGGATGTGGAAGATGCCGATTACGAGGAAGTGAAGCCGGAGTGATCAGAAAACCAGAAAAAAGAAAAAATACAAGAATACAGCCAGAATAACGCCCTTTGCGGCGTTATTTTTATTTAGCCGCAGAAATAGATAGAACAGGGCCAGGTCGGCAAAGAATACGCCGATAGAAATGATCTTGAAATGCACTTTTAGCAGGATGGATTGCCGGATGAACTCTTCCACAGACAGGTCATTGAAACGGAAAAGGTAAAAGAGGAGGATCACCACGAAAGGAGACAATAGTCCGGCCAATAGTCCGATATATGCTTTATCTTTCATTTCTTGTTTTCAATTTAAAGTTATGGTTTACCTCAGGCAGTGCTTCCCGGAAAGGAAGAAGTTAAAATTTTTATCCGGTGATTGGTAAAGCCGGAATAAATCTCCTGAAATTTAAATAAAAAGGAGGCTGATTGTTCGGCCTCCTTTTCTATGTTTATTCTGCGAATTTCACATCCGTAAAACAGCGGGCGACGTGGAAATCGGGGGTCGGCGTATCAATCGGTTGCCAGGACAGGAAATGCGGTTTCGATAAATTGTCGCCACATTTATATACATTGGCGGTCGCTTCTACGCCTGTCCATTGCTTTATTCCGTGGCGGAATAAAGCGGTGGCCGGGATAGCGACGGTCAGTTCCCAGTGGTTTTCACCTTTTCGTTCGTCGAAATTCTGAGTTCCCAAAGTGGGGAACCGCCTGATCGAAGCCATGATTTCCGGTGTGGCATGCACGGCTGCCGGGCGTTCTTTGCGGAAACCCAGCAATGCCTTGCCGATACAGGTGAATTCGAAATTATAGTATCCCGTATCGTCCAGCGCCAGAAAAAATTCCACACACGAATCTGTCCAGACTTCCCCGTTGTCTTCCGTTACTTTTGCCATTGTACACTTTTCTGCCACCGTGAATTTTATAAAAAGTTCCCGGCCATTGTGCGCCATGCGGAATTTTACATCCGGAGCATAGGGAAAATCCGCCTTCCAGTTGTTACAGGCGACAGGCTGTGCCGAAACCTCGTCCAGCAGGGCAGAGGCTTCGGTCAGATTCTGTGAATTTAATGCGTTGATTTTGGAGATCGTAAACATAGGTTATTTATATTTAGCTACCTCTTCTTTTACAATGTCGCACATTTTAGCATATTGTTCCTCCATGCTTTGCAGCAGCTTGTGCTGTGCGCGGGCACGTACCAGATTGTGTACCTGGTTTTTCACTTTGTAGTATTTGTCTCCGTCGATATAGTCCATCAGGAAACGCAACACCTGTTCGTAGGTGATGTATTTGGCCGAGAATGCCAGATAATCGATTTCCGCCTGATTCAGGAATTTAGCCGTTTCAGAAAGATAACCCTGTGTGTAGCCCCGGAAAATATCGAGATTCATAGACACGTTGTCGAGGTTTTGGTCGTCTTCCAGTCCGGTATTGGTGTATGAACGCATGGCATCGCCGTAATCGTTCAGGCAGGTACTGCTCAATACGGTATCGAGGTCGATCACACAAAGCACATTTCCTTGTTTGTCGAACAGAATGTTATTGATCTTCGTGTCGTTATGAGTTACGCGGGTAGGAATTGTCCCGTTTTCCACCAATTCCCAGAAACGCAGCATTTCATCGCGGCGGCGTTCGATCCATTGGATTTCGCTCGGTACGGTAGCTTTACGTCCCACAGGGTCTTTCGCCAGCACTTCGTCCCATTGTTTGAAACGGTAGCGGATGTTGTGGAATCCCGGAAGGATGTCGGTCAGGGTTTCGTTGAAATCCGACAGCATAGACTGGAATTTACCGATTCCTTTTCCGCCCTGGAAAGCCAGTTCGGGGGTATCGGCTTTCTGATAGTCGATCGTGTCGCTGATGAAAATACATACAGCCCAAAATTCACCGTCTTCGTCTTTATAATAAAGTTTTCCGTCTTTCGTCGGGATGATCGTCATGGCTTCGCGCATCGGATCGCCTCCGGCGGCAACGATTTTCTTTTTCAGATGGTTGGTCACTTTCTGGATGTTTTCCATCATGGCCGGAATGTTCTGGAAAATATTTTTATTCTTACGTTGCAAGATATAGTTGGGTGCAGTAGCTTCTGCGGTTGTAATCAATAAGGTGTCATTGATAAATCCTTCGCCTAACGGTTTTACAGTTAAAATTGTCCCTTCCAGGTTGAACTGGCTACAAATGTTATTTAATCTGTCCATGCTGTGAGTGTTTATGATTAATAATTGAAAACTGTCCGGCTATTTCCCGAACAGCCTTGTTTATTTTAATTTCAGGTTTATTTATTCCGATGTTGTATCCGTTAAGCCCGAAGCCCATGGAATGGTGCTGTTTTGTTTGTTTGGTGACATGCCGGGTATTCAAATCATGATCCCATAAATTCAGCGCAAACGTTATCCCATTTGGCCACACCAATTTTTTCGTGGTGTAAATATAGCGAAAAATATGTATTTGCTACCACTTTGTAAAATTTTTTATTTAAAAAATGAAAACGTGTGAGAAAAACAAAGAATGCCCGGTTTTATACTTTATTCTTTTCCGTTTTTATAATTTGAAACAGAAAGCTATAAAAGGAGGTGTTGGTTTTATCGGATATGGTTTTTAGGCAAACAATTGATTTTTAATTATTTGATTTTTATATACCGGACGTTTTTTTTGACCGTGTGTCCTGTCCGGTTTCCGGGGGATTGCACCGATTATAATTCGCTTTCCCTGTTGCGGATTCAGGATTTTCTTAATACCTTGTCGGGGTATTTTTATTTGTGGCGTATACTTGATATTTTTTATCCTTTGGCAAATGGCTCTGGGATCGGTAAGGCGGAATTACTTAAATTTTCTATACATGAGAAACAAACGAATGTTGCAATTATTAGGCTTGGTGATGTGCCTGACGAGCTTACAAGTGTGGGCTGCCGACGGGAACAAGCCCTTGTATAAGGATGCCAAAGCTCCGGTGGAAAGGCGTGTGGAAGACTTGCTTTCACGAATGTCTTTGGAGGAAAAGGTGTATCAGTTAAACCAATACACTTTAGGTTCGAACAACAATATCAATAACATCGGCGAGGCGGTTAAAAATGTTCCGGCGGAGATCGGGTCGGTGATCTACTTCGATGAAAATCCGCAATTGCGCAACGAATTGCAGAAAAAAGCGATGAAAAACTCCCGTTTGGGGATTCCCGTTCTTTTCGGTTACGATGTGATACACGGTTTCCGTACGGTTTACCCCATTCCTTTGGCGCAGGCTTGTTCCTGGAATCCGCTTTTGGTGGAACAGGCCAGTGCCGTGGCTGCGCAGGAGGCCCGCAGTTCCGGTGTGGACTGGACGTTTTCGCCTATGATTGACGTGGCGCGTGATGCCCGCTGGGGGCGTGTGGCGGAAGGGTATGGAGAAGATCCGTATACCACCGGAGTGTTTGCGGCGGCTTCGGTGAAGGGGTATCAGGGCGATGACATGGCTTCGGACAAGCGTGTGGCCGCCTGCTTGAAACATTATGTGGGATATGGCGCTTCTGAGGCCGGGCGCGACTATGTGTATACGGAAATTTCCGGGCAGTCGCTGTGGAATACCTATCTTCCGCCTTACGAAGCCGGGGTGAAGGCGGGGGCAGCTACTTTGATGAGTGGTTTTAACGACATCAGCGGCGTTCCCGCTTCGGCCAATCACTATACATTGACCGAAGTGTTGAAAAATCGCTGGAAACACGATGGTTTTGTGGTTTCGGACTGGGCTTCGGTGGTGCAGCTTGTCAATCAGGGCGTGGCAGCCAACGGGAAAGAAGCGGCTGAAAAAGCTTTTATGGCGGGTGTTGAAATGGATATGGTGGATAATTGCTATCAGGAACATCTGGCTAAATTGGTGGAAGAAGGAAAAGTGCCGATGCAGAGCGTGGATGAAGCCGTCCGCCGGGTGCTCCGTGTTAAATTCCGCCTCGGCCTGTTCGATCATCCTTATACGAAGGAAATTAAGCCTGAAAAACGTTTCCTGATGCCCCAGAACCTTCGCCTGGTGGAACAATTGGCAGAGGAAACTATGGTTTTGCTGAAAAATTCCGATAATCTTTTGCCCTTGTCGGATGTGAAGACCATTGCGTTGGTCGGTCCTTTGGCAAAGGAACAGGCGGACTTGCTGGGTAGTTGGTCGGGACATGGTCGGGCCGGGGATGTTTGCAGTATTTTCGATGCCGTGACCCGTGAATTTTCGGGTAAAGCCGATATTCTTTATGCGCAGGGCTGTGGGTTTGAAGGCACTGATCGGGATGGTTTTGCCGAAGCGCTGGCTGTGGCGAAGCGGGCGGATGCCGTAGTGCTGTGTTTGGGAGAAAAACGCGGTTGGAGCGGTGAGAATGCCTCCCGTTCCACCATTGCTTTGCCCACGATACAGGAAGAACTTCTGGCAGCCTTGAAAAGCGCGGGTAAGCCGATTGTCGTTCTGCTGTCCAATGGCCGTCCTTTGGAGCTGGTCCGTATTGAAAAGCAGGCGGATGCTATTGTGGAGATGTGGCAGCCGGGCGTGGCCGGGGGTAAGCCTGTGGCCGGAATCCTTTCGGGGCGTGTGAATCCTTCCGGCAGGCTGGCGATGACATTCCCTTATTCTACGGGACAAATACCTATTTACTATAACCACCGCGCCCCTGCCCGCAAAGGAAGCCAGGGACGCTATCAGGATATTCCGAGCACACCCTTGTATGACTTCGGATATGGTTTAAGCTATACGGATTACAAATACGGAAACCTGACCGCTTCTGCCGAACGGGTGAAGCGTGGCGATGTGCTGACGGTCGAGGTGACGGTGACGAATACCGGGAAACGGGACGGACTGGAAACGGTGCATTGGTTTATCTGTGATCCCGTGAGTTCTATCTCCCGTCCGGTCAAAGAGTTGAAATTCTTTGAAAAACAGTTGATTAAAGCCGGAGAAATGCAGGTGTTCCGTTTTAATATCGATACAAACCGTGATTTCAGTTTCATGGATAACGACGGACAACGTTTTTTAGAGCCGGGGGATTATTATATTCTGGTGAAAGACCAGAAACTAAAGGTGCATGTGGAATAGTTTAAAGTTGCTTTCGTTGGAACGTGAGGTTTGGATTAGAAAATAAAACCTGTTTCGGGAAGCGTATTTTTTAGGTCGTGTAAGTTTAAATGGATTTCGAATGAAGTGCTTGTTCTTGATTTGCTGGGTGTGTTATTGCGTGGGGGCATACGGAATGTATTCCTCCCACCGGAACGGAAAACCCAATTTAGCCCTGTGTCTGGACGGTAAAGACAATAATGTGCGTACCGGAATGGGAATTTTGGAGCCTGAGTGGACTTTGGAGGCGTGGATCAGGGGAAACGATACGTTGTGGAATGAGGTGGAGGCGATTATCGGAGGCGGAGAGTACAGTGAACTGAACTGGGTGGATCATTTGCCATTGGCCGTGAAGAACGGAAAGCTGTATTCTGCCGGGGCAGGCCTCACCGCTCCCGAAGCGCTCGACGACCGCTGGCACCATGTGTCCCTGACTTGCGACGGGAAACGAACAATCCTGTTTATGGACGGGAATCCGGTGGCACAGGCGGATACGGCTATGGCCATACTTCCCGGTGCTATCGGTGTGCATGATAACTGCTTTACGTTCGGCGGGCTGATCGACGAGGTGCGTGTTTGGCGTAGCGCGCTCCCTGCCGGGGTGATCCGGAAATGGATGAATCGTCCCGTGGAAAAGGAGCATCCTTTTTTCCGTTCTTTATGGGGATATTATAATTTTGACGACCTGAAAGAGGAAACCTCCGTCAATTGGGTGGGGAAAGGGCATCAGGCTTACCATATCAGGAACGGGCGTAATAAATACAACGGAACGGCTCCTTTGGCTTATCCTGTTCTCAATGATAATCCCGCTTTTAAAAATTACGAGGGAAAACAAAAGTTGTTCAATGCGGTGGTGATCCGGAACGAATGGGATGTCGATCGCGGCACTTCCGGCAGCCAGGCTTTAAAATTGAGGATAGCCGTGCAGGGCAGCGATGCCCCTTTGAGCCTGACGGAACTTCAATTGGATTTGTCGGGAACCGCTTCGCTGGAGGATATTGAGCAGGTGCACGTGTATTATACCGGGGAGCAGGCACGCTCTGCTTTTCGGACAGAGCTTTTCGGCAACGGGACAGCTCCTGCCCGGCGTATGACGTTCAAAGCCCCGGCGCAGGAAGCGGTGCGGCTTGCTCCGGGGATTAATTATTTTTTGGTGACTTTCGATGTGAAAAAGGATGCCGGAATAGGTCATGCCCTCCGTGCCGATGTCGCTTCGTTCCGGTTGGATAAAAAGTTATACCGTCCGGAATCCTCAATGGAAGAAACCTGCCCGCAGATAACGCTAAACAACACTTTTCATCCGGATTATGTGAAAGTGTTGCAATGGAATATCTGGCATGGAGGAGTCCATCTGGGCAATGAAGGCCGATTACGGGTTTTGGATTTGGTGCGTGCCAGTGGCGCCGACGTGGTGATGATGCAGGAGGCATACGGGATACAGGAAATGCTTGCAGATTCTTTAGGCTATCATCTGAAAACCCGTTCCAAGGGGGATAACCTTGCGCTTTTCAGCCGTTTCCCTTTAGAGGCGGTTGCCTGGCGCGAGCCGTTTAAATCGAATCCGGCAAAGGTCACTTTGCCGAACGGCAAACGGATTTTTCTGGCAGATTGCTGGTTGCGCTATGCCTACCGCCCGGAATACACGAGCGGATATGCCGGAAAAGGGTTGGATCCTTCGGTTTGGGTGGCGGAGGATTCTACGCTGGCGCTTGAAGATATTCGGAATATTTACACAAAGGATATACTTCCACACTTGGAAGAAGGGATGCCGGTAGTTGTTAGCGGCGATTTTAATTCGTGCAGCCATCTGGACTGGACCGAACGTGCCAAACCTTTACATTATGGTTATGGGCCTGTGGCGTTTCCGGCCTCGCGCTATATGCAGGAGAATGGATTCCGGGATAGTTTCCGGGAAAAAAATCCGGATGAGGTGGCTTATCAGGGAGGGACTACTGCTGTTATTTACGGGCAAATGCAGATGTCGCGCATTGATTTCATTTATCATCAAGGAAATATGAAAGTGGTATCATCGAAGATCGTGCGTACTTCCCCGGAAATCGATTATGTTTGGGCATCCGACCATGCGGCGGTTATGACTGTGTTCCGGGTGGAATGATTCCCGGTTGGGAAGGGAGATAGATTTTGGAAAGAATAACCCGGATTCCTGTTTCTGCCTTCCGGCTGTTCTTTTCGATAGGAATTTGCATAACTTTGTGGTAATAAAAGGTGTAAGTTATGGAGAATATCATACAATTGAATAGCATAGATGCTTATAACAAGTTATACGGATTGACAACATTACATCCGCTGGTTGCGGTTGTCGATCTGACCCGATCCACTCGCACGGTCAATCATGTGAAAATGAACTACGGGGTGTATGCCCTTTTTCTAAAACAGGGGGTTAACTGTACGTTGAAATACGGACGGCAGTATTACGATTATCAGGAAGGTACGGTGGTTAGCTTTGCCCCCGGACAATTGATCGGGGTGGATTCGGAACAGGACGAGAGCAAACCGGAAGTCTACGGGTTGATTTTTCATCCCGACCTGATTCATGGAACGGCATTGGGACAAAAAATTAGCAAGTATACCTTTTTTTCCTATGCACAGAATGAAGCATTGCATCTTTCGGAGCAGGAGAGGGCGATTGTTATGGATTGCCTGCATAAAATTCAGCTGGAACTGGAATATCCCGTCGATAAGCACAGTAAAGAGCTGTTGTCTGTCAATATCGAGTTGCTGTTGGATTATTGCCTGCGTTTTTACGATCGGCAGTTTTACACCAGGGAAAAGGTGAACAGCGATATTCTTCATAAGTTTGAATATAACCTGAACGATTATTTCCAAAGCGGAGAGCCTCAGAGAAACGGTTTACCTTCTGTGAAGTATTTTGCGGATAAGGTGTTTCTTTCGCCCGGTTATTTTGGCGACCTGATTAAAAAGGAGACCGGGAGGACTGCCCAGGAGTATATTCAGAATAAAATTATAGACCTGTCGAAAGAATACATTCTCGGCACGGAACGCAGTATCGGGGAAATTGCTTATTCGTTAGGTTTCCAATACCCGCAGCATTTTTGCCGGCTGTTCAAAAAATATGTCGGCTGCACCCCTAATAGTTTCCGGCTGCAAAACTGATAAAATAGAAAAGTGATAAAAAAAGGTACAACCCGCGATGGATTGTACCTTTTTTGGTTTTACCGATAAAACCTTTTATTTTTTCGGCTGGAAGATAATATCGATCACATCGGCATTTTTGAATAAGGACTGTGCAAATTTCTGGATGTCTTTCGGAGAAATTTTGTCCATCATTTTTTCATAGCCTGCCGGGTCGAATTTAATTCCGGAAACATATTCGCTGTAAATGCTGTTCAGCCAATAGCTGTTGTGCAGCTTAGACTGTTCGTAGTTCTTCTTGAGATTCGAAATCACTTTGTGTATTTCCTCTGCGGTAGGGCCTTCCTGCATCATTTTTTCCGTTTCGGCGTAGACCAGTGATTTCAAGTGTGCGGCTCTTTCCGGATCGCAATCGAAAACCATCGTCATGCTGTAATTTTGGTAAGGCTGGCGTACTGCTCCTGCATTTACGGACACTCCGTACGTTCCTCCTTCTTTTTCCCGGATATTTTCAGTGTATCTCAGTTCCAGCACCCCTTCCAGGACGTTGTTGCAAAGATTGTTGTAGACACTGTATTTCATATCTTTGGAAAATTTGGTCACTACGGTGGATTTCGGAGTTTCGAGAGCGATGTCGATCACTTTTTCCGTTCTGCCTTTCGGGCCTCTGACGTTATTGTCGCGCCAGTTTTCTTTCCGGTTTTCGGATTTCAGGGAACCGATGTATTTTTCAACCAACGGTTTCACGGTGTCGGCATCGATATTACCTACGATAAAGAAAGTGAAATCGCTGGCATCTTTGATCCGGTCGCGGTAAACCTGTTCGATTTTTTCGAGGGAGATATTATTCAGGTATTCCTCGTTGAACAAGAGCGTGCGGGGATTGTAATTGCTCATAATCAGTGAAATGGAATCCTGCATGATCTTTTGCGGATTCTTTTGCTGATTGGCAATGGCTGCCCGGTTCCGGCTCATAATCGCTTCGTGGGCTTCTGCATCGAAACGTGGTTTTTCAAAACGCAGGTACAGCAATTGCAGCATCGTTTCGAAATCTTTCGGCGTGGAACTGCCGCTTACGCTTTCAGACATCGAGCTAACCGATACCCCACAGGAAGCCATTTTCCCGGTCAGCATTTTTCGCAGGGTAACAGCATCGAAATCGCCCAATCCGTAAGCTCCGGTCAGGGAACCGACGTTAGAGGCCGACGGCAACATATCTATATCGTAAAGCGAAGTACCTCCTTTGCTGTAAGAAGCCAGAGCTACGGCGTCCTTGTCGTAGTCCGCCTTGCGGAATACCACTTTCGCGCCGTTGGCGAGTGTCCATTCTTCGGCATCGAATTGCGGGAGCTTTTTGGTTTTAATGATCTTCGATCCCGGCAACTCTTCGCTGATCAGCGAAGCGGCCTGCACATTGTCCTCATAGGCTTTCAGGTCTGCTTTTTCAACTTTCTCGATGATAGCCATCGCTTCTTCCTGGGTAAGGTGTTTGGCATCTTCGGACGGGCCGGAGATAATCATCACCCGGTTTTTCGGGGTGTTCCATTCCCGGGCTTTTGCCGACACCTCGGCAACAGTGATTGTCGGAATCACTTGTTTTGCAAATTCGTAATAATATTCGAAATCGACGATCGGCTCGTTTTCCAGAAAGTTGGATTGCATTTCCCGGATATAGCTTTCGTTATTGGTTTTGTCTTTTTCTTTATAAGCGGATTCCAATCCTACGAGCATATTGGTTTTTACCCGTTCCAGTTCGCTTTCGGTGAAACCGAAACGTTTGATCTTTTCGTTTTCGGTCAGCACGGCTTCCAGGGCGATGTCCTCCTGGTTCGGATTGGCGATAGCGGTAATGCTGTAAGAGTTATACCCTCTTACCAATCCGCCGAGGCCAATGCCGGCATTGATGAAAGGAGGTTCGCCTTTTTGCAGCAGTTCATTGATGCGGGAAGCAACCATGCTGTTGTAAAAGCTGTTCACCAGCAAGTCTTTCAGGTAAGCGTGGGTACTTTTCTCCGCTGCGTTTTTTTCCGGCAGGATGGTGGTGATGCTCACCGTGGAACGCTGTGCCTCCTTGTCGGTGGTCACGGCAAAATACATCTCATCGTGTTCCGGTATGGCATAGAAAGGACGTTCCTGCGGATTCTCTATCGCAGGAATTGAGGAAAACATATCTTTGATTTTCTGTTCCATCTGGGCCACGTCGAAATCGCCCACAACGGCAATGGCTTCCAGGTCGGTGCGATACCAGTTATGGTAGAAATCACGGATGGTCTGGGGCTTGAAATTTTTAATTACGTCCAGGCTCCCGATCACATCGCGCACGGCATATTTGGAATCTTTGAACAGCACCGGCATGCTCTGGGCCTGAAGGCGGAAACTCGAATTCCGGCGGGTTCTCCATTCTTCGGAAATCACCCCGCGCTCTTCGTCGATCTCTTTTTCATCGAGTGTCAGGTAATACGACCAGTCGTGCAGGATCAGCAGGCAGGTATCCAGTAATTTCTCATTGGTGGTCGGAACGGCGCTGATGTTATACACCGTTTCGTTATGGGAAGTGTAGGCGTTGATATTGCGCCCGAAAGCCACACCGTATTTTTCAAGGGTGGAAATGATTCCTTTTCCCGGAAAATTTTTTGTCCCGTTGAACGCCATGTGTTCCAGGAAATGGGCGAGGCCGTTCTGCTCGTCGTTTTCGAGCAATGCCCCGGCGTTACGGATTATATAGAAACTGGCTCTGTCTTTCGGTTCCTGATTGTGACGGAGATAGTAAGTAATGCCGTTGGGTAATTTGCCGATTACCGTGTTCGGGTCTTTGGGCAGGGGTGTTTCAAGCCCGGATTGTGCAAAGGCAACTTGCACTAAAAGCAGGCCTGAAAGCAGGAGTAATGTCAGTTTTTGCTTCATAACTTTATTTTTAAATGTCTTTGAAACAAAAGTAGTTTTAATTACGATTTAATAGAGGGGGAGAACTTCGCTTTAACTTAAATTTAATAGGTAGCAGGCCTGAAAAATGATAAATTATAATTTCTGCGGCCTGAAAACAGCCGGATTAAATAAAATGGATACTATGAGAGATTCTACAACACTATTACACCGGGTGCAGGAATGGAACATTCCGGGCATATCGGCTACGGGGGATACGCTCTTGAAAATTGCAATTACCATTGTTATAGCCGTGCTGGTTTATATTGTTGTCCGGGTTTGGGTGACGAAATGGATTAAGATTTTGGTGGGAAAGACCAAAAGCAGGTGGGACGACATTTTGTATGAGCAGCGCTTTTTCAGCAAACTGGCCTACCTGATTCCTCCGATTGCCGCTTATGTGGTTCTTTCTTTTATCCAATGGGAACATAAATACATCCTCCGGCGAATGGTGGACATTTGGCTGGTGGTTGCTTCGCTTTTTATCCTGACGGCTTTGCTCAATGCCATCAATAAAATCTACGAGAGCTATCCGATCTCCAAAAACCGCCCGATCACCTTTTTTATCCAGCTCGTGAAGGTGTTCCTGTATACGGTGACCACCATTACGGTGGTGAGTATTTTTGTCAATAAATCCCCGGAACACCTGATTGTGGGATTGAGTGCCTTTGCGGCGGTGCTTTTGCTGATTTTCAAGGATTCCATTCTTGGATTTGTGGCGGGCATTCAATTGACGGCTAACGATATGGTGAGGATTGGCGATTGGATTGTGATGCCCAATAACAATGCGAACGGCACGGTTTTGGAAATCAACCTGTATACGGTGAAGGTGCAAAACTGGGATATGACCATTTCGACGATACCCACCTACCAGATGGTGTCGGAATCGTTCACCAACTGGCGGGGCATGGAGGAATCGCCGGGCAGGCGGATTATGCGGAGCATCAATATCGACATTCATTCGGTGCATTTCCTAAGCCACGATGAGGTGGAAAAATTCAAGGAATCGGAATTCCTGAAAGATTACCTTAGCTCCATGCAGGAGAAATTAGTAAGTATGAATAAGGATAAGGATACGATTCTGGACGAGCGCAAACTGACGAACATCGGAATTTTCCGGCAATATATGGAGTTTTGGATTAATGCCAATCCCGACATAAACAAAGGCATGACACACATGGTGAGGCAGTTGCAGCCGGGGCCTACCGGGATGCCGATCGAGATTTATTGTTTTTCCGCCAAACAGGAGTGGGTGGCGTATGAGAAAGTGCAGTCGGATATATTCGATCATGTGATGGCGGTGATTCCTGAATTTAATTTAGAAGTTTTTGAATACCCTTCGCAATATGTCGGGGAGTAAATTTTTTAACGTTCGCCTTTCTACTTTCAATTACTTATCGTAATTTTGAAAGCTAAAATAAAAACAGTAGATATGGCGAAAGAAAAAGTCAGACTGTGGGATAGGCTGAAGTATAAATATAAATTATCCGTTATCAATGAAACCTCCTATGAAGAGGTGTTCAATTTCCGGCTGTCGCAATTGCATGTGTTGATGGCGTTGAGCGTGTTAGGGGTGATTTTGATTACGCTGACTATTTTATTGATTGCTTTTACCGATTTACGGGAGTTTATCCCCGGTTATCCCGACGGAAAGATGAGGCAGATGATTACCGGGAATGCGTTGCGGGTGGATTCGCTGGAACAGGAACTGGCTAAGCGCGACCGTTTTTTAACTTCGATACAGATTATGTTGAGCGACGGGGATACCACCCAGATGCAGGAGGTGAGGGACGATACGTTGCGCAGCGTGTACGATACGGTGACCTTCAATATCACTCCCACGGAAAGCGATTTCCGGGCAGAGATAGAAGAGAGGGAACGGTTTAACCTGTCGCTGGGGCTCAAGGAACAAAACCGGGATTATTACCATTTCTTTCCCCCGGTTGAAGGGTTGGTGAGCCGCAGTTTCGACGAGAAAAGCCGTCATTACGGTACGGATGTTGTGGCAAAGCCCAGTGCGAAAGTTTCCACCGTGCTGGACGGGGTGGTGATTTTTACGGACTGGACGGTGAAAACGGGATATGTGATCCAGGTGCAGCATGCAAACAATTTACTTTCCATTTATAAGCATAATTCAACTTTATTGAAAAAGCAGGGCGATTATGTGCGTGCCGGAGAGGTGATTGCTATTGTTGGAAATACGGGAGAGGAATCTACCGGGCCTCATTTGCATTTTGAATTGTGGAGGGCCGGAAATCCGCTGAATCCTGAAGATTTTATCAAATTTAAGTAGTATCGGCACGGGGGAGATACCATACAGGGAATGAAGAATATTGCAATTTTAGGTTCTACGGGTTCTATCGGGACCCAGACATTACAAGTGATAGAGGCTAATCCGGACAGGTTTTGCGTTGAGGTGCTGACAGCCAACCGGAACGCCGACCTTTTGATTGAACAGGCGTTGAAATTTAAGCCGGGGATCGTTGTGATTGCCGATGAGGAAAAATATCCCTATGTGCAGGAGGCTTTAGGGCGGGAGGATATTAAGGTGTATGCCGGAGCCTCGGCCATTGCCCAGGTGGTGGCTACCGGGCAGGTGGATGTGGTGGTGACCGCTATGGTGGGATATAGCGGGCTGATTCCGACGGTGAATGCGATCAGGGCGGGGAAGACCATTGCGCTGGCCAATAAGGAAACGCTGGTGGTGGCTGGCGACCTGATTAACCGCTTGGTGGAAGAGCATAAGGTGGCGATCTTGCCTGTGGATTCGGAACATTCGGCTATTTTCCAATGTCTTGTGGGAGAAAGCCGCAATCCGGCGGAAAAACTGATTCTGACGGCTTCCGGCGGGCCTTTCCGAGGAAAGGATACGGCTTTTCTGGAGAAGGTGACGGCTGCCGATGCGTTGAAGCATCCCAATTGGAACATGGGGGCGAAAGTGACGATCGATTCGGCTTCGATGATGAACAAAGGGTTTGAGATGATCGAGGCGAAATGGCTATTCGGCATGAAGCCGGAACAGATTGAAGTGGTAGTGCATCCCCAATCGATTATACATTCTATGGTGCAATTTGCCGACGGGTGTATCAAAGCCCAGTTAGGTGTGCCGGATATGCGGCTGCCGATTCAGTATGCCCTGACTTATCCGGAACGGGCGAAGTCGGATTTCGGGCGGGTGGATTTCGGCGTGATCCGCCAATTGACTTTTGAAGAGCCCGACCGGAAGACTTTCCGTAATTTGCAACTGGCTTATGAAGCTGTGGCGCAGGGGGGGAATATGCCCTGCATCCTGAATGCGGCGAACGAAGTGGCTGTGGAGGCTTTTTTGCAGGGAAAACTGGCTTTTACCGCCATGCCCGACCTGATCGGGGAAACCATGCGGCAGGTGGCTTTTGTGCCCCGCCCTTCGATAGACGATTACATTGAAACCGACCGTGTCAGCCGCCGGGTTGCCACGGACTATCTGCATAAATTAAATTAAAAATACGGGAATATTATGGATATATTGATTAAAGTTCTACAATTTGTATTGAGCCTTTCCATTTTGGTTTTGTTCCACGAGTTCGGGCATTTCCTGTTTGCAAAGCTCTTTAAAACAAGGGTTGAAAAATTTTATATGTTTTTCAATCCGTGGTTTTCGTTGTTTAAATTCAAAAAAGGGGAAACGGAATATGGCATCGGTTGGTTGCCTTTGGGCGGCTATGTGAAGATTGCCGGAATGGTGGACGAATCAATGGATACCGAACAGATGAAAAAGCCGGCACAGCCCTGGGAATTTCGTTCCAAACCCGCCTGGCAGCGTTTGCTGATTATGCTGGGAGGGGTGATGGTGAATGTGCTGCTGGCATTTGCGATTTATATCGGCATCCTGTTTACCTGGGGTGAAACTTACCTGCCTGCCGAAAATGTGAAATATGGGGTGGTGTGTGATGAGATTTTCACCGACATGGGGATGCAAAAGGGCGATGTTATCGTGGCTTTGGATCACAAAAAGGTGGAACGTTTCAACGATATTATTCCTGAACTGCTGCTGAATAACCCGAAGACGATTCAGGTGAAACGGGGGGAAGAGATGGTAGATCTGTCGGTGCCGGAAACTTTTTTGCCTCAAATTCTGGAATTATCGTCTAAGAGTTTTAAGGTGAAGTCGTTACTTTCGCCCCGTGTGCCTACCGACGGCGTGGTGGTGAGGGGATTTGCCGATTATTCGGTGGCTTACGACGCGGGGGTGCGTGAAGGCGATAAGGTGATTGCCATTAATCAGGATACGCTGGCATTTTATGATGAGTTCCCCGAACTGCTGGCAGCCAGCAAAGGAAAAGAGTTAAACCTGACGGTGCTTAGGGGAACCGACACCCTGCAATATGCCATGACGCTGGGAACCGACGGTTTGCTGGGTGTGCAATATGTTCCGGCTTCGAGTGTGGATTTTGAATTTGCCACCCAGGATTATTCCCTGTGGAAGGCTATCCCGGCGGGTGTCAGCATGGGTGTGGAACAGCTGGGGTCTTATGTGAAGCAGTTAAAACTGCTGTTTTCCCAGGGAGAAACGGCCTATAAATCGGTGGGAGGTATGGCATCGATCGCGAATATTTTCCCCGGAACCTGGAACTGGCAGGCTTTTTGGGAGCTTACCGCCCTGATTTCGATTATGCTGGCGGTGGTGAATATCCTGCCTATCCCGGCTTTAGATGGGGGGCATGTGCTGTTCCTGCTCTACGAGGTGGTGACACGCCGGAAACCCGGAGAGAAATTTATGGAATATGCACAGATTGCCGGAATGGTTTTCATTTTCGGACTGTTCATTCTGGCTAATGTGAACGATGTGATTAAATTCTTCGGATAATGGACGATAAAGTAAAGGAATTTAGGGAATACAGGGAAAGGATGAACGAAAAAATCCTGGCTTCCGATAATAAGGTGATTAAACGTATTTATAATATCGACACCAACACTTACATGGATGGCGCGCTTCCGGCAAAGGTGAAAGAAATGCTGGGATTGGCCACTTCGATGGTGCTGCGGTGTGACGATTGCGTGAAATACCATTTGGAAAAATGCCACGAGCAGGGAGTGACCACTCCCGAATTGTTTGAAGTTTTCGCCGTGGCGGATGTGGTAGGGGGTACGATTGTCATTCCCCATTTGAGACGGGCGGTGGAATATTGGGAATTGCTGCAAGGTGAAGGAAAAGAATCCATAGAGAAATGAAAAAGGTATTGATTTTGTTTTTTTTGTGCATGGCCGGTGGGCTCCGGGCACAGGAAAGCGGGGAAGTCAGGTGGCTGACAATAGAGGAAGCGGAAAAACTGAATAAGGAAAATCCCCGGCCGTTCATCATTGATTTCTATACTGATTGGTGCGGCTGGTGTAAACACATGGATAAAACCACTTATTCCAATCCGGTGGTGGCTTCCTTCATCAACCGGGGATTTTATCCGGTGAAAATCAATGCCGAGTCTGCCGATACCGTCGTTTTCCGGGATAAGGTATATGTTCCCGTCAAAAATGGGAATAAAACGATCAACGGGCTGGCTTTGGAAATGCTGGGAGGAAAAATGGCCTATCCGACAACGGCTTTCGTGTATGACCAGGAAAAAATCAATCTGGTGGTGCCGGGCTATATCGATGTGCCGAAGATGCAGGGGTTTCTGGTGTATTTCACTGAGAATGTCTACCAAACCACGAATGTGAACGTTTTTCTTGCCGATTTTGAAAAGGTGTTCGGGGTGGATGCCCCGGAGAAAGCCGACAGTGTTTCTTATTGGACGGAGTTTAAGGATTTGGAAAAAAAGCGGAAAGAGAAAAATAAAAAGATACTCCTTTTTTTAGGGGCTTCCTGGAATAATTCTTCAAGGATCATGGAACGGATGGTATTCACCGATTCCCTGTTCGCGGAACTGGCCCAGAAATATTTTTATTGCCTGCATTTGGATGCCCAATCCCAGGATACGCTTACTTTCACCACTCATAAGTTCGGGAATGCGGGGCCGGATAACAGCAATCTGCATCAGTTAGCTATCGCATTGAGCGACAAGATATTGAGAGTTCCGAGTATTTATATCTTCGATGAAGAAGAGAAGATGATGGAACGCCTGTATTTTTATGTAGACAGGGAAAGAGGACGGCTGGTGCTGGATTTCATCGGATCGGATGCTTTTAAAGATATGTCCTGGCAGGATTATGTGAAGCTGAAATCAAAAGAAGGTTTTTAAGAATGCGGACAGGCTGGGTATATGTGATTTTGTTTTCCCTGCTGGGCTTACAGGCCGAAGGGCAAACCTGCCGGGTTGTTTTTTATAATGTAGAAAACCTATTCGACACACAGGACGATCCGTCCACGCAGGACGAGGAGTTTACGCCTGCTGGGGCGAAACATTGGACGGAACGCCGCTATCAGGAAAAATTGTCGCATCTTGCCGAAGCGTTGAGAGAGGCCGGAGGAGGGGAGTTACCCGCTTTTATCGGATTGGCGGAAGTGGAAAACCGGGCGGTGGTGAGCGACCTGATCCGGCAACCGGGTTTGCGGGAGGGAGATTACCGCATCGTGCATCAGGATTCGCCCGATCTTCGGGGAATAGATGTCGCTTTTTTATACCGTCCCGCTTCTTTTCATCTGTTGGATTCCGCTGTTTGGGAAGTTACTTTTCCGCAGGATTCTACTCTGAAAACGCGGGATATTTTATACATATCCGGCAAGGTGGGAAAAGAAACCCTTCATTTTATGGTGTGCCATTTCCCTTCTATGTATGGAGGGGAAGCGAAAAGCGAGTGGAAGCGTGTGAGGGCGGCCCAGATCGTACGCCAGAAAACGGATTCGATCCGCCGGGGCGATCCGGGAGCGAAAATCGTGATTATGGGCGATTTGAACGGCAAGGCGAACACCGAAGCACAAAAGGCCATGGGCGTGCAAAGCTCTGAACTGGCGGAGATTGTACCGGATGGATTGTATAATATGGGGTATTATTTGCTTTATAAAGGGTATGGAAGTTACCGTTACCGGGGAAGCTGGCAGACGCTCGACCATATTATTGTTTCGGGAACTCTTTTGCGGGCAAAGCGCGGTTTGCGGGCGAAGGAAAAAATGACGGTGTTTTCTGCTCCTTTCTTACAGGAAAAAGATCGGCAGCATTCCGGGCTTAAACCTTTTCCCACTTACCGGGGACCGTATTACTGCGGAGGATATAGCGATCATTTACCTGTTTACCTCGACTTGTTTCGGGGAAAGGAGAAAAAGTAATTGTTTCACGAAGTGATTGTGTATAAGATATATGACGGGGTGGTAGGATTACCATCCCGTTTTCGTGTGTGTGCCTTCCGGGAAATCCGGTCAAAGAAAAAATGCGTAAAGAAAATATTTTGGAGGGGCGGTAATAAAAAAATTAACCTTATCTTTGGCGCGCAAAATTCATAACAACTGCTATGGACGACTATCATCAAAAGTATTAATTGGACAAAGGTTTTCTCTGGCCTTTGTTCGTAACAAGAAAGGAGGCTTTCTATGAGAAGATTTTTGTGCTGCAACGAAGCTTTTGCCGAAAAAAAATCGTGGCAGAACGATTGCTGGATTTGTATTGAATTGCCAACAGAGCAAGACGATCGTTACCTGATTCAGGAATTGAACATCCCCCAGGCATTTTTATCTGATATTCACGATGTTGACGAACGTCCCCGTATCGAAATAGAGGACGGTTGGACGCTGATGATCCTGCGTATCCCTTACCGGGAAACGGAAAACGATATTCCCTATATCACCGTGCCCCTGGGGATCATTATGAAAGAACATTATTTCGTGACCGTTTGCCACTACAAAACGGACATGTTGCCTGATTTTATGCTCCACATGCAAAGAAAGCGGCTCACGGTGGACAGCAACTGGGATTTGGTGTTCCGTTTGTTCCTGTCGTCTTCCGTATGGTATTTGAAATATCTGAAACAGATCGACAATCAATCGCGGGCGGTGGAAAAGGAATTGGAACGCTCCATTCAGAATGCAGAATTACAACGTTTGTTAAAAATTGAGAAATCTTTAGTCTTTTTTATTACCTCTTTGAGGGGAAACGATAACCTATTGATTAAGCTGAAAAACCTGAAAACGCAGCGTCAATATTTCGATCCCGACTTGTTTGAAGACGTGGAAGTCGAGCTGCGACAGGCTCAGGATTCGGCGCGGATTTATAGTGATATTCTTAGCGGAACGATGGATGCATTTGCATCGGTTATTTCTAATAACCTGAATATCATTATGAAACGAATGACTGCTTTGTCGGTGTTGCTGATGATTCCCACACTGATCGCCAGTTTGTATGGGATGAACGTACCCAATTCCTTGCAGGAAAATACATACGGTTTCATTATCATTTCTTTGGTATCGATAGCCTTCTCCGGAATCGGTTTTTTAGCCATCCGGCGGATGAAATGGTTTTAATGTTTTTTTAACGAAACAACAGCTAAACTTTTGGAAAGCGACCTTGTCTAACACATATAATGTGGTTGGGTGTTTTAGTGTGAAAGCATTTTTTTATATTTGTGAACTCTTTCTTTTTTGAATGGCATCGGAAAGAGAGGGGACGGGCATTGAGAAATATAATTATATACGTATGAATAAATATGTGAAAAGATCGCTGCAAATAGGCATTCCTGTGCTGATTGCAGCTTGGATTATCATTCCAAAAGTGCTGAATAATGGTGAGAAAACAGCAACCGAGAGCCGGGGCGGGAGTGCCGGGGCGAAAAGTAGTTTACCTGTAACGGGTATCGTGGCGAAAACTTCCATTTCTACGAATGGGATTATGGCCAACGGAACCATGCTTGCAAATGAAGAAGTGGACCTGGTAGCAGAGATCGTGGGGAAAGTAGTGAAAATTTATTTTCAGGAGGGTAGCCATGTGAAAAAAGGGCAATTGCTGCTGAAAGTGGACGATGCCGACCTTCAGGCACAATTGTCACGGGCGGAATTTCAACAAAAACTGTTGTCGGAAAAATTGGAAAGACAGCGTATTTTGTTGAAGAGGGAATCTGTGAGCCGGGAAGCGTTCGACCAGTTGCAGACCGATTATAATATGCTGGTGGCCGACATCGAATTGCTGAAAGTGAAAATCAGCCGGACAGAAATACGGGCTCCTTTCGACGGGGTGATGGGATTTCGTTATGTGAGTGAGGGGAGCTATGTGCAGCCGAGTTCAAAAATCGCCCGGATTGTAGATAATTCCGTTTTAAAATATGAATTTTCCATAGCCGAGAAATATGCGTCCCAAAATTTGAAAGGACGCAGTATTGCTTTCCGGGTGGCCGGACAGGACAAGACTTTCTCTGCCCAGGTATATGCAGTAGATCCTTTGATCGACGTGAATACCCGCATGATCCTGCTGCGTGCCCGTTTCCAGAATAAGAACGGGGAATTGATGCCGGGGATGTTTGCCAAAGGAAACCTGATTGTGGATGGTAATACTGAATATATAGCCATACCCACCGAAGCCGTTGTGCCTGAAATGGACGGAAAACGGATGTGGGTGATGAAAAACGGCAAAGCGGCCAGCGTGCCCGTGGTGACGGAGAGCCGTAGCGAGAAATTCGTGGAAGTGATTTCCGGCATCCAGCCCGGCGACACTGTGCTTACCGGAGGACTGATGCAATTGCGCGACGGAATGGCCGTGAGTGTCAATGTGGCAAAATAATGAAAGTATTAATGTGCTAAATTGAGGATAGAATGAGTTTATCATCAACCTGTATAAAAAGGCCGGTATTTGCCACCGTTATTAACGTTGTGCTCATCCTGATCGGATTTATCGGCCTGGCGTTCCTCGGGGTGCGTGATTACCCCAGTGTGGACCCGCCTATCATTTCGGTTTCGACCAGTTTTCCGGGAGCAAATGCCGACGTTATCGAAACTCAGATCACAGAACCTTTGGAAGCGGCGATCAACGGTATTCAGGGAATCCGGGCATTGACCAGTACCAGCCGTGACGGACGGAGTTCTATTACGGTGGAATTTGAACTGGAAGTCGATCTGGAAACAGCCGCCAACGATGTGCGCGATAAAGTGTCCGGGGCACAGCGTAAATTGCCGAAAGACGTAGACCCGCCTACCGTGACCAAAGCGGATGCCGATGCGCAGCCGATTTTCGGTGTGTCGTTACGGAGCGACCAGCGTTCGCTGATCGACCTGAGTATGTATGCCGAACAATACTATAAAGAACGGTTACAAACCATTTCGGGTGTTAGTAGTGTGTCGATCTGGGGAGAAAAGCGATATTCCGTGCGTCTGCGGATGGATCCTTCTTTGCTGGCGGCTTACGGGATTACCCCGATGGATGTGAGGGATGCCGTTACCAGCGAAAATATCGAATTGCCTTCGGGGCGTATCGAGGGAGAGAATACGGAACTGACCATCCGTACTTTAGGGCGTTTGATGACGATAGATGACTTTAACCATTTGGTGATTAAAGAAAGCGGGGATAAAGTAGTCCGTTTTCAGGATATAGGAATTGCCGAAGTCGATGCGGAAGATGTGCGCTCGATCATGAAACGGAACGGAATCCCGATGGTGGCCTGTGTGATTACACCCCAGCCGGGAGCCAACTATATAGACATTGTCGATAAGGCATACGGGGTGATGCAGGATTTGGAAAAAGATTTGCCCGAAGATATTGAAGCCGGAGTTGCTTTTGACAACACGGTGTTTATCCGTAATTCGATCAATGAAGTGAAAGACACCATCGTAGAGGCTTTTTTGCTGGTGGTTTTGATTATTTTCCTGTTCCTGCGTAACTGGCGCACCACGCTGATTCCTGTGTTGGCGATCCCGATTTCGCTGATCGGTGTGTTTTTCGTGATGTATCTGGCGGGATTCTCCATAAATATCCTGACTTTATTGGCGGTGGTGCTGGCGATCGGGCTGGTGGTGGACGACGCTATAGTCGTCATGGAGAACATCTACACGAAAATCGAGCAGGGGATGTCGCCTTTGGAAGCCGGTTTCAAGGGATCGAATGAAATCTTTTTTGCCGTGATCGCTACCACGATTGCGTTGGTGGCGGTGTTTTTCCCGATTGTGTTTTTGCAGGGAACCACCGGGCGTTTGTTCCGGGAGTTCAGTATCGTGATTACAGGGGCGGTGATTATATCTTCATTCGTGGCCCTGACGTTTACGCCGATGGTTTCTACGAAGCTGCTGACCCGGAATGTCACCGACAATTGGTTTTACCGGAAATCGGAGCCTTTTTTCAACTGGATGATAGAATCCTACCGGAAAGGGCTGGACGGATTTATGAAAGTGCGTTGGCTGGCTCCGGTGATATTGCTCGTCAGTGGGTTCCTGATCTTTTTATTGTGGCAGGCTACTCCATCGGAAATGGCTCCGCTGGAAGACCGTTCCAATATCCGTATCGTTTCTACCGCACCCGAAGGAGCGACTTTCGAATACATGAATCGTTATGCCACCGAATTATCGTCTTACCTGGAACAGGAAGTGCCTGAACAGGAAAAGATCATCGAGATGATCGGGGGAGGAAATACAAACCGTTCCAATTTGAACTTGTGGCTGGTGGCTCCGGAGGATAGAGAGCGTACACAGCAGGAAATTGCCGATGAATTGGGCGTGCAGGTAAGAAAGTTTACGGGAGCGCGTACGATGGTGTCGCAGCAGCAAACCTTCGGCGGGCGGCGTGGCGGCCTTCCGGTGGAATATGTGATTCAGGCGAAAAACCTCGACGACCTCAAGCGGGTATTGCCCCGTTTTATGGAGGAGGTGAACAAAAGCCCGATATTTTCGGTAGCGGATTTGAACTTGAAATTTACGAAGCCGGAATTAACCATCAATATCGACCGGGATAAGGCGGCGGTGCTGGGAGTTTCCATGCAGAATATCGCCCAGACGCTTCAATTGACGATGAGTGAACAGCGGGTGGGATATTTTATCCTGAACGGTAAACAATATCAGATATTGAGCGAATTAGATCGGGAAAACCGGAATAAACCTTCCGATTTGCAGAATATTTATGTGCGGAATTCGGCGGGGCAGCTGATTGCTTTGGACAACCTGGTGACGACTTCCGAAAGCTCTATGCCTCCGCAATTGTACCGTTACGACCGTTTTGTGGCGGCAACGGTATCCGCCGGGCTGGCTAAAAAGAAAACCATTTCCCAGGGGCTGGAAGAAATGGATAGAATTGCCGCCGAAGTGCTGGACGATAATTTTAAAACAACGCTTTCCGGTAGTTCCAAAGATTTCGTGGAAAGTTCGTCCAGCTTGATGTTTGCTTTTGTTTTGGCTTTAGTCTTCATCTATTTGGTGTTGGCGGCCCAGTTCGAAAGTTTCCGCGATCCGCTGATTATCATGTTCACCGTGCCTCTGGCATTGATCGGGGCGATGGTATCCATGTGGTATTTCGAGCAAACGATGAATATTTTCAGCCAGATCGGGATTATCATGTTGATCGGGTTGGTATCGAAAAACGGTATTTTGATTGTGGAATTCGCCAATCAGCGGAAAGCGCAGGGGGAACCGATGCTGGAGGCTGTGAAAAACGCAGCCGTAGCCCGTTTCCGTCCGATTCTGATGACCAGCTTATCGACCGTGCTGGGTATTTTGCCGATGGCCATGGCCACCGGAGCGGGGGCGGAAAGCCGTGTCGCTATGGGTATTGCCGTTGTCGGCGGAATGGTGGGTGCAACCTTCCTGTCGCTGTTTGTGATTCCGGCAATCTATTCTTACCTGTCCTCCGATACGGTGAAAATGATAGAAGAAGAACATAAGGAGTGATAATATAATAACGACCAGTAATTGACGATGAAAAAGAATGGTTTAAAGCAAGCGATGCGGTTTGTGTTGCTGATAGGCTTGCAGGTTTCTATGTTTCAGGCGGCGCCTGCCCAGAAAAGGGTCACTTTAGAAGAATGTATCGAAAGAGCATTGGAGGCGAATTATTCGATCAAGATGATCCGCAATCAGGAAAAAATGGCGGCTAACGATTTGAATTATTCTCCTTTCCTGCCTACTTTGGGCGTTACTGCCGGACAAAAACAGACGATCAACGATTCGAAGACAACCACGAACGGGGAAAACAGGGAACTGAACAGTTCCCGGTCGGACGCTTTGACCGCCGGAGTGGCTTTGAACTGGCGTTTGTTCGACGGGATGGGCATGTTCGTTACGCAGGAGAAATATCAGGAAATGATGACAATCGGGGAACTGAATACCCAGATGGCGATAGAAAATCTGATTGTGAATGTAAGCGCTTCCTACTATAATGTGATTATGCAGCACAGCAAGCTCGATGCCGCCCGCCATTCGTTAGGGTTGTCCACCGAGCGGTATAAGGAAGCAAGGGATAAATATATGATAGGCGTATTGTCCGGTTTGGATGCCCAGCAGGCGAAACTCGACCTGAATGCGGACAGTTCCAATTATATGAAGCAGAGAGAACTGCTGAAAAGTGCTTATATCGCTTTGAATTTGTCGATGAACGCCGATTTGCAGCAGGCGATGTATGTGAAGGATTCCATTACCTTGCTGGAGCCATTGGTTTTCAATGAACTGAATGATAAAATGTTGGAGCTGAATACAACCCTGATGATCGGAAGGCGCGACCGGAAGGTGTCGGAACTGGATATGAAGCTGGCGCGTGCTGCCTTGTTTCCAACCCTGGATTTTGCTGCCGGGTACAATTACAGCCGTACGAAAGCCCCTGAGGCGACTACTTCGCTCAACCGGACAAACGGTCCGTATTGGGGATTTTCGGTGAGCGTGGATGTGTTTAACCGACTGGATAACCGCAAACGCATAAAAAATGCCCGATTGGATATGGAAAATGCCGACCTGTCTTATCAGGAGGCGGAATTGCAATTAAAAGCCGATCTGGCGCAGCTTTATAACACTTATGAAAATAACCTTCAGATTGTGAGCTTCGAAAAGGAGAGTGCGGCCGTAGCCTTTGAAAATCTGGATGCCGCCCTTGAAAAATATAAGCTCGGAACGCTGTCGGGGATAGAATTCCGGGAATTTCAACGCAGCTATATCGATGCGGTGGATCGTGAGGTAACTGCTGTTTTTCAGGCTAAAGTTTCGGAATTATCCCTATTGCTGATCAGCGGGGAACTGAAGGTTAAAAATTAAGCCGCTTATTTTTGTATGCTCAAATTTATTCGTACTTTAGCCCATTGACATATATCTTTAACATTTAAAATATTTGCAATGAGTAAAGTTCTGATTATCGGTGCCGGAGGTGTTGGTACGGTCGTTGCGCACAAGGTGGCGCGCAATCCTTTATTTACTGATATTATGCTGGCGAGCCGCACAAAATCGAAGTGTGACGAGATCGCGGCCGCTATCGGTGGTAACCGGATAAAGACGGCGGCAGTGGATGCCGACAAGGTACCCGAACTGTGCGCCCTGATGCGTTCGTTCCAGCCCGATATTGTTGTAAATGTGGCTTTGCCTTATCAAGACCTGACCATTATGGATGCTTGCCTGGAATGCGGGGTGAACTATCTGGATACGGCGAATTACGAGCCGAAAGACGAGGCAAAGTTTGAGTATAGCTGGCAGTGGGCTTATCAGGATCGTTTCAAGGAAAAAGGACTGACGGCCATTCTCGGATGCGGATTCGACCCGGGTGTTTCGGCTATCTTTACCGCTTATGCCGCTAAACATCATTTTGATGAAATTCATTATCTGGATATTGTGGATTGTAATGCCGGGAACCACGGTATGGCTTTTGCCACAAACTTCAATCCGGAAATCAATATTCGTGAGGTGACCCAGAAAGGACGTTACTGGGAAAATGGGAAATGGGTGGTGACCGAACCGCATGAAATCCATAAACCGTTGACCTATCCGGAAATCGGGGAACGGGAATCGTATGTGATCTATCACGAAGAATTGGAATCGCTGGTGAAAAATTATCCCACGATCAAACGCGCCCGTTTCTGGATGACATTCGGACAGGAATATTTAACCCATTTGCGGGTGATCCAGAACATCGGCATGTCGCGTATCGACCCGATTATGTATAACGGTGTGGAAATCGTGCCGATTCAATTCCTGAAAGCCGTATTGCCCGATCCAAAATCGTTGGGGGTAAACTATCACGGGCAGACTTCTATCGGTTGCCGGATTAAGGGAATCAAGGACGGAAAAGAGAGAACTTACTATATCTATAACAATTGCGACCACGAACGTGCTTTCAAGGAAACGGGAACACAGGCGGTGAGCTATACCACCGGAGTTCCGGCAGCTTTGGGCGCAGCTATGTTTGCCAAAGGATTGTGGAAAGGGGCAGGAGTGTATAATGTGGAGGAATTTGATCCGGATCCGTTCTTGGCAGAGCTGGGAGAACAGGGATTGCCCTGGGTGGAAAAATTCGATATTGACCTCGAAGTATGACCTGGAAAGATAAGATACTGAAAGAGTGGGATTTTTCAGCGGTGCCTTCTCCGGCTTACGTGCTTCACGAAGATTTGCTGGCCGGAAACATGAAGGTGATCGATGAAGTGAGGAAGAAAGCGGGAGTAGAGGTAATCGTTGCCCTGAAAGCCTGTGCGATGTGGAGTATCTTTCCCGAATTGAAAAAACATGCTGACGGAGCCACTGCAAGTTCGCTTGCGGAGGCTCGTCTCGTTTTTGAGGAATTCGGCCAGCCTGCCCACACCTATGCTCCGGTTTACATGGAACAGGAATACGATGAGATTTTAAAATACAGTAACCATATCACCTTTAATTCCCTCGGTATGTTTGCCCGGCTCGGAAAGCGGGCGATGGAAGCCGGAGTGTCCTGCGGTTTGCGGGTGAATCCGGAATATTCGACCGTGGAAACCGATCTGTATAATCCTTGCGACCGTGGATCGCGGCTGGGAATATTATCGGAGGATTTGACCGTATTGCCGGAAGGGGTGGAAGGGTTGCATTTTCATGCTTTGTGTGAATCGCGTCCGGATGACCTGAGGCGGACTCTGGAAGCGGTGGAAAACCGTTTCGGGCGATTCTTCCCGCAGCTTAAATGGCTGAACATGGGAGGGGGACACCTGATGACACACCCGGAGTATGATGAACAGGAGTTGATCCGGATATTGACAGAATTTAAAGCGAAATACCCTCATCTGCGGATTATTTTAGAGCCGGGAAGTGCCTTTACGTGGGATACGGGCTGTTTGGTGGCTACGGTCGAAGATGTTGTGCGGAATGGCGGGGTAAATACTTTGATGCTGAACGTGTCTTTTGCCTGCCACATGCCCGATTGTCTGGAAATGCCGTATAAGCCCGCGATCTTAGGAACACATGAGCCGGAAGCAGGAGAGAAGCGTTGGAGGATGGGAGGAAATAGCTGTCTGGCCGGGGATTTTTACGGAGATTGGGCGTGGGACGGCGGGCGCGAGCCGCAAGTGGGCGACCGGATTGTATTTCGGGATATGATTCATTATACGATGGTGAAAACAACCATGTTCAACGGTGTTTCACATCCTGCCATCGGAATTTGGAATCCGGAAACGGGTTTCCGGCTAATCCGGAAATTCGGATATGAAGATTATAAAGGACGAATGTCCTGACTTTACGCATCCTCCCGCCGCCTGTGAAAAATGGTGCAGGTGTGGCGAAAGAAAGTATTTTTTATAAGATACCCTCAAAAGTTGTAAAGGCTTTTGAGGGTTATTTTTTTAGGCTGTGGAATAACGGAGGGGTAAAGTGTGAAAGCCTCTCCATTTAAGGATAAATTTCCTACTTTAATAGAAGATGATAATCCCATTGTTGTGTTTTTTAAGTATAAACTGTCCTGAAATATTGGACTTTAGGGTTATCTATTTTACCTATTCGTCGTAAAGCAGCGCTTCGTACACTTTTTTTAATTGTTGCCGCAAATATTTCACGGCATAATGTTTTCTGGAAAGCAGTGTTTTTACGGCTATTCCGCTGCTGGCCGATAATTCTTTGAAGGTTATGCCTTGCAGTTCCGTTTGTTCAAAAACGATTCTTTGTTCCGGTGGTAATTCGCTCAAAGCCTTTTCCAGTTCTTCCCATACCAAAGTCCTCAAATATTCTTTGTCGGGCGACAGGTCTTCGTCGACGAGGATTTCAGTGACTTCACGGAGGAACGAATCGTCGTTCCGCTGTACGGCTATTTGCGGCATACGCTCTTCCTGCTGCTTACGGTTCCTGTCTATGATGCTGTTGCGGGCAACCTGATAAAGCCAGCCTGATATTTGCAGAATAGAAGTGTTTTCCTCCGTCTGAATAAGGCGTAGGAAAACGTCCTGTAAAATATCTTCCGCATCTTCTTCTTTCTGCACCTTATCCCGGATAAAAGCGAGTAGTTTTTGCCGATACTTTTTAAATATGTCGGCAACGTTATTTTTCATCGCTAATTTCTTCGTCACCTATTTTTTGAAGCTTTTCGCGGATGAATGCCCGCCTTTCGTCCCGTGACATTCCGCGCATCACTTCATGCAGGTGTCGATGTCTGCCTCTCCGGGGCGCAGGGAAACCGAAGTGTCCGGTCAACAGGCGGAATAATGCCGCAAGCCCTAACGCCTGCCAGTAGTTGATACAGTTCCATCCGGTGATTGTCGGAACGACGAGATTCCATAACCACATAATTACGGCAACAAGCAATGCGATAAGGGAGATTCCTCCGATCGTGCAGGCAATGATTTTGAGCGTACGGGTAATGATTTTAGGTTTTCTTTCCATAATTTTTTCTTTTATGTTTTCAATACTGATTCAGTAGGATGCGAATGGCTTTTGCCGGGCATAGTTTTTCACATTTCCGGCATCCTATACATACATTTCGGTCGGCTATATTTACAAAGCGACACATTCCGTTATTTACCATTTTTAGCGCGCCTTTCGGACAATGCCTGACGCATTTACCGCAACCTGTACAATCGTATGTAAAAAATTCTATTTCCATTTTTATCTTACTCCTTTCATATAAGGAGACGATCGACCGGGAGAAATATTTTAAACAAAATTGATTTTTTGCATAAAATTAAAAAAATAGTCTGTGACCGACGGGTTTATTGCGGATTTAGTTTTTCGGATTGTAGCGGTTTGAGGAGTGATATACTGATGGAACGGTCTTTGGCAAAGGGAGCGGTTTACCATTATATCGGATTATGGAATATGGTATTTTATCTATGCCGGAAATATTTAAGGCAAACGGCCGGGAAAAGAAATAGGCTTTTCGCATAAAGTGCGGTTGCGAGCCTGTAAGGAACGGCGGGAAAAGATATTTTATCTTTGGGTTGCTGTTTTTAAACAGATCAGGCGTAGCAGTCCTCCGTATTTGAAAGCTGTTTTCATCACCTGATAACCGCATTTTTCCATGTTGTTTCGGGAATATTTATTGTCGGGATGGACCGTGCACATAAAATACCGGAATCCGCCGGGCAATAGTTCCTGTTCCAAAAACAGGGTAAGTTTTCGTTGCAGGCTCTGTCCTCTGTAAAGCGGATGTATGACCACCGTATCCATGTGTGCCACCTGTGAAAGTTGCGCTCCGGATAAGTCGATGTCATATCCTAAATTTTCGGGGTCTGTGCCCGGATAGGTAACGATATACATACCTGCAATTCGGCGAGTGGCCATGTCGGTAGCTTTCCAGACACAACCCTTTTCGGAATCGATGAAATTTGCGATATACTGGCTGACATTGTTTAGGGCAAACCATTCTTTATGCTCCATGGTGTTCCACACTTCTTCGGTGAGCTGTGTGAGAGCCGTTATATCGTCTTTTGTTGCTTTCTCGAATATAAATTCCATGATTGCCGTATGGGTTTATCTACCTGTCCGTGTTGTATTGATGATAATATCGCAGGTGTTAGCAGGTATGGATTTTGTGTGCGTTCTGATATATGGCCGGACGATCTCCGGGAGGAGAAGTGCTGATTTACGAAAGTGGAAAACAGGATTATGCTTCCCGGCCTTCCGTGTAGTTTCTCCATTTGTCGATCAGTTGTTGCATGTCTTCGGGGAGATCGGAATCGAACGACAGACGTTCGCCTGTTACCGGATGCTCGAATCCTAAGGTTTTGGCATGCAGAGCCTGCCGGGGACAAAGTGCAAAGCAATTGTTTACAAATTGTTTGTATTTGGCGAAAGTCGTTCCTTTTAAAATTTCATTCCCTCCGTATTCCTTGTCGTTGAACAAGGGGTGTTTGATGTATTTGAAATGTGCCCGGATTTGATGGGTACGTCCGGTTTCAAGTATACATTCCACCACATTTATATAACCGAGCCTTTCCAACACCCGGTAGTGAGTCACGGCATGCTTGCCCTGGCTGCCGTCCGGAAAAATAGACATTACTTTCCGGTTTACGGGGTGGCGCCCGATGTTTCCCGTGATCGTTCCCGTTGCTTCCTCTAAATTTCCCCAGCATACGGCCATATATTTCCGGTCGGAAGTTTTATTGAAAAATTGCAGGGCGAGGTGGCTTTTGGCCTCTTCGGTTTTAGCAATCACCAGCAGGCCGGAAGTGTCCTTATCGATGCGGTGTACCAGTCCCGGACGAAAATCGTTGCCCTGAAACAGCGGATTGTCTTTCAGGTGCCAGGCCAAAGCGTTGACCAGAGTACCCGAATAGTGCCCGAAAGCGGGATGTACCACCATCCCTGCCGGCTTATTGATCACCATCAGGTAATCGTCTTCATACACGATGTCGAGGGGGATGTTTTCGGGTACGATTTCAAAGTCTCTTTTCGGATAGGTCATCACCACCGAAATAATGTCACCCGGTTTCACCCGGTAGTTCGATTTTACTGGCTTGTTTCCAATCAAGATATTCCCGGCTTCTGCCGCTTCCTGTATTTTGGTGCGGGAGGCGTTGGGAAGCCGTGTCATCAAAAACTTATCGATACGCAGCAACGCCTGCCCCGGATCGGCTTCAATGCGATGGTGCTCGTACATTTCATGCACCTGCCCTTCTTCCTCGTCGTCCTGTAAATCTTCGTCTTGTAAATCCTCGTCCTGTTCGTATAATTCTTCCGTCATATATGAAGGGCTATTCTGTTACTATCAATGAATCGATGTTTGCAATTTTATTTTTTTGCAGGGTGATGTATAAATTCACAGGGCTACCTGCCTGTGTGATGTCCGTGGCATTGGGGGATTGCTGATAGACTACCGCAGCCTGTTGTTCGGCGGGGGTTTTAATGCTGGCATCCGGAATAATCTCCCCGATATTCATGTAGCTTTGCTGGGCGAGCGAGATCGCTTCACGCAGTTTTTTCCCCGTGAGGCGCGGAACGATGATCGTGTTACTGCCATAACCGTTCCCTAAAACGATGTCGATTTTTGTGCCTTTGGGGAGCAGGGCGTCCGGCTCTACGTCTTTACCTTTATATTTCAGGTTTAATACCAGATTTTTGAATTCGGAGTCTTCATATTCGATGTGCCCGATTTGGAATCCCCGGCTTTCCAGTGTTTGTAAGGTCTGGCGGAATGCTGAATTTTTCAGGTTTGGAAATATAATCTTTTCCGGACTTTGAGCGTTGACTGTCAGCTGAATCAGGCGTTTTTCCTTTACTCTTGCTCCGTTTCCGGGATATTGCTCCAGCACAACTCCCGGTTTTGCCCGGTCGTCATATAAAGAGTCGATCACTTTTATTTTTAAATTATGCTGCTTCGCCAAAGCCTCGGCTTCCGACGGGGTCATATCGTAGAACTCCGGTACGGCGATCGATTCCCCGTGGTGTGTGTAGTTGTCCAGCTGGAAAAGGACAACAACTCCGATAACAATGATGACGATGACCGCAGCCATCAGGTTGAGAAGGAAAAATTTAAGTTTGGCAGAGATTTTCATTGCATTATTCTATATTTGCCTTAATTCAAATCTGTTATTCTGTGCAAAAATAGCTTAGTTTTTTCAATTATCTACTACTATTTTCCTAAATTTGCCATTCTAATCAGCCCCGCAACGGAACTAACCGTTGATTTTAAATCTAAAACAGTTTTTTATGTTGAGATTTTTACTGCTCTTTTGTGTTTTATGGATTGCCACCGGAGTTCCGGCTCAGGAACATACGGTGAAAAAATCTTCCGATGTTGTTGTGATACGGGGGAAAAGTTATTATTTGCATACCGTAGAGGCAGGGCAAACCTTGTATTCCATCAGTAAGGCTTATGGGGTGGATGTGAACGAGCTGAAAGCTCTGAATGATAAGAAAGACAACACACTGAGTTTGTATGAGGTGTTAAGAATACCTTATGTAGAGCCTTTTATACAGCAAGATAAAGATTTTTATTACCACAAGGTGCAAAAAGGGGAAACGATATATTCTATTTCCCGGCAGTTCGATATTAAACCGCGCCGCATTTTGAAATTTAATGAAAAATACGGACAGAACGAGCCTTTGGCGGTGGGAGCGGTGATTCGTTTGCCGCTGAGTGAAATTGACCGTTCGGTTTTGGCCCGGCTGGAAAAGGCTGCGGCTGACGCAAAACAGGCAGAAAAACCCGTGCCGGAAGTGATTGTTGCGAAAGAGCCGAAGGAAAATAAGGAGGTGAAGCCGGAAGAGAAGAAACCGTTGAAACAGGACGGACAGGACAAAAAGGCAGAAACGCCGCAGAAAGATGTGCTGGTGGTGGGAAATGGCGATGGACATGCGCAGGAAATGCCTCCGTTTATTTCGGATGTGGTGATGCTGGGCGATCCGTATGTGAAAGTGGCTTTGTTGCTGCCGTTTTATGCCCATGAATACCCTACGGTTTCCGATACGCTGAACACCCCTGTATACACTTCGCTGTCTTCCCGTTCGGAACAGTTTGTTTATTTCTTTGAAGGAGTGCTGCTGGCTGTGGATAGCCTGAAAAATAAGGGATATAAAGTCGATTTGCACGTATACGACACGGAAAAGAATCCGGAAAGGATTTATCCGGTGGTACAGGAGCTTAATAATTGGAAACCTGACCTGATTATCGGACCGGTGTATGGCTCTGTGTCGAGGGCTGTGATTGAAAATCTGGAAAATAAAAATGTTCCGGTGATTTATCCATTGTCTGCCCGGGGAGAAAATTTAGGACAATATCCTAATTTTGTGCAGGTAAATACTTCATTTCCTACGTTGGCGAATAAAATGGCGGGATGGCTTTCGGAACAGACAGCCCATGCCAATGTGGTTTATATCGATTTGCCCGGTGGGAATAATGATGAAGATAAAAGATTGTTTGCACAAAAAATGCGGCAATTGGGAAATGTGCAGTTTTTCCAATGGGATTTTGAAGGTACGCCTTTGGCCGACTTGAAACTTTTGTTATTGCCCGACCGGGAAAATATCCTGATTCTCCCGGCGACACGCGAAGCGGAGGTAAGCAAGGTGTTGCCTTCTCTGGGGGCGTATGCCGACGGATATAAAGTTACCGTGGTCGGTTTTCCGGAATGGCAGACTTTTACTTCTGTGGATCATGAGGCCTATTTTAAATTGAATACCAAAATCTTCACTTATAGTTATGTGGATAATCAGACGCAGGCTGCGCATGATTTTGCCCTCAAGTTCCGGAATTACTTTTATACGGAGCCGAATAACTTAGCGTTTAAGGCATACGACATGGCGCTTTATTTTATCGGTTTGGCTGCCAAATACCGCGACCGGACGTTGGATGCGATAGAATATTACAGCCAGGACGGGGAATTTTCCCGCTTTAGTTTCTCGAAAATATATAACGGGCAGGGAAAGGAAAATCAGTCGTTATATATCGTGAATTTCGGTTCCGATTACCAGTTGAAACTGGAAAATTTAAAATAATGTTCGCTTAGTCGATCAGCTCGAGATCAAAGGTCGGAGTGGTAGGTGTGCTATCCTCCGGCTTTTTTGTTTTCGGCTGTTTTTCCGGGGTGTCTGGCATTGCAATTTCTTCGTTTTCAGGAGATTCTTCTTCCGGAGCAATATTTTTTGAAACTTCGTTTTCTGGTTCTGTTGCCGTTTCTGCCTGGATAGTCCCGGCGGGGGCGGACAGGTCTTCCGCCTCTGTGGGAATCTGGTAAGCACTTGCCGCAGGGGCAGACACTTCCGACAGTTCGTAATCGAAAGCCGTCACTTCGGGAAAGCTTAGTTTACCCAGCAATGATTCGGTGGTTTCTTCCGGAGACGTGATTTCGTCCGGGCTTATTTCTATTAGGGCAGGTATTTCATCCCGACGTCCGGTTTCTTCTGGTTCCGGCGTGGGGTTTTCGTCCGGAGGCGTTGCCGTGTGGACCGTTTCTCCGGCATTGACTTCTTCTGCCACGATTTCGTTTGTTATAATCGTAGTTTCTTCGATGCTTATCGAGCCGTCGGCAGATTCCACGGTGCTTTCAATCACGGTTTCTTCGATACCTGCTTCGGGAATAGCCACCGTTGTTGCTTCGACGGTGATTTTTTCATTCATCGTTTCCGGTTGTGAGGTCAGCGGGCAGGCTTCCGCTCCCGGCATTTCCGGTAGATCGGCCTGTTCGTTAGCCGCTTCCGCTGCTATGGCCTGACTTAAGGCCGGATCGCATTTTTCATATAGTTGCCCGTCACTGCAACACAATACCCGTCCCGGATATTTTTCGATCAGATCGTATTGGTGTGTGGCGATAACAATGGTTTTTCCGGTGTCACAGATTTCCCGCAGCAGTTCCACCAGCCGGTATGATGTTTCCGGGTCGATGTTACCTGTGGGCTCGTCGGCAAGGATAATGGGAGGGGCATTCAGCAGGGCACGTGCCAGCACGATGCGTTGCTGTTCTCCTCCGGATAGCTGGTGAGGCATTTGATACTGTTTTTCGCTCATGCCAACTTTGTCCAGCACCGTTTCAATTCGTTCGTGGATGGCTTTTTTATTCTTCCATCCGGTTGCCCGCAGCACAAATTCCAGATTTGCATAGACATTGCGATCGATGAGCAGTTTGAAATCCTGAAAAACAATGCCGCATTTCCGGCGGAGTAAGGGGATTTGTGATTTTTTTATTCTTTTCAGCTCGAATCCGGCTACTTCAGCCGTACCGTATTCCAAAGGAAGTTCTGCGTAAAGGGTTTTCAGGAATGAACTCTTTCCGCTTCCGACTTTTCCGATCAGATATATAAATTCGCCACTTTTAATATCGACATTTACGTCTTTGAGAATGGTGTTTTTTTGTTGCCGGATCACACCTCCGGTCATTTTGATGATCGTATCTGACATTTTATATTGGGTTAGTTACGGCTGACTTTTTGGTTTATAGCTTACTTAATTCTTCGATTGTGGTTTTCGGATTGGCAGAATTGAATACGAAACTTCCTGCCACTAAGGCGTTTGCTCCGGCATCCACCAGCTGCCTTCCCGTTTGCAGGTTCACTCCGCCATCCACTTCAATCAAGGTATGGCTTCCGGGCGCGCCCAGTCGCTGTCTTTATTTTTTTGCAGCCGGA
>UQJP01000010.1 GCA_900541415.1 uncultured Odoribacter sp. | reverse complement strand
TAAGTGTAGTTTGTGTTTATCAATCATCATTTTTTCTTCATTTTACTTGCATATTGACTTAGGATGCTATGTTCTGACGAACATAAAATTTAGTACCATCTTTTAATAAGATAATAGTGGATACAGTATATAGAGTACAATGACCATATATACAGTATCCATTAAACCTACAACTTTCTCCATTCCTCAATTTCATCTGAATACACTTCAAGATGATTCAGTACAAGGTTTTCAATAAAACCAGAAACACTCATTCCCCGTTCTCCAAATAATCGAACAATTCGGTCAAGGTGTTCACGGGTAGCTGCACTCATAAAAACAGGCTTCCGGTCATTAATCTTCGGAACCTGTAAAAATTTCTGTTTGTATTCTTCCAAAGAAATACGGCGTTGCTTGCCACTGTTTCGTTTTGATGGCTCCTGTGACGGAAGAGAAGTATCCAAACAACAATCCGGGAAATCATTCTGTCTATGTGAAAGGGTTGAACTCCCTTTATTTGCTATTGCTTCAAGAAAGGCTTCTTGGTCAATATCTTCAAGAGTTTGTTTTGTGTTCATGGTTTATCTGCTTTAATTGATTAATATATTACACATTGTTTATAGACTACATTAAGGTGATTATCTTCTGACGGCAAAGGAAGGTGTAATACTTGGTATTATGTGTATAGTAAATAAAGCCACTTCATACCATTTTGAAGCCACTTTCAACCCACTGTCTAAAATTGGTGTTCATACATTATATTATTGATATTCAATAATCAATAAATTATAATACTATGGAAATCATTAATGTTGAAAGTAAAGCTTTTGAAGCTATGGTAAAAAGAATCGAAGAGCTAACACAAAAAGTTGAAACAATGTATCAAAACTCAAAAAAAGAAAAAATCCGATGGCTGGACGGACAAGATGTATGTTTAATGTTACGAATTAGTACCCGTACATTACAAACATACAGAGACAATGGAACTCTCCCTTATTCACAAATTAACCATAATATTTTTTATAAAATCTCGGATATTGATAAAGTTTTAAAACAGCAAACTATCAAGAAATAATACTTATTTAATTTTAATACAAAACATTATGGAAGTCATTACCAAAGAAAATCCAGAATATACTACCCTTATGCAATCATTAAATAGTGCACTCAGTCAACTGGAAGAAATCAAAGATTCTTACAATCCTCATTTTAATGGAGAACGATTCCTAACAGATAACGATTTGTCTGAAAAATTACATATTAGCCGAAGAACTTTACAAGATTACAGGGATCAAAGGAAAATAGCATTTATCCATATTGGCGGGAAAATACTATATAGGGAATCTGACGTTGAACAAATGCTAGAAAATGGGGATTATAATGCATGGGGATTATTCCTATTAAGACGAAGAAACAAGTATCAAAAATTATTGTATATTTGTCGTGCTTAACAGTCCTAGAAGGCAGGTAACCTGCCTAATTGTGGCAGGCATTTTTATGCCTGCTGCTTTTATCGATACTCGGTTCCGTACCCCCGTGTGGTGCATTAATGTGCCCACAGCCTTCTAGGTGTTAAGCAACGGGAAAGGCGGAACCGTTTTTTCTTTCCGACCTACTTCTAAACATTGCTATTATGAGTGAAAAAGAAAACAATGTACCCGTTGCTGACACCACAAGTTCACAACAGGCAGTTACCCAAATTCAGAATGAAGAAGTCAGGATTTTGAATGATGAGTATTTCAAAGAGCAATCCGAACGAATTCAAGAAGAGTTTAACAAGAAGAATGTTGAAGACCATCGGCAGTATCTTCTGAACCAATCCAAATGTATGAAAACACTTTTAACAAAGCTGGAACTTCCCTGGGACAGGTATATCCCTATTCTGCATTACGGATTCGTGTTGTATCTTCAACGGGTAGAAAACACTGATAATCGGAGTAAATCAGCTAAACTAACTATGGATTTGATGTCCTGCGTGGCTTACTTGTCACAATCTGGTCGATTAATCAATAACATGGCAGGATTCTATAATCAGCAGATTACAGACCTTGAAAAGTTAATAGAAGAAGCCAAAAGTAATGAGGTTGTAGCAGAACCAACGGAAAACGATTCTCAAACCCTTTAATTATCCGGTTATGGTAACAAAGAATAAAGGTTCAGGACAAACCGGAATCAGGGAAGAAACAGAGTATTGTCTATCTTATGGGGAAGGTCTTATTTGTGGCATTTCCTACGGACAGTTAAAAGAACTCCATAATACGATAAGGAGTTTTATCGAACGGGAGAATTATCCCTCTGATTGTAAAACAGAAACGTATGGAATCTTTCCTGTGGAGATGAGTAAAACGGTAAGCCGTTATTCCCATGATGAGGGTTTCTTTATAGATTACGGGGTGGAAACTTTTGACAGCAATCTGCAATGTATGGGTACGCAACAATTAAAACGGGTGGCACTTACAATTCTGGCTTTCTTAGGGAAGTTTGAGGAAAAGGAAGAGGTTTCTGATACCGAAGACGCAACATCTAATGGGTTGTTTTGTATCTGTAAAAGTTCCAGGCAACCTGTAATGAAGGCGGCTCCGCTGATTACAAAGTATGTCACCCAATGTGACGATGAGGAAGCTAAGATTACCTATTTTGTTGGTGTGAATGAATTGGAACTACCGGAATTGTCATTCCATGAGTTAAAGGTATTGTATGATAAGTTGGGTAAGTTCCTAAGAGCTTTAAAGGAATAAAAGGTTTGCTACAAAGCGGATACTTTGCCTGTGGGATGGAAAGGAAATTGTTGGAAAAGTCGGAAATAACTCTGACGAGTTATTCTGACTTTTTCAATGATTTTGAGGGTGTTCGGGGAGTTTCGGAGCCCCTCAAACAGGCTCAGGAAATCTCCCCGGACAGGACTGCAGAAAACTCCATTTATTGTAAATTGTAATAAGTAATTAAAAACCAAAGTCGCTCACGTATTGGAGCGACTTTAGTTTTTCAATCTTTATAGTATTAAGGTTTGCCCGAATTGAATCAGGATGGGCGGATTCGGATGGTAGGCAATGGGGGATTTTACTCGTTCGTGTACCCATTCTCTGAAGGATAGGCAAATTCCACCTTTCATATAAAAACCTAAAGTAAGTATGACTTCTAAATTATAGAGTTCAGTCTGGCACTCTTTATTCTGATCGTTGGTGAAACGATGGATTTTAGTGACCTGTTCTTGCAATAACAGTTCTTTCTGAAAGATGGTTTTTAATCCTGCTGTTACGGTTTGGATATATACCCCGAAAAGGTCGGCTATCTGGTGTTTGGTGAGCCATACTGTGCCATCTTCGGATAACTGTATATGTACTGAAAGTTTGCTAGTCGTTTCTTTAAACTGCATATCTATTTTACCTGTTTCCATGTCTGATAAGTTTTAAAAGTTTACTGCTTCGTTTTGCTGTTGTTTCCGGCTGTTGATTTTGCGCTCCAATACTGCCATATCGTGGCTGATTTTACGGTCTACCACACGGGCATAGATTTGTGTGGTTTTAACGCTGGTGTGTCCTAACATTTTGGATACGCTTTCAATGGGAACTCCCTGTGTAATACAGATTTCTGTCGCAAAGGAATGGCGTGCGAGGTGAAATGTAATGTGTTTATTAATCTCACAAAGAATCCCGATCTCCTCCAGATAATCATTCATCTTTTGATTACTGATAACCGGAAGAAGTTTTCCATTTTTCATATATCCTTCGTATTTCTTTAGTATCTGACGTGGGATTTCAAGAAGTGGGATGTTTGAATCTATTCCGGTCTTTTCCCGTTTGGTCATAATCCAGAGTTTGCCGTCAAATCCAGTTTTGATATTGTCTGGTGTGAGATTGCAAAGGTCTATATAGGACAATCCGGTATAGCAACTGAATATAAACATATCCCGAACTTGTTCCAGTCGTTGGGAAGCAAATTTCTTGTTATATATGCGGTCTATTTCGTCTTGCTCAAGATAACCACGATCCACTTTTTCGTAATTGAATTTGTAGTTAGCAAAGGGATTAATGAAATCAACTCCTGTATTTCTTACATACATCAGAATGGTACGAAATCGTTGAATGAATTTCATGGCAGTATTGTTATTGATACCATGAATGTTTCTAAGATACAGGTAGAAATTTTCAATGAACACGGTGTTCATTTCATGGATTTGAATGTCAGACCTATTATATTTATCTTTCATAAAATCAATAAGCCTTTGTTTTGTGAGTTCATAACGGGAATAGGTCATTCGTGTTGTGGTTGTTCCCACTTTCTGTTTATACTGCTCATTGAATTGAGAAAAGTATGTAATCAGAGTTTTCTCTTTTTCCTCTAATCCTAAGAAAGTATTACGGATTTGTTCTGGTAGAGCATAACCCTTTAGATTCATCAGGCGGTTATACTGTACGGTAAGTTCTGCACGTATGCTTTCAAGAGTGCGGTTCAATGTTGAGTTCTTAGCAGATAAACTTTTACCTGTTTTGGCTTGACCTTTGGATACGTCCCATTCATCAGGATGAATGTCGAGCTTACTACTGAATTGGGTATTTGAGCCGTCTACGGTTACCCGTATCATTATAGTAACGTATCCGTTCTTTTTGGGCTCATTCTTTTTGAGGTAGAATAACACCTTAAATGTACTTTTCATAGCGTCTTTTCTTTTGTTCGCAAAACTATTTTGGTTTCTTGAAACAAGAGCAGACAACGAAAGGTCAAGCAACGCCAAATCAATGACTTAGTGTTAAAATCGTTACGGTTTTTGGTTTTTAAATTTACCGTAACGAATCAGTAACGATTTTGTGGCTTAAAGTGGCTTTTTTTGTCTTCGGTATGACTTACCGGAAAAGAAAAAAGCTCTCTAAAACACATGTTTAGAGAGCTTTGACTTGTTTTGGCAAGATTTTGTCTTACCTCTGAGTGACCTCGGTGGGACTCGAACCCACGGCCCATTGATTAAGAGTCAATTGCTCTACCAGCTGAGCTACGAAGTCATCATTTTAGTTGCATTCCGACAAAACTGTTTTGCGGGTGCAAATATGCAACTATATTTTTAATTCTGCAAGAATTAATTGTTTTAATCTTCCTTGATGTTGTGATAAACGTTGGTAACGTCATCATCTTCATCCAGTTTATCCAGAATTTTATCTACTTCTGCCCGTTGTTCGGGTGTGAGTTCTTTGGTGTCCGTCGGAATCCGGGTAAACTCACCGCTTACGATGTCGTATTTGTTTTCTTCAAGATATTTCTGGATATTTCCATAAGCGTCGAAAGAACCATAAATATTGATCACACCGTCTTCATCTTCAAAGATTTCATCCACGCCATAGTCGATCATCTCTAATTCAAATTCTTCAATGTCGAAATTTTCAGGTTTGTTGATCTTGAAAACGGATTTCCGGTCGAACATAAAATCTAACGATCCGGTAGTACCCAGAGAACCACCATATTTAGTAAAGGCATGACGCACATTGGCAACCGTACGAGTATTATTGTCGGTAGCAGCTTCCACAACGATAGCAATCCCGAAAGGAGCATATCCTTCGTAAACAATTTCCTTATAGTCAGACGTATCTTTTGAAACTGCACGTTTAATTGCCCGTTCCACATTCTCCTTTGGCATATTTTCAGCCTTTGCATTCTGGATTAAAATACGAAGACGGGTATTATTATTCGGGTCGGGTCCACCTGCTTTTACAGCAATATCGATTTCCTTGCCTATTCTGGTAAACGTACGGGCCATGTTACCCCATCTCTTTAGTTTACGTGCTTTGCGGTATTCAAACGCTCTTCCCATAGTATATCGTAAATTTTAATTTCTAATTACAAGGCGCAAAGTTATATTTTTTAGATAAAAAGGAAAAGGGAAAAAGAAAAAGTAACTGATAATAATCAGTTTTATTAATAAATACCCGATAGAACAAACAAAAATAAGGATAAATCATCGAAAAGATCCGAACTCTCTGGTCGTAAATATAAAAAGTAAAGCGTGGAACTGTGTGCCGCCTTACAGAGAGTACCGCCAAGTACAAAAAAGAAGAAAAACACAACAGTCCACGCTTATGCGTAAACGTTAGTTTTATTCTCACTTTTTTTAAAAGAATTTTGGCGGTTTCTCTGTTAAGAATAATAGTAACGATCAATTTCTAAATCCTCAAAGAAATTATCTCTATAATTTCAAAGGTGACACAAACATAATAAAAATAAGGAACAAATTATCATTTATAACACATTTTATACCAGCCAGGTCAAACAACAAAAAATACTTATTATTAATAAATATACGAAACAACAACCTAACAATCAGAAATATAATACAATACAAATATCCTATCCCAACAGATAATATTCAGAAATAAACCCATAGAATTTGGCATAAAAAATGTTTATATTACCTTTGATTAAAAGCTGATATAATGTATTATTTAAAACGGAATTATATGAAAGCTTATTTTGTTACGGTTATCATTGTTTTGCTATATTCTTGCCAGCCGGCAAACATGAAAATTCCTCCCCAACCCTTGTTCGGAATACCTATCGGGCCATTATGGTGGGAAGGAGATACTATCGCAATCCGGCTTACAGACTATTTTCCCGATCTTTCTCTTCTCAAAAAAGTTTCTGCCTCTAAAAATGCAGAGGTTATATATTCTACTGACAGTATTTTATTTTTAGCTCCCACAGACCAGCGTGTTCCATTAGGTAATCTGAAATTTCGCTATGCAGGTTTTGATTACGATATTCCACTACTGACACCTCCCCGGGATGAGAAAAACCTGCCGATCATTTTTACTGCCGATATTCTTAACGACACTATTTTTCTGGAAAGTGACCGCCCGGTAGAAAAATGGAGTGTTTATATACAGAACTATAAACTAAAAGACAAATTCCTGTTTCCCACCGGACAACATTTAAAAATTGCACTGCCTGTGGAAACAGAAGGGATAAAATCGAGTGTTTTACGGGTTTGGGCGGTAAATGAATCCGGAGTTTCCAACGAGGTGTGCATCCCGCTTATTAAAAATGAAGTGGTCAAAGAATTACAACTTCTCGACTCTATGCCGGCATTGGCATGTATGAAAAAAAACTTTGCTTATAATGATTCGCTCACGGGCAAAGAGGCTGCAAAAATATTTTTCAGGAAATACGATAAGTTCCCGCAATTACATCATTTGGTGACAGAACATTTAAAAGGAGTGGGAATAAATCATTTTCCCCGCCGTGCCCTATTGACAAAAGATTATAAAATTCCAATCCACTTTACAATAGATAGCACCACAGCCAATCGTTTCATCCAATTGTGGACATTCCACATCAGTTTACCGGGAGTTCCTGAAATCTGTTGTCCCGATTCTTTGCATATCTTTGTTAAAAATGAAGAAGATTCAGAAGAAATCCGCCAGCAAATGGCTCTGCTTAATGATCTTTACGAAAATAGTTTTTCATTACAACACGGTGATTTTATCCCTTTAAGGATAGAAAATGATATATATGCTTATATGCGTTCATATTTTGAAAAAGAAACGATTGTCGTTTTCAATAAGAATAAAGAAGCCGTTACTCTAAAACTCGACCTGCCAGATATAAAACGGGAGGAGAATTTCAAAGCATTGTTCGATAATCGTTTTAGCTACAATAATGCCAAATTGATTCTGGACGTTCCGGGAAATGGAGTTGAAGTTATTTACAACGAATATATATCCAACTAATAATCAAAATAATAACGATTCAACAAGTTATTTCTTCGTAAATCATTCCCTTAGAAATATTCTTTTTTACGTATCTTTGCGCAGAGAAACAAAAATATTATGAAAGAATATATTTTCGAGATCGAAATGAAAGTGCGGGACTATGAATGTGACCTGCAATGTGTTGTCAATAACGCTAATTACCAGCACTATCTGGAACATGCCCGCCATGAATTTTTGGAACTTGCCGGGGCGAATTTCGGAGAGCTGCACAAGCAAGGGATAGATGCTATGGTGGCAAGAGTAGAAATCGACTATAAAGTATCCTTAACCAGCGGCGACCGCTTCACTGTAAAATTGAACATAAAACGGGAAGGACCCAAGTTGGTTTTTCTGGAAGACATCTACCGTTTACCGGATAACAAGCTTTGTGCCAGGGGCAGAGTTGAATCTATCTGTACAGAAAACGGACGTTTAACCAGAGGAGAATTATTCGATAAAATTTTTGCCGAGCAATTAAAAACAAATGAAGGGTAAACTGCCCGGTCAAAGAACTTTTCGGTTTTACAGCGGAAGCCGATAATATGAATTATTTTTATAAAAAACAGTTCTTTTTTTTGGTAGGAATGAAAAAAGCGCTACATTTGTACCCGCAATCGGATGATAGCACGGGCGCTTAGCTCAGTCGGTTCAGAGCATCTGGTTTACACCCAGAGGGTCGGGGGTTCGAATCCCTCAGCGCCCACAAAAGGAAGACAAAACAGTCTTCCTTTTTTTATTTCCTGTAACCTCTCCTTTCCTCAAAGATTCGAACGAAGGGGAGCGGGTTCGTAACGCGTTTACTCGGAACTTCGTTCCGAGTAATCCCTCAGCGCCCACAGAAGGAAGACAAAACAGTCTTCCTTTTTTTATTTCCTGTAACCTCTCCTTTCCTCAAAGATTCGAACGAAGGGGAGCGGGTTCGTAACGCGTTTACTCGGAACTTCGTTCCGAGTAATCCCTCAGCGCCCACAGAAGGAAGACAAAACAGTCTTCCTTTTTTTATTTCCTGTCAACCTCTCCTTTCCCCAAAAATTCGAACGAAGGGGAGCGGGTTCGTAACGCGTTTACGAGGAACGAAGTTCCGAGTAATCCCTCAGCGCCCACAAGAAAGAAGACAAAAACTGTCTCCCTTTTCTATTTCCAACCAACCTCTCCTTTCCTCAAAGATTCGAACGAAGGGAGGGCGGGTAAAACGTCCCTCCTCCCTATTTCTTTCCCATAAACGACCTTACAGGCTATCAAGAAACAGTATAATATTTATTAAATACAGACCATTAAAAATCAAAAACTCAAAGCATAAGCCTTATTCCAAACACATAGAACAACAGAACAAGGGGCATTCACACTCTATCAAAGTAAAAAAAACACCTTCCCGATCAAAAACACTATAAATTATATCCAAAACACTATCTTTATTCTGTCGAATTTATATCCTAAAACCAATAATGGAACATCTTGAAAAAGTAACCGGAAACAAGAAAGAATATTTAGAATTATTGCTATTGGCAGACCCGTCAGAAGAAATGCTCGATAAGTATTTAGAGACAGGAGAAATGTTCACTTTATCGCAACAGGGCCACGTTATTTGCGAAGCAGTGGTCGATCCTCACGGGGAATTGAAAAATCTCGCTGTCGATCCTGCATATCACGGACGAGGCATAGGCACACAGATGCTTCGGCTGCTCAGTAAACATTATCAGGGAAAATTCGATTTTTTATATGTAGGAACCAGCGAATCAGGGATTGCTTTTTATGAAAAATGTGGCTTCGTATATTCCCACACAGTGAAAAACTTCTTCACAGACCATTATCCCGATCCTATTTTCGACGCCGGGAAGCAATGCATCGATATGATCTATTTAAAAAAGAAATTATCCTGACAGCTTTCCACAAGCACATCATTTGTTGATAGATAAAAATATTCTCAAGCCCTCCCGGCGAAACAGAGGAAATAAACTCTGAAAAGGGGACCGATATAAAACACCAATGACTTTATCAGAAAAAATTAAAGGTATTTTTCCAATAACTCATTCAATCGACCGGCATTTAAAGGTTTTGCTAAATAATCACTGCATCCGGCATCGAAGGCTTGTTTTTTATCTTCGTCAAAGGCATTCGCCGTTAAAATAATAATCGGAATATCCGGGTCCACTTTCCGGATATTTCTCGTAGCTTCCAAACCATCCATTACAGGCATCTTTATATCCATCAGGATCAGGTCGGGACGTAATACCGCACTTAAAGCTACTGCCTCACGTCCATTTAAAGCACGTTCTATCCGATATTTATTTTTTAATACGTTATACAGCAAAAAGAAATTACTATCGTTATCTTCCGCTATCAACAATACCTTTTTTTCCTCTTTACTTTTTTTGTTTTTTCCAATCGCCACAGTTTGCTCTGAAACAGCCGGACTTTCTTCCAATATTCCCGACTTATAAGGAATTACAAACCAGAAGGTGCTTCCCTTTCCTTCTTCGGACTCAACCCCGATCTCTCCCTCTAACCTCTGGACAATAGTTTCACAAATGGATAATCCTAAGCCCGTGCCTTGCACAAAGCTGTCGAACTTCCTAAAACGCTCGAACACATAAGGCAGATTCTCTTGGGCTATTCCTTTTCCTGTATCGGAAACGAAAAAGCGTAACCCATCAGGAACCTGTTCATATCCCATTTTAATATAACCCGAAGTGGTGAATTTACAGGCATTATTCAAAAAGTTGGAAATCACCTGTGTCAAACGATTCTTTTCAGAGCAGATAATATAGTCCTTGGCAGGTAACTCAGAGATCAATTGCACGTTTTCTTTCACTTTGAAACGATAGATTTGTTCCAGGTTAGTAAAAAGAGAACGAAGGCTGATTTCCGTAAATACAAAGTCGAGTTGCCCCGCTTCAATCTTAGAAAGATCAAGAATATCGTTCACCAACTGTAATAACAGTTCGTTGTTTGTTTCGATAATCTTACAATATTCTTTTCTTTCTTCAGTATCGGTAGTTTGTGCCACCAGATTCGAAAAACCGACAATCGCGTTCAGAGGAGTACGGATTTCATGGCTCATATTTGCCAAAAAAGCAGATTTTAAACGGTTTGATTCCTCCGCCTTATCTCTCAATACGATCAACTCATTCGTCAAATTTTTCCACTCGGTAACATCCTTTCGCAAGCCTGTGAGCTGCACTACCTCTCCCTGCTCATTCTTTTCAAAAATCACCGCATGGATGTCCACCCAACGGAAACCCTTATTGGGCATAAACACCCGTATCTGAATATTCACAGTCTTCGCCTTTTCACTCACCACATCATCCAGAGCCTTAATAAAAACAGGAACATCGTCAGAATAAATCGATGCCATAAAATCGTCTTTCGAAACCCCGTGATACATATAGGAATCAGGATGGGGAGAAGAAAATATTTGTTTCTTCACATCATAATCCCACTGTATGATTCCATTGGACGAGATCGCTAATTCTGTTTTAAAATTGCTGGCTTCCAATTCACTTTGCTTACGAAGATCTTCGGTAATATCTTTTTCCGTCCCGATAACCTGAAAAACCTGGTCATTTTCTTCGGAACGAACTCCTATTGCCTGAATTTCAATCCAAACGTACTGACCATTTTTCTGTACCCGTAAAATTTCTTTTCTTTTTTCACATTTCCCGGAAATCAGGTCATCCATCAAAAGTTGGTATTTTCCTCTATCTTCAGGATGAATAGCCTCTTTGGGTTTTTCCAAACTATCGCCACTCCCCATAAATACATCCCGGTATAATGGCGTAAAGCAATTATTTCCAATATCATATATCCAAGCCGACAAAGCTCCCGCTTCCAGAGCCACCGAAAGCCCCTGCCGGATGTTGTTCAGTTCGATCTCGTTCTTACGCATATCCGTCACATCGACGACAATAGCAATAATATAACACGAACCGTCATAGCTGGTCAGTTTTGTTTTTGTCGTTATCCCGTAACGCATTCCGAAACGCTTGTCCTCAACCAACCGTTCATAAGTAATAGGAACATCGCTTTTCAGAGTAGCCTGATCCTGTTCCCAATGTTCCTTTGCCAACGGATCGTTCAGTTCAAAATCATTCTTACCAATAAATTTAGCAATTTCTTCCCCACTAAAATCAGCAACCTTCTGGTTATAATATATATACCGGAAATCATCGGAAACATCTTTCACAAATACCCCTACGGGTAAATTATCGATGACCAGATTTAGAAAATTTTTATATTTTGCAACTTCTTTCTCAGCAAAGACCAGCGAAGTAATATCATGGACAAAACAAATCAACCCTTTTTCACCTAAGGGGGCGGTTTTAGCTTCCACATAGTGAATTTTTTCACCAACCAACGTTTCACAGTTAAACGAACAGGATTCCCGGGTTAATGCCGTTTTTTTCAGATTTTTTTCAATTTTCCGGGCAGCTTCATAAAAGTCGGGGATCATTTGTCCCAGTTGTTCCATGCTGCAACCTATATATTCGTTTATCTCCAAACCTAATAGAAGGGGATCCATCGGATTCACAATTTCGACAATCTTCAAATCGGAACCAAAGACAACCGCCATATTGGGCATTGCCAAAAGTAACTGCCTCAGATTTTCATTCGATTTTTTATACACCTGTTCTTTTTTCCTGCGAATCCAATAGAATAAGGCAAGGATCATTAAAGATAATACGATAACGAAAATGATCCTCAACTTATATTTTTCCCAAAAATTCTGTTCCACATTATGCCACACCACTTCATCAGGAACGAGGTTTTCGTCCAAACCGGCATTTTTAAAAACCGAATAATTTAAATGGTATTTAGGTTTGGAAGGAGTTGCACTAAACCCTGGACTATGTTCAATTCCTTGCTTTAAAACCATATAAGTGAGGTTCGCCAGATCTTTACCCATCTCAACCCCCGAAACAAAATAACCGCCCAAATAGTTCGGGTTAGAAAAATCCTGGTCAAGAATTTCATAAAGATTTTTTTCGGGATATAGCGAAAGCCTGTTGTGTAGCATAGAATAAGCATGCGGATAGTGATTTATATCGGTAAACCACCCGGCAGAAATCACAGCGAAATTTTCATCTATTTTAAGGATAGAATCGACCAGAGCCACTGTGGAAAGCTGATTCCCAAGCCAAAAATGGATGCGAATATCCTCATCATCCGAAATGGTCTCGGATAAGTAGTTTTTAAATAAAGTGTGATGATAACGGCTGCCAAAACAAAATGCAATATCGGTTACTTCCGGCTGTAATTTCTTAACTAACCCTATATTTTCAATGATATAGTCCGTGTTATAATATCCGGTTACCTTGAAACCATCAAAAGATTTTTCCATAGACAAAACTTCACCCCTACGAAGACTGTCTTCTCCCAATTCTGTGCGGTAATCGACAAACCCATGTTTCACTCCCCCCAATACAACAGGAATATCCCGCCAGTCGGCAGGACAGCATTCCCGGTAAACAGACCAGGCTTCTCCCCCAATAATTACCACAATCCTCGGAGGTTGTTCATAAGCCTTGAAAAGGGAAGTTTGCCATTGCACCCATTGATTATAATCGGAGAAGGATTCACTATCCATATATTCAACAGATATGGGCATATCTGTATCTTTCCTGATTTGCCTTATAAAAGCAGATATGATCCGATTGCCGGTTTCTTTGACAGGAGTATAAGAACTAATAACTAAGATTTTATCAATATTTTTTTCGTTTTCTGCAAACGAAAAGGAAGGAAATACAAACCAAAAAATTAATACGAATAAACAATATCTTATACACATCTTCATTTACTATACTCCTATTTCTTTCAATGTATTTAATAGTGATTCCGAAGTTATCGGCTCAGTTACACATTTTGTAAACCCATTTTCTCATATCTCTTTTTATCGTCTGCCCCCTGTCAATGCAGTAATTACGATAATCGGAATAAAAGGATCCCTTTCCCGAATGCCAGCAATAACCCGATAATTGTTCATTTCAGCCTTTTTTATATCCACAAAAATGGCATCGGGATGGTATTTGCCGGAAAAGTCCCACTGTTTCCTGTCCATTAAAGGCATACAGCAAATCACAATCCTTTTGAAGATATATTCGGGTTATAATTATCTATTACGTCTTCTGCAATCAGAAGGGTCGGTTTAACCGATGATATTTCTACAGATTTCTCTCCCGCAAAACATCGCCGGAGATAATAGCTTCTTCTTCCCGGTTATCAACTCCCTGCCCCAAAGGTTTACAAGGAAGAATAAACCAAAAGGTAGAACCTTTACCTTCCTCTGACTCTACTCCTAGCGAGCCATTTAATTTTTGAATAATAGTCTGACAGATTGAAAGCCCTAATCCTGTACCCGTCTTAAAGGTATCTAATTTAATGAAACGATCAAATATTTTTTGTTGTTTATCTTCAGGAATACCTATTCCCGTATCCTTCACATAAAAATAAAGTCCCTCATCACAAGGCCGATAACCAAAGGTGATCTCTCCCTGAGCGGTAAATTTTATAGCATTTGTAATAAAATTAGAGAATACCTGCAAAAAGCGATTTTTTTCGGTATGTATGGTACAATCCGGCAAACCGGGAATAAATTTTATCCTCAAATCCGGGATATGTGTTATTTTAAACTGGAAGCTACATTCCAAGTCATGAAGCAAAATATTGATGTCAACATCGGAATAAACAAATTCTAAAATATTGGCCTCGATTTTCGAAAGGTCGAGAATGTCGTTGATCAGCTGTAATAAGAGATCACTATTATTTTTAATAATTTCTGAATAAGTTTCTTTTTCTGCCGGATCTTCCGTTCTGCAAAGCAAATCGCTAAATCCGAGTATTGCATTGAGCGGAGTACGGATTTCATGGCTCATATTAGCCAGAAAAGACGATTTCAAATGATCGGATTTTTCTGCTTCTTCTTTCGCCCTTTGCAATTCATGAGCAATCTGTTTTTTGATGGTCACATCTTCAATCCTCATCACCACCCCTTGCAATTTCTTTGCCTCATCGTAGACCGGGGTTGCCATGACTTCAAAAAAATCCTGATCGTTATCAGAAAAAATCCTTTGCTCTATTTTCCCGGAAAGGATAGCGTCCCGCATCACACATTCCTTGCAAGGCTCATTATATCCCCACACATTTTTATAGCAGGTCATCCCGGTTTTATATTTGGATATAAGCGGATGTTTGGTATAAGTGCTAATATTTTCCCATTGAATGACATAGTCTGAATCGATAAAAGCAAAACCGATGTTAGCATTTTCTAATATCAGTTGATTGATATTATGGGCTTGTTTCAATGATTTTTCGGCAGAAATCAAATCGGAAATATCCCAACGGGCAACCAGCAACCAATGGTGAATGTCATCGGAAATCACATTTTTGTATACAATGGAAGGATGTTCCACCCCATCGGGTGTGACAAAGATTTCATAGTTTTGATAAGGTTTTCCCTCGTCCACTACCTGCCTGTTTATCCGTTGGTATTCCCCTCCACGTATTTCTCCATAGATTTCTGTATCTGTTTTTCCAAGCACATCCTGGCGGTTCAAACCGCTTTGTTTGTCACATTCCTTATTCCAATATATATAACGGAAATCATTATCCACATCTTTAAGCATAAGGGGACAAGGGATATTATCCAAAATCGAGTTCAACAGTTCCTGTCTTTGTTGGATAAACAATTCCCCCTTTTTTCTGACGGTAATGTTCCTGACAAAACAAGCGAATTTGTTTTTCCGAATGCGGAAGAAGCGTCCTTCGTAATGCTGCGTCCTGTAAGGAGTTTCTATTTGGTATTCAACCTCATATACTCCATCGGATTCTATTGTTTTCTGAATACTGGATTCTATCAGATCTGCAAATTTTTTATCCAGATATTTTCCGACATATTCCCCAATTAATTGCTCACTGGGAACCATCAATTCTTTTTCGTTCGGATTATAAAGTTTCAGGACACGGAGAGAACGGTCGAAGATGAAAACCATATCGGGAACTGCCCGGATAATTTTTTCACAAATTATCTCTGATTTGATTCCCTTTGTCCAATAGAACAATTTAGTTTTCTGAGATTTAGAAAAACAAAGGAAACAAATTGCCACAACGATCGGAATAATTATATATATCCACATCATATTTCACATTTAACACCTACAAACAAATATATACAATTTTGCGGAACATAGGTATTGTACCCTGTGAGAATTTTAAGATTTTTCTATTCGATCAACCAAAAAGATTCCGACATATATCGGCAATTTTAGAGGCAAAAACCACTTCTATGTGAGTGGTTTTCCGGGTAAATGCTTTCTTATTGCCAAAAGGTACGAAAATACGTTTAAAGCCTAATTTTTCTGCTTCTGAAATTCGCTGTTCCACACGGCTTACAGCCCGAATCTCACCAGATAGCCCGACTTCACCCGCAAATACGGTATCGGCGGGCAGTACGGCATCGATATTTGACGATAAAACAGCCATCACGACAGCCAGGTCAAGGGCGGGATCGCTCACTTTTATCCCCCCTGCAATGTTCAGGAATACGTCTTTGGATGCTAATTTAAAACCTACCCGTTTTTCAAGCACAGCCAGCAGCATGTTCAGCCGCCGGGAATCGAAGCCGGTAGCCGACCTCTGCGGCACTCCGTAAGCAGCAGTCGATACAAGAGACTGAACTTCCAAAAGAATGGGCCTTACGCCCTCTACCGTGGCAGAAACGGCAATCCCGCTCAAATCCTGATCGTGGTTCGATAGAAGAAGTTCGGAAGGGTTGGTCACTTGCCGCAGACCGGACTGAAGCATCTCGTATATTCCAATCTCGGAGGTCGAGCCGAAACGGTTTTTCATAGAACGCAATATACGATACATATATTGCTGGTCTCCCTCGAATTGCAGGACGGTATCCACCATGTGTTCCAAAATCTTAGGCCCTGCCAGTTGTCCGTCTTTCGTGATGTGCCCGATCAATATGGTGGATATAGTATTTTCTTTAGAAAAACGAAGTAGGGCGTTTGTACATTCCCGGATTTGCGAAAGGCTGCCGGGGATAGAATCCACGGCTTCGGTAGCGAGTGTCTGTATTGAATCGATAATCAACAGGTTTGGCTGAAGCGTCCGGGCATGTTCCAGCACATTTTCAAGTGAATTGCCGGAAAGGAAAAGACATTCATCGTTATCGGAACCCAAACGCTGCGCCCTCATCTTAATTTGGGAAATGCTTTCTTCTCCCGATACATAAAGCACCTTTCCACAACTGTTGTGAAGGGCGAATTGCAGGACAAGGGTTGATTTTCCAATGCCGGGTTCTCCCCCCAGCAAGATCATCGAGCCGGGCACCAACCCACCTCCCAGCACCCTGTTCAGCTCGCCGTCGCCGGTGTCCATACGTTCATCGGCATTGGCTTTTATTTCAGATAGGCGCAATGCTTTCGAAGACGGATTGCCGATGAGAGCATTTCCCCGCCCTTTCGCCGGAATTTCCACCTCTTCCACAAAACTATTCCATTCTCCGCAAATATTGCATTTCCCCGCCCATTTCGGTTCTTTCGCCCCACAATTCTGGCAGACGTATATTGTCTTCGATTTTGCGACCATTAGGTTAGCCTATTAATATTTAATAAAATTCTTCGTCTTCTTCATCCATTTCTGTCGCTTCAGTACCGGAAACAGTTTCATCACAATCCAGGCGTTTCGTGATTCCCATAGGGCGCTCGAAAGGTCGGTCCGGAATCCTGACTTTAGGATCGGCCTGCACTTTCTGTAAGAACAATGCCCAGATCGGTAAAGCCATACTGGCTCCCTGCCCGTTCGCCAAATTTTGGAAATGAATAGAACGGTCTTCCGCTCCTACCCATACTCCACCCACCAAATCGGGAGTCACAGCCATAAACCAGCCGTCCGCATGTTCCTGCGTCGTTCCGGTTTTCCCTCCCATTGGATTCATCAGTTTATATTTGAAGCGTAAACGCATACCTGTACCGCTGGTCACTACCCCTTCCAGCAAATTACACATCAGATAAGCCGTGTTTTCCGTAATCACTTCCCGGGATTCAGGCCGGAATTCAGCCAGCACGTTGCCATATTTATCCTCAATCCGCGACACGGGAAGAGGAGAATTATACACCCCTTTGTTCGCAAAAATAGAATAAGCAGCCACCATTTCCTTTACGGTGATTTCAGCCGTCCCCAAAAATACGGCAGGCACCGGATCGATAAAACTGGAAATACCCATTTTATGAGCCATCTGTGCCACCGCCTGAGGTGTAAATTGCTTTAAAACCCAACCGGATATATTATTTTCGGAGTTAGCCAATCCCCAGCGTAAAGTCACCATTTCGCCTACCCTTTTCGTGCCGCCCCGTGCCGCCCAGGGAGTTCCGTCGGGCAAAATAAAGGTTTGCTGGATATTCGGCACTTTATCGCAAGGCCCTAAACCTTCCTGCATAGCCAGTGTATAAAGGATCGGTTTAATGGTGGATCCTACCTGGCGTTTTCCGGTGCTCACCATATCATACATGAAATAACGGTAATCCGGCCCGCCGACATAAGCCTTGATATGCCCCGTCTGCGGTTCCATCACCATAAAACCGGCACGGAAGAAGGACTTATAGTGCTTGATAGAATCCAAAGGGGTCATCACCGTATCGCGGATACCTTTCCAGGTAAAAATTTGCATGGATACGGGCACATCGAAGGTTTTCCGTATTTCAGCATCGCTTTTCCCTTCCAGATTCAATATCCGATAGCGTTCCGACTGGCGAATCGAGCGATTTAAAGCTTTGTCGATCTCCTCCTGTGTCATATCGTTGGAAAAAGGAGAATTGCGCTTATGTACTTTTTCTTTATCGAAAATAGGCTGTAAATCCTTTGACAAGTGTTCTTGCACCGCTTCTTCAGCATATTTCTGCATCCGGGAATCCAAAGTGGTATAAATTTTCAACCCGTCAGAATAGAGGTCATAGTGCGAGCCGTCTGCTTTCAGGTTTTTCTTACACCAGCCATACAAGGCATCATTTTCCCAGGCCGTAGAATCGAGACGGAATTGCTCCACATTTTTATAGCGTGCCCTTTCCGGTTTATTGGCTGTCATGTATAACCGAAGATATTCCCGGAAATAAGTGGCCAGCCCTTCTTTATGGTCTACCCGTTTGAAATTCAATCCTAAAGGCAGGCTGGCAAGGGAATCGTATTGGGTTTCGGTGATCTTATCATATTTCAACATCTGGGAGAGCACCACATTCCGGCGTTTAAGCGTCAGTTCAGGACGGCGCACGGGATTGTAGTAAGATGAATTTTTTGCCATACCGATCAACATGGCCGCCTGCTCTATCTTCAAAGAATCGAGCGAACTTTGAAAGTATATATCGGCGGCCGAACTGATTCCCACAGCCAAATTCAGGAAATCGTATTTATTGAGGTACATGGTCAATATCTCCTCTTTGGTATAGCTTTTTTCAAGCCGTACGGCAATCACCCATTCCCTGAATTTACGGATAGCCAGCTCAAAAACATTCAAATCGGCTTCACGGGGAAAAAGCATTTTTGCAAGCTGCTGGCTGATGGTACTTCCTCCTCCGGCTGAAGTGTTAGCCGTCAGTAATCCCTTCGCCACCCGGAACAATCCCCTTACATCCACCCCGCTGTGATCGTAAAAACGCACATCTTCCGTGGCAATCAAAGCATCTACAACTGTTTGGGGTATTTCCTTATACTCTGTATATTTCCGATTTTCTTTCTCAAAATATTTATTCATCACCGGGCCATCCTCAAAATAAACTTCAGAGGCAAAACGGTTGTTCGGGTTTTCAAGTTCTTCGAAAGTAGGCATAAATCCCAGCTTGCCTTCGGCAATGAGCCAAAAGAAAAGAAAAGCACCTGCTATGCAAAGCAAAATCACCGACCAAAAGATGACGAATAATTTCCAATATTTTTTAAACATACCTATTCGTATTATATTTCCCCGCAAAAGTAACGAAAAACTAAATGCAAACTAATAAGTTACAAACAAAAATGCCGCATCGCTGCGGCATCTTTATCATATAAGTTCATTTGTTACAGGAGATTATTGGTATTCATCCCAGCTCTTGATAGCTATATCGGCTTTATCTACTTTACAAATGGCATAGATGAAAGCACTCGCTAAACGGGCATTCGTGATCAATGGAATATTATAATCCACAGCCGCCCGGCGGATTTTATAACCGTTGTCCAATTCCCGTTTGGTGTAGTTTTTCGGGATATTGATCACCATGTCTATTTTCTTATTTTTCAGGTAATCCATGATGTTCGGCTCTTTTTCTTCGTCCGGCCAATGTAATACGGTTACATCGATACCGTTTTCTGCGAAAAACTTAGCCGTTCCTGCTGTTGCGAAGATAGAATATCCGTTATCGATCAGCATTTTAGTGGAATTCAACAATTCCACTTTGGAACGTGTAGGCCCGGAGGAGATCAGGATATTCTTTTTCGGAATACTATGCCCCACAGAAATCATACTTTTCAGAATGGCTTCGTAATAGTTTTCACCGATACAGCCCACTTCCCCGGTAGACGACATGTCCACGCCCAGCACAGGGTCGGCTTTTAACAGACGGGCAAATGAGAATTGAGAAGCTTTTACACCTACATAGTCGAGGTCGAACACCGATTTGTTCAAAGATTCTACCTGTTCTCCCAACATAATGCGGGTGGCCATTTCAATAAAGTTGTATTTCAACACTTTGGAAACGAACGGGAAGCTACGGGACGCCCGGAGATTACATTCAATCACTTTAATATCGTTGTCCTTTGCCAGGAACTGCATATTGAAAGGTCCTGAAATGTTTAATTCCTTAGCGATAGCCCTGGCGATTTTTTTAATCCGGCGAAGGGTTTCCACATAAAGTTTCTGGGCCGGAAAAACAATCGTCGCGTCACCGGAGTGAACCCCTGCAAATTCCACGTGTTCACTGATTGCATAGGCTTTCACCTCACCGTTTTGTGCTACGGCATCGATTTCCACCTCTTTGGCTTGCTCGATAAATTCAGTCACCACTACCGGATGGTCTTTCGATACTTCGGCAGCCAATTCCAGAAAATGAGCCAGTTCGTCACGGTTCGATACGACATTCATGGCAGCTCCCGAAAGCACGTAAGAGGGACGGATCAACACCGGGAATCCCACTTCATCCACAAATGCATAAATGTCGTCGAGGCTGGTTAATTCCCTCCAACGCGGTTGGTCGATTCCCAGCCGATCACACATAGTTGAGAATTTTTGGCGGTCTTCCGCCCGGTCGATATTTTCGGCAGAAGTACCCAAAATATTCACATGTTGCCCATTCAGGCGCATAGCCAGGTTATTGGGAATCTGTCCTCCGGTAGATACAATCACCCCTTTAGGCTGTTCAAATTCCACAATATCCATCACCCTCTCAAAGGATAATTCGTCGAAATAAAGCCTGTCGCAAGTATCATAGTCCGTACTTACCGTTTCAGGATTATAGTTAATCATCACAGAACGATAACCTGCTTTTTTAATTGTATTCAAAGCACTGACCCCGCACCAGTCAAATTCCACGCTGCTTCCGATTCGGTATGCCCCGGATCCCAGAACGATTACAGAACGTCCGTCGTGTTCATATGGGATGTCGTTTTCGCTTCCGTTATAGGTAACATACAAGTAATTGGTCATAGCCGGGTATTCACCCGCCAAAGTATCGATTTGCTTGATACAGGGCAGAATATTCAATCCTTTCCGGTATTCCCGGACTTTCAGCATTTTCTGGTGAGCAGTTAGCTTATCGTCTTTAATCGTAAAACGGCCAATCTGAAAATCGGAGAAACCCATTTGTTTAGCCTGTCTTAAAAGCCCGGAACTAACCCCGGTAATGGTGCTATACTTATCGAGTTCTTCTTTCAGATTATGGATATTTTTAAGTTTTTCCAAAAACCATTTGTCGATTTTAGTCATATCGTGGATTTTATCCACGGAATATCCTTTCACAAAGGCTTCTTCTATGGCAAAAATACGTTTATCCGTAGGATTTACCAGCTCTTCATCCACATCGTCGATGGTGAGCTTATTTCCCACAAATCCGTGCATTCCCTGTCCCACCATACGAAGACCTTTTTGAATGGCTTCTTCAAAGGTGCGTCCGATTGCCATGATTTCACCCACACTTTTCATGGAAGAACCGATTAGCTTGGAAACACCTTCAAATTTATTCAAGTCCCAACGCGGAATTTTGCAAACCACATAGTCGAGGGCAGGCTCAAAACAGGCCGTAGTCACTTTTGTGACAGAATTTTTAATCTCATGTAATCCGTAACCCAAACCCAGCTTAGCAGCCACGAAAGCCAATGGGTATCCGGTAGCCTTCGATGCCAAAGCACTGGAACGGGAAAGCCGGGCGTTCACTTCAATGACGCGGTAATCTTCAGAATTCGGATCCAGGGTATATTGCACATTACATTCACCCACAATTCCTATATGCCGGATGATCTTGATTGCGATGGCGCGTAATTTATGGTATTCGCTATTGCTCAAAGTTTGTGAAGGAGCTACAACGATACTTTCCCCCGTGTGGATTCCCAGCGGGTCGAAGTTTTCCATGTTACAAACGGTGATACAGTTATCGTATTTGTCACGTACCACTTCATATTCCACCTCTTTCCAGCCTTTCAACGATTCTTCCACTAACACCTGGGGAGAATAGGCAAAAGCACTCGAAGCCAGTTTCACCAGCTCTTCTTCGTTCGAACAGAAACCCGATCCCAATCCGCCTAAAGTGTAGGCAGCCCGCACGATGATAGGAAAACCCAATTCCTTAGAAGCTTTCAAAGCTTCTTCCATGTTGTTGGCAGCAATACTCCGCGGAGTTTTCACATCGATCTCCCGAAGTTTGTTCGCAAATATCTCACGGTCTTCCGTATCGATAATCGATTGTACGGGAGTTCCTAAAACTTCCACTCCATATTTTTCCAACACACCGTTTTCGTAAAGGGCAACACCGCAATTCAATGCCGTTTGTCCACCGAAAGAAAGCAGGATTCCGTCAGGACGTTCTTTTTTAATCACTTCCTCCACATATTCAGGGGTGACAGGCAGGTAATAGATTTTATCTGCAACACCTTCGGAAGTTTGCACGGTAGCTATGTTCGGATTAATCAATACGGTGTATTTACCTTCTTCCCGCATAGCTTTCAAAGCCTGAGAACCTGAGTAGTCGAATTCTCCCGCCTGGCCAATTTTCAACGCACCCGAACCAAGCAGTAATATTTTATTTATCTCTTTCATTTTCAACTGTTAATTTAGATTGTAAATTTTGAATTGCCTTTGCAATCTTTTGCCTTTTGTTTTTACTTCTTACCCTTCGCTTTTTCAATATTCTCGATAAAGACATCGAAAAGATATTCGGTATCTACTGGTCCACTGCAAGCCTCAGGATGAAACTGAGCTGAAAAGAAAGGTTTTGATTTATGGCGTATTCCTTCATTTGTTCCGTCATTCACATTCACAAAGAACGGTTCCCAATCGGAAGACAACGTATTATCGTCGATAGCAAATCCATGATTTTGGGAAGTGATGAAACAACGGTCGCTACCCGGCTGGATCACCGGTTGGTTATGGCTGCGATGTCCGTATTTCAATTTATAAGTTTCAGCTCCGGCAGCTCTTGCCATCAACTGATTACCCAGGCAAATTCCCATAATCGGTTTATCGCCCGACAATGCTTTCCGAATATTTTGAACAGTAATTTCACACTTTGCAGGATCACCAGGACCGTTGGAAAGGAATATTCCATCGCACTCTTCGTTGGTAAAATCATAATCCCAGGGCACACGTTTCACAGTTACATCCCGTTTCAGCAGGCAACGGATAATATTATATTTCACCCCACAATCCACCAGCACCACCTTGTGCTTACCGTTTCCGTATTCTTTTACTTCTTTTGTTGAAACTTCTGCAACGACATTGTTTTCATTCGGATCGTAAAAAGGAACAGGGATATTGTCGAACTCGATTCTGCCGAGCATTGCACCATGCTCGCGCAATCTTTTTGTAAGAGCTCGCGTATCTATACCAAAAAGCCCCGGAACTTGTTGATCTTTCAACCATTGACCGAGGCTTTTTTGTGAATTCCAATGACTATATGCAAACGAATAATCGGAAATAATCAGAGCAGTACAATGAATTTTATCCGACTCGAAAAATTTAGAAATGCCGTCCTCCGCATCGTCTACGGGAACACCGTAATTACCGATCATCGGATAAGTTGGAACGAGAATTTGTCCCTTGTACGAGGGATCAGTCAAACTTTCAGGATACCCTGTCATCGCTGTGTAGAACACTACTTCTCCGGCGACCGATTTCTCGTAGCCAAAAGAAGTACCTTCATAAACTGTTCCGTCCTGCAGAACTAAACGTGCTTTTTTTAAATTTTGCATACTTATTTGTGTGAACTAATTTACCTAATGTCCAAATTGGTGCAAAGGTAATAAAACTTTTTTCTTACTACAAAGAATATTTATGCATTTATATCGAATAAATATACAGCAATAGGCATAACTAAAAGATTATCGGGAAAAAACATTTGAATAAAATTATTTATTATTTTTGCAAAGTATTGGATTTACAACCGAAAATTGAAGTTAAACCGGAAAATATGAGAAATAAAACCAAAAGACTTTTAACTATACGCAGGCTTATCGAATCGGAATTAATTTGTTCACAGGAGGAATTATTATATAAATTAAAAGAATTAAATGTAGAGGCCACACAGAGCACTTTGTCCAGGGACCTGAAGTTTATGAAAGTAGCTAAAATCCCGCATAAAGAGAAAGGATATATTTATGTGATTCCGGAAAATTTTAATGAACAAAGAGAAGATAAAGTAAGCTCTATCATTACGGACACTATATTAAGTGTGGATTTTTCAGGAAATATGGCAGTTATCAAAACTCTGCCCGGTTATGCCAATGCCGTAACCGTATTAATAGACAGTGAAAATTACTTTCAGGTATTGGGGACGATCGCCGGGGACGACACTATCTTTATCGTAATGCGCGAAGGTGTCACTCATTCAGAATTGATCGAAGCCCTGACTTCCGTACATCCAGATATTCATAACCTCTATAATAAAATATAAGCTAAAGAGCATCACGATGAAAAAAATCATATTATTCGTTGTTTTGGATAAATATGCCGACTGAGAATCAGCTTACCTGTCATCGCTAATATATCCTGCAACAGGTGGTGAGAGATCACCATATTATTACTGCCAACAGCACCGCACCTTTGGAATTTGCCAAAGAAGTCATGATTACATTGGAAATCGCGTCTGAAAGTAAAATTCTTGAACGGTATAATTTCTATAAATCGAGTTATTACCAGGCACTTAATGACAACCCCATAAAAACCGAAACATCTTCCTGCGTGTTTTCACCCGAAAAGAAAATAACAAAGCTTTGTTCATTAGTAGAATAGGTAAGTAAAAAAAACAGCAAGTTTCACCTAAATCCATATTTCATTTTCAGTTGAAAACCACAGAAAAACAGATCGAAAAAAATTTAATACATAAATAAAGAAGATAAATTGTATAGAAAAACTTTATAAAATAGCCTCATTTTCAATTTTAAACAGTCAATTTTCTATTATATCAAAAATAGTTAGTAAACTTGCATCCCGAATTTTAATTATGTGTCATGCAGGTTTTAAAATCTAAAAATGAGTTAGTTAGTCTAATAGACAGCTACAAAAAAGAGGGAAAAACAATTGGTTTCGTACCAACAATGGGTGCTTTACATAATGGGCATTTATCCTTAGTAAAAGAATGTAAGAAAAACAGTGATATTACTGTTGTCAGCATATTTGTAAATCCCACCCAATTCAATGATTTAGAAGACTTAAAAAGGTATCCCCGTACTTTAGACAAAGATACTGAGTTATTAAGAACAGTAGGTTGCGATCTTGTTTTCGCACCGACAGTCGATGAAATCTATCCGGAACCGGACACCCGTAAATTTGATTTCGGATATTTGGAATCGGTTATGGAAGGAGCCCTGAGACCCGGACATTTTAACGGAGTGGGACAGGTGGTAAGCCGTTTATTCGACATTGTACGCCCGGATAAAGCATTCTTTGGGATGAAAGATTTTCAACAGGTGGCAATCATAAAAAATATGGTAAAACAACTGAATTATAATATTCAGATTATACCTTGCCCTATTGTGCGGGAAGAAAACGGGCTTGCTCTGAGTTCCAGAAACACATTATTGGGCGAAGATTATAAAAAAAATGCTCCCCATATCTATGCTACCTTAAAAAAAGCTCGTAACTTAGCTTCAGAAATGAGCGTTTCCGATCTGAAAAAATGGATAACCGATGAAATCAACAATAATCCGTACCTGGAAACAGAATATGTGGAAATTGTAGATGATACTACCCTAAAAGTAACGGAAAACTGGACAGAAAAAGGAACAAAAGTAGCGTGTGTTGCAGTTTATGCCGGTAAAATAAGATTAATTGACAATATTGTCTTTTAAATCACTGCCTTTAATTTTAATCTAAAATTAAAAAGATGTTTATAGAAGTCGTAAAGTCAAAAATTCACAAGGTAACAGTCACCGAAGCCAATCTTCAATATGTGGGAAGCATCACTATCGATGTTGCCTTAATGGAAGCTGCCAATATCATAGAAAACGAAAAAGTACAAATTGTTAACGTAAACAACGGAGAAAGGCTGGAAACCTATGTAATCAAAGGAGAAAGAGGTTCCGGTGTAGTTTGTTTGAATGGGCCTGCAGCCCGTAAATGTGCAGTAGGAGATGTTGTGATTATTATTTCATACGCCGCTATGGATTTTGAAGAAGCTAAACAACACATACCGACCCTTGTATTCCCGGATACAGTTACAAATCAGCTCATTTAAAAATAATAATCCGGAAAGTATGGACTATTTGTCGTTTATAAAAAACAAAATCGTTACCGATAAGGAAAATTTGTTCAGCACTTTGAATCAATGGCGGTTTAAAAATGAAAAAATCGTTTTCACCAATGGTTGTTTTGACATAGTTCACAAAGGACACATAGAATATCTTGCTCAGGCAGCTGCTTTAGGTACAAAATTAGTGGTCGGATTAAACACAGACACTTCCGTAAAACGGCTAAAAGGAGAGAAACGCCCAATAAACAATCAGGAGGCACGTGCCATTTTGCTCTCTGCCCTGATCTTTATCGATAAAATCGTTCTTTTTGATGAAGATACCCCTTACGAACTTATCAAGTATATACAACCGGACATTTTAGTGAAAGGGAAAGACTATAAACCGGAACAAATCGTAGGCTACGATATTGTAAAAAATAAAGGAGGAGAGATTATAACTATCGATTTAACAGTAGGTTATTCTACCACTTCTATCTTAAATAAACTTCAATAAGTTGTTTCAGAAATCTAAAGAAATACGGATGTGTATCGTGATTTAATCGATACACATCCGTATTTTAGTTTTCTACATTTGCATATTTTCTTGTCAGTAACTTGTGTGTGGCATGTTGAAAACTTCAGAATGAAAATAGATAAATAAATTTGGTTATTAAGATAAGGTAGCTTTTTATATTTTTTTCCGAAGTTCCCAAAAAAACAAACCATTTTTATCCGGTAATCTTTTTACAACTTATCAACAGTTTTACACTCGAAATTCACTTGTTTTTTCCTATTCCACCGAGTTACTCACAGCTGTTAGTAACCTTATATTATTTCTGATTTGCAAGTTTTTATATTTTAAATTAATGTTAGTAACCCCTGTATTTTTCTTAATAACGAGAATATCAAGTGAAATTATAAACATTTACAAAAACAACTGACAGTCTATAATTATCACTATATTCTTTTTATAAAAAATAAAAATATAATAATAGATATATGTTTGTTCAAAACCCGGTTTCAGATTTTATCTATCAAATTATCTTTTGTTAAAATAGTGAATATAGGATGTTCGCTACAAAATAGTATCTTTGTTCATTCATAGAATGTAAGAAATTAATAACCTTAATTTTGATTAGGTTATACCTGAAAAATACCATTAAACTTATAAGATGAAAATAAAGATCGTAAATAAATCAAAGCACCAGCTGCCGGAATATAAAACAAAACTATCGGCCGGTATGGATATTCGGGCAAATATTAATGAAGTCATTACCTTGAGATCTTTGGAAAGAAAGCTTATTCCTACGGGATTATACATTGAATTACCCGAAGGTTATGAAGCACAAATGCGTCCGCGCAGTGGTTTGGCTTTGAACGAAGGATTGGGGCTTTTAAATAGTCCGGGAACTATTGATGCAGATTATCGGGGAGAAATAGGAGTTATCCTTGTTAACTTATCGAACGAACCGGTAATGATAAAAGATGGGGACCGTATTTGTCAGATGGTGATCAATAAAGTGGAACAGGCTGAATGGATAGAAGTCGACACTTTGGACGAGACAGAAAGAGGAGCCGGAGGATTCGGACACACAGGTAAACAATAATAAATTAAACTTGTGAGAACAAGTCAAAAATAATCTGATAGGAAGGATAGGGTATGAGAAAAGTAGTCTTATCGGTATTGCTGTTTTTTTCGGTGGTAAGCGTATTTGCTGACGGAAAAAAGAAAGCGCAGAATGTTCAGGAATTGGATGAAAAAAGCCAATTGGAATTCGACTACTCTTTCATGGAAGGAGTAAGGTGTAAAATTACAGGAGATTTTCAGGCTGCTATTGGATGGTATGACAATTGTTTGAAAATCAATCCGGAAAGTGCTGTTGTAAAATATGAAATAGCCAGTATTTTAATGGCGAATCAAGACTATAACGGAGCTTTGCAATTGGCCCGGGAAGCTGTTGCCGGAAATCCAGGGAATATGTGGTATAAAGTTCTTTTGGCAACTGTGTTGCAAAACAAGTCGATGATAGAGGAGGCCTGTAATGTCTATGCGGATATTATTGCCAAGTATCCCGATAAAGAAGAATTTTACCTTATGGAAGCCGGGTTGTATGCTTCTGTGGAAAAATGGCAGAAAGCGATAGAGGTATACGATCGTTATGAAGCTCAAAATGGAATTACGGAAGCGGCTTCTATTGAAAAAATAAAGCTGTATACAAAATTGAATGATGTTAAGAAGGCTTCCAACGAACTTGTGAAATTGATTAAAAAATATCCTGAAAAAGATGAATACTTAAGCCTTTTGGCAGAATTATATTTTAATTATAATCAGGATAAAAAGGGACTGCAAATACTCGACCGTTTATTGAAAGCCGATCCTGATAATGGTTTTGTGCATTTTTATTTAGCTGATTATTATCGGGATAAGAAACAGCCGAATGAAGTTGAAAAACACATGAAAAGCGCCCTTCTAAGCGATAATATCGATAACGGTTATAAGATTCAATATATTTTGAGGTTGATTTTAAATCCTGATACCACTTTGGTTTCCGATACCGAGCTCGATACTTATGTGGATTTATTGATGAGTAAGTATAGTGACGATCTTTCTGTGAGGGCGTTATATTCCGATTTTTTGAAAAAGGATAATAAGTTGCAGGAAGCGAAGAAAGAATTGGAATTTATTCTGTCGAAGGATAAAAACAATTATTTGATTTGGGAAGAATTGCTGTTGATATGTAATGAAACTATGGATACTATCGGTATGTATCAAACAGGTACGGAAGCTATAAAATATTTTCCGGATCAGCCTTTACCGTATGCTTTGAGCGGAATATCATTGATGATGCAAAAAGATTTTCAGGCTGCTATGCCATTTTTTAAGAAAGGTGTGGAGTTGGCAGGTGATAAATTGGAATTGAAAGCACAATTTTATTCTTATTTGGCAGATTGTTATTATAATCTGGATAGTGTTCAGCAGGCTTTTGATATGTTCGACCAAGTGTTGTTGGTTAATCCGGACGATGCTTTAGTGTTGAATAATTATGCTTATTATCTTTCTTTGAGAAATGAAAAGCTTGAACTTGCCGAAAGGATGAGCTCGAAGGCTATTGCATTGGAACCTGAAAACGGGACTTATCTCGACACTTATGCCTGGGTGCTCTATATGCGCGGGGAATATTCACAGGCCCGTTATTATATGAAACTTGCCATAGAGAAAACGAAAGAACCTTCTGGTGTATTGTATGAACATTACGGTGATGTGCTTTACCGGAGCGGAAATAAAGAGGAAGCTTTGAAAATGTGGAAAAAGGCGTTGGAATTAGGTGGGGAAGTGACCGAGGAATTGAAAGATAAGGTGGAAAATAAAGCTATGCCGGAAAAGTAAACCGATTAAAGGAGTGTAACTGATTTTAAGGATGAAGACCGGATATTTTTTAGGGATTTTATTAATTGTAAGCTGTTGTTTTTTTTCGTGCAGATCGGTAAAGAAGACAGTGGTATATAAAGAAATTCCCAATATAACAGAGAATAGATTATTGAAAAATGTGTATGCCAGTGAGCCGAATTTCAATTCTCTGTATTCAAAACGCATGGATGTTTCTTTCACGCAGGATGGGAAAGTGAGTAATTTGAGGGGAACTTTAAAAATACAGCGTGATAGTTTCATTCAGGTTTCTATTTCCGCCCCTTTGGGAATAGAAGTAGGCAGGGTATTATTGACTCGTGATAGTGTTAAATTTGTAGATTCTTATCACAAAAAATATTTTTTGTCCGATTATAAGTATTTTTACGATAAATTTGATGCTAATTTAAGCTACGATTGTTTTCAGAAGATTTTAACGAATGCTTTTTTTGATTTCGAGAGCTGTAATGGCGCAGAATCGAAAGAGAAAAAGTATAAACTGGATAAAACAGAGAATAGCTATGTTTTGTCTACGCTTGAAGAAAAAGCGTTGGGCAGGAAAATAAAGAAATTATACCGGAAGAAACGGAAGAATAAGGATTTTGTTTTGATTTTACAGAAAATACAGGTCGATCCTTTATCGTTCCGGCCTTTGTCAGTGTTACTGGAAGATGTGGAGGAAGAGGCTGGAGTTAATGTAAATTATGATGATTTCCGTGATTTTGAAGGAGTGTTTTTTCCGGAAAAAATTGCTTTTATCTTGTTTTCAGGTAAAGATAAAACGGGTTTGGAAATCCGTTTTAATAAATTGGAATTTAATGTGGTTGTAGAACCTAATTTTAGAATATCCCCTAAATACAAAAGGATAGATCAGTTTTGATGGTACGGGTAATTAAAATATTATTTCTTTTATTTGTATTGATTTCTCAAAATGCTTTTGCTCAATCTATTGCGAGTATTCGTAAAGAAAAGGAGAAAAGCGAGAAAGAGATTAATTATTTAAATAAATTGCTGGGGGAAACTGCAAGCAGTAAATCCGTATCTGTGGAAAAACTGAATATTTTACAACAAAAAATCGTTCAGAGTAAACGGGTACTCTCTTTATTGAATAGTGAAGTGAAATATTTTCAGGATCGTATTTCTCAGAATGAATCCCGTATAGGTGAGCTTCAGGCTGAAAAAAAGTCGATGCTCGACCTTTATGCTAAATTGGTATATAACACCTGGAAAAAACGGGATAAAACAAATAAATTAATGTTTATCTGTTCTTCTTCTGATTTTAATCAGGCCTATAATCGTTATAAATATTTTCAGCAAATCCAGGAATATTCTAAACGGCAATTGAAATTAATCGGGCAGGTGAACGATTCTTTAGACCTGAAAAATGAAGAGTTAAAGAAATTGGTTGCTGAAAGAAATGCGACTTTGAATGAAATCAATCTAAAAAATAAGGATTTAGAGTCACAGCAAACAAAGCAAAATCAATACATTAACGATCTACAAAAACGTGAGAAAGAGCTTCGGAAAAAATTGGAAGCTGAAAATCGGAGGCAACAGAAGTTGGCGAATGAATTGAATAAATTGATAGCCAGCCAAATTAAGAAATCGGGTGGTGGATCTTCTACTACCTATAAGATGACCCCTGAGGAAAAATTAGTGTCAGACGATTTTCAAAAGAATAGGGGCAGGCTGCCCTGGCCTGTGGCAGAAGGTTTTATCTCGAAGAGGTTTGGAGTGAATAAAGATATGGTTCATAGGCGTGTTGAAATATATAATACCGGAATCGACATTACTACTTCTAAAAATTCGGATGTCCGGGCTGTGTTCCAGGGAGAGGTAACAGAGGTATGGTTACCGCCCGGTAATTATAATTATATGGTGATTATACGTCATGGTAATTATCTGACCATGTATCTGAATTTAGTGGATGTAAAGGTAAAGAAAGGTCAAAAAGTACAAACGAAGGACGTTATTGGAAAAGTAAGTTTCGACAATGAAAAGGGTAGCGTAATCAGTTTCGAGATATGGAAAAATATGGAAAAGCTGAACCCTGAATTGTGGTTGGCTAAATAGATTATGGAAGGATTATATCATACCCTGAAATGTGAATTAAAACATTTGCTCAATGTTTTCAGGGGAAAATTATTGCTTTCCGACTTATTGAAGGGTGGGATTTTTATTTTACTGTTTATTATCGCTTATCTGCTGTTTTTTTATTTTATTGTTTATGTTTTTGTAATTACGGTGGCAGTTAAAACAGCTCTTTGTTTTATTTTCATAGCTGTTTTGGGTTTGCTGGGTATTATTTTTATTGTTTATCCGCTTCTTTATTATTTCTTGTCCTTTCATTTAAAAAAAGACCTGTTGTATAAACGGGTGTTGAAAATTTTACCCGGTGATAATGATTTATTTAAATCATTGTATCAACTGGCTTTTCATCCTGAAAAAGTAACAGGAAATGAAGAATTAAAAAAAGCCGCTTTTATTCAGAAATATGGTTTACTGAAAGAAAATAAAGCGTGTTTATCTTTTCCCGGTAAGTTACTTATACAACGGCTTGTTGTTTTTGCAATTGCTTTTTTGATACTCTTTTCTAACCATAGAAGTTTTACCCGGTTTTATAAAGATTTAATGGCTTATGAGAATGTTGAGAATCCTAAATTCAATATTGATTTTCATTTAGAGAATGAGTCTTTGGATGTGGAATACGGGAAATCTGTTCAATTGCGGCTGAAAGTGAAAAGTGATTACCTGGATGTGGAAAATGTGTTTATCTGTTATGGTGGTGGTGAATTTTTAATGGACAGGGCCGATTCGTTGTTTGTTTACGATTTTGATGTAGTGAACAATGATATTAAATTTTATTTCAGGACTTCGGGAATAGAAAGCCGTCTTTTCAAGATTCGGGTACTTCCTACGCCGGAAATCACCGATTATAAGGTGACTTATATTCCGCCTGCTTACACCGGGATAAAAGCTGAGGTTCTTAAAAATATAGTCGATTTCAGGGCTTTATATGGATCGTCCTTGAAATTTGAATTGGATTTTTCCGAATTGGATTCATTATTTTTAGAGGAGAACGGTCGTTTTTCAGTGATTCCTTTGAAAGATAAATCTTCTACTGTTTTTACTAAGAAAGTCCATAGTTCTGGTGAATTTTCATTATATGGTTCCAATCCGTATTTTTCAAGGAAAAATCTTTTTAATTTTACCGTTACCTGTATTCCGGACTTGTATCCCGGTATAGAAATTACCGAGCTACAAGATTCATTGAGAAGTTCTATTCATTATTTTTATGGGGTTATAAGCGATGATTACGGTTTTTCCGATCTGCGTTTCAATTATTCTGTAAATGGGCGTACAAATACGGTTATGCCTATTCAGATCGTTAAGAATATAAATGCCCAGGAATTTTATTTCAGTTTCGATTTTTCTGAATTTGCCGGTATGGACAAAGCACAAATCGGTTATTTTTTTGAAGTTTTCGACAACGATGTTATTTCCGGTCCGAAAAGTACCCGTTCCGATCATAAGAATTATTCAGTGCCTGATTTGAACACTATTTTCGATTATAATATCCAGACAAACAGTCAGATGAATTCTTCCCTTAATGAAGCTGAAAAATTGGCAAAGGAAATAGTATCGGATGTAAAAGAATTGCAACGGAAGATGCTCGATAATACGGTTGATAATTGGGAAAAGCAGCAGTTATCGAAAGGTATTGTCGAAAAGAAAGAAAAATTAGATAAATTACTAAATTCAGTGAAAGAGGATAATTTGAAAAAGTCTTCTTTGAATCAGAGTTTTACGAAGCAAGATAGTTTATTGATCGATAAGCAGAATAGGATTCAGGAATTATTGAACAATATCATGGATGAAGATATGAAAAAGCTTATGGATGAATTTGCTAAGTTATCGCAGGAATTTTCCAAAGATAAGTTTAAAGATCTGGACGAGAAGATGAAGTTGTCTTTCGATCAATTAAGCGAAGAATTAGATCGGAATATAGAACTTTTGAAGCGTTTTCAGGTGGAGGAAAAGCATGATGTTATTTCTAAGCAACTCGATAAATTGAAGTCCGACCAGCAGCAATTGGATAAAATGTCGGAAGATAAGGCTATGGAAAGAGATTCTTTGTTTTCATTTAACAAAAAAATTGAAAATGATATAAATAATATTCGGAACAACTACGAAAATTTATTAAAAGATAATCAGGAACTTTCTTCGCCATACGATTTGAAAAATCAGCGGCAAAAGTTTGATGATCTTTCTCAACAAATTGAAAAACAGGGTGAAAATATTTCTGAAAAGAAAAAAGATAAGGATTTATCGAAGGATATTGAGGATAAAATCGATGAGTTAAGGAAAGAAATGGAAGAACAAAAGCAAAATAACTTTAACAATATATCTATTCCTGAAAAAGATATTGAATTGATAATCCAAAATATTTTAATAATTTCGCTATCACAGGAAGAGTTGCTGAAAGAATTTCCGAACGTGCAGTCTCAGACTTTGAGATACAATGAATTAGGTCGTTTGCAAGATTTAAAAAAGCAGGAATATAAGATAGTTAAGGATAGTTTATCCCAGCTTGCGCGGTCGAATTTGGTGCTCGCTTCCATATTGAGCGATAAATTTTATGATATTGAAGTAAAATTCGGTTTGCTGTCGGGATATATACAAGACAATAAGCGTGGCGATCTGAGCAGGGAACAACAATATATTGTGACTTATTTGAACGATATGGCGCTTTCTTTGACCGATGCTTTACAAAAAAGCAGGCAAAATTCTCAGGGAAGTGAAGGTGGTAAGGGATCTAAGCCTGATGGCGATCCTTCCGGGAAGCCCAAAGGTGACAAAGGCGACGGATACGGGCAAATGAAAAGAATGCAAAACGGCATCAGGAAGCAGTTGGAAGATTTGATTTCCCAAATGAAAGAGGGGGAAAAAGGAAAACCTTTACAGCAAGGAATCAGTAAAATGATTCGGGAAAATGAATTATTTCGCAAAAGCCTTAATGATTTTATCTCGGAATCCGGTTCACTTTCAAATGAGGAAAAGCAACTATTGAACGAAATAAATCGTTTGTTGGAAGAAAACATCCGGGATTTAGCGAATTATTCTATATCCGGACATTTGATTAACCGGAATAATCAAATTTATAATAAATTGATTATGTCTGAGAAAGCTTCTAAAGAGCGGGAAGAGTATGAAGAAAAACGTAAATCGACATCGGCGGCTGACGAACGTTTTAAAAAGCCGGAACTGATGTTTGATTTTAAGAAGAAAAGTGGAATAATTAAAACAGACTTATATAAGACAGATATAAAGTTAAATAGTTATTTTAAAAATATGTACAACAATTATTATATTAGGCTTGGTAATGAATAAATTGGAACTTGTTATATCCTCGGAGATCAGTAATATCATAAAAGTTGAAAATTTTATTGAGAATCTTACTGGTCATTTTGAATTACCCGACGATTTGTATGGTAAAATCAGTTTGTCTTTAATCGAGGCGGTGAATAATGCTATTCTTTCCGGTAATAAGCAACAAGCTGATAAAAAAGTTAAGATTGTAGCGGAGCGGAGCGATGATAAATTCATAATATCTGTGGAAGATGAAGGTGAAGGCTTTGATTATGAAAATATACCCGATCCCACTTTGCCGGATAATATTAAGAAAATAGCCGGGCGCGGACTTTATCTGATGAAGACTTTATCTGATGAGCTTGAGTTTGAAAAGGGTGGTGCTAAAGTGTCTATGACTTTTAAAGTCTGATTTAAATTATCTGTACATATAGCTGATAATGAAAGAAATATTATTTTTTAAAGAGGGAGTGGAGTATCCTTCTTTCTTTTCTGATGCAAAAATTTGCCAATGGCTTGATGCAATTGCTGCTCATTATTCTAAAACGATAGGGGATATTTCTTTTATTTTTTGTGATGATGAATATATTCTTTCCGTTAATCGCCAATATCTGAAGCACGATTATTACACGGATGTGATTACCTTTGATTATTGCCGGGGCGACCAGCTTTCAGGTGATGTTTTTATAAGCCTCGATACGGTGAAATCGAATTCAAAGCAATTTGAAACTTCTTATGAGAATGAATTCCATCGGGTGATTTGTCATTCTGTGCTTCATTTAATCGGTTTTAAGGACAAAACGGATCCTGATAGTGCGATGATGCGGAAAAATGAAAATATATGCTTAGAACTTCTAAAAGCGTTATAAAATGACGAATCTTTTACCTGACTATGATGTAATTGTCGTTGGAGCCGGTCATGCGGGTTGTGAAGCAGCCTGTGCTGCGGCTCATTTGGGATCACGCACCTTGCTTATTACTCTGGATATGAATAAGATAGCTCAAATGTCGTGTAATCCGGCTATTGGGGGAATTGCTAAAGGTCAGATAGTCAGAGAAATAGATGCTTTAGGAGGAATGTCGGGAATTGTTACCGACCAAAGTTCTATCCAGTTCCGGATGTTGAATCTTTCTAAAGGTCCTGCTATGTGGAGTCCGCGGTCGCAATGTGACCGGATGAAATTTTCTGCGAACTGGAGACATATTCTGGAAAATACCGATAATCTGGATATGTGGCAGGACGATGTTGTACGTTTATTGGTGGAGCACGATGCGGTGAAAGGTGTGGTGACTTCTTTAGGAGCTGAATTTCGTGCTTCCAGAGTTATTCTGACCAATGGTACTTTTCTGAACGGGCTGATGCACGTGGGCCGGGTTAGTTTTCAGGGAGGAAGGATTTCAGAGCCCGCTTCTTACGGAATTCCTGCGCAATTGAAAGAACTGGGTTTCGAAGTGGGACGAATGAAAACCGGAACTCCGGTGCGTATCGACGGACGAAGTATCGATTTTACTAAATTGACCGAGCAGGACGGAGAAAATGATTTTCATCGTTTTTCTTTCATAAACTACGATTATACGAACAATTTGGTGCACAGGCCTTGTTATATGGCTTACACCAATGAAAACGTCCATAATGTCCTCCGGGAAGGGTTTAAAGATAGTCCTTTGTTTAACGGGACCATTCAAAGTATAGGTCCACGTTATTGTCCCAGTATAGAAACTAAATTAGATACATTTTCCGATAAAACCAGTCACCATCTTTTTTTAGAGCCTGAAGGGGAGACAACCACAGAATTCTATCTGAATGGTTTTTCGTCTTCTTTGCCCTGGGATATACAACTACGTGCTTTGCGATTGATTGAAGGTTTTGAAAATATCAGAATCTTCCGTCCGGGGTATGCCATAGAATACGATTATTTTCCACCTACTCAACTTTATCATACGCTCGAGACAAAACAGATCGGAGGACTTTATTTTGCCGGGCAAATCAACGGAACAACCGGATATGAAGAAGCGGCCGCCCAGGGATTGATGGCGGGAATCAATGCGCATTTATCGCTACATTCCGAAGCCGATTTCATTTTGCAGCGCGATGAAGCGTACATAGGGGTTTTAATCGACGATTTAGTGACGAAGGGAGTGGATGAACCTTACCGGATGTTTACTTCCAGGGCCGAATACCGTATTTTGCTACGTCAGGATGATGCAGACAACCGATTAACCCCCAAAGGATATGAAATTGGTTTAGTTAATCAAAACAGACATAATATATATTTAGATAAAATAGAAAAGCGTGATATATTAGTTGATTATATCCGAAATTATAGTGTTAAGCCGGATGAGATCAATCCTATTTTGGAATCATTAAATACTGCACCTCTGCGTCAGGGGATGAAATTGGTGGATATTATAACTCGTCCCCAGATAGGGATTCCTCAACTTTTGAATGCTTTGCCTCCATTAAAGAATTTCGTAGATCAAAACAATATGCGGGATGAAATTGTGGAGGCCTCTGAAATATTGATTAAATATTCCGGTTATATAGAAAGAGAGCGAATGCTGGCCGATAAACTATCCCGTTTGGAAAATCTGGTTATTGCCGGAAAGTTTAACTATGAAGAATTAACGAATCTTTCTATAGAGGCCCGTCAAAAGTTATCTAAAATCCAACCGCGCACGATTGGACAGGCTTCCCGGATTAGTGGAGTGTCGCCCGCAGATATTAATGTGCTTTTAATTTTAATGGGGCGATAATTACAAAGGTTTATTGATTGCGGGAACTATTTTATCGAAAATGAAAACCGTGATTTTCAGATGACGATAAAAGCATAAATGTTTGAAAAAATATTTTGTCTGAATCTGTATGTACGGAAATATTGTGCTATTTTAGAGCATGTAATTGGACGAAATAAGTTTCTTTTTTCCGAATGTTTCACGTGGAACATTTTAAAAAGGTGCGAAGAGTGTCTTTTCGTCCAACTGTAATAATTCCCTTATTTTTCTTATGATGCAACACATAGAAGGAAATATTATCGATATTCATCGTCGTGAAATTTATCCAGGAATCATTTCTATAGATTCAGGAAAAATTATTTCCATAAACAGAAATTCCCAAAAATACGCTCACTATATTTCTCCGGGTTTTATTGATGCCCATGTACACATAGAGAGTTCCATGTTAATCCCGGAAGAATTTTCTAAATTAGCGATTCGCCGGGGTACAGTTGCTATTGTAAACGATCCGCATGAAATTGCAAATGTGATGGGTACCGAGGGAATCGAGTATATGATAGAAAACAGTAAACAAAGTTGTATAAAATCATTTTTTACAATTCCTTCCTGTGTCCCCGCTACCCCTTATGATTCTTCGGGGAGCGTTTTATTATCTTCCGACATTGAACAATTGGCCCTTAACCATAAATTTGTAGGCTTATCTGAAATGATGAATGTTCCGGGAGTTGTTCAAGATGATACTGAGGTATTGGCAAAAATCGAAATAGCTCGCCGCCATCATCTGACGATAGACGGACATGCCCCGGGGTTGTCCGGTAGTTTTTTAAAGAAATATATCGATGCAGGTATTTCTACCGATCATGAATGTACCTCTTTAGAAGAAGCTATCGAGAAAATTAATTCAGGAATGAAAATATTGATCCGGGAAGGAAGCGCTGCTAAAAACTACGAGGCTTTAAAGTGGCTAATTGCCGATTACCCTGAAAAGGTCATGTTTTGCACGGATGACTCTCATCCAAACGATTTATTGTCTTATGGAGAGATAGACAAATTAGTGCGTAAAGCTCTTGGTGATGGATTCGATTTATTCGATGTATTGAAAATAGCTTCTTTTAATCCGATTTCCCATTATAAAATCAATGTAGGTTGTTTGAGGGAAGGGGATCCTGCCGATTTTATTATAGTCAGGAATCTGAATACATTTGATGTTTTATCTGTTTACATCGATGGAATAGAAAAATATAACTATTCGGGAAATAATGAAAAACCACACCCTGCACCAATAAAAATTATCAATCATTTTAATCGGGATCCAATTTCTTTAACGGATTTGACTAAACCGATAAAGAAAAAAATCGTATCTATAAAAGTGATTCCGGGAGAACTGGTTACCCGGAGAATCGATTTTGAGCTGGAATCTCCAATTCGAAATTTTGAATCGGATGTAAAAAGAGATATTCTCAAAATCGTTTATTTAAACCGTTATCAAAATACGCCTCCTCAAATAGCCTTTATTTCGGGTTTTGAATTGAAAGAAGGTGCTTTTGCCACTACTATTTCTCACGATTCTCATAATATTATAGCAGTAGGTTGTTCGGATAAAGATATTTTAGAAGCGATTAATGCTGTGATTCTTGAAAAAGGAGGATTGGCTGTAAAAAACAATAAAGGAATTATCAAGCTGCCGCTTCCGATAGCGGGAATTATGTCCGCTTCCGATGGAGAAACGGTAGCTTCCCTTTGGGAAACCTTGACAGAAGAATTGAAACAAATGGGGTGTAAACTTGATTCTCCCTTTATGACTCTCTCTTTTATGTCTTTGATTGTTATTCCCGAATTAAAAATAGGAGAACAGGGATTGTTCGATTACGAACATTTTAAGTTTATTTCCGAGTCCGACTGAATGGTCGTAACTTAATTATTTCAATATCGCTATGGCTTTATATGATGATGAATTAAAAAAGAAAATCAGCGAATTGCCCCAAAGTCCTGGAGTGTATCAATATTTTGATGCTTCAGGATCGATTATTTATATAGGAAAGGCTAAGAAGTTAAAAAATAGAGTTTTATCTTATCTTAATAAAACAAACCAATCAGACAAAACGAGGGTTTTGGTCAGTAAGATATATGATTTTAGATATATTGTCGTTGAAAGTGAGCAAGACGCTCTTTTGTTGGAAAATAATCTGATAAAGAAATATAAGCCTAAGTACAATATTTTATTAAAGGATGATAAGAGTTATCCCTGGATATGTATAAAAAAAGAGCCTTTTCCGCGTGTTTTTATCACTCGCCGCTTTGTTCGTGACGGATCGGAATATTTCGGACCTTATACTTCCACGCGTTTCGCACATACGTTGATTGCTTTGATAAAATCTTTGTATAAACTCCGTACTTGTAATTTGCCTCTTACGCAGAAAGCAATCGATAATTGTAAGTTTAAAGTTTGCCTGGAATATCACATCGGAAACTGTATCGGTCCTTGTGTGGGGAGAATTAGAGAAGCCGAATACAACGAGTTTATTGCCCAGATCAGGAATATTTTGAAAGGGAATTTATCTTCTGTTATTGAGGTTATGATCCGTAAAATGAATGAATTTGCCGATGCTTTGCAGTTTGAAAAGGCAAATGAAATGAAAGAGGCTTTAGAATCGATCCGTTCTTACCAATCGAAATCGACGATTGTCCGCACGACAATTAGCGATACGGATGTATTTTCTTATATCGAAGATGATAAGTATGCTTATATCAACTATTTACGTATTGTACATGGAGCTGTAATTCAAGTACATACCATTGAATTGGAGAAAAAAATCGATGAAGCTAAAGAAGAATTGCTTTCTTTTGGTATTTATGAAATCCGGCAGTTGGTGAATAGCCATTCGAGAGAAATTATTGTTCCTTTTCTTCCCGATATAGAATTGGAAGGGGTGTCTTATGTGATTCCGCAGCGGGGAGATAAGAAGCAGTTGCTGGAGTTGTCGGAACGTAATGTTTCCTATTTTAAGATGGATAAGGATAGGCAACGAAGCACTAAAAAAGAAGATCCTAAGTTTAATATATTGAAAACCATTAAGTTAGAGTTAAAGTTGCCAACTTTGCCCCATCGTATTGAATGTTTCGATAACTCTAATATACAGGGAACCAATCCGGTGGCTTCTTGTGTTGTATTTATCGACGGTAAACCCGCCAAACGGGAATATAGGAAGTTCCACGTGAAAACGGTGGTTGGTGCAGACGACTTTGCTTCTATGGAAGAGATTATATACCGCCGGTATCACCGGGTGCTGGATGAAGGACTTGAATTGCCGGACCTGATTGTGATCGATGGAGGAAAAGGGCAGTTACATTCTGCTGTAAACAGTTTAAAGAAGCTCGATTTATATGGTAAAGTTGCCATATTGGGATTGGCAAAACAAATGGAGGAAATTTATTTTCCAGAAGATAAAGATCCCTATTTGTTGGCTAAAAATTCCGTTGCTTTGAAAACGTTGATGCATATTCGTGACGAAGCTCACCGATTTGGAATTACCTTTCACAGGAAATTGCGTGAAAAAGCCCAAATTGTTAGTGTTTTAAGTGGTATAAAAGGTATCGGAGAAAAGGCTGAAACACAGTTGTTGCAGGAATTTAAATCCGTAGAGAATATTAAAAAGGCATCCTTAGAGGATTTGACTAAAGTGTTAGGGATGAAAAGAGCTCAACTTGTGTTCGATTATTTTAATCAGGAATAAATTTTGTCCGGTTTTTACTTGTATCGTTTTGTCATGGAATGTTATTGTGCGGAAGCGTTTTGTTATAAGTGATTTTAGCCGGATTTATCGGATTCTGTTTTTTATTCAATTTGCTTTATTCGTTTTTACTTCTGTTTTTCCATGTTTTTTATGTCCTTTATTTTCCATTTCGTTTTCTGTTTGATAGATGTGTAGTTATATGTCTGTTAATCAGTGTATTGGATTGTTTTGACCGTATTTTTGATTTTTGTGTCGAAATTCAGAATCGGTTAATAAAAAACAAATCTACAATAATGTATTGATTGTTAGTATGTTATCTTTTGTTTTTATTTCAATCCGGCGGTTTTTGATTTTCTGTGAGGCTTAATCAGATGAGAACGAGTGGAAATTTGAAAATCCATTGTTGTCCGAACCCTTTGATTTGTATTTTTGAGAAGTTAGGTTTGAATTGTGAGTCCGGATAGATGGCGTTTAAATCTTTTAGAATCGTATAAAAAGAAAACCAGTATATTTCCTTATTGACATCCATTGTCCGGGAAATATACTGATTTTAACCGTTTAAAAGAAGCAGGGATGGTTTACAGGGAAATCCTGTGCCGGATGCTTCTTGTTATTTGGTTTCGATTAATAATGTGTTATAATTTTTATCATTCCAAATGTTATACATGTTTCTGAACTCCTGGTATTCTGACGGAGAAAGAATGGTTTTGTTGAACTGTATTTCTTTATTCACCGTAATGTAGTTCCCTTTGGGAACTACCGAAATATGGAGTTTTCCAAAAGGTTTATTGATGTCGATATTGACTGCTTTTGTCTTTAAAGTCATTTCCGGAGCTAAAGTAATGGTGTAAGAATAGTTTTCTGTTATCGGATAAGCCAGTTCGTAAGGTTTTTTCCGGGAGTTGTTCAATGTTCCTAAATACCATGAATTCAGGCCAATGTTTACAGAGGGTAATTGGTAGAGTAGGTAATTGTGTGTTGCGCTCAATTCTTTTTCAGCTGAAAAGTTCATATCCGCATTTCTCGGCTCGGCTGAATTGAACTTCGAAGAGGTGAGTTTTCCGGCCTGTGAACAAAGGTTTTTAATGTATTTTCCGGTAGAAGCTGTGTCCAAAGTTGCGATCATTCCTCCCTTTACGATGAATCGGCCGTTTATTTCCGCTTTTTCGCCGGATAACTGGATGTTCGCCTTGTAGTTTACCGAATTATTGTTTTCAACAATGCTTAAAGGCAAAATTTCTGTGTCGGAAATCATCCATATATTCTTTTGATGCCCGCTTAATTCTAGGGAAGGAGTCGGATAAAGCAGTGCTGATAAAAACAGGGGTTTGCCATTATTATTGACTTTTATCCTGAAAGAGGATACCGCATTCAATCCTTTGATGCCGTTTTGCAGGCTGGCTGGGAAAAGCACCACGATTTCGGGTTTTTGTCCCATAGCCCGGAGCATGTTTATCAATAATCTGTTTTTTTCGGTATCGGTTCCGTATGCCGTGTTTAATACCTCTTTAGGAGTGCGGGCTGTGTAACCTGCCTGCTCGAAGGGAATCCGGCAGAATGCGATTTGCCCGGCCACGAATTGCTGAAGAGCTAAAATCTTTTCCAGATTGTCCTTTTTCCCTGTGGTCAATTCTTCCACTTTGTTTTTCACCGTTTCATCCGGTTGGTCGGTGAAATAATTACCATATAGAGTTTTTAAAGCCATGAGCTGCGATTCGTAGCAAGATGTGATGAGCCTTGGAATAACACTATCGGGAATTTTCGATTCATTTGCTGCTGCCGGGATGTTTTTGAATTGCCAGGAATATTGTTTCATATTCCCTTTTTCGGTTATTTTCGGTTTCACCTGACTGGCGGTAAGTATGTAATTCAGAGGGTAGGAAGCGGGTACATCGATATTAATGGTGTATTCTTTTACCGGACTTAGTTCTTCCAGTATATCGTCTGTTTCCGGCATGATTCCATCGGGCAGGTAACCGGCTTTTGTTTCAAGGGTATAGTCCAGGAAAATGGTTGCCCCGATTTCCAATCCTGTATGCGTAATGACCAATTCACGTAAATGGTTATAAGCAGGGGCATCGGCTGCATTGGAGGGAAGCACTTCATTAAAAGCATTTTCCGGGGTTTTTATGATAGTCCCGTCGGCTTGCCTGGTGTATGATGAATTGATTTTAACAGTTTGATATTTAGGATTATAAATGATAAAAGTTTCACCATATAAATTATTAAAAGCAATGTGTGTATTGATTTTTAATTGTTTATAATATCTGATCTGATAGCTTCCATCCGGCTGGAAAGTGTAGTCTTTCGTAATCTTGATGAATTCTGCTTCCGGTATCGCCTGTGCCGAGGCAAACAGCATGAAACAGGCAAGCAGTGATAGTATATATTTTTTCATGATAGTCTTTATTTAGTTGAATGAATATAATTCATTTGTTCATAATGTGTTATTTTTTGAAAATAAGCTGCTCTCCGGCAAATGATTTATGAGCATTTACAGCTTCACGGAAAGCTTTCCAGTCTTCTGCTTCGTATACCCGTTTTCCCAGGGTTAGTTTTTGAAGTATCTGGAGCTGGCTATTTTCCTGTTTCACATATCCGCTAAAAGAGGCTACCGGATTTTCGCTTGTTGTGGTTTCCCGGTTTTCCTGTACCATTTTGTAGCCTTTGGGGAGTGACATGGTTTCTTTTAGTTCTACATAACGCGAACACCTGTCTTTAAAGGCGTATTGGCGTTCTTCCAAAGTGGTATTTATTCCCAGGTAGGAACGTACCTGATTGTAAAGATTGCTGAACACTAAAGGTTGCATAATCAGTACGTTTTCTCCGGCCAGTGCATAGTTGGGAACGGTGAATTTCATTTTGATGCGGATAGGGGCTGCCGTGTAGTTTTTAGGGTCTTTTCCATAATCTACGCTTAATAGTTTTGCCTGAGGCGAAACTTTCAGCAGTTCTGCCTCCAGGGCATTTTTCCAATTATCCATAAATCCGGAAGTGAAGGTTCTGCGGACAGCGCCGTCGGATTGCCCTTCGGCCATGACCGTAAATTCACCGGAAAGAGTTCCTTTTTCGTCCAGCGAAGTGTTGGCGTATATTTTGAAATAGTGATTTTCCGGGGCTGAAAGCGGAGTAATTTGCAGGTCGGAACTTTCCGGCACTCCCGGCAGGTAGTTTTGTTGTTGCTCTGCACTCGACCATAATTCCCGGAGAAAGGGAACCCAGGTGGGATCGAGAGGCATGTACGTTCCGCTTGAAAGCTTAACAACGGCAACACTATGGTTAAAATGATCTGCCGGGATCGATTCTACCCTTGATCCGGCCATTGTCATGGCCGGATAGGCTTCGAAACCCGCCATACGGAGCATAGAGATCAATAAAGCCGCTTTATCCTTACAAACGCCGCAACGGTCGGTGAAATTCATTTGGGTGTTGTGAAGGGTGTAGCCTTCCCCTTTTCCCATAGAAATACCGGAATAGCGCATATTGTCGGCTACCCAATGGGTAAGCACTGCAATTTTTTCCATTTCGGTTTTCTTGCCTTTAATCAGTTCGTTTACTTTCTTTTGGGCTTCGGGAGTGGGTTCGAAACTACCGTAATCTTCGTTCACTTTATAGAACCAGAGGGATTTTTCCTGCCAGTTAGGGGTGGAGGACATCATTAATTTAGGAGCTACGTCGAAAAGATCGACCATATTCGATTCCCTTTTAAAGGGTGTTACCAATTCTTTGCTAAAAGAATATACTTTCCGGTCGTTTTCAAAGCGGAGAGAAGAAGTGCATTCTCCCTGATAAAACTGATATTGCATATCTTTATTTCCCGGAATACTTACCCGGTACACCTTTTTTACGGTCGGTTCCGTGACCCAGAAAGGAACGATGTCATAAAATTGTCCCCGCATAGGCGGAACAAAGCGGTCTTCATCGGCCGAGCCGAGCAGGGCATAGGTGAATCCTTTTTTCGCGATTTCATAATCGACCACGCTGCCGGGCTCTAATTGTCCCAGTTCGATCATGATTTGCCGGGCTCCCCAGTAAATAGCGCGTGCGGGAGCTGCGTAGTCCTGCGCGGTTTTAGGATCGATGTTTTTGATAGAACCGTCCGGACGATAGACTGTGACGGTTTTAAATTCTGCGAAGGCCGTGAGCGGGTCATAATCGTATTTCAATACCCGGTTTTTTAGAGCCCCCTGCGGTGTTCCTACTTTTATGATTTTCCGGATTGTAAAAGTCCCGGAGCCGTTATTGGCTACCTGTACGCTGGTGCTGTCGAGCAGAACGATTACAGGTTGATTTTGAAAATCTTTTTCTTGTTTTACTTGCTGGTCAAATGTTTGCCAATTTTGTGCTATTCCGGGCATCCATAGGAAGCAAAGAATAAAAAGGGCAGAAAAGAATGGTTTCATGTTAATTATTTTTGGTTGATGTTTGTTTCGCACACTTCACCAAAAATAATTAAAAATATGGGAAATAAAAAAGAGCCGCAACCGCGGCTCTCTTTTTTATTTCAGTAGTTTTTTATATTCATCCTGATTGGCAAGGATTTCAGTAGCTTTTATGACTTCTTTATCGTGAGTGGCTTTATATTCGATCACTCCTTCCATGAAGTAATAGCGTTGAATGAATTGCTCTGTCAGGAAAGTGATGATCTCATCCTTGAAAACATCCATATCCCGGTCGATGGAGTGCGTGAAATCCTTCTGTAATTGCACGATTTGTTCTTGTGAGCCGTCATAATATTTTTCTGTTTTGGCGGCTTTGATCAATTTGTCCAGTAACTGTTGGGTTTCGGTTTCGTAACTGAATTCTTTTTCTTTCAGGTATTGTTTAAATTGGTTATAAATGTCGTCGGTGATTTTGAAATCACGGATGGAACCGATTTCCGGATGCTTGAGGGCATAACTGTTGATGAAATCGAAAGTAAGGTCTTGGATAACCAGCTCTTCGGTGATCCGGGCAAATTTTTCCGGGTCGATTTGTATGTCCGGGTTGATTCCCCCGCCGTCATATACTTTTCGTCCGGCTTTGGTGGTGTATTCCGTAATCAGGGAGTCGGGCACTTTCCCCACACTGCCGTCCGGATTCCGGTGGGAATAATCCAGCGCCTGAATACATCTTCCGCTGGGGATGTAGTATTTTCCTGTGGTCACCTTTAATTTCGTGTTATAAGCCAAATCCCGCACAGATTGAACCAATCCCTTTCCAAAGGAGCGTTCGCCGATCAGAACGGCTCTATCGAGGTCTTGCAGCGCTCCGGATACAATTTCGGACGCTGAAGCCGATCCCCGGTCGATTAACACAGCCAGAGGCATATCGGGAACGATCGGATTTTTGGTCGCCGTGTATTCTTTATCGGATTGTTTCACTTTTCCCTTGGTGGACACTACTTTCGAGCCTCTCGGAACAAAAAAATTGACCACTTCCACGGCCTGATCGAGCAAGCCGCCCGTATTCCCCCGTAAATCGAGGATCATGGCTTTTGCTCCTTTGTTTTTCAGAGTGATGATTGCATCACGGACATCCGATGCGGATTTGTCGGTGAAGCTGGTGAGGTAAACATATCCGGTGGTGTCGTTCACCATGCCGTAGTAGGGAACGCTCGGAATTTGTATTTTTTCCCGGATGATTTTCTTTTCTATGGGTTTAGCTTCGAATTCCCGTTGTATTTTTATTGTAATTTCTTTGCCCGGCTGCCCTTTCAGCATGGTGCTGACATCTTCCGTATTTTTGTTTTTCACGGAATTTCCGTCAATCGAAAGGATAACATCACCGGGGAGTAGCCCGGCTTTTGCTGCCGGAGAATTTTTGTAAGGCTCGCGGATGATGACCTTATCTCCTTTTTTGCTGATGATCGAGCCGATTCCCGCGTATTCTCCCGTGGTCATCAGTTTTACGTCCTCCATTTCCGATTCCGGGTAATAAACGGTGTATGGATCGAGGGAACGGAGCATCGATTTGATGCCCGTAGACACCAGGTCGCCGGGATTTACTTCATCTACATAAAACATGTTTACTTCGCGGAACAGGGTGGCGAAGATGTTTAGCTGCTTGCTGATTTCAAAACTTTTGTCATCGCTTTTCAGTGCCGTTACGCTGAAAGCAAGAATAACAATGGCAACAAGCGTAAATAAGAAATTTCTTTTTTTCATTTATAGTAAAATTACGAATGATTTGTTTAACCGATTAACGAAAGTACGACATATAATTGAAAATTAAAAACAGCGAATTGAAAATAAGATTAAATTTCGGTGTTCTGCATGAATAAAGGGAAAACGTCAGGGAACGGGGTCGTAGCCGCTTCCTCCCCAGGGATGGCATCGAAGCAGCCGTTTTATGGCAAGGTACAGCCCTTTGAAGGGACCGTGTTTCCGGATAGCTTCCACGGCATATTGAGAGCAGGTAGGGGTATAGCGGCAGGTGGGAGGTTTGAGCGGTGATATGCAATATTGGTAAAATTTAATCGGGAGCAGGAGAATGAAGACTGCAATCTGTTTCAGGGTTTTCATGAGCAGCTGTTTGAGGAAAGATAACCTGTGTAAAATCGTTTATCCGATAAGAGGTCGTCTTTTTTTATTTATAGATCTCATTCAAAGTTGTGCTGTTTGGAAATAACCGGAAATTTTCTGCAAGGCGTTTTTTACCGCTTTTTCGGTTTTTTCGTAAACAGGAAGCTGGTCGTCCAAATATATAAAAAGGATGTCGATGGTTTTTTCGGAACCGATATTGGCGTAAAATTCCGGCTTATTGAGCCGATAAGCCTCTCTGGTGAGCCTTTTGATGTAATTTCTTTTTACAGCCCGTTTGAATTTCTTTTTGCTGACGCTAATGGCTATGCGTGCGGGATATTCTCCTTTTTGCGAGGATTCTTTCAGGACGATCCGATACGGATATTTCACAAAACTGTTTTTTGAAGCGATTAACTCCTGAAAAAGGGTTTTGTTGCAAAGGCGTTCCGATTTTGTGAAAGAATACATGGCAGATGTGAAGATCAAAAAAGCCGGCGATCTTCTATCCTTTAAAAATCGCCGGCTTTGAATTATTTTATTTTGTTCTCTTTGTTATATTTTTTGATGAACTCTTCGATAGCCATGGTCATCGAGGGGCATTGCTGGGTGGGAGCCTTTATATCGAGCCGAAGTCCCGCTTCTTCGACGGCTTTTGCCGTGGCAGGTCCGAAGGCTGCAATGACTGTTGTATCCTGAATGAAATCCGGGAAATTCTGGAACAGCGATTTAATGCCGGAAGGAGTATAAAAAGCTATAATATCATACTCTTTGAGGTTTTTAATATCGCTCAGGTCGCTTGCCACAGTTCTATACAATATTGCCTTTGTATATTTTAAATTCAACTGGTCGAGCAGGCCCGGAATGTTTTCTTTGTGGATGTCCGATAGGGGAACTAAAAAGTTTTCTGTTTTGTGTTTCAGAAGAATTTTAGTCATATCGTCTACCTTTTTGTCGCCGTAGAAAATTTTCCTTTTCCGGTAAACGATGTATTTCTGCAAATAAAAAGCCGTAGCTTCTGAAATACAGAAATATTTCATGGTATCGGGTACGGTTATTCTTAACTCTCCGCAAATCCTGAAAAAATGATCGATAGCGGTACGGCTGGTAAAGATAATCCCGGTATGGTCGAGGATGTTAATCCGTTCCTGCCGGAATTCTTTCACTGAAACTCCTTCTACTTTAATAAAAGGACGGAATTCCAATTTCAATCCGTACTTTTCCGCTAAATCAAAATAAGGAGACTTTTCTGTCGTTGGTTTAGGCTGTGATACGAGTACCTTTTTTATCTTCAAAGCTTATAAAGTTTTAAATTAATACCCATTTAGAACTTATGCCATCATCTTATAAAGGATGAATAAGGGCATTACTTCGAGTGCACAAAGGTACAAAATCATATATAAAATTAAAACTCTATGGGCAAATAATATTTCCAGCCAGCGAATAAATTTAACAACCTGAAATAGAATCAAACCGAATATTACAACATTTAACAAAGGAATGATTGCATAAGATTGCACAAAAAAGATAGCGATGACAAAGGGAGCAACCAATAATCCCGCCATAATGTGATAGGTCCAGAGATTGACAATCGCTTCGGCTGCGGTGCTCCGGGCGTTAAATGTCCAGCCTAATAGTTTGAATAGGCCTAATAGGAAAAAATGATAAAATATAAGGATGGCGAATAGATACAGGATCGGAATGATTTCAAAATTGCCCGATGAAAGAAAGATGATCCCGGTTGAAATAACAGAGAAGGAAAGTATCAACGAGAGCACATAACAAACCAGATTGGAAGAAATGCCTTCGTTTAGGATTACCTCTGCTTTTTTTCTTTTCACCAATATGTTCAGCAGGTTGGGAAGCAGATCTTTCCCCCTTAGCCTGACGAATGCGAAGACCATCAGGAATACGATGGTAAATATAAGGTTTCCCAATACATTTTCATTGGTTTTTAAGGGGATCTGCGGTAGGTAGCTGCGTTCTACCGGACAGATTTCGATGATTTCCGTGTCTGCCTTTTCCAGCGGGCAAACACTGTCGTATTGCTGTCCCGATATTTCCCATGCGGTATTCCGGGCATCAGAATGAGAAAATATTGTATCTGTACTGAGCATTGAATTTATAGGCGAATTTAAGACTTATTTCATGAGAACCTTCCGTTGATTTCACCAGGTTTCCCAGCGACATGTCGTAGGAATAGGCCAGGCGGTATTCGAATTTTTTATTATCGGAAGTCAGTTTTAAGCCGATTTTGAAAATCAGGGCTTTATAATTTTCCGATGAATTATTCAATAGTTGTGAGCTGTACCAGATTCCTCCGAAAATCGGATCGGAAGTGAGGTCTGCCCCGATCATGAAATTATTCGACGAGGATTTGGATAATAGTTTATCGCCCTGGTTTTCAAAGATCAATCCGGGATTTACATACATACTGCTTTTCTTGTCCAGGCTGTAAAGCGTAGTCCGGATAAACCCGTTCCATTGTAGGCTTAATTTGATCGGCAGGCGAAAATCGTCTTCGATGAAATTGTCTTTGGGACGCGTGAAATGATTGACGGAAAAGCCGATATAGTTGTGCATAAATTCTCTGTAATGTCTTTCCCAGGGCAGACATATCAGCGCGCCTGCACTGAAATCCCAATAATGTTGTTTTTCGTTCGCCACATCCCCTAACGGGTGTTTGATCGTGAAAATATTTCCATAGATCGGGTCAAGGTTGCCTGAATAAACATTCCTGTCGAAATTCAGGCGTTCGTCGTTATAGCTGCCTTTTACGCCCAATTGGAAATAAATGTTCCTTTCTTTACTGATGTATCCCCGCCAGGAGTAGCTTAATCCTGCCGTATTCGATTTGATGAAACCTCCTCCTTCGTCGCTGGAAATAACATATAGCCCGAATCCGTAGTTGTTGTAGGTTTTTAAGTCGGCGGAGAAAAACAGGGTGGAAAAATTTCCGGGAAATTTCGGCCATAATTTCCGATAGGTCAGCAGGGCGTTCATTTCACCCTCCTGTAATCCGACATAGGCTGGATTATAGTAAGTTCTGTTTTCCCAAAACTGAGAAAAATTATAATCCTGAGCCCAGAGAGGCAACCCATTCAGGAAAAATAAAAAACAGAACAGAAGTTTATTTCTGTTGGGAATACACATACAGCACTACGGATTGAAATTTCATGCAAAAATAAAAAAAATGGCGAACAATTAACAAGTTTTGTGTTAAATCAGCTTTTTTTATAAAAATAGACAAAGTAAATGATTCTCATTCACTTTACCGATTCTCTCAATGTGCTTCATACCAGTTTGCCCCGAATCCGGTGCTCACCGTGAGGGGGACTGAGAGGGAAACTACGTGTTCCATGCAGTCTGTGACTAACTCTTGCAATTGGGATTGTTCCGATTTATGACATTTAAAATTCAGTTCATCGTGTACCTGAATCAGCATGCGGGAACGTAGTCCTTCTTCGCGGATTCGTTTGTGGATACAGATCATGGCCATTTTTATGATGTCGGCGGCGGAGCCTTGAATGGGGGCATTGATGGCGTTTCGTTCGGCCATGCCGCGGACAACGGCATTCCGTGAATTTATGTCGCGTAAATAGCGTCGTCGTCCCATAATGGTTTCCACATATTCCTTCTTCCGGGCTTTTTCCACAGCTTCTTCCATATATTTTTTAACTCCCGGATAAAGTTCAAAATATCCGTCGATCAGCTCTTTTCCTTCTTTCCGGCTGATGCGCAGGCGTTCGGCCAAACCCCAGGCAGAAATCCCATAGATAATTCCAAAATTGGCCGTTTTAGCGCGGCGGCGCATTTCCGGGGTCACTTCCTCCAAAGGCACATGGTATATTTTTGCGGCTGTTGCGGTGTGAATATCTATGCCATGATTGAAAGCGTCGATCAATTCTTTGGTTTGGCTGAGGTGTGCCATCAGGCGTAATTCCACCTGGGAATAATCGGCGGAGAAGAACACGTAGTCGTCGTCTCCGGTGATGAAGGCTTTTCTGATCTGCCGCCCTTCTTCGGTACGGATCGGAATGTTTTGCAGGTTGGGATTCAGGCTGCTGAGCCGCCCTGTGGCGGCTTCCGCCTGATTGAAACGGGTGTGAATTTTCCCCGTTCCCGGATCGATATACGAAGGCAGGGCTTCGGCATAGGTGGTCAGAAGCTTTTTCAATCCCCGGTAATCGAGAATTTTAGTGATAATCGGGTGCTCGTCCTCTAATTTCGCCAGCACTTGTTCGGAGGTGCTGTATTGTCCCGATTTGGTTTTCTTGTGGTTGGCATCGATTTTCAATTTGTCGAAAAGAATTTCTCCCAATTGTTTCGGCGAACTGATATTAAATTCTTGTCCTGCCATTTCATAGATTTCCTTTTCGCTGACCTCGATTCGTTTTTTAAGTTCGTCCGAGATGTTTTTCAATTCCTGTATATCGATGCTCACTCCTTCATATTCCATATCCGCCAGCACGGATACCAGTGGCATTTCAATGTCGTTGAATAGCCTTAATAATCCGGTTTCCTGTAAATCGGCACAGAGTTTTTCTTTGAGTTGAAAAACAATATCCGTTTTTTCGGCAAAGTCTTTGTCGTCCGCCGTTTCGTCTTCAAACGAGAGGGTCAGTTGCAGGTTTTCTTTTTTGGCTTCGGACAATTTATAGTTCAGGTACTCCAAAGCGATTCGCGACAGTTCGTGTGAAAAATCGGGATGCAACACGTAGTGCGCGATCTTTACGTCGAAAATGGCGTTTTTAATGGAAATACCAGCCCTTTTCAGCCAAATGATGTCGTTTTTCACATCCGGGGAGATGAGGGTTTTATTCTCGTCTTCAAAAATCGGTTGGAAGAGTTTGATCGTAGCCTCAGCTTCTGCGGGATTTGCCGGGATCCGGACATAGCTCACCTGGTGCATGGCCGATGAAAAAGATAACCATTCCGGCCATGAATTATAGAGGGTGCCGGAAGCCGGGAACACGGCATACAGGGCAAATTGATCGGTGTTTTTTAATATTTCCAGCAAGGCGGGAATATCCTGTGTCCTGTCCGTATAGCGGGTGTCGATGTCCGCCAATTTCTCGGAAGTGTCTTCCTGTAAATCGGTGTTCAACACCCGGCGGGTGAGGGAGAATAATTCCAATTCCTTAAAAATCGGTTCGAGGATAGCTACGTCGATATGCTGTTTCACCAGTTCGTCCGGTGTCAGAGTGGTGGGAACTTCCGTGCAGATCGTTACCAATGTGCGCGATAGGTGCACTGTGGGCTGGCAGTCGAGCAGGTTTTGTTTTTGTTTTCCTTTCAGTTCTTCGATATGTTCGTATATCCCGTCGATGCTTCCGTATTTGTATACCAATGAAGCCGCACTTTTAGGGCCGATGCCGGAACAGCCCGGAACGTTATCGGCCGTATCGCCCATCAGTCCCAGAATGTCTACCACCTGGTCCACCCGTTCAATCCCGAAATGGTCCAGCACTTCCGGGATTCCCCAGACTTCCGATTTATTGCCGGAACGCCCCGGTTTATACATGAATATTTTTTCACTGACCAATTGGGCATAGTCTTTGTCGGGAGTAATCATATACACCGTGTAGCCTTCTTTTTCGGCTTTTTTGGCCAATGTTCCGATGAAATCGTCGGCTTCGTAACCGGGAGCGTCGATGCACCGGATGCCTAACCCCTCAATGATTTTTTTGATATAGGGAACCGACTTTCGAAGGTCTTCCGGCATGGGAGGACGCTGTGCCTTATAAGGCGCGTACATTTCATGACGGAAAGTGGGGCCTTCCGGATCAAAAACCACGGCGATATGTGTCGGTTTTTCCAACTCCAGTAATTCCAGCAGGAAATTACAAAACCCGAATGTGGCGGAGGTGTTTATGCCGGTTGTCGTGATCCGGGGATTATTGATGAATGCATAGTAAGAACGGTATATCAATGCATAAGCATCGAGAAGGTATAGAACTTGCGGTGTAGCCATGAGCGTATAGGTTTGATTACATTTGGACAAAGGTAATAAAATTCAGCCTAAATGCAGAGACATTAAATTTTCACAATTTTTTGTGGTTTTTTGTGTTTTTGTGAATATTTTTGTCCACTTGTTTTGTATGTGTTTTGTTTAGTAATGAATGTATGTATATGATTAAGACTTATGTGTATTTGTGCATATTTATATTGTTGCCCATAGGCCTTATCGGTAGTAATTTGAAAATGAATGGGGATGTGGCGGGGGTGAATGAGAACGTGGCTATCGTGGATCTTTCTCTTTCATGGGATAATTCCTGGCGGAATACTTATAATTATGATGCGGTATATATTTTTGGAAAGTATCAGTTATCCCCGGAGTTGAGGTGGTTCCACGCTGTGCTGGCGGAATGCGAGGTGCTGACCGGAGGGTATGGTGTTTATAAGACCGGGCAGGGAATTTTTGTGTTTCGTACGGGAGAGGGGCAGGGACATTCGCAGGTGAAACTTCGTTTACACTGGAATCTGGCCGGGAATCCGGACCGGGTGGTCGAAGGAGATCAGGTGTTGAAAAAGCAGGTGCATGTCAGTTTTGAAGGTATGGAAATGGTTTTTGTGCCGTCGGCTCCTTTTTTTGCCGGGGACGGTATTTCCGAAGGTAGTTTCGCTTCTTCCGCCTGGGGAGGTATCCCCGCCGAGTATGACCTGATAGGGACGAACAGTGGTTTTACCTATACGGCTTCTTCGAATGCCGGGGCTGCACCTCAGGTTGCCGACCGCCAGAATTGGGCGACGCACGATGCGACGAAGGATTGGACGGGCGTTGTGCCTGCCTGGTGGCAGGTGGATTTTAAAACTCCTAAGGAAATTCTTTATTTCGGGGTATCGGGCGAGTATAACCGTCCTGCAATCCCTTCCCGTTCAGTACCCGACTCGACCTGGTATCTGGAAGGAAGTGCGGATGCTGCGAACTGGGTGGAATTGTGGAGCGGGGATGAGGCGGACTGGAGTACGTCGAATGTTTCTTATCCGGTGCAGCATGCCATAAAAGTGAGAAATCCGGGTGCTTACCGCTATTACCGGATCCGGGTGACCCGTGTGGAGCGTTCGGAGTTTTGGAACACGGTGCACATAAACAATGTGGCCATGACCGAAACGGATTTGGGCTTACTTCAGGGGAATAGTGTGGTGGTGGATGCCCAGGAACATAATCTCCCCGCCGAGTTCCCCAGTGGATATGAGGGGTTCTACACGATGAAATATGAGATTACCCAGGAACAATATGTGTCGTTTTTGAATAAGCTCGACCGTAATAGTCAAATGTCCCGCACGGTGGGCGAGAATCTGGCGGTTATGCAAGAAGGGGAATATATTTTCGGGGATAACCGGAAGCAGCCTTCTTTCAGAAACGGGATTGTTTTGATGAAGTTGGGGGAAAATAGCGGAATGCCTGACGTGTTTGCCTGTGACCTGAATCCGGATAATATGCCGAATAGCCTGGACGACGGGCAAACGGTGGCGTGTAATTACCTTTCCCCTGCCGATTTGCTGGCATATGCCGATTGGGCAGGGTTGCGCCCGTTGAGCGAGCTGGAATATGAAAAAATGTGCCGCCGGCTTTTCCCTGAAAAGGCTGTTGCCGGAGGGTTTGCCTGGAATAGTGCTTCTGCTTCTTTTGGAAAGAACTTAAACGATGCCGGAAAGGAAACCGAATATTATGGAGAGGGAAATGTGAATGCCGGGAATCTGTCCGGCCCGATCCGTCCGGGGGCTTTTTTACGTTCCGGAAGAAACCGGGAGCAGGCAGGTGTCAGTTTTTGGGGCGTGGAGAATTTGAGCGGTAATTTGGCCGAAATCTATTATAATGCTAATGTTTATGGCCGCCAATTGAATGGAAGTGTACACGGGAACGGTGAATTGGACGGAGGTGGGGATGCGGATGTGCCCGCTACACAGTGGTCGCGCGATACGCTGGCCTTTGGTGTGCGGGGAGGTAGTTATGAGTCGGATCGAAAGGAATTGGCGGTTTCCGACCGGAGTAAGGCTGCCGGATATTTTGCAACCTGGAGGGACAGGAAACCGGATGTGGGCTTCCGGCTGGGGTATTCACATCCCCAGGAAGAGTTCCCTTCGGTTTTGATTTTGGAAAACGGATTGACGGCGGGCAATACGCTGGTCTATGACACGATTTGCGACGGGGCTGGCTACCGGATTACCGGGAATGAGCCTGTAACCGACGAACCTGTTATTTATACCTGGTATGCCAGTAAAGACCGGGGACAGACCTGGGAATGGCTTGAAGGGCAAACCCGGAAAGATTTGGAGCTTAAAAATATGGTGCAGGATGTGCCTTTTTCCACGGCTGTGGAACTTCGTTACAAACGTTACTTTTCCACGGTGAACGGTTCCGGAATCAGCGGAACAGTGGGATTGATCGTGGGACATGGGTTTACAATCAATCAGTTGTCCGACACGCTGATTCCTTGCCGGGAGATTGGTGGTTTTGAAGTCAGCACGCCTTTACCTTCTTATTTTGAATGGAAGTTGGTCGATAGGGGAAGAACGATTCAGGCTGCCGAAGAGGACGCTTTTCATAGTGTTTGTAAGCCGGTGACACAGGACTTGAAAGAGGATGAGAAATGGCCTTCGGGAGCTTATACGATAGACCTGACCGTTAGGAACCAACATAAGGGATGTCGGTATTCCCGGCGGCTGGAAGTGTTTGCCCTACCCCGGACTACCGATCCTTTTGCCGGAATAGAGGCCAGTTATATGTATAAGGAGGGTTTTTACCTGCTGGCCCACAGTTGGACGGGAAGTGATCCGCAGCGTTGGGGGTTGCTGGAAGATGAGTGTGGCAAAGTGATCCTGGATGATTCGATCGGATATATCACGTATAATTCAACCGTTATAAATTTCGATCAGGTGGAATGCCATTTTACGGCGAGCCTGGTGTGCCGGGATGTCCCGGATAAGGTGTACACAAAAAGGGCGAAATATATGCACCGTTCCTGTAAGGATTATTACGATTCCGGGATGAGGGAGAATGGCGTGTATTCGATCGATCCGGACGGGCCGGGAGGCATCGACCCCTATGAAGTGACTTGTGATATGACGAATGGAGGCTGGACGAAGTTTACGAATATTTCTAACGGTTGGCATGGTTTTCCCGGTAATAATGCGAATCATTATAAAAACCGGGTGACGGATTACGATCGTTTTGTGGCGTTGGCATCGATCAGCGACCAGCAGAAGATCACAGGGGTGCAGGGGGCTTCCGAATCCTGTTGTGACGCGTATTATTTTCTGAACTATAATAACGGATGTGTTTCCGGTCTGCCTTGTGGCAGTAAGGGAGGCGGCAACTGGGGAACTGTCATTGTAAATATCAATAAGGTTTGGGGAAATGCGATGTATAAGACCCGGTTTACCACCGATGGTTCTGTGGACGGAGGGGCCGGAACTTATTTCGTGGAGATGTGGTTTAAATAGGATTGTGTTGAATTTTACACATATTGAGCCGTTGATGTATGAAAAATGATTTTTTCCAGAAAAAAAGAAATCAAATGATAGGAAAAAAATGATTTGTTTGTATATTTGTCCCCGATAAAAATAAAGATAAAACAAAATGAAGTCTTTCTCTTGGTCATATTACTTTTTTTATTTTTACTTTTTTGGCAGAGAGTAACGGGGCTTTTTTATGACAATTTTTTAATGTAAAATATAATGAGGCCCTGATTTTTCAGGGCTTTTTTTATGATAACGGACAGATATGGAAAACTTTTTTCGATTTAGCAACTGGTTTTATTTTTACTTCTACTTTTACGTGCAGAGAGTAGCCGGAGGCTGTATATTTTGTCCTGAAATCTGATAGACTGATATAGTGAACCCCGGTGAGAGTACCGGGGTTTTTTAATTGAAATTAAATAATAAAAAAATGACAAAGATTGCGATTCAAGGGGTACACGGATGTTTTCACGAACAGGCAGCCCGGTTGTTTTACGGTAATGAAATTGACGTATGTGAATGCCTGAATTTTGAAGATTTGTTTACCAATCTGAACGCAGGGCAGGCCGACGGTGCCATTATGGCGATCGAGAATACGGTGGCGGGCGGATTATTGCCGAACTACTCCCTGTTGCGGAAATACGGCAGAAAAATCAAGGGGGAAGTGTTCATCCGCATCCAACAAAATTTAATGGCATTGCCCGGCCAGCGGATAGAGGATATTACTGAAGTTCATTCCCATTATATGGCCATTGCACAGACCCGGGAATTTTTCAAACAATATCCGCACATTCGCCTGGTGGAGTCGGAGGATACGGCTAAGAGTGCCGCCGATATTGCTGTCACACATCAGATGAAGACCGGGGCGATTGCTTCTTCATTGGCCGCAGAGTTGTTCGGGCTGGAGATTTTACAGCGGGAAATCGAGACCCATAAACAGAATTACACCCGTTTCCTGATCCTTGACGAGCATATTCAGGTGAATGAAAAGGACATCGATAAGGCTTCTATCTGCTTCACCTTACCTCATAAAACCGGACGCTTGTCACAAGTGTTGTCTATTTTCTCTTTCTACGATTTAAATTTGACCAAAATACAGTCGCTGCCTATTCCGGGCAAAGAATGGCAATATTTTTTCTATGTGGATTTGAAGTTCGATCATTACGAACGTTATCGGGAAGCAATCGCCGCCGTTCATCCGTTGGTGGAGGATATGACTGAAATGGGAGAATATAAAAGTTTTAGTGTTTCTCAATGAAAGAGGGCTAACGAATATAATTCAAAATTAAAGATATGATTATTAAACCGGCAGAACGAACCAATAGTGTCAGTGAATACTATTTTTCAAAGAAATTACAGGAAATCGACCAGATGAACCGTCAGGGACTGAATGTGATCAGCCTGGGGGTGGGTGCTCCCGACCGAATGCCGCCGAAGGATGCTATTTCCACTTTAGTGAGCGAAGCACAAAATCCGAAGAATCATGCTTATCAAAGTTATAAGGGGATTAAGGAGATGCGTGACGGCTTTGCTGCCTGGTATAAACGATTTTATCACGTGGAGTTGGATCCTGATAAAGAAATTCAGCCGTTGGCAGGATCAAAAGAGGGGATTTTACTGTTGTCTCTGGCTTTTTTAAATAAGGGCGATAAAGTGCTTGTTCCTAATCCGGGGTATCCTACCTATTCTTCCGCTTCAAAGCTGGTGGAAGCAGAAATCATTTCTTATGACCTGAAGGAAGACCGGGGCTGGATGCCCGATTTCGAACAATTGGAAAAAATGGATTTGGACGGGGTGAAGATTATGTGGACGAATTATCCGAATATGCCCACCGGGGCGCGGGCAACAATGGATTTGTATCGCCGTTTGGTTGAATTCGGATTGAAGCACGGGATCATGATTTGTAATGATAATCCATATAGTTTCATTTTAAACGACGAGCGTTTGAGTATTTTGAGTGTAGACCGGGCGAAAGAGTGTTGCGTGGAATTGAATTCCCTGAGTAAAGCTCATAATATGTCCGGCTGGAGGATTGGTATGATTGCCGGAGAGCCGGAAGTGGTTGCCAATGTGTTGAAAGTGAAAAGCAATATGGATTCCGGCATGTTCAAGCCTTTACAGCTTGCTGCCGCCAAAGCGCTGGAACATGAAGAGGAATGGTATACACAGTTGAATGCGGAGTATAAAAAACGTCAGGTGCTGGCGGGTGAGATATTCGATTTGATGCATGTGAAGTACGACAAGAACAGCGGCGGAATGTTTTTATGGGGGAAAGTGGATTCTTCCTGGGAAAACGGAGAGAAGCTGGCTGACTTTATTTTGCAGCATGCCAGGGTATTTATTACACCGGGTTTTATTTTCGGTAGCAATGGTAACCAGTATGTACGCATTTCCCTTTGTGCCACACAGGAAGTTTTGCAGGAGGCGAAAGAAAGAATCAGGGTGAGCCTGAGTGCAGGGCATTAAGTTGGAAGGCTGGCCCGGAGAATAGATGTTAAATCAGAAAATATTATAATATCATGCAAGTAGGAATAATCGGGATAGGATTGATCGGCGGGTCAATGGCTATCGACTTGAAAAAGCGGGGATTTGCCGACCGGGTGGTCGGAGTGGAAGCGGATGCTTTACATGCTGCTGCTGCCAAAGAAATCGGATTGGTGGACGATGTGGTGACGTACGAGGAATGTGTGGCCACCAGTGACATTATTGTGGTGGCAGTTCCGGTAAGTGCGGCTATCCGGATGATCCCCGATATTTTAGACAGGGTGAACGATCACCAGGTGGTGACGGATGTTTGTTCCGCTAAAGAGAAAATAAACGAAATCGTGCACTATCACCCGAACCGTAAAAATTTCGTAGCGGCACACCCTATGGCGGGTACGGAGTACTCCGGCCCCTGGGCGGCCCTGCCGGGGTTGTTCGACGGGCGTGCCGGAATCATCTGTAATGCGGAGGATTCTGATAACCGGGCGGTGGAGCTGGTTAAAAGTATGTACGACTGTTTGAATATGCGTATTATTTTTATGCGTGCCGCCCATCATGACGTGCATACGGCTTATGTGTCGCACATTTCCCATATCACTTCTTTTGCCCTTGCCCTGACGGTGCTGGAGAAAGAGAAAAATGAGAAAAATATTTTCGACCTGGCATCGGGCGGTTTTTCTTCCACGGTGCGTTTAGCAAAGAGTAATGCCGATATGTGGGCGCCTATTTTCTCCCATAATAAAGAAAATGTGCTGACGGTGCTCGATACTTATATCGAAAAATTGCAGGAGTTTAAGAAGCATATTGCCGATTACGATGAGGAAGGCGTGAAAGACCTCATCCATAAGGCGAATAAGATTAAACGTATTATCAGATAATTTTAAGTGTAAATAATTTCAATATAAAATCATATGACAACGACAAAATTGGATTTAATCAAAGCGAGCGAATGGGGATTGTTCTCCGACATGAAAAAACCGGTGATTATTGCCGGACCGTGTAGTGCTGAAAGTGAACAACAAGTTTTTGAAACGGCAAAAGCCCTGAAAGAAGCGGGCGTAGAGGTGTTACGTGCCGGAATCTGGAAACCGCGTACCCGTCCGGGGTCTTTTGAAGGTGTAGGTTCCGACGGGTTACATTGGATGCAGCGGGTGCAGAAGGAGCTGGGGATGAAAGTTTCTACGGAGGTGGCCAATGTAAAGCATGTTTATGAAGCGTTGAAAGCCGGAGTGGATATGTTGTGGATCGGAGCCCGTACGACGGCCAATCCTTTTGCTATGCAGGAGATTGCCGATGCTTTGAAAGGCACGGACATTCCCGTGTTGGTGAAAAATCCGGTAAATCCCGATGTGGAATTGTGGATCGGTGCTTTGGAACGGTTGAATATGGCAGGACTGAAAAAGATCGGGGTAATTCACCGGGGATTCTCTACCTACGGAAAGCATAAATACCGTAACACTCCGCAGTGGCAGTTGCCTATCGAGATTAAACGCCGTTTTCCTGAGATGCTGATGATATGTGACCCGAGCCATATTTCCGGTAAACGTGAGTATATCCATGAAATTTCCCAACAGGCGATGGATTTGGGATTCGACGGATTGATTATTGAATCGCATATTTGTCCTGAAATTGCGCTTAGTGATGCCGCACAGCAGGTTACCCCTACTTCATTGCATGAAATCCTTTCCCAGCTGGTGATCCGGAATGTGGATTCGGAAAATCTGGAATACAAGGAGAACATCGATGAACTGCGTGCCCGTATCGATGAAATCGACGGAGAGTTGCTGGATTTGCTGTCTGACCGTATGAAAGTGGCCGATGAGATCGGACGTTATAAGAAAGAGAATAATATCACTATTCTCCAGCCTAACCGTTGGGATAAGATTCTGGCAAAAGTGTTTGTGAAGGGAGAGGAAAGAGGGTTGGATAGCGAGTTCCTGGAAAAAGTGTTTAAAGCAATCCACCAGGCTTCTATCGACCGCCAGACAAAGATTATGAATGATTAAACAGTATAAAAAATAAGCCGGGATTTTCCCGGCTTTATTTTTTATTTTCGATAAGGTTAGAATGTGAATCCGAGTCCCACCGTATAGGGGTGGATTTCCGGGCCATGTCCGCCTTTAAACATATTGGTCAGGGTGTAACTGCCCCATACGCTTATGTCCCGGTAACCGATCCGCCCGGTGACATCCGCTTTAAAGGGAATCATATTGAAGCTGTCTTTTTCTTTTCTTTTCTGTTTTCCGTGGTCTCTGTAAACTACTTTCGTTTTGGAGTGCATCCGGATTCCCCCGACAAATCCTGCGGAAACGTATAGATTTTTTCTGTATCTGGCAGGGAATTGCACTTCATAAAGTAAAGGAATACTTAAATATAACGTTTTGAATGTGCTTCTTTTCACATTATTGATGCCTAACGCGTCTAACGATAGTGGAACAAGATGTCCTTGTTCTGTGGTCACCGTCAGGTTTTTATCGGCAAATTTCATCCGTTGGTAATCGAAGCCTAATCCGACCACTAATCCCATGTTGTTCCGGGGAGAAAGGTTGATGCTGTGTTTTACGAAATTGAATTGCATATTGAACGATCCAGCCCAGTCTAAATCCATAAAATCGGGAGTTCCGGAAGCATTTACAAAGCCGTAATAGAAGCCTGTCCAGTGTCCTTTAAAACGGCTTCTGGCCGGAGTGTTCGGGGATTTCCCTTGTTTAAAGCCTTTTGTTTTATAAGGAATTAGCTCTGCAAACGGAGCAAGCAGTTCAACGCTTTCTATGGTATTGGTCGGTTCAATCTGCCGGAGGGGCGGGCGTTGGGGCGGGGTGCCCGGCTCGACCTGTTTTATTTTCATTTCGCTGTCACCCGGCAGGGAGTCTTTCAGTGTTTTTTGCTGCTTTTGTTTTTGGGTGGTATCCCTTTTTTGCCACGAATCGTATTGCTGTGAATACCCGCAGAGGGTTATTAGTAAGCATAAAGTGAGGGTAAGGATTTTCATAGTTTTTATATTTATTTGTTTCTATTTTACTCTATGACGTACTCAGGGATGGATTTGTTACTACGCTTTTCTGCGATTTTTTCTTTTATTTTCTCTGCCAGGTTTTTCCCGGTGGCATAAGCACTGCCTATAATGTTATCGGCAAGGAAACCTTCTCCGGATTCTTTCCAAACCCGGGCATTCGAGGTGAGGAAGATTTCATCCGTGGAGGGATGCTTGCTTGCCAGTTCTATCGGATTTTCCGGCAGATCGTTTTCTACCCGGGCGAAAACAGGTGGTATAACGGGAAGTGAAGAGATTTGCCTGTCCGGTAAATTGGTTTTACTTTCCGTTTTCACCTGTTCCACGATGGGCGATTGTTTGGAGTGCAGGGAGGCTGCGGTTTTCCGTCCGGACTCTTGGACCGGAGCAACGGGAGGCATTGCCGGGAAATTGACATCTTCCGGCTGAAGAAGAACAAACGAATAGGAAGGTGCGGGAGTATGTTGCCTGTTTTGCAGCAGGGGGATACCGATACCCAGCAGAAGCAGCAATCCGGCAGCAATCCCTGCTGTCCGGAAAAATAGCTGACGGGTGTTTTTTCGGTAAAGGCGCGCTTTTTGCTCGAACTGTATGCTTAAATCCGGACGAAGTTTTAATTTCCGGTAGGTTTGGGTCAATGCCTGAAATACAGCCGTGTCTTTCCGCATTCTAAGTGTTTTCCGGTCGTTCTCGGTTAGTGTGTTTTCCGCAGCTGCAATCGCATAATAATCGGGACATTCGTGGACAATGTCTTTTTTCAGGGATTCCTTGTCTGGGAAATGTTCCAAAGGAATGGGAAGCCGGCAATTTTCTACTGACTGAAGCTGGTCTTCAAGGTCACGATTGACAAGCAGAAATGCTTTCAATTCATCGATAAGTTCCGGTGGAAGTGTTCCATCCAGATAATCGATGAAATATATTTCATAATTGTCACGTGTTATTTTCATTTTGTTCAGAATTTTATAATGTTTGTTTTAATAAATTAGTTTAAATCACGATTTCTGGTTTCTTGATGAATTCTTTCATAAAATGGCGTGCCCTGAAAATGTATACTTTTACCTGAGTTTCGTTCAGGGAAGTGATGTCTGCAATTTCTTTGTAAGAATAGTTTTCGTAATCTCTGAGTAAAACGACTGTTTTTTGTATCTGTGGAAGTTTATTCAATGCCATTTCAAGGATTTCCCCTATATCTGAAAATTGTTCATCCGTGGTGTAGTCCGCCGGACAAACTGTTTCTATATCTGCATTCTTTTTTTCACGGCGGAATGTGTCGATCATTTTACGATAGGCGGTCGTGAACAGAAAAGCTTTTGCCTTGTCGTAAGCGATCGTATTTACATTTTCCCAAAGAATCAGATAGCTGTCTTGCACGAGGTCTTCCGCTAACGCCTTGTTGTGGCAGGATTTCAGAAGAAAACGAAACACCGCGTCAGAGAAATTTTCAGCGCATTGATTATATTCTTGTCTATTCATTTCGTTGCTGTGACGGATGAATGTACAGAAAAGTTACAGGGAAAGCTAAGATCTGTTATTTTATTTTGTTGTTTCGGCAGGTTTGGGAGACGGAAATGAAATTGAGTTGAAAAAAACTTCCCTTTCTGCTTCTATTTCGTTGAGGAATCGGGTGAGTCCGCCTATCGTGATTTGATACACATAATTATCTCTGAAGATAAAACGTTTGAAATAGGTCATTTCATGGTTATCTTTAAAGGTGGAGTATTCTATTTCCTTAATAATGATATTGTCGTAGGGGATTGTTCTCTCCGCTTTTAAATAGGCGGATTCTATGGAAAGCGATCCTGTTTTTAATTCCTGGTAAAGGCGTTGCACGTTTTCGTTATTAATTTCGATTCCTTTGGCTCCGAAATCGGAACACACTACTCCGAATACCGTAGTCAGGTTTTTGGTTTGGTAGATATAGGAAGGGATGTCATTGATCGTTTTCCGTAAACTTTCGGGTTTGTAAGGAAATAGAAAAGAAATGTGCTGTTCTGTTTCTATGCGCAGCCAGTTGGAGTGTGCAGGAAGAAGCGGAAGAAATAAAAGGAGAATTTTAGCCAGTAGCATTCGTATTTCGATTTATAAATTTCAGATTCAGGATACTTTCTTTTATTTTTGCCGTAAATTTATGTAATAATTTGAATATTAACAGGACAAGGCGGTTTTATTAGAATAATTTAGGTTTCGTTTGAATAACGGGCCGGATTGCCTTTGAATTGGAAAAAATATGAAAGTCGCAGGAAAGGAAGTAGGAGATAGGCCATTGATTCTCGCCCCCATGGAGGATGTTACCAATCCTCCGTTCAGGAAGTTTTGTAAGGAATATGGTGCCGATTGGTTGTATTCTGAATTTGTTTCGGCGGATGCATTGGTGCGTTCTGTGAACAAGTCGCTTAAAAAACTGACGATAGACGACAGCGAGCGGCCTGTGACGATACAAATTTATGGACGTTATATCGATTCAATGGTGGAAGCTGCCAGGATTGTGGAGGAAGTGAAGCCGGATTTTATCGATATAAATTTCGGTTGTCCCGTGAAAAGGGTAGCTCAAAAGGGGGCAGGCGCGGGGATGCTGAAGGATGTGCCCCTTATGGTGGAGATGACGAAGCAGATTGTGAAAGCTGTGAATATTCCGGTTACGGCGAAAACCCGCCTGGGATGGGATAGCGACCATATTATCATAGAGGATGTTGCGGAACGTTTGCAGGATGCCGGAGTGCAGGCATTGGCGATACACGGGCGTACCAGAGCACAAATGTATACCGGGGAGGCCGATTGGGAACCTATCCGGAGGGTAAAGGAGAATCCCCGTATTACGATTCCGATTTTGGGAAATGGCGATATTAATTCGCTGGAAAAAGCCAAAGAGGCTTTTGATAAATATGGTGTGGATGGGGTAATGATCGGGCGTGCCACGATTGGCCGTCCCTGGATATTTAAGCAGATCAGGCATTACTTTGAAACCGGGGAGATTTTGCCGGAGATCACCGTGGAGGAACAGATCGGGATTATCAAGGAGCAAATCCGCCTCTCGGTGGACTGGCTGGATGAAGTGCGGGGGCTTTTACATATGCGCCGGCACATGGCAGCCATGTTTAAGGGGTTGCCTCATTTCCGGGATTTGAGGATACAAATGCTCCAGGCTCCTACGGTAGAGGAGCTCTGGAGGGTTTTTGACGCAATTGCCGAGCGTTATTCCAATTGAATTTTAGCGGATTATTGAAAGGTGATGAGCTGTACCTCTTTCCAGGGAATATATACCGGAATGTCGTTTTCAGGATAGATCAGCAGACCGCTGTTCGCTTCGTTTACATCTGGGGAATCTCCCAGGCTTAATGTCGATCCGTTACGCAAGGTGATGAACGAATATTTGTAATTTTTGGGTTCGACAGATTGCACGTATTTAAACGGAATCCGATAGGAAATGTCGTCGTTCTTTCCGTCGAGTATTTCAAAATCCATACTTTCGTCCAAGTCGTAAGCGATGGTTCCTTTCAGTTTTTTCCCGTTTCTTAACAGCACTTCGCCGTGAAGACGGTTCGGTGTCTTAAATTCGTCGTATGTCAATAAATCGACCGCTTTCAAAGGGATTAATTCCAGTTGTTCGAATTTAATCCAGGGAATGGAAACGGAGCCTATATTTGGCATGTGGATGGTTAAAGGCCCTTCTGCATAAGAAAAATCACTTGCGCTGCGCAGCTTTGTTTCGTTACCGTTTCCCAATTTTAAGGTAAGGGTTGAATTAGCCCTTTGTATCTGGAGAATATCCCGGAAAGGGATGGATATTTTAGAGGAGGTGCTCCAGCCTGTGATTTCAGAGTTCAGGGTGTTCTTTTTGGAATAATTGACCACTCCTTTGTACATTCCCTGAGTGGAACGGGCTATTCCCGTGATCGGTAGTTCCGGTGATGCGACGAATGTGGAATCGGGGGCGGAAAAACTCACTTCGCTTATCTGTTCCCACTTGAAATCGTAAGTCGCTATCCCGTCATAAAGCTGGACAGTGCTACCGATGTCGTTCCCTCCTTTTTTCAGTTCTATGAAATTACCGTCCTTTACTTGTAGTTCTATCATGTTGGTGGCGATCAGCCTTATTTTGCTGATGTTTCCAAAACGGCACATGAACACATGGACAGGGGGTTTTGAAGAACGGTTGTTGTTATTGATGAAATAGATGTCGTTCCTATCTTTGAAATAGGAAGCATAGGGATTATCTTTTTTCGTGGCTTCGAAATAATCGATCCACCACCTTTTGTTGCCATTCCAGGTGATATAACCTTTATATGTTTTGTTTTCTACTGTGGTGAGCTGTCCGAATATCCTGTAACCGGACGGTTGTGCCTTTAGAGAACTAAACGTAAAAGTCCCGAATAGAAGTGCGGTAATGATGAGTGCTGTTTTCATCCTGATTTTATTTTGAGGTATTGTTTTTCTTTTCAATGGAATGACGGATTAAATTCCCCAAAAGTTACAGAAGTAGAAAAAATACTCCCGGATAAAATGTCCGGGAGTATTTTTTAAGGTTTTATCGTGAAAAATTCGATACTTAGCGGATATTTCCAGAGTACGCCGGAAGAAGCCTTGATACTGCCCAGAATGATAAAAATGAAATCACAGATAGCTAAGGCGATCAACAGCGGAATTCCTATGACGATCAGGCAAAGGATTCCCGCGCAGGCACCATAAATCAGGAAACTCAGTATCCAGTTGATGACGATTTTCCCATTGTTGTCGATAATGGGTGATTCATCTTTTTTAATCAGCCATAATATCACGGGGATAAGTAAACCTATGCCTCCGGTAAATACTCCCATAAACTGGGATAAATGAATAAACATGCTATACTGGTTTGCATCCACGCCGGGCAATGTTTTCGGAGTGTTGCGGTTCAGTATTTTCTCTTTTTCCTGTTGAAACTCTTCCTCGGAAATAATTCCGCGCTGGCGAAGGTCATTCAGTTTTTCAAGTTCATCGTAGTCCATAGCGTTTAGGGTTATAGGGGGTTATTGTAGAGTTTGAATGGCTTTTTCCAGGCGGTTTACTGTTTCCTCTTTACCCAAAATTTCAATAATATCATACATATGAGGTCCTTTGGCGGCTCCCACAATGGCCACCCGGAAGGGATTCATCACTTTTCCAAACCCGATTTCCTTTTCGTTGATCCAGCCTGAAATGATTTTATCGGTATTGGCGAAAGAATAATCTTCAATTCCTTTCAGGATTTCCAGTAGTTCTTTCATTAATGGGGTAGATTCCTCTTTCCAGTATTTTTTGCTGTCCTTTTCATTGTATTCAGTGGGCGCAACGAAGAAGAAAAGGCTATCGTTAAACAAGTCGCTGACGAAATTGGCACGCTCTTTCATCAGGCCGCATATTTTCTCTAATTTCGGACGTTCGTAGCTTAGTTGGTGTTCAGCCAATATTTTGTCGAGCAATTCAGCCAATTCGGCATCTGGTTTTGCTACGAGATATTTGTGATTGAACCATTTGGTTTTTTCCGGGTCGAATTTTGCTCCGGATTTCTTAACCCGTTCGAGTGTGAATAAATCACAGAGTTCCTGCATGGTAAAAATTTCCTGCTCGGTTCCGGGATTCCAGCCCAATAAAGCAAGCATATTGATGAAAGCTTCCGGGAAATAACCGTCTTCTTTGTAACCGTGCCACTTTTCTCCGGTAGCAGGATCGGTAAATTCCATCGGAAATACCGGGAAGCCCATTTTATTTCCGTCCCGTTTACTCAGTTTTCCATTCCCAACAGGTTTCAGGATCAGGGGCAGGTGAGCGAATTCGGGCATCGTGTCTTCCCAGCCGAATGCTTTATATAAAAGCACATGTAAAGGTAAGGAAGGCAACCACTCTTCTCCCCGGATCACATGGGTGATTTTCATTAAATGGTCATCTACGATGTTGGCCAGGTGATAGGTTGGCATCCCATCCGATTTATAGAGCACTTTATCGTCGAGCAGCGAGCTGTTGAAGTGTACTTCTCCCCGGATGATGTCGTTTAGAAGAAGGTCTTCATTTTCCGGCATCTTGAAACGGATCACATAGTGAGCACCCGATTCCAGCAATCCCTTCACTTCGTCCGCATCCATGTGGAGTGAATTTTTCAGTTCTTTCCTGCTCAGGGCGTTGTAGATAAATGTGGCTCCACGCTCTTCGCACGCCTTGCGCTGGGCATCCAGCTCTTCAGCCGTATCGAAAGAGTAGTAAGCATTTCCCGATTCTACAAGCTGGAATGCGTATTTTTTATAGAGTTCTTTGCGTTCGCTTTGGCGATACGGGCCGTATTCTCCTCCCACACCCACACCTTCGTCTACGGTGAGCCCACACCATTTCAGCGATTCTATAATATATTCTTCCGCCCCCGGTACATAGCGGGTTTGGTCAGTGTCTTCAATCCTTAATAAGAAATCTCCACCGTGGTGGCGTGCAAACAAATAATTGAACAGCGCAGTTCTGACTCCTCCTAAATGAAGCGCCCCCGTTGGACTTGGAGCAAATCTTACTCTGACCTTTCTTTCCATTTCTGATTTATAATTTAAATTTACGATTTTTGGCTGGCAATGATATTGCGGAACAATTCTTTGGCGTATTCGATCGCCTTTTTGATAGCTGTTTCTTTAGACGTGATATTACTAAGAATAGGTTCGGCGTGATTCAATTGGTTGTCAGGATCGTCTGTTAGCAGATAGACCGTGTATTTTCCGTTTTTTCCGTTTTTTGTTTTACTGACCAGTCCAAACCACACGTCAATAGCCTGGTTTTCCACGTATATGGTACGTTTTACTTTATACATCGCGTCTTTGTTTTTTATAGGGATTTGTCAGAAAAATTAGCATAGCAGCGCAGGCAACGGATAGAATGCTCAGACCTGTTGAAAGAATTCCTCCTTTAGGTATGAAATGGGTAGAAAGAATAGATATTAGTATAACAGTAATGGGAATTAATAATTTCATTTTTTTCATGCCATTGTCATTTTATCGCTATTACAATTACTTACCACGTATACTCTCTAAAGTAGGTATGATTAATTCTTATTTTTATTTTTCTCAAAATTGAGCAAAGTAACCACTACGATCAGACAAGCCATAGCTACAATGTTAATATATACCGGAGTGCGGTCTGCCGGAGGTGGGGTTGTATAAAGAGAAAAGGCACTCGATACCATGATCAAAAATGCCGTGAGCATAATTAGTAACTTTACTACTTTCATATCTGTATGCGAATTGTGTTTTATTGTTTTTATTTTCGGATCCTTCGCTTTTATTTTATAAGGTTTTATAAATTTAAGCTATTTTTGACCGGATTGGCGTATATTTCTAGGTAGATATTGTTAAGCATGGATATGTTTCCATGTAATTTATCCATTTTTTGTGCCATAACCCGGATGAAATTATCCTTTTCTTCCTGCGTGTAATGCTGTGAAAATTTATTGACAGAATGAAGCAGATCGTAAGCGATATAATTATTCGGCCATAATTTGAAATTCCGGTGGATTTTTCGGTCGATCGTTTGGGCCAGTGCTTCAATCCGGTCGCCGTTGGAAGGAAGCTGGCTGATTTCATTTAATTCATCCGTTTTCAGACAGTCGATATGATAATGCACCCTGCCTTTGTAATCGCTTAGCCCGGTGAGCATGCTGTTCATGTCGGTTTCCGGGGTTTTAACGTATTCTCCTAAAGTTTTAGTATATAATTCCTCGGTTTTGAGGGCATCACAAGGTTCCCATTCATAGGAAATGGAAAGCGGCATAATATGAAGGTCGCTAAAGTTTTGGATGAAATCCTTATTTCCGCTCATTTTCAGCATTTTCAGCAGGCTGGGTTGAGTGCGGTCGTCTCCGTTTTTCGTTCTTCCTTCCCGTTGTGCAATCCATACGGAATTTTCGTTTTGCTCGATCACCTGATGAATATAACGGGAGCGGATGGCAGAGCTGCTTAACATTTCACGAACGGTTACGTCGCGTTCGATCACAAAGCAGGAGTCTAATTTTACCAGGTCGGTAACCCATTCATTAATCAGTAAGTTACTACCGATTGCAGCCTGCGTATATTTACTCCCGTTTTGCTGAAGTAATACGTTCAACATGGCCGAATCAAGAATAATATCCCGGTGGTCGGACATGAATAAATAGGAAGTGTTGGGTTTCACCTGTTCCAGGCCTGAGATCGTGACCCCGTCGGTCGTAGAAGACATGATCGACTTGATTGCCGGTACGAAAAAGCGTTTTTGAAATTCATCCCTTGTTTTGATTCCTTCTAAGGTTTTTAGAATCAATTCCTTTTCCATTTTTGTCAAGCGGGAAAACAAGGTCATGAACTCTGAAGATTGGCAAAGCCGTTTCACTGCAGCCTCTATTTCATCGCCATAATAGGGTCTGATACTATCAAATTCGGAATCCGCTGTCATGATTTTTGTTTATCTGTATTTGGGCACAAAGATAAGATAAATAGTTTATAAACTTCGTATCAGAGGGATAAAGTATCCCCGGAGTAGTTTCCGTATTCAGGCAGTACGACCGGGATAGACTTTCAGGGCGACGGAAAGTATTTCCATACATTTTTGCAAATCGCTGATGTTTAAAACATAGGCGATTCTGACTTCATTCTTTCCTAAGCCCGGAGTGTGATAGAAACCACTGGCAGGGGCGAGCATCACTGTTTCGCTGTTGTGATTGAATTCTTCCAGCAGCCACCGGGAAAATTTGTCGGCGTCATCCACCGGAAGGCGAACCACCGAGTAGAATGCACCCTGGGGAAGCGGACATACTACTCCGGGCATCCGGTTTAGTGCATCTACCATGAAATCTCGGCGACGTGTGTATTCCTGATGTACGTTTTTGAAGTATTCGTCGGTTGTGTCCAGAGAGGCTTCGGCAACAATTTGACCCAATGCCGGAGGACACAGGCGTGCCATTCCGAGTTTTAGAGCGACGGATAAAATCTCTTTATTCCGGGAGATTAAAGCGCCTACCCTGATTCCACATTCGCTGTAACGTTTGGACATGGAGTCGAAAAGGATGGTGTTCTGCTCTATATCTTTCAGATTCATAACGGAATAGTGAGGTAATCCATCGTATACATAACGCCGGTACACCTCATCCGAATACAAATATAGTTTATGTTTTTTTACAATATTCGCCAAATTTTCAAGTTCTTTTTGAGAATATAAGTATCCGGTGGGATTATTAGGATTTACAATAACGATGCCTTTGGTGCGGGAGGTGATTTGTTTTTCAAATTCGCTAATAGGGGGGAGGGCGAAATTATCTTCGATACGTGCTGTGACCGTTTTTACTTTTGCACCTGCCATAACTGCAAAAGCAGCATAATTAGCGTAAAAAGGTTCCGGGATGATGATTTCGTCCCCTTCGTTTAAAGTGCTCATAAAGGCAAAAAGTATAGCTTCAGAGCCACCTGTGGTAATTAGAATATCGTCTTTCCGGACAGGGATATTTAAATTTTGGTAATAGCCTGCCAGTTTCTCCCGGAGGGAAGCGTTACCCGCCGATTCGGTGTAGGCGATTACTTTCAATTTTATTTCTTTTAAGGCTTGCAGGGCGATAGGAGGGGTTTCGATGTCCGGCTGCCCGATGTTCAGGTGATATACTTTTATTCCTCTGGCTTTGGCCTGATCGGCATAGGGAACCAGTTTACGTATGGGAGAGGCAGGTAAGGCTTTACCTTTTTCTGAGATTTGCAACATAAAATACAATTTTAATTTGTAACAGTGAAGCAGCAAAATAGTCTGCAAAAACCGATAAATCGGTTTACCGCTAACAAGTTACAAAAAAAACCTGATTTTTCCGTTATCCGGCAATGGTTTTCAGGCGTTCGGGATCGAGTAGTTTGATTTTCCGCCCGACAGATTCCACCAAGCCTTCGTTTTTATATTCCGACAACAAGCGGATAACTGTTTCTGTGGCTGTGCCGATGAAATTTCCCAGATCTTCCCGGGTGAGGTTTAATTTCAAGGTGCCGTCACTTTCCAGCCCGAAGTCTTCGGCCAGCATCACTAAGATTTCTGCGAGACGTTTTTTTACGGATTTTTGGGCTATATCCCGGATATAACGGTTAGACTCTCCCAATTCTTTACAGGCAATCTGTATCATTTCATAGGCAAAGCCCGGATTGGTTTTGAGCAAATCGAGTAAAGCGGTTCCGGAGATGTAACAAAGAATCGTATCGGAAAGTGTTTTTACCGAGGTGCAGGCAGGTTCATAACTGATAACGGAGCGAAAGCCGAAAAGATCGCCGGCCTGCTCGAATTTAATAATCTGCTCTTTGCCTTCCCGCCCGGTTTGGTATACTTTCAGTATTCCGCTGTAAACGAAATAACAACCTTTCATTTTTGTGCTTTCTTCGTAAATGACACTACCCTTCTTGTAAAATTTAGCCGGAGGGGAGAGAAGCAGGCGGTCTAATTCTGCGGGGGAAAGGTCTGGAAACCTGAGTTTCAGTTTTTCCCGGCATTGAGCCATATCCGGCAGGAGGATCGTTGCTGTCATAGCCTGTTCAGTTTTCAAGTTGAAGCAATTGTTGAATATTGCGGATAATCGCCGTTTTGTCATATCCGCATTCTGTATATAATTCCTGCTGTGTGCCGTGTTCCACGAAACGGTCCGGAATTCCCAGCCGGACAATAGTGGCGGTATAATGGTGGTCGGACATAAATTCCAGTACCGCACTTCCCAATCCTCCTGTAACCGTGCCATCCTCCAGCGTTATGATCTTTCGGAATTTTCTAAACACATTATGGAGCAGCGTTTCGTCGATCGGTTTTAAGAAACGCATATCGTAAAGGGCGACGAGGTCGTTTTCAAATTCAGAAATAGCCTGCTTCGCATAGTTTCCGATGCTTCCGATAGATATAATCGCTACTTTTTCCCCTTCGATCAGGCAGCGTCCCTTGCCGATCTCTAATTCCCGGAATGGAGTGTGCCAATGTTCCAAAAATCCGGTTCCTTTCGGATAGCGGATGGAAAAAGGCCCTTTATCGGGAAGCTGGGCGGTGTACATCATGTTGCGCAGTTCCTCTTCATCAAAAGGTGCCGCAATGGTGATATTGGGAATACAGCGTAGATAAGCTAGGTCATATGCTCCGTGATGGGTGGCTCCGTCCGATCCGACAAAACCCGCCCGATCGAGGCAAAACACGACATTCAGCCCCTGTAAGGCAACATCGTGTATAACCTGGTCATAGGCGCGCTGCATGAATGAGGAATAGATGTTACAGAAAGGAACGAAACCTTTGGCCGCCAATCCTGCCGAGAAAGTCACTGCATGCTGTTCCGCAATTCCTACATCGAAGCACCTTTCCGGCATTTCGTGCATCATGATATTTAATGAGCATCCGGTGGGCATAGCAGGGGTGATTCCAACAATCTTCGGATTGCCCTTCGCCAGCTCCAGTATTGAGTTTCCGAAAACATCCTGAAATTTCAAAAACGGAACAGGATTTGCCTCTTTGATGCGTTCCCCGGTTTCTTTGTTGAACTTGCCGGGAGCATGCCAGACTGTTTGGTCGGTTTCCGCCTGTTTAAACCCTTTTCCTTTCACTGTGATACAGTGCAGAACTTTCGGGCCGGGGATATTTTTCAGGTCACGCAGCACTTTGATGAGGTGGTTGATGTCGTGACCGTCCACCGGACCAAAATACCGCAATCCCATAGCTTCAAAAAGATTGCTGCGTTTTAAGAGCATCGATTTGATGCTATTGTCTATGTTTTGGATAAAGCTCCGCATTCCCGGACTGATGCGGTTGAGTTTGCCGAGAATGTTCCAAACGTCGCCTTTGATTTTGTTGTAGGCTTTCGAGGTGCTAATATCCAGCAAATATTCGTTCAGTCCCCCCACGTTGGGGTCTATCGCCATATTATTATCGTTGAGGATAATCAGCAGGTTCGAATCATATACTCCTGCGTTGTTCAGCGCTTCGAAGGCCAGTCCCCCGGTCATGGAGCCGTCGCCGATCACAGCCACAGACAACCTGTCGTCTTCCCCTTTGAGTTTAGCGGCAATGGCCATACCCAGGGCGGCTGAGATAGAGGTGGAGGAGTGTCCCGTTCCGAATGAATCATAGGGGCTTTCCCCCATTTTGGGAAAACCGCTGATGCCTTTGTAAAGGCGTTTGGTTTTGAACAGCTCTTTCCGTCCGGTCAGGATTTTATGGGCATACGATTGATGCCCCACGTCCCAGATCAGGTTGTCGTAAGGCGTGTTCATGACGTAATGAAGTGCTACGGTTAATTCAATAACTCCGAGGCTGGAACCGAGATGTCCCGGATTTTCAGCGCAGTCGTCGATGATTTTCCGGCGAAGTTCCTGGCACAGCTCGATCAGGGAATCTTCCGGCACTCTTTTCAGGTCTTCAGGAGTGTTTATGCTTTCAAGAATACTCATGAATCGAATGTACTAATTTTAATTCGGCACATATCAATATACCAAAGTGCCGATCGGTTCTCCCTGCATTAGTTTTTTTAGGTTTCCCTCAACATCCATGTTAAAAACGACGATCGGTAAGTTGTTTTCTTTACACATGGTGGTCGCCGTCAAATCCATGACTTTCAAACCTTTATTATAAATTTCGTCGTAGGTGATTTTGTCAAATTTCGTTGCTGACGGATCTTTTTCCGGATCGGCCGTATAAATTCCGTCTACCCGGGTTCCTTTCAGCATGGCATCTGCTTCGATTTCGATGGCGCGCAGGCTGCTGCCCGTGTCGGTGGTGAAGTAGGGGTTTCCGGTTCCGGCACTGAAAATGGTGACATAGCCGCTTTCCAAATATTCAACGGCTTTCGCTTTGGAATAGAATTCTCCAATCGGTTCCATCCGGATGGCTGTGAGGACTTTGTTTTTGCAATTTTCGTTGTCTAAAGCCGAACTTAAAGCCAGACTGTTGATTACGGTTGCAAGCATACCCATACTGTCGCCTTTCACCCGGTCGAATCCTTTATTTGTGCCGCTTAATCCTCGGAAAATGTTACCGCCTCCAATGACGATGCCTACCTGTATTCCCAAATCGGCAATTTCTTTAATTTGTCGGGCATAGCTTTCTACTCTGGTTACGTCGATACCGTATTTTTGAGCACCCATCAGTGATTCTCCGCTTAATTTCAGTAAGATACGCTTATATTTCATTTTATATTAAATTTAATTTTCCAAATAAAATTATGTTGTTTCAGTTGTAAATAATTTGCAACCATATAGAAAATATCGATCTTTGATAAAAGTAGAACAAAGCTAATCAATTTTACGGAATGAGACGAGAAGTTTTTTAAAATATTCAGCATCCCGCTCTGACCAGACGCTTCTTGCTTTCGGAAAAAGTGTTTTCCGGGAGAGAGGGAAATTGGAAAACATTTTAGTTACTCTCCCGGAAAAATCAAGAATCATTTATCGTTTCAAGCTTCCGTCAGCAGGTTATTTTCAGCAATTTCATAATTGATATACCGTTTTTTCATCCAGCGGTAGGCAAAACAGTCTTTTAGCGGCCCCACAAGGCGATTGCTTAAATTGTATTTTGATTTTCCGGCCATTCGCTTAAAATGGCGTACGGGGATTTGTTTTACTTTTCCGTTTTGCAGTAAAATTAGTGCGGGCAGGAATCGGTGCATGCCTGTGAAGAAAGGAATCCGTTTGGCATTTTCTGTGTGCATGATTTTTAAGGGGCACCCTGTGTCTGCCACCCCGTCATGTGTCATGGAACGGCGGACGCTATTGGCTATACGCGAGGATATGTTTTTCACGAAACTATCCTTGCGTCCGCTGCGGATTCCCATAACCAGTTCATAATTTTCCACGTCTTCCAATAGTAAGTTGAAATCTTCGGGCGATGTTTGCAGATCGGCATCGATATAGCCTACGTATTTCGACCCGGTGTGATCGATGCCTGCTTTCAGGGCTGCACTCAACCCGCTATTTCGGGTTAATCCAAGGTAGAAAAAATCGGCATGTCTCCGGCAGGTTCCTTTGATTAATCGGGCGCTGTTGTCTTTCGAGCCGTCGTCTACGAATAGTATGCAGGAAGGGACTTTCGCAATTTGCAGGAAATGGGTCAATTCTTCTTCTAAACGGAGAATATTTCCTTCTTCGTTAAATACCGGGACGATAACGGTCAGTTGGTATTGGCTTGTTTTATTCATGAGGTGAAATTTTATAAATGGTTTGTTTGCGAATGAGGTGTAAAATTTATATAAAATTAACCCTGTGCATTAGTGTAGCCGGGGATTTCTCTTTTACTCCGGCAAAGCAGATAAATGTTCCGGCTATAAGCAATCAATCCTACGGATTGCCCTAAGATCAATACCGGATCATGCCGTATAAAGGCATAGGAAACGATGAGTAAAGCCCCGGTGAGGCTAATAATCCAGAACCCCAAAGGAAGTAGCGATTCATGTTTCCGATAAGAATAAAACCATTGGTAGACGAAGCGTAGCGTGAAAATAAGTTGTCCGAGGCTACCGAAGATAATTAGTCCGAGGGGGATGTCGGCATTATTGAAAAACTGACCGATAAAATTTTGTTGATGGGCGAGTACATAGCCGAGGGCAACCACCGGGGTAAGCAGGAACAGGTAACGTATAAAGGCGGGAATTCCTTTCCAGCTCTTTTTTTGATTGAGATTCCAAATGTAAATGTAATAGGAAATGAATTGTCCGAGAATGATAGCAAAATCATTTCTAAGCCATCCATAAATAAATAAAAGATAAGCTCCGATTAAACTGAGTTTCCAAAAAATAGAAGGTGAAACAACTTTTTTGGCTTTTTCGGAAAGTATCCATTGTAATATTATCCGGGCAGAGAAGCAAATTTGTGCTAAAAAACCAATAACGAATATCATGAAATTATTTATTTAAATGAAATATTATAATACTATAATTGCCAATTATATAAATTTCTTTATTATTTGTAATCTTTCGTAACTCATTGTCTTTTTTCAGGTCTTTATTCCTGATGAGCAGTATAAAATCCTGTGTTTTTTCTAATTCAACCAATTGTGCGGAATTACAGTTCTTAATTTCCCGATTTAGATAACTATCTATATTTTCTCCACTTCTAAATTGATAAAAAAAGAAATTATTTATATTCATGGCTTTTCCAATTTTTTCAGTTTCGCAGGCTAAATCGCCGAATCCGATGTAAGGATTTAGCTTAGGAAGGGCAAATGCCCCGGTGAGAATGGCAAGCAGAATGCTCCCTGAAATTATATTCGCCGAATGGAGCAGGCGTTTTTTAAATAGATATATAAGGCTTCCTATTCCGCCGAGGGAAAGCAGGAACGAAGCAATGAATATCGGAGGTGTGCCGGGAAACGGAAAATCAACGTGCCGCAATACGATAAATAGCCCCGGAAAAACCAAAGCAAGAGCAATGGCCGGAAGGGCGATCGGCGCATACAGGTATTTTTGAGGTGTTTTGGGATACAAGAGAAACGCAAGATAGGCGATGAAAGGAAATACAGGAAGCAGGTAAATGTCCAGTTTACTGCTGAACAGGGATAGCAGTAGGAATGTTGTTCCGATAATAATGAAAAATAGTTTTTCAAGATCGGTTTTGACGACCTTCTTGCTGAGGCCCGGCAGGATTACGGCTATGTAGAAAAGAGTCCAGGGAGCCAGGGAATACCATATCGTTACAAAATAATACCAGAAAGGTGCTTTGTGGTGAAAAGAATCGACAGCCCGATTTACCGTTTGATTGAACAGAAGGTTGTGAAGATAGGTTTTGCCTCCCTCTACATATACGGCAATGAACCAAAGGAAACATAGTCCCAGCAATATTCCCCATTGTTTACCTCCCATATAGCGTCCGAAATGCCGGATTTCTTTTTTTACCAGCAGGAAAACCCCGATGGAACATAGGGGAACGATGAAACCGACGGGGCCTTTTGAAAAGACAGCCAGAAAGATATAAAGAGGTAACAGGAGGCGTTCCCGGGGTTTGGCAACACCTGTATAGAGTTTATAAAAGCTGTAAAGCGACAGGACGATAAACAGGCACATCAGCATATCCATGCGCAATACCACGGCGGCTCCGGTGAATAAACCGCTTGTCAGCAGCATGTACGCTCCCGATTTTCGGATGTTTTCAGGCAGGAAAGCAGCAGTCCATTTATCCATGATGTAAACCGTCAGCAGGGCAGGAATTATCGAAAACAGGCCGAGAAAAAACAGGCTGTGCGTTCCCCATAGCCATTTGCCGAGCATCACGATCCAGAGATACAAAGGAGGTTTATCTGCATAGGCTATGCCATGATTCCAGAAAGTGAAAAGATGTCCTTCCCGGAGAGCTTCATCGGCAATACTCAGGTATTTCAATTCATTATTGGGGGTGAAATCCCGGAATAGAAATAAAGGGATAAAGCAGGCAAATATAAAAATGTATTGTACCGGTTTCATGAGCAGTCTTGCATTTCGATGATGCTGCGTAAAAGCATACCTGTATCCCTGAATGGAGGAAAAGCAGGTAAATTCTTTTAGTATTCGGATAGCGGGGAAAAATGTTTCAGGGACCGGATACATTTTCAGGAAAGAAAGCGGAGAGGAAAGCGGGAGGCATAAAAAAAGCGTCCGGTTAGAGACGCTTTTTATTATTTTCAAAATGAACTATTCGTTCAAGGTGAATCTTACAAAGCTGGTAACTGTTAAGTTTTTATCAACGCTTTCCAGATAAGCTTTAACAGTCTGTTTGTTTTCTTTCACGAAAGCCTGGTTCAACAGGGTTGCTTCCTGATAGAATTTATTCAGACGTCCCTGGGCAATTTTATCCAGCATAGCTTCCGGTTTACCTTCTTCACGTGCTTTGTCACGACCGATTTCCAGTTCGTGGTCGATGATGTTCTGAGGAACATCGTTTTTATCAATAGCTACGGGAGCCATTGCAGCTACTTGCATAGCTATATCTTTTTTCACCTGAGCATCTGCTGTTTTGTTGAAACCAACCAATGCAGCCAGTTTGTTTCCGGGGTGGATATAAGCAACAGAATCTTCGGCTTCGATTTTACCGTAGAATGCTAATTCGATTTTTTCTCCGATCACTCCGGTCTGTTCTGAAATGTGGTCTGCAATAGTTCTGCCTTCGATCTGTAATGCCAGAAGAGCATCTTTATCAGCAGGCAGGTTAGCCAAAGCCGCATCCAAAATCTTGTGTGTGAAGTTTACGAAGTTTTCGTTTTTGGCAACGAAGTCTGTTTCACAGTTCAGACTAACCATTGCGCCTTTTTTGCCTTCGGTAGCAGCCAGGACACAACCTTCTTTGGCTTCCCTGTCGGCACGTTTGCTGGCAACGATAAGGCCTCTTTTACGGATGATGTCAACGGCTTTATCAAAGTCGCCTTCAGCTTCCTGAAGCGCTTTTTTACAGTCCATCATTCCTGCGTTAGTTGCATGACGCAACTTCATTACATCAGCTGCTTTAATTTCCATGATTTACTCCTTTTTTTATTTTGATTTCCGGGATCGACCGATGACCGATCCCGGAAAATCATTCATAATTATTCTTCAGTTGCTGCCACTTCTTCGGTGCTTTCAGCTACTTTTTCTTCTTTTTTAGTAGCTGGCTTATCAGCGCCTTCCTTATCTTTTTCAGCTTTCCGTTCTGTCAGACCTTCTTTAATAGCTTCTGAAACTTTGTCTATTACGAGGGTGATAGAGGTTGAAGCATCGTCGTTACACGGAATAACGAAGTCGATAGAATCAGGGTTTGAATTGGTATCAACCATGGCAAATACCGGAATGCCCAGGGTTTTAGCTTCTTTAATAGCGATGTGTTCTTTCATCACGTCCACTACGAAAAGAGCTGCCGGCAGACGGGTAAGGTCTGCGATGCTACCTAAGTTCTTGTCCAGTTTTGCACGCTGGCGTGAAATCTGAAGTTTTTCACGTTTTGAAAGGTGGTCGAAAGTACCATCTTTTTCCATCTTATCGATGGTGGTCATTTTTTTCACAGCCTTACGGATTGTCGGGAAATTGGTAAGCATACCACCCGGCCATCTTTCTGTGACATAAGGCATGTTAATATTAGAAATTTTTTCAGCAACAATGTCCTTAGCCTGTTTCTTTGTTGCAACAAACAGAATTTTTCTTCCTGATTTAGCGATCTGTTTCAACGCAGCGGTTGCTTTGTCTAACATGATAGCTGTTTTGTTCAGGTCAATAATGTGGATATCATTCCGCTCCATAAAAATATACGGAGCCATTTTGGGATTCCATTTACGGGTCAGGTGGCCGAAATGACAACCTGCATTCAATAATTCGTCGAAATTTGTGTTTGACATTTGTCTTGTTTTAAAAAGTTTACATTCTTCATTTAAGCAATTGCCGGGTAGTCCCACACAAGGAGTCCCGTCAATTTAGATACTAAACTGCGATTAACGTTTAGAGAACTGGAATCTCTTACGTGCTTTTGGCTGTCCCGGTTTCTTACGTTCAACCTCACGCGGGTCTCTCGTCATGAAACCTGCAGCTCTCAATTTTGCTTTGTCTTCTGCATTGATTTCAACCAGAGCTCTGGCAATTCCTAAGCGTACGGCTTCTGCCTGACCTTTATAACCACCTCCGTCGAGGTTGATTTTAATGTCATACTGTCCAGCTACTCCTAATAGTTCCAGAGGTTGTTTTACAATGTACTGCAGAGTAGGCAGGGTGAAATATTCTTCCAACATTCTGTTGTTGATCTTAATATTACCTTTACCTTCACTTACGTAAACGCGAGCTACTGCTGCTTTTCTTCTACCGATTGCGTTAATTACTTCCATGACCTATTATTTTAAAGAGTTTAAATCAATTACCTTCGGCTGTTGAGCTTCATGTTTGTGTGCAGTTCCTGCATACAAATAAAGGTTTTTCAATACAGCTCTTCCCAGGCGGTTCTTAGGAAGCATACCACGAACGGCATGTTCAATTACTCTTTCCGGATGAGTTTTCAAAACTGCTGCCGGAGAGGTGTGCCGCTGACCTCCGGGGTATCCGGTGTGGCGGGTGTACACTTTGTCGGTCAGTTTATCACCGGTTAATACTATTTTTTCTGCGTTGATAATGATTACATTATCTCCACAATCTACATGAGGAGAATAAGATGGTTTGTACTTGCCTCTCAATAGTTTCGCAACTTTTGAAGCAAGACGTCCCAAAACCTCATTTTCTGCGTCAATTAAAACCCATTCTTTTTGTGTGGTGGCTTTATTGACATAAGTTGTTTTGTAACTTACTTGATCCACTTCTTTTTTAATTTAAATTATACATCTGTTTGTTTTTTGTCATGGTAACTCCTTGCATTTTAGGACGATAAGAATAACGCGACGGTCGGGCAGACCTTTAAAATCTTTCGTCTTGAACGTGCCTGCAAGGTAAATGGCTAAGGTTCAGCCTTGCAGTTTCGAGAGTGCACCACTCCAAAATGAGGGACAAAATTACATAAAAAGAATTTATAATCAAAGAGTTTGCCGAAAAAGTTCGTCATCAGGCGCTTCTCCTTGAGGAGAGTGGGGGAATATGGGGAATTTAAGGCAGTTCTATGGTTTTCCGGTCTTCCGTGTAGCAGGTGAAAATACCCAGGGCCCCGTTTAAATTACCCTCCAGCGGAACAGGGTTTGTGATACTTCCCTGAATAGCGGTATTGGCTCCGTTCAGGGAAATTTGATAATCGTAGTTTTCACGGGTGATGCGCTTTAGAAGCAACATGGCATTTGAAGCGTTTGCCAGTTCGGAGCAAAGGATGCTTTTTTCCACGGCTTCCCCCGAATGATATTGGCTGTAATCCAGATAAGCCACTTTCCGTTCCCTGATTACGTCCCCATCCCAGGCTTCCAACGTAAAGATATAGTAATTTTCCCGGGAGTTCCGCGACGTGTAGAAACGAACGGTTGCTTCATTATCGTTCACCGTGTAATTGTCGATATAAACAGGGCTCGGCACGATGGTTTTGGCTGTAATCCATTTTTTGTCGTGGGTTTTGATCCTTAGGTGCAACGTGTCCCCGGAACTGGTTTCTAAGGGGCTTGTACTTTGGTAATTGCATTGCACATCTTGTATATTTTCCGAATCGAACAGATAATATAAAGTGATCCGGTCCGGTGTATAAAGTGTAACATCCATTTCCTGAGGGAAATCGTATTGGACATTATCTGTCAGCGGAATAACGTGGGTAGCGGTCAGCACCAGATTCTCTCCCGGCTGGCAATAGCATTCTATGAAATATTCCGGAACACTCCCCGTGTTTCGTAAGGGCAAGGCTTCTTCCGGCATGCAGGCGTTTCCTAAAAGGAAAGTGAATATCCATAAGATGTGTCGGGTTTTCATGATATTGGGTGCATTATAGGTTCAATCGTAATGAAATGTATGGAATAAAAGGCAATAAAACTTTCGATTGCGGAACGATTCTCGTTTCGCTGCCCGACCTGACGGGTTTAAAATAGATAAACGAGGGGTTCGGCTGGTTATATACATTGTAGGCTCCCACGCTTAATTTCAGAGCCGCATGCTTATAAGGTATATGGTAATCGAGATTCACATCTAACCGATGGCTGGACGGCAGTTGATAATTATAACGGTCGGTAAATACCGGGACGATAATCGGGGGCTGGTTGCTGCCTGCTACATCGTGGGCGAGAGCCATTCCCACGGGGAATGTGGTGTATACGCCGGACGAATAAGTCCACAGCGCGTTTAGAGTCAGGCGTGAAGTAAAGTCGAAAGAGCCGTTGATTACCACATTGTGTTTCACGTCATAAGGAGGATTAAAAGCCCGTCCGTTATTGATGTCTGCAAATTTTCGCTTAGATTCCGAAAGGGTATAATTCATCCGGGCGCTTAGCCTGGAGCTTGTGAAGGCAAGATTTAATTCCAATCCTTTGGCGTGGCCTTTCCCTTCGATCATTTCGTCGGTCAGGGTGGTATAGCGGGTGGACATTCCGGAAGAAAAATCTTTCAAATGCTTCATGTCTTTGTAAAACAAACCGATATAAGCCGATAGCAATGAGTTGATTTCCTGCCCTATGCCAATGGAGTATTGGTGACAAATCGCAGGTCTCATGCCTTTGGCCAGCGGATACCAAATATCTACCGGGGTTTTAACGGCAAAATAGGGATAAAGGCTAAGATATTGCGCTGTTTGTGAATAGTCTGTCCATATCGAGAAGCCTCCCCGGGTGTAACTGAACTTTGCCCGGGGTGAAAGGGCGTGTGTTACGGAAGCCCCGTTATAAATCTGATAATTAATCCCGCCGTTAAATGTGAATCGTGAATTTATATAATAGGTTATATCGATATATGTTTCAGATATATTGAATTTATTGTCCGAACTTAAAATTAAATGGTCGCCGATGCCTTCCGGACGGTCGGCCGTTTCGAACCGTGCCTGCTCGAATTTGAGCCCTGTGTTGAGATGAAGTTTATCCGAGAAAGTATGGCTGTAAGCCACCCGCCCGATAACGGAATAGTGCCTGTTGCCTCCGCCCATCGGAATGCTGCCTTCCGCATTGCCCTGGCTGTATGCGAGTTTTTCGCCTAATTGGAAGCGGAAAGAATTACGGGCATCGGGGGTGTAGGTGGCACCGATATTGGCAGAGCAGGTACGCCAGTCGAAGTCGTAGCGGATATTTTCACTGAGCTTTAAAGTCAGGGCATCGGTGGTAAACAGGCCGAATGCGTTCAATCGCCATTTGTTTGAAAGCCTCGAATCCAGGCTAAGCGTCACATCGTTGAAAGAATATTCCGGCATGTAATTAGGATCTTCCGGCTTTTTGATCGATTTATTGTACAGGCGTGCTATTGCCTGTAAATAGGAGGTCCGGGCGGAAACGGCGAAAGAGGTGTGTTTTTTCACCAGAGGCCCTTTGGCTTTTAAGGCGGAGGACACCAGGCCCAGGGATATTTCCCCTTCGAATTTTTCTTTATTTCCAATATCCGGGCGCATATTGATGTAGGACGAGAGGTAACTATTGTAAGCCGCCGGGAAACCACTTTTATAGATGGTGGAATTATTCAGGATATAAGGGTCGAAAGTCGATAGAATCCCGGTTAAGTGGTCGGGACTGGCAATTTCCATGTCGTTGGTTAAAAATCCGTTTTCATAACTATTGCCTCCCCGCACGTAAATTCCGGGGTCTAAGGCGTTTGTGCTCACGATGCCGGGAGTGGTGGCAAGGTATTTCAATATATCCTGTTCTCCTAGGATGGCAGGAACCATGTCGATGCCTTTCCGCGAGGAATAGAAACGCCCCGGTATGCTGCGGGCGGCAATCACCACTTCTTTCAGGTTATTCTGTTTGTTGCGTAAGGTCACCACGAAAGGCGCATCATTGTGGCTGATCCGGACAATTTCTGTTTTATAGTTCAGGTGGGAAAATTCAATCGTACACGGAAGTTCGCATTCCAACTCGAAATATCCCAACGAATCGGAAGAAGTTCCCGCGTCTTTTTCCGGGCAATAAATGTTCACACCCCTTACCGGCTCTCCGTTCTGGATAAGTACCCGTCCCGTAATAACCGATTGTGCCAAGAGTGTATATGGCCAAAGAAAGAGTATGAATATGAGGATTTTTGTCATAAGTTGTTCAGCCCCCCGCCCTGACAAATATAATAAAATAATTTACCCGGAATATGTTTTCCTCTTAATTCATTCGTAGCTTTGCAAGAACTAAAGACAGACGAAAGATGAGTGTATACCTGCATATCCCTTTTTGCCGCAGCAAGTGTTTTTATTGCGGATTCTATTCCGTGGCTTCCGATCGTTTGAGGGACGGGTATATTCAGGCTTTATGCCGGGAGATCGGGATACGAAAAGATTATCTTTCTGCTCCGATTCAAGAAACACTTTATTTTGGGGGGGGAACTCCTTCTTATTTAGACCGGAATGAATTGGAAAAGATTGTTCGTGAATTGGAAAAAGCATATACTTTTTCTGCCCGGGCCGAGCGTACCATTGAAATGAATCCGGAAGATGCAGGAAAGGAGAAAATGAACGCTTGGAAAGAACTCGGATTTAACCGTTTGAGTATAGGTGTTCAGTCGTTTGATGATTCTGTGTTGAAGCGGATAAACAGGTGTCATTCTGCCGCGGATGCTTTGCAGGCTATTGAATGGGGGGAACGGGCCGGATTCGATAATATCGGGATGGATTTAATCATTGGATTACCGGGACAATCAAACAAACAGATTTTACAGGATTTAAAAACGGTAAGTCGTCTGCCCCTAAGCCATTTGTCTGTTTATATTTTAAGTGTGGATTCAAATTCAGTTTTTGAAAAATTACAGCAAAAGGGGAAGTTTAAACCCGATGAGGACGATGCGCTGGCGGAAAAATATCTTTTGGTGTCCGATTATTTGAAAGATATGGGTTTTGAACATTATGAAATATCGAATTTCGCCCGGAACGGTAAATATGCAGTTCACAATACGGCTTATTGGCAGCAAAAGCCCTACATCGGTTTGGGAGCTTCGGCGCATTCTTATGACGGGCGTTCCCGGCAGTGGAATGTGGCCAGTATAAAATCGTATATTGAAAGTTTAGATCGGGGAGTGTTGGATTTTGAAAGAGAGGAGCTAAGCCGGGAGGATTTGTTCAACGAATTGATCATGACCGGACTGCGGACGATGTGGGGCATCCCGATTGAGAAGTTAGAAAAGGAATATGCCGGATTTTGGGAGAGCGTGCAACCCCGCCTGTCCTCTTATCTGGTTGGGGGATATGCCGAACTGAATGCCAACACTTTAAAACTGACGCCCCGGGGCTGGCTGATCTCCGACCGTATTTTCAGCGACTTGTTCGTTTAACCTCCTGTTTTAATTTTGTCATTTCTGTTATTATTTATTATTTTTGCAAACCGCGTCAATTTTTAATACGTGGAGAAATCAAACCTAACTGTGTAAATAAAAAAAGATGAGTACACAAAAAACGTCAGTAAAAGACCTTTTGCAATCGGGAGATTGCGGAAAAGAAATTGAGATTAGTGGCTGGGTCAGAACTAAAAGAGGTAATAAACAAGTGAATTTCATTGCCTTGAATGACGGTTCTACCATTAATAATATACAGGTTGTTGTAGATATGAATCGTTTCCCGGAAGAGTTGATGAAAAAGGTAACGACGGGAGCGGCTATTCAGGTGAAGGGATTGTTGGTTGAAAGTCAGGGAAGCGGACAGGCTCATGAGATTCATGCACAGGAATTACAGGTTTTGGGTGAGGCCGATCCGGAAAAATATCCGATCCAACCTAAAAAACACAGTCTCGAGTTTTTGCGCGAAATGGCTCATTTGCGCTTTAGGACGAATACTTTCGGAGCGGTGTTCAGAATCCGTCATGCGATGGCATTCGCTATCCATCAATATTTTAATGAACATGGCTTTTTCTATTTACATACTCCGCTGATCACAGCTTCCGATTGTGAAGGAGCAGGAGAAATGTTCCGGGTGACTACGCTCGACCCGAAGAATCCTCCTTTGACAGAGGACGGAGAGGTGGATTACAAGCAGGATTTTTTTGGTAAAGCGACCAACCTGACCGTGAGCGGGCAGCTCGAAGGGGAATTGGGGGCAATGGCTTTAGGGAAAATTTACACGTTCGGACCTACTTTCCGGGCTGAAAATTCAAATACCACCCGTCATCTTTCGGAGTTTTGGATGATCGAGCCGGAAATGGCTTTTTATGATCTGAACGACAATATGGATTTGGCGGAAGATTTTTTGAAATACCTGATCCGTTATGCGCTGGAACATTGCCTGGACGATCTTAAATTCCTGAGCGCCCGTTTGCAGGAGGAAGAGAAGGACAAGAAAGCGGAAGACCGTTCTATGGAGCTGATCGAAAAATTGAATTTTGTGCTGACTCACGATTTCGAACGGGTGACCTATACCGAAGCTGTTGAAATCCTGAAAAACAGCAAGCCGAATAAGAACGGTAAATTCCAATATCCGGTGGAAGGCTGGGGAGTTGACCTGCAAAGTGAACACGAACGTTATTTAGTGGAGAAACATTTTAAGAAACCGGTGATTCTGACGGGCTATCCGAAAGAGATCAAGGCTTTTTATATGAAACAAAATCCGGATGGCAAGACCGTTGCCGCTATGGATGTGCTTTTCCCGCAAATCGGGGAAATTATCGGAGGATCGCAGCGGGAGGAAAGTTACGATAAATTGCTTGCCCGTATGCAGGAAGTCGGTATTCCGGTGGAAGGAATGTCATATTATCTGGATACCCGCCGTTTCGGTTCTGCCGTGCACAGCGGATTCGGGCTCGGTTTCGAGCGGCTTTTGCTATTTGTGACCGGAATGGGAAATATCCGCGATGTTATTCCTTTCCCGCGTGCTCCGAAAACAGCAGAATTTTAAGTTTTAACCATACGATTGATGCACTTTAGGGTGCATCAATATTTTCAAATCAGGTGAGAAGTGCTAAAGCAGAATCTACAACAAAAGCTCGGGCTGAAAATTAACCCGCTTCAGATACAGTTGATAAAGCTGCTGGAACTTCCTACATATCAGCTGGAACAGCGGATTAAAGAAGAACTGGAATCGAATCCCTTGCTGGAAGAGGGGGAAGATGCGCCGGATATGGAGGCAGAACCGGAATACGATTCCGGAGGAGAGGATGAAAATTTCGATGAAGGTCAGTCGGAAGAGGAAAGGGAAGAAGGACCGTCGGAGAATGATGATTTTTCCCTTGAAGATTATATCAGTGATGACGATGATGTGCCCGATTACCGTCTTTCAACTTCCAATACCTCGAAAGACGATGACAACAAAGATTTTGTGTTTTCGCAGGGAGCTTCTTTCCGAGAGAGCCTTATCGCCCAGCTCGGCATGAGGAATTTGTCCGATTTCGAACGGAATGTGGCGGAATATATCATCGGGAATATCGACGAGGACGGGTATTTGCGGCGCGATGTGGAGAATATTGTCGATGACCTGGCTTTTGGTGCGGGGATTGAGATTACCGAAGCCGAAGTCTTACATTTGCTTTCCATTATTCAGGAATTTGAACCACCCGGAGTTGGTGCGCGCGATTTGAAGGAATGTTTGCTTTTACAGATAAGGCATAAATTGGTGGAAACACCTGATAACCGGGTGTTGCTGGATGCCCGTCAGATTTTGGAGGAATGTTTTGATGAATTTTCCCGGAAACATTATGAGAAAATATCCCGCCGCCTGAAACTTACGGATGCCTGCCTGAAAGAGGCGATGGATGAAATTTTGAAATTGAATCCCAAACCGGGAGGAACGATTTCCGATGCGTCTGCCGGGCACGAAGCTGAAAAAATCATTCCCGATTTCACCCTCGATTTGGTGGACGGTGAATTGCAATTGAGTCTGAATTCAGGGAATATTCCTGAATTGCGTTTGAATAAGTCTTATTTGAACATCCTTGACCAGTATCAACACGGGCAAAATTCCAAATCGAAAAAGGATGTCGTTTCTTTTGTGAAATATAAATTGAATTCGGCGAAATCGTTTATCGATGCTGTACAGCAGCGGAATAACACGCTGATGCTGACCATGACGGCTATCGTACAATTTCAGAAGCAATTTTTCCTGACCGGGGACGAAAATATGCTGAAACCGATGATCCTGCGGGATATTGCCGATATTACCGGATTGGATGTTTCCACGATTTCTCGGGTGTCTAATTCCAAATATATTCAAACCTGGTTCGGTATTTATGCTCTGAAGGATTTTTTCACCGGGAGCATGCAAACCACCAGCGGGGAAGAAGTGAGTACCGGGGAGTTGAAAAATACGCTTAAAGCCATTATCGATGGCGAGGATAAGAGAAAGCCTCTGACCGACGATGAACTGGTAGAACTTATGGAGGGGAAAGGATACCAAATTGCGCGGCGTACGATTGCCAAATATCGTCAGATGCTCGACATTCCGGTTGCCCGCTTGAGAAGGGAAATATAAATAATTTAAAGTAAAATTTTACATGAAAAAGGTCACCCAGCTCATTTCCTATTTGTTGCATCCTTTGTTGATGCCCTTATATGTACTTTATTTTATTTTTAATGTCGATTCTATTTTTTCCCTGATTCCTTTTCCGGCAAGGCTTTATTGCTATGTGGTGACAGGAGTTGCCCTGGTCGGGATGCCCTTGTTGAGCTTGCCTTTGTTCAAGCGTTTCCGGCTGATCAGTGATTACGGGCTGGAATCGAAACAGGAACGGGTGTATCCTATTTTGATTGCCGTGGTTTTTGCTTTTGTCGGTTTTTGGCTGATCGGGCGGATGCCTTACACCAATATCGTGCAGCAATTATATTTGGTTTTGATTATTTTATTATCGGCTTTTTCAATCGTTACCCTTCGTTGGAAAATGAGCATGCATATGACGGCAATGGGAGCTGCCTGCGGTTTCCTGTTTATATTAGGGATGAAATATTGGGGGGATGTCCGTCTGGTTTTTATGATGATGCTGATTTTGTCGGGTGTTTTGGCATCCTGCCGTCTGTACCTGAAAAAACACAATCCGTTGCAGGTATATGTCGGATTCCTGTTCGGTTTGGCTTTTGTGATCGGTATTTTGTATTAAGCGGAAAGTTTATTGCAGGAAAAGCACCCAAATGTCATTGTTTTCCGTAATCCTGCGATATTCTGCGCAGGCATTGTCGGCTTCCGTTTTATTGGAAAAATGCTCGATACTGACCCTGAATCTTTTATCTTTATTGATAAGCATGGCAGGGTATTTCTGCTCTTTGAGTTTTCTCACCATTTCCTGAGCTTCCTTATAGCGGGAAGGGCCATAGCTACGAACGATAATGTGGTATTGGGAAGAAGCCCTTTCCTGTTCTCCGGCTTGTGCGCTTCCGTTGGTAACCGGGGAAACCGGGGTTACATTGGGGGACGTTTCCGGTGAGGCAGGGGTAGTTTTCCGGGAATGATTCGTTTCTTCCGTTTCCCGGACGACGGAAACAGAAGTCAGATATTCCGGCGCAATTTTTTTATCCTTGCATCCTGACAAAGCAAATACAACAATCCCTAATGCAAAAATTAATTTCATCGTTCTGATAGAATTTAACCGCAAATATACATTATTTGTTTCCTCAAACGCATTCATGATACAAATTTAATAAAAATATGGTTCAGTTTTTTACAGATAGATTAATTTTGCACAAATAAATCGAGGGTATGAAAAAAATACTGTTTTTTTTAATAGGGTGTTTGGGGTTGATTGGTTGTAAGGAAGACCGGGAGGCTGTGGTAAAGCTGGAAACTTCACAGGGAATTATCTGCCTGAGATTATACCCTGAAACGCCATTACACCGGGAGAATTTTTTAAAGCTGGTGGAGGAAGGCTATTACAATGGAATGTTGTTTCACCGGGTGATCGGCGATTTTATGATACAGGCGGGTGATCCCCAGTCAAAGAATGCCCGTCCCGGTATGAGGTTGGGATCTACCGGAATCGGTTATACCCTGAAAGCGGAAATCCTGCCGCAGTATTTCCATAAAAAAGGAGCATTGGCCGCCGCCCGGGCCAGTGATCATGTGAATCCGGAAAGGCAATCCGACGGTTCTCATTTTTATATTGTGGAGGGATGTGTCTTTTCTCCGGATAGTTTGGATTCTTTAGTGGCAATCACCAATGAGAAACGTTATACAGCCCTTTTTCAACGCTTGCAACGGATGCGGCAGGGGGAGATCATGAAATTGCAGGCAGCCAATGATTATGAAGGGTTGATGAAAGTGAACGATGAATTGTCTGCTGAAACCCGGAAGCAATTTAAAAATGAGGAGTTGGTCTTGTCGGAGGCGCAACGGGAGGCTTACACCACGTTGGGGGGGACTCCCCATTTAGACGGGGAATACACTGTTTTCGGGGAAGTGACCGAGGGGATGGAAGTGGTGGAAAAAATTGTTCAGGCGGCCACCGATGAAAATTTCCGTCCTTTACAGGATGTGGTTATTTATAAAGCTGAAATAGAAAAATAAACTAAAGCCCTATAAATTATGAGACAAACAAAGTTATTATTCCTTTTGATGTTGTTATGTGCATCGCTGACCGTGTCCTGTGCTAAAAAATACAAAGTGGTGGTTATGGAAACCAACTTAGGCACGATCAAATTGAAATTGTATGAGGATACTCCTTTACACAGTGAGAATTTTTTAAAGTTGGCGGGGGAAGGGCATTTCGACGGTCTTTTATTCCACCGGGTGATTAAAGATTTTATGATTCAGGGAGGAGCTTCCGATTCTAAAGGAGCTGAAAAAGGAAAAATGGTGGGATTGTCCGATCCCGGCTATTCCATTGATGCGGAATTCCGTCCCGGACATTTTCATAAGAAAGGAGCTCTTGCCGCAGCCCGCGAAGGGGATGAAGTGAATCCGGAAAAGAAATCATCGGGGGAACAATTTTATATCGTACAGGGAAAAACTTTTACCGATGACGAGTTGAATATGATCGAAAAACGGAGACTGGTGATGGCTAAAAACGATCTGGGAAGGAAATTATTCCAGCCTAAATTGGAAGAATACAGGCAATATCTTTCCTCCGGGCAACAGGACAAGGCAGATAGCCTGATTCAATCGATCAACGCCCAGATCGAAAAAGAATTTGCGGATTACAAAGATCACCTTATTCCTGCCGAGGTGCGGGAAATTTATAAAACCACAGGAGGAACTCCGCATCTGGACGGGGCGTATACTGTTTTTGGAGAAGTGATCGAAGGTTTAGAGATTGTGGATAAAATCGCTGCTGTGAAAACCGATTCCAACGATCGTCCCGAAGAAGATGTGGTGATCCTGAAAACCACACTAAAAAAGAAGTAAGCGAAGCCAGCGGAATTTTTATGCTGTCCGAAGATCGCGGATAAAGTTTCGTTTGTTTTTAAGCCTGCCTTTACGGGACGCAGGAAAGTAAATACTCGGCAGATTCCTCCCCGCCGGGCAAAATATTGCCCGGCGGGGAGGAATGTTTTTATCTTTCCGTTTTCAATTGGATATATCGTTCGCTTCTTTACTGCCGGGGTTTTTGTTTTCGTTTTTCTTTGCGATATAGAATCCTCGTCCGGGCGTCCATTCCACGCAGAATAGTTCTTCGATGTGCCGGTAATGTTGCCGGGCGAGGTTGGTTTTCAGCCATTGTTCTGTTTTTCCTGCTCTCTCTAAGGAAGAGTTTAGGATAGAGCCGTTATCAACAAAAAGGAAGGATTCCGATTTAGCGTTCCGGCGCGACACGGTGAGCTGGCCGTTTGTTTCAAACCGCGCGTCGTCCACATCCAGCATCGAGAATATTCCGTTTTCCCGCAATAATGTGCGGAATTGCTCCATTTCCAGGCCGTTGCGTTTAAATTCTTTCAGGTTGATTTCTCCGTCCCGGACAATCATGATGGTGTCTCCCTTGATGAGCCGCCGCAAAAAACTGAAACGGAGCAGGTAGCGGATTCCCATATTGAAACAAGTCCATACTCCCAGCGAGAAAACGAGTTGCCAGGCGGAAACGTCGGGACTGTATATAACGCCTCCGACCAATGCTCCCAATACGAAGGCATTGACCGAATCGAGGGGAGTTAGTTGTGCCATTTGCGTTTTGCCGGAGATGCGGAGAAAAAAGAGCACGCCCAACATGCCCACAATGATTTTAACAACAATAGTGAGGTACATCATAGTATAAAAGAATTTAATTTACCCTCTAATAACGTTTCAAATCGGGTTTGGTTGGAAAAGGGCAGATTAATTTCAGGGTGTTGCGGGGATGCTTACCTTTTATCGGGGTTTGGAAGGAAATGAAACAGTTTGGTTTCGGCGGTATTGGCCTGCCCGGAAGATTGTGCCTGCCTGCTTGCCGCATCTCGACAGGAAGAAAGGGATTTCCCCATTTTATGAAGCTCTATTTTATTATTCCGAAACGATAAAGGGCTGCCTTCTTTGTCGGAAAGCAGCCCCTTTAATGTCCCGGTGATTAACCGATAATTTTTTTAATCTCGCTAAGTTTGTTCAGAGCTTCGAGCGGGGTGAGGCCGTTGATGTCGAGCCCTATGATTTCGTTCCGGATTTGCGACAATACAGGGTCGTCCAACTGGAAAAAGCTCAATTGCATTCCTTCGCGTTCCGAAGCTATTGTTTCGACATTTTTCTGGATAGTTCCGTTTTTGTCCCGGTCGTTTTCCAACTGTTTCAAAATTTCGTCGGCGCGCTTAATAACCGACTGGGGTAGTCCTGCCATTTTACCTACCTGAATACCGAATGAGTGATTGGAGCCTCCTTTTACCAATTTACGCAGAAATACCACTTTGTTGCCGACTTCTTTCACCGAAACATTGTAGTTTTTGATTTTCTTGAAAGAACGTTCCATTTCGTTCAGTTCGTGATAGTGAGTGGCGAACAGGGTTTTGGCCCGGTGTTTGGGATTTTCGTGAAGAAATTCCACGATGGCCCAGGCGATAGAGATTCCGTCGTAAGTGGAAGTTCCCCTTCCCAGCTCGTCGAACAGAATCAGGCTGCGGTCTGAAATGTTGTTCAGGATATTGGCAGCTTCGTTCATTTCTACCATAAAGGTGGATTCGCCTTGCGAAATGTTGTCCGAAGCTCCTACTCTGGTGAAAACCTTATCCACATATCCGATCCTTGCCGCCTCCGCAGGGACAAAACAGCCGGATTGAGCCAGTATAACGATTAGTGCTGTTTGGCGAAGCAATGCCGATTTACCCGCCATATTAGGACCTGTAATAATAATGATTTGTTGTTTCGATTTATCCAGATACACATCGTTGGCGATGTATTCCTCGCCCGGAGGCAATTGTTTTTCAATCACCGGATGCCTTCCGTTTTTTATATCGATCACATCCGAATCATCGATGACAGGGCGGCAATATTTATTGCTGATGGATACTTCTGCGAAAGAGATCAAAGTGTCGATTCCGGCGATGATCCGGGCATCTGTTTGTATCTGCCGGATGTACGAAGATGCCTCTTGCAGTAAATTATTGTAAATATTCGTTTCTATTTCCAGAATCTTGTCTTCTGCACCTAAAATCTTGTCTTCGTATTCTTTAAGCTCCGGCGTAATGTATCTTTCCCCATTGACAAGGGTCTGTTTACGAATCCAGGTGTCGGGAGCTTTATCTTTATGGGCTTTAGTGACCTCTATATAATAACCGAACACGTTATTGAATCCGATCTTGAGTGAAGGGATGCCTGTGATTTCGATTTCGCGCTGCTGAATTTGCGATAGCATTTCTTTGCCGTGGGTGGAGATATTCCGTAGTTCATCCAGTTCTGCATTTACCCCTGCATTGATCACTCCGCCTTTGCTCACCAGATGAGGAGCATTTTCACAGATTTCCCGTTCTATTTTTTCGTAAAGTTCCCGGCAACAGTCGAGATGCTCCGCTTGTTTTTTCAGAAATTCGTTCCCGGTGCGGAGGCAAATATCTTTTAAAGGAGCAATGGCGGAAAGCGCATTCTTCAATTGATTCATTTCCCGGGGAGTGATCCGTCCCACTCCTATCTTGGATGCCAGACGCTCCAGGTCGCCGATGGATTCGAGGAGAGTTTCAGTTTCTTCCCGCACATTTTCCTGCCGGATGAAACAGTCCACAATATCCAGCCTTTCATTGATTTCTTCCGGTGATTTCAGAGGCATGCAAAGCCACCTTCTCAGGGTGCGGCTTCCCATCGGGGTGATTGTCCGGTCGATAATATCGGCCAGCGATTTGCCTTCTTCATACGCGGAATGAAGCAATTCCAGGTTACGAAGAGTGAAACGGTCCAGCAAAACGCTGTGGGATTCGTCGATCCGGGAAATGGAGGTGATATGCGATACCATATCGTGTTTGGTCATTTCCAAATAGTTCATCACAGCGCCTGCTGCGGAGATTCCGCAATTCATCCGCTCGATGCCGAAACCTTTCAGGGAATTGACTTCGAAGTGCTTTTCCAGTTTTTCCTGTGAGGCATCGCGGTCGAAAAACCACTCTTCGATCGGGTACATATAAAATTTGCCTCCGAACAATTCGTGGAAACGGCTTTCCTGTCCCCTTTGGTAGATCACTTCTTTGGGTTGGAAACTGTTTAGCAATTTATCGATGGTATTGAAAGAGCCTTCTGTGGTCAAAAATTCCCCGGTAGAAAGATCGAGCAGGGCTAAGCCCGCCTCCGTTTTATTAAAATAGACCGAAGCAAGGAAAATATTACTTTTGGTGTCGGTGGAATATTCACCGTAAGACACTCCCGGAGTAACCAGTTCGATGACTCCTCTTTTTACTAAGAATTTTGTTTTCTTGGGGTCTTCCAATTGCTCACAAATTGCCACACGCTGACCTGCGCGTACTAATTTGGGCAGGTAATTGTCGATGGCATGATGCGGGAAACCCGCTAATTCCACTGTGCCGGGAGAGCCGTGTGACCGTTTGGTTAAAGTGATGCCTAATATCCGGGAGGTAGTTATAGCGTCTTCGCCAAACGTTTCATAGAAGTCACCCATCCGATAAAGCAAGATCGCATCCGGATATTTTGCTTTCATCGAATAATATTGCTGCATTAAAGGCGTTTCGCCACCGTCTTTTTTTGCCATTTTTATATTGTTATATCAAAAAACATTTTTTAATAGGATAAAGCACTACACCATTAGTATCCTTCGATAATTTTGAGTTATTTTGTAGCTTTCAAAGATAAATATTTTAAAGGAGAAAAGTTTAAAAGCTCGCAAACATTATGTAATTTTGTAATCATGAATATTGAGGAATTGAGAGAATTTTGTCTGAATCTGGAATTTACGACAGAAGAGGTGTTGTGGGACGGAGTGCTGGTGTTTAAGGTGGGAGGAAAGATGTTCTGTTTTGCTCCCCTGGACGAGGATCCTAAAATGAATTTGAAATGTGATCCCGATGAGGCTATCGAATTGCGGGAAAGGTTCCCGGCAGTTTTGCCCGGTTACCATATGAACAAAAAGTATTGGAATACCGTATTATTAGATGGAACAATCAGTGACAGTATGTTAAAGGTCTGGATTGAGAATTCCTACCGCCTGGTGAAAGCTAAGCTAACCAAACAGGAAAGGGCTCAATTGGGGCTTTAACGATAAATCAAAAACGGAATCGATAACAAATAATTATATAATGGACAATATATCGGAAATATTAGCAACCTACAACTGTGTAAATTTGGATGATAAAATACAATTTAATTTGGATGGGGTTGTAGAAAAAGAGGTGAAGCAGGCATTTTGCCAGCAAAATCTCGAATTTTGTGTTGCATGTATGGATTACACGACGTTGAAGCTGACGGATACGGAAGAATCGGTGAGGCTTTTTGTGGTGGATTTGTTGAAAAAGCTGAAAAAGTTCAATCTTCGTGAAGTGGCTGCCGTTTGCGTGTATCCGAATTTTGCGAGTGTTGTCAGGGAAGAATTGAAGGAAACTCAAATCCAGACAGCTGTCGTTGCAGGTAATTTTCCGAATTCACAGACTTTCATCGAGATCAAATTAGCCGAATGTAAAATGGCGATCAGTGCAGGAGCGCAGGAGGTGGATGTGGTGATTTCTGTGGGCGATATGCTTGAAAAGAATTATGAAAAAGTTTACAGGGAGCTGAAAGCCATTCGTAAAGTTTGTGAAGGGGTACGCCTGAAAGTGATTTTGGAAACCGGAGAATTGAAAGACCTGGAAACCATTTTCTATGCTTCTTTGATCAGTGCCTATGCAGGTGCCGATTTCATCAAGACCTCTACCGGGAAAGTTCCGGTGAACGCTACGCCCGAATCGGCATACGTGATGTGCGAGGCTATTAAGGCATACTACGAACAAACGGGTAAAAAAGTGGGGCTGAAGGTTGCGGGAGGAGTTTCAAAAGCTCAGAATGCAATCCGTTATCTGACCATTGTCAATTATGTTTTGGGTAGCGAGTGGCTGACTCCTTATTATTTTAGGATAGGGGCTTCCCAGTTGATGGATGATGTCGTGAAAGAAATCAAAGGCTTACAGATGGCCAAATAAATCGAAGGCTTGTCCGCGTTGCGCTAAACGCATTACGATAGATAAAAAAAGCTGGCTGAATAAGAATTTCAGCCAGCTTTTTTATGTTTGTTCGGGTGGAAAATCAGGGCTTTTCTTCCGGATTTTCCTCTATTTCCAATTTATCCGGATCGATGTCTTCTTCTTCATCGAAAATCTGTAACAGGGGCTCCCGGAACGTTTTATTGGTAATGCTTTTTTCCATTGTCAGTAACAAAGAGGGCAAAATGATCAGGTTTGCCAGCATAGCGGCAAAGAGAGTGATGGAAGTCAATAAGCCTAAAGCGAAAGTTCCTCCGAAGCTCGACAGGCAGAATATGCTGAAACCACAAAGCAGGATGATAGAGGTGTAGATCATGCTCTGGCCTATCTCTTTCAGGGCAAGCACCACCGATGAACGGATGCTCCAGTTCGTTGCTTGCAGTTCCTGCCGGTATTTTGCCAAATAGTGTATGGTGTTATCCACCGAAATACCGAAAGCTACGCTGAACACCAGGATTGTGGAAGCCTTGATGGGGATTCCCGCATATCCCATGATGGCGGCGGTAATGATTTGGGGGATGACATTGGGAACAAGCGCGATCAGCACCATGCGTTTACTTTTGAACATCCATGCCATAAAGCCTGCGATCAGGATAATGGCGAGTGCGAGGGAAGAAAACAGGTTTTTGATCAGGTATTGGTTGCCTTTAAAGAAAACAATGCTCGATCCGGTGATATTTACATCGTGCTTGTCTGTGGGGAAAATACGTTCCGTGATTTTATACAGGGAATCTTCTTTGGCTTCCATTCTTTTGGTACCTATATCTTTTACCCTAAAGCTTAATCTGACTTTGCTTGCGGTGGAATCGACAAAAGATTTTGCCATAGAATCCATGCCCCCTGTGGATTCCAGCACATATTTCATGACAAAGTTTTTTGTCATATTATTAGGCAGCTTATAATAAGACGCTTTCCCGTTGTAATAAGCCTGATTGGCGAATTTTGCTGCTTCCACCACCGAAAGTGAACGCGACAGGTCGGGGTCTTTCGATAGTTCCGTATTTAGTTCATCTAATTTTTCAAGATTCGACAATTTAAATACCTGGTTGGGTTTTTTGAAATCGATGGTTACTTCCAAAGGCATCAGTCCTCCGAAATTCGATTCGAAAAAAGCCAAATCCTGACGGATGGGGTCAGTTTCTTTCAGGTCGTCCACCATATACCCGGTGGTTTTCATTTGTGTGATTCCGAAAATCCCGGCAGCCGTGATAATTATCGCAGTTAGATAAACAACCGAACGGCGGTTGACAACGATAAATATCAGTTTATCGATAACCTTGTTGATAAAGGGGTTATAAAGGTGTTTGGTTTGTTTCGGATCGGGAACAGGCAGGAAACTGAATATGGTGGGGATTAAAATAAGGCACACCAGGAATACGGTGGTGATGCTCATGAAAGCGATTAATCCGAATTCTACCAAAATCCGGCTGGAGGTGATGACAAAGGTTGCGAAGCCTGCTGCCGTTGTAAGGTTGGAAAGCAACGTCGCATTCCCGATTTTTTGAACCATACGCTGTAAAGCCTTGATCTTATTGCCGTGCCGGACGTATTCGGCATGGTATTTATTGACCATGTACACGCAGTTGGGGATTCCGATAACAATTAGCAAAGGAGGTAGCATGGCAGTCAGCAGCGTGATCTTGATTCCGAGCATAGCCATAAATCCCATAGCCCACACCACGTTGATCCCGATGATTCCCACACAAAAGCCTACGATGCGGAAAGAACTGAAAAACAGGTAGAGGATGATAGCGGTGATCAATAGCGACAACGCAATAAACATATACATTTCGCTTTTGATGTTCTCTGCGTTGATCACCCGGATGTAGGGCATACCTGAATAGTGCATTTTCAGGTTATATTTTTCGGTGAAATGATCTGTGATATTCAACACCTTTTCCACTAATTCCACGCGCGCCGGGGAATTCATAACCTCGGCGGATACGGTGATCATCATATTGTAGGCATGTGCTTTTTTATCGAGCAGCATGCCTTCATAAAAAGGCAGGTTTTCGGCAATATAGGCAAGACTGTCGAGTTCTTCTTTTGTAGAAATCCGGGAAGGAAAAATCGGGAGTACCTCGAATTTTTTCAGATCGGTGTTCTTATGCAAATTGAATGTGTGGGTGATGGAAACCAAAGCATTTACCCCTTTCAGGGCTTTGATGCTGTCACCCATGGCTATCCAGTCATTGATTTTATTCAGTTCATAGAAATCAGGATCCTGGATTGCGAAAACCATGACATTTCCTTCCTGACCGAAAGTTTCCCGGAATTTGGCATAGTCGATGTAAGCGGGATCATCCACGGGCAATAAATCCGCACTTTCATAGGACATCTGAATTTTCTTGATTTGAAATCCCATAAAAACGGTTCCCAGCAACACACCCGCGATAAACGCAATTCGATAACGCAGGATAATACCCGCAATCTTTGTCCACATGCTCTTTTTGTAAAGTTCGGAAAAACGGATATAAGGCCTCAAATTTCCTTTTGGTCAAGGTTTTTCCAAGTGTTAAAAATATAAAACGAGCAAATTTAACAAGAATATATTTAATGTTCCTGTATTTTAGGATTGTTTTTGTGCCTTTTTACATCTCTTACGGTTTTTTTGGCAAAGTTTTTTTCTATGGCTTCCGTCAGGTCGACTCCCGTTTGGTTGGCCAGGCAGGTTAAAACCCATAAAACGTCTGCCATTTCATCTGCCAGATTATCTTTTTCTCCTTCTTTGAAGGATTGTTCCCCGTATTTTCTCGCCATAACCCGTGCCAATTCCCCCACTTCTTCGGTCAGGATGGCCATATTGGTCAGTTCATTGAAATAACGCACCCCGTATTCTTTAATCCAGCAGTCAACTTTATTTTGAAGTTCTTTGAGTTCCATGATCGTATTTTTAAGAAATTAACTTTATAAACGGTTTTTAGAATCGATCAGAATGGTAACAGGCCCGTTATTGATTAATTCCACCTTCATATCAGCTCCGAAGATACCTGTTTTAACTTCTTTTTGCATTTCTTCGCTCAATGATTTCACGAATTGTTCATAAAGCGGCACAGAGATTTCAGGACGTGCGGCATCGATATAAGAAGGGCGGTTTCCTTTCTTTACCCTGGCCATTAAAGTGAATTGACTCACCGCTAAAATATCCCCTCCGTCTTCTTTTATGGATTTATTCATCACTCCGTTTTCATCGTCGAAAATCCTGAGATTACAGATTTTCCCGGTCAGCCACTCGATGTCCTCTGCCGTGTCGTCGGCCTGGATGCCTACCAGAATCATCATTCCTTTCCCGATAGCCGAATGGATTTCTCCTTCGATTGTAACGCTTGCCTGCAAAACCCGTTGAATAACAACTTTCATGACTTGTTTTATTTGTAATATTTATTTTCGGCAAAGGTATAAAACTTTACGGTATTGGCTGTTTGGCAGGACATTTTCCATGAATCCGGCGGTGTGGGGAAGAGGTTTATTTAGCACGATGGTATCACCAAAATATTTTTACCTCTCTTTCTCTTTTCCACTTTCCGATAAATTTACTACTTTTGCACGCAAATGATGGTTGAGTAGTTCAATGGATAGAACGGAAGTTTCCTAAACTTTAGATTCGGGTTCGATTCCCGGCTCGACTACCAGTGAAGAAAACCGGAGTAATCCGGTTTTTTTATTCTGGCAAAATTCTTCCTATATCCTGCCTTTGTTCTTTGTAAAACATAGTGACGGATACTCCCTGCCGTTATAGCCGGACAAGCGGCAACAGGGAGGCAGGAATGATGATCCCCTTGTTTTTTTATTTTTTCCCGGAGGCAAAAAAATCCGTCAGGCTTGTTTCACTCCAGCTGTCTAACAGGGCAGGAGAGGCAAAGTCATTTCCCTTGACGGGCTTAATCGGTTTCTCTTGTTTCACCCCTTTTATCTTCTCAAGACGTGTCACTACGGTATTTATTCCCCCTCTTGCTATTCCGTGTTTTGCCCCGACAGCGTGGCAAGTGTTATCATACAGAACTCCTTCCGAGTACCATCCTAAGAGTTTTCCATTAAAACCGTAAACTTGCTCTTTCGATTCGATGTAGGCAACGGGCTCTCCTTCAAACGTGTATATGGTGGCTTCGTCGCTGTAATCGATGTAAGCTATTGCCTCTTTATTTTTGTCGTACAATGCTATTTGTAAGTCGTCCTGGGAATTTTCATCGTGATCTTCGGAATCGTCCTGACATCCGGCGCAAAGAACGGTCATTGAAAGAATAGCAAAGAATAAATATTTCATAGTCGTATGTGTATAAAATTTAATAAAAACATGATTTCGAGAGGTTTTCGATTGTTCGGTGAAATAGCCTATATACCTGTATTTTCCGAAAGGCGAAACTATACATTTTTCCGGAACATCGGCGGACTTATTTCCTTTATTTTTTATTGCGGTTTGTTGGCTGATGTACCGACAGGGGAACGGCTGAGAAAAATATGACAAAATGCGGGGTATAAATGGTGGAATGTTCTGTTTTTATTTTTTCGGGTTCGGATGCCGGAAAATATTTTTTATGCCCGGAGACCTCTGAACGGGGAGGAAATAAAAATAAGGTAAGTGAAAGATTACCTTTACTTTTTTATTAAATTAGCAGCTTTCTAAATAAAATGAATTTATAGCATAGAAAAACCAGCGTGATGTATTCAATAGACCAATTAAGAGAAATCGTAAATGCGGAGTTACAGAAGCAGGAATATGTGGAACAACCATATTCTTTGTTCGAACCGATTCAATATATTTTAGAAGATGGAGGAAAAAGGCTGCGGCCTGTGTTGGCATTGATGGCCTATAACCTTTATCGTGACGATATAGAAAAAGCATTAAAGTCGGCCATCGGGATAGAGATATTCCATAATTACACCCTTTTGCACGACGATGTGATGGACGATGCGGAATTGCGCCGGGGGCGGTTGAGCGTTCATAAAAAATGGAATAGCAATGTGGCTATTTTGAGTGGGGATGCTGCCGCTATCACGGCCTATAAATATGTTGAGACTTGCGAAGACCGTTATTTGCGGCAGGTTATCGACGGATTTAACCAGGTGGCGATGGATGTTTGCAAAGGACAACAGTACGATATGGAATTTGAAACCCGTAACGATGTGACCGAAGAAGAGTATCTTCACATGATCTACCTGAAAACTTCGGTACTGATTGCCGGGAGTATGCGGCACGGGGCATTGATAGCCGGAGCGCCCGAACATGAATACAAGGCCCTTTACGATTTCGGGGGATACCTGGGATTGGTTTTCCAATTGCAGGACGATTACCTGGATGTATATGGAAACACGGAAGAGTTCGGAAAGAAGATCGGAGGGGATATTTTATGCAATAAGAAAACCTATTTGCTGATAAAAGCGTTAGAATTGGCGGGAGAGAGCGACCGGGCTTTATTGCAGGAATGGCTGGTTAAAAAGAATTTTGATCCGCAGGAAAAAATTCAGGCTGTGACGGAAATTTACAATCGTGCCGGAGTGAAAGAAGCCGTTATGAAGGTGGTGGATGATTATATGGAGAAAAGTCGTCTGGCACTTGAAAAAATCGATGTGCCGGAAGAACGGAAAGTGAATTTCCGGGATATGATAGATTATATCGGCGACCGTAAAAAATGATAAACATTATGGAAGAGTCATCAAAACAAAAGCTGCTCGACAAAAGGTATTTGCGAATGGCACGTATCTGGTCTGAAAATTCATACTGTGAGCGCAGGCAGGTCGGGGCTTTGATTGTGAAAGACAAATCTATTATATCCGATGGGTATAATGGCACGCCTTCCGGTTTTGAGAATCTTTGTGAGGATGAAGAAGGACGTACAAAACCTTATGTTTTGCATGCTGAAGCGAATGCTATAACGAAAATGGCGAAATCCAACAATAGTAGTGAGGGAGCAACGCTTTATGTGACCGCTTCCCCTTGTATCGAATGTGCTAAACTGATCATTCAGGCAGGGATTAGGCGGGTGGTTTATTCGGAAATGTACCGCTATTGCGATGGAATCGATTTGTTACAAAAAGCCGGGGTCGAGGTTGATTTAATTGAAATTTAAAACTGACAAGAAAAGCAATGTATAATAACAAGTTAAAAGTGATTATGATGCCGGTGATTATTGCGCTGGCTATTGTGTTGGGAATGTTTATCAATTCTCTTTTTTCACGTAATCCTATCGTGGGAGGACAACAGGGGGGAGGATTTCTGCCTGTGCAGGGGAGTAAATTGGATATGATTATGAATATGATCAATTATTCCTATGTGGACACGGTGGATATTAAGAAGATCGAAGAAGAGGCGATTCCTTTGCTGATTAAAGACCTCGATCCTCATACCGTATATATTCCGGCTAAAGATATGCCGAGGGTGAACGAAGAGATGGCGGGAAATTTCGGGGGAATAGGCGTACAATTCTACAAATACCGGGATACGGTGATGGTGGTGAAGGTTGTTCCCGGCGGCCCTTCCGAGCAGGCGGGCATACAGGACGGCGACCGTATTGTGAAGGTGAACGACACGATTGTTGCCGGACGGAAAATGGATACGGATAAGATCATGAAAATGATGCGGGGAGAAATAGGTTCGGAGGTAAAGCTGACGATTGTGCGGCATGGCGAGAAAGAGCCTATCGTTAAAGATATTGTGCGGGGAACGATTCCGGTGAAAAGCGTGGATGTGGCATACATGGCCGACGACACCACCGGATATGTGAAAGTGAAAGTGTTCGGTATGAATACTTATAACGAATTTGTGGCGGCTCTCGATACTTTACAGAAGCAGGGCATGAAACGCCTGATCGTGGATTTGCGATGGAACGAAGGTGGTATTTTACCGATTGCAATACGGATGATCAATGAGTTTTTACCCGACCAGAAATTGATTCTTTATACTCAGGGAAAGGCATCCCCCCGGGTGGATTACAATTCTAACGGGAAAGGGAAATATCAGGATTTGCCCATATCTGTGCTGATTAATGAATTGAGTGCTTCGGCCAGTGAGATTTTCGCTGGAGCGATACAAGATAACGACCGGGGTGTAATTATCGGAAGGCGTTCGTTTGGGAAAGGGTTTGTGCAGGAACAGCGTCCTTTGCCCGATGGCTCGGCTTTGCGGCTGACGGTTGCCCGCTATTATATTCCTTCCGGCAGGTTGATACAAAAGCCTTACGATCAGGGAAAAGAAAAGTATTACAATGACCTGAACGAGCGTTTGCTGCATGGGGAGTTCGAACAGAAAGACAGCATTCATTTCGATGAGGCATTGAAATACCAAACTGTGGGCGGACGTACGGTGTATGGCGGAGGAGGAGTGATGCCCGATTTGTTTATCCCTGCCGATACCGTGGGAGGTTCCAGATACCTGAATCAGCTGGATCGTACGCGGACCATGTATGAATATGCAATCAGCTTTGTTGATCAGCACCGCGCGGAAATGAAGGGGATAAAGGATTATAAGCAGCTTTTGAAATATCTGGATAAATTCAATCTGGTGGACGGCTTGGTGGCTTATGCGGAAAAACGGGGAATCAAACCGGATGCCAAAGGTATCCGCACTTCCCGCAGCATTATGGATATTACCGTGAAGTCGTTTATCGGTTTGTTTGTGCTGGATGACGACGGTTTTTATCCGATCTATGGATTAAAGGATAATACATTGGAAAAAGCCCTTGGAAGCAGTTCTGTCGTAACTTTGGAACAAGACTAAACATTGGGTAAATAATAGATGCCCCCGGAAATTTGCTAACAATTTCCGGGGGAATTTTCATATTTAATCCCTGTCGCTGTTCCCTGCCGGATGACTACCGGGGATGGGGGATGTACCGAAATTCCAGCGCGGTTTTTATCGGCCTACTTGTTTTTTGATTTCCTGTAACATTCCGTTGAACTCCTCTGGAGTGTAAAGGCGGGTCAGGTAAACAATCTTTCCGTTCTTGTCGATGATGATATTTCGTGTTACGCCTGCTCCTTGTGCCGCATAGGTATAGAAAGCTTTTCCTTCCGGGTCGAGAGTCAGCGGATAAGTGATCTTTAAGTCTTTTGCAAATTGAATGGTCTTTTCCTTGCTTTCTTTCAAATCGATTCCGATTAGCACAAAGTCCGGATTGTCCTTATACTTCTGTTGAATGTCTTTTTCGATGAAGGGCATTTCTTTCCGGCACACTCCGCACCAGCTTGCGGTGAATTGGAGCATGACCGTTTTACCCCGGAAATCGGACAGTTTTTTTTGAGTGCCGTCTGTATATAGGATGTCTATGTCCGGAGCCTGCTGGCCTACTTTTACAATATATCCCCGGTCGTCTTCCTGGGCATGGCTTGCCAAAAACGCCAGAAGCAGGGTGGATAAAATAAATAATTTTTTCATGAAATTGTTGTTTAAATAATTGATTCTACACTTTGTAGGCTACAATAGTAAGAATAATTTCTGATTTTTCATTTTGTGTTTTTCAATTTTAGCTTTTGATTGTGTTACCTTTGGATACGAAAATAATGATGGATGGAAGATACAAATTGCCCTTACGAGATTCATTTTGCCCCTTTACAAGGCTATACGGACGCGGTTTTCAGGAATGCTTACGATTCTTTCTTCGGGGGGATTACGGCCTATTACACTCCCTTTATCCGGGTGGAAGGCCGGAATATGTTCCGGAATCGTGACCTTCGGGATATAGAGCCGGAGAATAATACCGTGTCCCGCCTGATCCCCCAGATATTACCCGGCTCTCCGGAGGAATTCCGTTTATTGGCGGAACTTTTGTTGTCAAAGGGATATGCAGCGGCCGATATTAATATGGGGTGTCCTTTTCCGATGATTGCCGGAAAGAAAAAAGGATCCGGCATGTTGCCCTATCCGGAACTGGTGCAGGAAACTTTGAACACCCTGAATGAGTACCCTCAGATGGAATTTTCTTTAAAAATGCGTTTGGGGTGGGAAAATCAAGGCGAATGTATGGTGTTGGCAGATATAATAAATAATCTTCGCCTAAGCCACATCACACTTCACGCCAGATTGGGCAAACAGCAGTATAAAGGAGTGCCGGATGTGGAGGCTTTCCGGCATTTTTATGAGGTCTGTAAACATCCGCTTTTTTATAACGGCGATTTAAAAACAGGGGAAGAATGTAAACAGATTTTGGTGAAATTTCCTTTGCTCAGGGGAGTGTCTGTGGGTCGTGGTTTGGTTTCTTCGCCCTTGTTGGCAAAAGAGTTTACGAAAAATGAAACATTTTCAGAAAAAGAACGTATGTCCCTCTTTTCCGGTTTCCATGCCACCTTGTTTTCGGCCTATTCGGAGCGTCTTCAGGGGGAAAATCAACTCCTGACGAAGATGAAAACATTGTGGGAGTATTTTTTACCGGAGACAGACCGGAAAGCTTTGAAAAAAATAAAAAAATCGAATAAGTTGTCAGAATATACCGCTGTGGTGAATGGGATTTTCGGGCAATCATTTTCTATTTTGTAAAAACGATGCGTAATACAATCTATATTATTATCGGAATTATTTCGATTGTGCTGGGGATTATTGGGATTTTTATTCCCGGACTGCCTACAACCCCCTTTTTATTGTTGAGTTCCTGGTTGTTTTATAAAAGTTCGAAAAGGCTTCACGACTGGCTTCACCGCTCCCGTTGGCTGGGGAAATATATTCGCCACTATGAGTCGAAGCAAGGGGTGGGTATTCTTTCAAAAACGATTTCCATTGTCTGTATGTGGGGTATGATTTGCTTGTCGGCTTTTTGCTTTATCGAAAACCTTCATGTGCGGATTCTTTTGTTCGTATTGGGCGTTATAGGGACTTGCAGTGTTATTTTTATTGTTCCCAATGCCCGTAAAGACAAAAATGCAGACCCTAATGTCCCCCAATAGCCTTTTTTACAAATAAAAACCGTTCGATAGGTGAATGGTGGTTTTGCCATCGGAACTGCCTTAAAAACGTTATTACGGCTTAAATTGAGGGGATAGGGATTTGAGTTTAAGAATCGGAAAGGCCGTTCCCGAAAGTCTGTCAGGAACGGGATTGGGGTTTTTGAAGCAGTAAGCGTAATTTTTGGGTAAAAATAAAGGGCATCTTTCGTAAGATGCCCTTTATATATGGAAATTTACCAGATTTAGATCACAACATTTACGATTTTATTCGGTACGATAATCATCTTCCGGATTTCTTTACCTTCCAGCCATTTTCCGGCTTCCGGGGCAGCTTTTACCGCAGCTTCGATCTCTGCCTGGGTGGCGGTTAAAGGCATCGATAATTTAAAGCGGACTTTACCATTGAACGATACCGGATATTCAAAAGAATTTTCAATCAGGTATTTTTCTTCCCATTGCGGGAATGTGGCTGCCGTTACACTATCGTTGTGGCCCAGCAAATGCCATAATTCTTCGGCAATATGGGGTGCATACGGGGCAATGGCGATCACTAAAGGTTCGAGAATAGCCCGTTTATTGCATTTTAAGGCAGTAAGTTCGTTGGTACAGATCATGAAAGCCGGAATGGAAGTATTGAAAGAAAAATTCTCTACATCGAATTCAATCTTTTTCAATGTTTTGTGCAATATTTTCAATTCGTCTTTACTCGGAGTTTCATCGCTTACACCGAACTCTTCCCCATTGAGGAACAGACGCCAGAATTTCCGCAGGAATTTATAAACACCGTCGATTCCTTGCGTATCCCAGGGTTTGTGCGCTTCCAGCGGTCCGAGGAACATTTCATATAAACGCAGGGTGTCGGCTCCGAATTCTTCGATAATATCATCGGGATTCACTACGTTGAACATGGATTTCGACATTTTTTCAACCGCCCAGCCGCAAATATATTTGTCGTCTTCCAAAATAAATTCGGCATTGGCATAGTCTGGCATCCAGCGGCGGAAAGCTTCCGTATCGAGCACATCGTTCCGCACGATATTCACATCCACGTGTATTTCCGTCGTTTCATACCCGTCTCTCAATCCGGCGGAAACAAACGTGTTTGTACCCTGTATGCGATATACGAAATTCGACCGTCCCTGTATCATTCCCTGATTGATCAGTTTTTTGAAAGGTTCCGGTTCGCAGATCAATCCCAGATCATATAAAAACATATTCCAAAAGCGGGAATAGATCAGGTGTCCCGTGGCATGTTCCGCACCTCCCATATAAAGATCGACATTTCGCCAATATTCGTTGGCTGTTTTGCTGACCAGAGCGTTGTTATTGTGCGGGTCCATGTAGCGCAAATAATAAGCGGACGATCCGGCAAATCCCGGCATCGTATTTAATTCCAAAGGATAACCGTCTTCTGTTTTCCAATCTTTTGCACGTCCCAATGGAGGCTCGCCCGATTCCGTCGGTAAATATTTATCGATTTCCGGCAATTCCAGCGGTAATTTGGATTCATCCAGCATGTAAGGCATGTCCTCCTTGTAATACACAGGGAAAGGTTCTCCCCAGTAACGCTGACGGCTGAAAATAGCGTCGCGCAGGCGGTAATTGATCTTGCTTTTTCCAATCCCTCTTTTTTCAACTTCTTCAGCAATGAATTTAATAGCCTCTTTCACGTCCATACCGTTGATGAGGGTGCTATTTATCATTTTTCCTTCTTTGGCATCGTAGGAACTTTCGGACAGATCACATCCCTGGCCGTTATCGATCACCGGAACGATCGGCAGGTTGAATTTCCGGGCAAAGGCATAGTCGCGGCTATCGTGTGCCGGAACGGCCATGATCGCTCCCGTTCCATATCCGGCCAACACATATTCACTGATCCACACCGGAATCGCTTCACCGGTAAACGGATTGATCGCATAGGAGCCGGAAAATACCCCGGTTACCGTTTTCACTTCGCTCTGGCGTTCGCGTTCGGTGCGTTTGGCAACGTAATCCAGGTATTCCGCCACAGCATCGGCTTGTGCGGGAGTGGTCAGTTGTTTCACGTAATCGCTTTCAGGAGCCAGTACCATGAAACTAACCCCGTAAATGGTGTCGGGACGGGTGGTGAATATCTGAAGTTTCACAGCGGAATCCTTCACATCGAAAGTAACGTCCGCTCCTTGTGAGCGTCCGATCCAGTTCCGTTGGATGTCTTTCAGGGAGTCGGGCCAGTCGATCTGATCCAATCCGTCGAGCAGGCGTTGTGCATAGGCAGAAACACGCAAAGACCATTGGCGCATGTTTTTTTGTATCACCGGGTAGCCTCCCCGCACGGAAAGCCCTTCTTTCACTTCGTCGTTTGCCAGCACGGTTCCCAATTGGGGACACCAGTTTACCATCGTGTCGGCCAGATAAGCAATCCGGTAGTTTAATAATACGGATTGTTTTTCTTTGTCGCTTTTAGCATTCCATTCCGCTGCCGTGAAAATGGGCGTTTCGGAAGCTGTGGCGTTTACATTCTTGTTTCCTTCTTTCTGGAATGTTTCCACCAGCCGGGCGATAGGCTCGGCTTTTTGAGTGTCGTTGTTAAACCAGTGGTTGAACATTTGGATAAACGCCCATTGTGTCCATTTATAGTATTCAGGCTCACAGGTTCTGACTTCCCTGTCCCAGTCGAAAGAAAAGCCGATTTTATCCAGCTGTTCCCGATAGCGGGCAATGTTTTTTTCTGTGGTCACCGCCGGATGTTGTCCGGTTTGGATAGCATATTGCTCGGCGGGAAGGCCGTAAGCATCGAATCCCATCGGGTGAAGCACGTTGAAACCTTTCAGGCGTTTGTATCTGGAATAAATATCAGAAGCAATGTAACCGAGCGGATGCCCCACGTGCAGACCTGCCCCGGAAGGATATGGAAACATATCCAGTACGTAATATTTCGGCTTTGAGGAATCAATATCTACTTTGTAGGTCTGGTTTTCTTTCCAGTAGCTCTGCCATTTTTTCTCGACATCCTTAAAATTATATTCCATGGTACAATTAATTGTTTATAATTTCATTTTGAGGCACAAAGGTAACAAGTAAAAGATAAAAAGTAAATAGTCGGAGAATAAAAAGTCATTTTTCAATTTTTAACCTGCGAGAAATTCTTTACTTTCGTGCGTTAGCGTGATTGTACATTAAAATAAACGTGGGAACATGGCGGAAAGCCTCGTGTTATTTATCATTTTTTCTTATTTTGGATTATTGATTTTAGTGGGGTATTTCACCACTCGTCATGCCAATAGTGAGACTTTTTTTACGGCAAACCGTAATTCACCCTGGTATTTGGTTGCTTTCGGGATGATCGGCACTTCCTTGTCGGGAGTGACTTTTATATCGATTCCCGGCGAAGTGGGGAATAGCGGCTGGACTTATCTGCCGCTCGTCATCGGGAATTGTATCGGATATGTGGTTATTGGGTTGGTTTTGATCCCCCTGTTTTATAAATTAAATCTGGTGTCGATTTATTCCTGGCTGGGAACCCGGTTCGGGGAACGGGCACGGCTGTCCGGCTCGTTTTTCTTTATTGTTTCCCAGTTGGTGGGGGCTTCCCTGCGCCTGTTCTTAGTGGTGGGTGTGTTGCAATTGGCCGTCTTTAATGCCGTAGGTATTCCGTTTGCCGTGACGGTATTTATTACTATTTGCCTGGTGTGGATTTATACGGTGAGGGGAGGGATTAAGACAATTGTGTGAACAGATACATTGCAGACCGTTTTTATGCTGGTGTCGGTGGTTTTGACGATTGTGGTGATCTGCCGGGCTTTGGATTTTGATTTTTCAGGAGCGGCTTCAGCCATTCGGGAAAGTGAATTTTCGAGGGTATTCGATTTCGATTGGCGTTCCGGGCATAATGTCTGGAAACAGTTGGTGGCAGGGATCGCGATAACCGTTTCGATCAACGGTCTCGACCAGAATATTATGCAAAAAAGCTTGACTTGCCGCACCTTGAAAGATTGTAAAGTGAATATGTTTTCTTTTTCTTTCCTGTTCCTTGTTACGAATGTACTTTTCTTGTCGTTAGGGGCTTTGCTTTATATTTTCGCTGCCGATAAAGGAATTTCTTTGCCGGGAAAGTCGGACGATGTGTTTGCTTTTTTATCGCTCCATTATTTCGGTGTGGTGGCCGGCCTGTTTTTCTTGTTGGGAATAACGGCAGCGGCCTACTCTTCCGTGGATTCGTCTTTAACTTCCCTGACCACTTCGTTTTGTATAGACTTTTTGAAAATCGACCCGAAAGATGCCGGACAAAAAAGCAAACGGATTTTGGTGCATGTCGCTTTTTCTTTTTTAATGTTTTTAGTGATCGTGCTTTTCCGGGAATTGAATAACAGTAGTGTAGTAACGGTGGTATTGAAGGCCGTCGGGTATACCTACGGGCCTATTTTAGGACTCTTCGCATTCGGCTTGTGCACACCTTATCAGGTGAAAGAAAAGTATTTACCGATTGTTTGCCTGCTTTCTCCCGTTTTATCCTATCTGATTAGCTGTTATTCGGAAGAATGGCTGTGGGGATACCGTTTCGGCTTTGAAATATTGCTGCTGAATGGCCTGCTTTGTTTCGTCGGTTTATTCCTGATCCGGGTACGAAGAAACAGAAAAACAATGCCATAAGGGAAGGAGTCTTCCTGTTTCCTCTGAATTTCCGGCTTTTACAGTTGTTAAAATTGTTTTATAATATTATCTTTACCCTCATAAATACGTATGAGATAGAAATCAAATCGGAAAAACTATGAGAACAATTGTTATTTTAGTGGCGCTTTCTTTTTTATTTTCACTTTCTTCCTGTAAGAAAAAGAAAGAAACCAAAACGATAGAGGCCCCAAAAACGGAAATTGTCGAAACAACCCCTGCTCCTGCTCCGGTAGAAGTGAAAGAAGAGCCGAAGCCGGTGGTGCGTGAAATGAATTATTTCCTTGTGGCCGGATGTTTTAAGGTGAAAGAGAATGCCGACAGGTTCAGTGCCCGCCTGATCAGTGAAGGGTATAATTCTAAGATCATGCCTTTCTACAACCTGTATATGGTGACTTACGACGGATTTGAAACCCGTAGGGAAGCCCAGGATGCTTTAAACCGTATCGTGCAGGAGCCCGGAAAAGAACTGACCTGGGTATATCCCGTGAAATAACAGGATCGAGTTTACAGATCGATCCCTGTTATCGTGCGTAGGGCATAGCCAATCAGAAAGCTAACAGCAGCAATCCCCATACTGATTATTGCCATTTCTGTGAACCGCCGTTTAAAACTTTCGGTTTTGACGATGGAGTAATAATAATTGAAAATGGCAATGATAGATAGTGCCCCGAACAGGCATATTCCCAATGCCAGATAAACATTGGAAAGCAGGATAAAGGGCAGGATTAACACCGTTACGGTGATAACATAGGCGATTCCCGTGTAAACGGCGGCTTTCAGTGCATTTTTATTTTTATCTTTTTCGGTACGGGTGGAAAGATATTCCGAAGCAGCCATAGATAAGGCGGCGGCAATTCCGGTGATAGCTCCTGTCAGGGCAACCAGTTTGGCTTGTTGCAGGGCGAAGGCATAACCTGCCAAAGCTCCTGTAAATTCCACCAAAGCATCGTTCAGCCCCAATACGATAGCCCCCATGTAATTCAAGCCTTCTTCATTAATCAGGCCGATTAGTTTTTCTTCGTGAATTTCTTCTTCGTCCGCCAGTTTTTGAAGGTCGGCCAAAGTTCCTCCCCCGCAAGTCCGGTAGCTCTCCTGTGCAAGTTGCTCGCCCTTTTCCATTAATTTTAAACTGAAAGTCAGGCCGAATAGCCGGGCTGTCCACACATAAAACCATATTCTGAATTTACGGGGAGCGGGTTCCCGGTTCGTGTATTTCTTCAATAAGTGATAGTGTTTCAGTTCTTCTGCCGATAATTCACTTAGGATTTGGCGGTTATGCTCTTTTTTCTGAAGGTTGGCTAACTGTTTGTAGATATGATGTTCTGTGATTTCGTTTACTTGAAATCTAAGAATCTTTTTTACCTCTTCCGGAGTCATGCGTATTGGTTTTCTCACAAATTTATGAATAATAAGAGATAAAAAAAAGCGAAGCTACGGGCTTCGCTTTTAAATTGTATTGTAACTGTATTAAAGAATAAAGTGGTCGCTGATTGATTTGTGATCCACAACGTTACGGATTGTTTCTGCAAACATATCTGCCACGGAGATCACTTTGATCTTAGGACAGGTTTGTTTTAACGGAATAGAGTCTGTGAATACAACTTCGTCAAGTTCCGATTCTTCAATTCTTTGATAAGCAGCTCCGGAAAGAACGGCATGAGTGGCAACTGCCCTTACGCTGAGCGCACCCTTACTTTTCAGGATTCCTGCTGCTTTGCAGATGGTTCCGGCAGTATCGATCATGTCGTCTACAATCACCACGTTTTTACCTTTTACGTCACCGATCACTTTCATGTCGGCCACTTCGTTCGGTCTTTCACGGGTTTTGTGGCAAATCACTAAACCTGAATCAAAGAATTTAGCCCAGGAATTTGCCCGTTTCGATCCCCCTATGTCCGGAGAGGCGATGGCCAGATTTTCGAGTTTCAGGGAACGGATATAAGGAGCCAGAACTGTTGAACCGTAAAGATGATCGACAGGAATATCGAAAAATCCCTGAATCTGATCGGCATGTAAGTCCATTGTCATGATCCGGTCGACACCTGCCGCGCGTAATAAGTTTGCCACAAGTTTAGCACCGATAGCCACTCTGGGACGATCTTTTCTATCCTGACGGGCAAAACCGAAATACGGGATTACAGCACACACTTTGTATGCGGAGGCTCTTTTCGCTGCATCAATCATCATGAGCAACTCCATAAGATTGTCACTGGGCGGGAACGTAGACTGTACGATGAAAACATGATCACCTCTTACGGTTTCATCATACGCTGTTGCAAATTCCCCGTCGCTGAAATGTAATAAAGTTTTTTTACCTAAGTTTAAATCAAGCGATTTAACGATGTTTTCAGCAATATACTTGCTGTTTTCTCCGGTAAAAATTTTAACTTCGGAAAGGTCTGACATAATTTAGCCGTTTCAAATATTTATGTATATAAAAGACGCTGTGAAATTACGAATCAATCTTTGGGACTCCAAAATTCTCTGGAATTTCCACGCGACAAAAGTATAATAATTAATTGAAAATGAAGAATTGAATATTGAAAATTATTTCCGGTGCCGTTTTTCTTAGGAGAATCGTAGCAGGTATTCTTCCGGCGGGAAAAAGTTGTTTTGTTTTTACTTTTAATTTTCCCTATCTTTACCTGTCATCCTTTCAGATTGAAGATTATAAATTGTAAAAACATCTATATGGAAGCTATTAAAAAGTATGTAGAAGAAAATAAAGAACGTTTTCTGAATGAGTTATTCGAGTTGATCCGTATTCCGTCCATTTCTTCGGAAGCCGAGCATAAACCCGATATGTATAAATGTGCCGAGAAATGGAAATCTCTTTTGCTGGCGGCAGGGGCGGATCGGGCAGAGGTTTTCGAAACCGAAGGGAATCCGGTGACTTACGGAGAAAAAATAATCGATCCTTCTTTCCCTACGGTGATGGTTTACGGCCATATGGATGTGATGCCTGTCGATCCTCTGGAATTGTGGGAAACCCAGCCGTTCGAGCCTGTGGTGAAGGACGGTAAAATATGGGCACGCGGTGCGGACGACGATAAGGGACAAAGCTTTATGCACGCCAAAGCTTTTGAATATTTGGTGAAAACCGGGCAATTGAAATGCAATGTGAAATTTATGCTGGAAGGCGAGGAGGAGATAGGTTCTCCGAGTTTGCCTAAATTTTGCCGGGAACATAAAGAAATGTTGAAAGCGGATGTTATTCTGGTGTCGGACACCAGTATGATCGCGCCGGATGTGCCTTCTATCACCACGGGTTTGCGTGGGCTGGCTTATTGGGAAGTGGAAGTTACCGGGCCTAATGCCGACCTGCATTCCGGCTTGTTCGGAGGAGCTGTTGCCAATCCTGCGAATGTGCTGTGTAAAATGATAGCTGATGTTATCGACGATAAAGGCCATATTACGATTCCCGGATTTTATGATGATGTGCTTGAAGTGAGTGCAGAGGAAAGGGCTAAAATGGCTAAAGCCCCTTTCAATCTTGAAACCTATAAAAAATCGTTGGGAATCAAGGAAGTCAAAGGCGAAGAAGGCTTTTCAACCAACGAGCGTACAGGCATTCGTCCGACATTTGATGTGTGTGGGATATGGGCAGGTTATACGGGTGAAGGTACGAAGACCGTATTGCCTTCCGTGGCACATGCAAAGGTGAGCTGCCGTTTGGTGCCGAACCAGAAACATGAGAAAATAGCCGAATTATTCAAGAATTATTTCGAATCGGTCGCTCCCGATTATGTAACCGTGAAAGTCACTTATCTGCATGGCGGCCCGTCGTATGTTTGCCCGATAGACCTTCCGGCTTACCAGGCGGCGGAAAAAGCATACGAGAAAGTTTACGGGAAACAGCCTGTTCCGGTGCGTTCGGGCGGAAGTATTCCGATTATTGCAACTTTTGAGGAAGTGTTGGGCGTGAAATCGGTACTCATGGGCTTCGGTTTAGGGTCTGATGCCATCCATTCGCCCAATGAAAACTATCCTTTGGAACAATTCTTTAATGGAATTACCACGATTCCTTTGTTCTATAAATATTTTGCAGAAATAGCGAAATAATTTTTTCACCGATAAGCGAGGTAAAACCCGTTTACCGGAGAGAAAGCATTGAAATATAGGGTTTGCCTCCTGAAAGTTATGCGACTGACTTTTGGGAGGCATTTTTATTCCGGGAAAATAAACCGGGATGTATTCCGACGCTTTGGCTTATCCCCGAGCTGCTGATTGTTCCAAAACTCAAAAAGGTAGTATTTAAAAGGGTATAGATTCCAATTTATATTATTTTGCAATACACCTCAAAAACGGTGGTTATAATTTCTTCGGGAGGAAAGGCGGTTTTGCCGGAAGATACTGACCCGCTTATTGGGGAAGGGAAAGAGAAAAATGTTTTCCGGGTTTGGCTTACAGGGTGGAATATACCCAGAAACGGGTATTTTTAGCATTACCCGGAATGGTGATTTGCTGGGTGTTTTTTTCTCCTTTGGAATTGGAAAATTGAAGTTCGATGTGATTCTCTTCTTCCGACAAAGGAATCCGGGAATAAGACACCGAATAAGGCAGGGTTTGCCAGTTACGGGTATCCGCTTTTTCCGTAAACGCATTGGTTATTCCCACTGCCAGCCCTAACCACTGGTTTTCCTTGGAAGCGGCGTATTGTAAGCCTTGTTTCGCAGCAACCCGTAGCAAAGAGTTGGATAGTTCCCTGATCATCCGGTCGTGCAAGGTTTTGAAAGCAATTTGGTTAATGTCTTCCGCCATTTCCAGAGGATAGGTGGTGTGGTTGTAGGTCACCGTTCCTTTTTGATAGAACGGGGGACGTTCTTCGTATTTAGGAAAAACAACCCGTACGATTTTTAGGTTGGCAACTGAATTCCGGTCGCTTTCACTATAACCTGCATTCCAGAAGAAAGGGAAAAAAAGCCCTGTTTCCTGATTGTGGAATACGATGGCCCCATCCCCTCTTTTTTCTTTCGCGAAAGTCAATCCCCATTCGGCTTTCACCGGGCCGAAACCATTCAGCCAGAATAAAACCAATTGTCCGTTGGGTGAGGGGGGGACGGGAGTGTATTTCAGATTGAATTCTTTTTCATAAGCGGCCAGTTCCGTCTGCATCCCGGATTGGTAGGCGGTGCGTAAAAGGTCTTTTTTCAATTGCTCCGGAGCGCCCAATCCGAAGTTTTTTAAGTAATCGCTTTGGTAAGTGTCGTAGGCATTCCGGTAAGCGATAAAGGCATTATTGGCATCCCCGGCGGCATCGTAGATCAGACCCATCAACAAATGGGCAAAAGCATCCCGTTGATAACGGTTTTTATGGTCGGGGTATTTGTCGTTCAGCTGCTGGAGCCGGATATTGATTTTGCGCACTTCCACCAACGCATCTTCCATATTGTTCATGCGCAGGTAATTCATAGCCTTATAGAAATTGATCATAATGACCTCGAAATCTTCCGGTTTGTAAGGACGTATTTCAGGATTGCTTACCAGGACGGCGGCTTCTGTCAATACGTTCTTTTGCTGGTCTTCCGTTAAACGTTCGGCGGTTTCGAACGCTTCGTTGCTCTTTTCCGGGTGTTCCAGCATAAATTCCACATATCCCTGATTGAGATAATACAGAATCTTATTTTTGCCCTGAGCCTGTTTCTTATCTTTATTGAGCAGTTTTTCCGCCTGATCGAAATCCCCGGCAGATACGGCAGATTGGAATGCGGCAGTACGTTTGTACCAGGTGGCACAACTTACCGCAGATAGGCTAAAGAGAACGATAATAGAAAGCCGTAAAAGATTCATAAGGGATTGATCAAAATATAAAAGCATACGCCATATACTTTCGTGGTGAAGTATACGGCGTGCTAATTTCTAAAAAGGAATCAAAATGCCCGGTCGTTGACCTGCTTTTTGATTTTCTTGTCACCCATCCAAACCACTTCGTTGGTTTCAAGATCGGTGAGCTGGAGGTCTATCTGGTAGTATACAACCTTGTCTTTTTTATAAGAATCGACGATGCTGTTGATCGTTCCCTGTAACATGAAATCGGCTCCTAACTCAAGCCCCCATTTCTTTGCGGTTTCGGGCGAAACATATCCCTGGTTTTGTTCTTCGCGTTCCGTGCGCAGTTCCTGCCGTTTTTCTCCGGCTTGTACCAGACGGACACTGCCGTTGTTAATGATGGCTTTCTCGATGTCTTTTATAAATGTTTCCGAATTGATGTGTTCGTGGCTCTTGTTGGTGACAGTGCCCACCACAACCACCGGGCGGGCATTGTTGTGCCTGCTTTCATACACAGGCAACCATCTTGCTCCCAATAAGTCTTTTATCATTTCTTCGGATACCAGGCGTGAATCCGTGTCGTTCCATCTTCCGCTCAGGTCGATTACCTCGTTGCTGTTTACCCGTGATACTTTCCGGTCGGCACAACTGCTGACCACTAAGGCTGCAATCAGGAAGATAATAGCTGTAAAAGTGTTTTTCATGATATTTCTATTTTAAATAATTCCCTGTTTTTTCATTTCACAATTTTTATGCCACAAATGAACGATCGGTGTGTAGCCGTTTCAATTGTCCGCCTTTATAACGGGAGAAGGTCATTATTCAATGCACGGAATCGTCAGGAAGGGGAAATGTGATCCTTCCCAGGATGATTCCTGTTTGCGATTGGATGCCTTCCATGTATTCCTGCAAAGGTTGTTCCGTGATCACCACCTTTTTCCCTGTGCTTGAGGCATGTAATAAATAAGTCTTTCCGCCTTGCTTTAGTGCGAAGCCTAAATGCGAAGTGTCGAGACCTGCGATCTTCGTGGTGATCAGCACAACATCTCCGTTTTGAATTTTACCGTTGATGCTGTTGATCTTCTCCTTTGGAATATAATAATACGTCCTTCGGCTGATCTCCGTTTCAATTATCCTGATCTTTTGTAGCAGACTTTTGTCTTTTGCCAATACCGGATAGTTCGTATAATGGTTAGACATGAAATTCACGGGTTTGGAATATTTTATTCCCCCGGCGGCTAAGGTTACATCTTTAAGAAGGTTTTGCCTTTGCATTTCATACAGCCAGTCGGTAGAATAGTGGAGCCGGGAGGTGTAATCTTCGATTTCCCCGTTCCGGTAGCGGATTTTAATGATGTTTTCAACAAAAGAATCTACGGCGTTTTCGTTGTATTGGCTGAGGTATGCCAGAGCGAGAACATTCTCGACCAGGGTGACGCAATCGAGTTCTCTCAGATTGATTACAGGCAGTTCCTCCTGTGTGACGTTCAATGTGTTGCTTTTATAAGGTTTTCCGAGAAAGAAACGGGCGATGACAGGAATGCGTTTTTCAACGGACAAGTTGCTTAACTGCTGTTTTTCGGCATATTCCCAAAACGACCGGAGAATCTGTCGGTCGGCTTCTGAAATGGTTGCAGCAGCCGGGCAATTTATGGCCGCGGACAATAGAAAACAGCAAATGGTGAGCAAACGGATCATACAATAAGATTATACGGTTTTTACTTTCTACAAAGCTATAATATTCTATATAATCCTTTCATAAACTGTTCTGAATTATTTTCCGATAATGAGTTGTTACATTTTTTCAGAAGAAAAAATAATTTTTAAATGAAAGGAAATCCTTTGCTGGCAAGGGGATGCGGTAGTTGTTAATAATAAGCTACTTAACCAATATCTAATACGTTCGTTTTTAGAAGTGAACATAATCATGATATTAGGACAAAGGTATGAAAAAATGTGAAATATTAAATACCTATGGCTCAATTTTTTGAGAGAAAAGCGCGGGAGCCTTTGATTTTACAGGAGTATCCAAAATAAACGAACATTTATTTTGGTGGCAGATGGTGCAAATTATGGATGTTGAAAGTTAA
>UQJP01000009.1 GCA_900541415.1 uncultured Odoribacter sp. | reverse complement strand
CTCCAGGCCATGTGCTATCAGGTGGCGAAAGAGATCGGAGCTATGGCAGCCGTACTAAGCGGGCAGGTAGATGCTATATTACTCACGGGTGGCATAGCATATAGCGAACTGGTTACCGCTTATATCACGGAGAAGGTAAAATTTATCGCTCCGGTCAAAATATATCCGGGAGAAGATGAAATGCGGGCTCTGGCTATGAACGGGTTAATGGTATTAAAAGGAGAAATCACTCCCAAAGAATACTGTTGACGAATAGAAAATGCTGAGAACCCTCCGGGCGGGTGACTTTTCAACGGGTGAAGACATATTTTTCCTCGTCTGACAGTTCTTTGTTCCACCGAAAACGATCCCACTCGAAAGTGCGCAGTTTTTCGGGCTCTTCGATCCGGTTCAATAAAATATGACGGGTCATCGCTCCTCTCGCCTGTTTGGCATAAGTCCTGATCGTTTCATATTTTCCATTGCGGTATTCCTGAAACTCCGGCGTGATTACCCTGACCGCCTTTCGTATCTCGTCCATTTTTAAAGCCCCTAAAACGTCCAGGCTGGCTAAATTTACTAAAATACCTCCCGCTTTCTTTATATCTGCTATTAAAGGATCGGTTAGTTTGGGAAGCCAGTAATCATATAAGTTACCGCTCATGTCTTTTAATTTCAAAGAATAAGCCAGACGGTAAGCCCGGATCATATCCAAAGGACGCACCGCCCCATACATCGTAGAAATGATTCTCAAACGATCCTGTGCGTAATGGAAATCCTCTTCCGAAAAAGAGGATGCTTTTATTTCCTTGAATACACTTCCGTTATAAGCCAGAATCGCCTGTTTTTCCGGATTGTGCGGAGAATCGAACACCTCGTAGCGAATATAGTTCTCTTCTGCCAGCTTTTCGCTCACCTTCAATAACTTTTCCAGTTCCTGCACAGAATAATATTGCATCTTTTCAGCCAGGAATTCGGCTTCTTTCGCATATTGCGGTTTACTTTCCGGCACCGTAATATTCGTTTTCCTCATATCCATCGTTTTGGCCGGAGATAAAATAATCAGCATATATCAATTTTTTAATTTACAGGTTCTACGTATAAAAGACATTCCTGGTTTTCAATCCGCAGCCGCATCCAATCTTTTGGAAATAAAACTCCAGGTCGGTGTCGTTAAAAAACTTTCCTCCATTTCTGCCATCAATTTCCAAAGCCTGTCGACAGATAAAGAAAAAGAAAGTATATTGGCTTTAATACATTTCCGGGCAGACGGATCGAACAACCCGATAATTGTCCGGTTTCCTTTTTCCAGATATTCCCGGTACGGATAATAAACAATGGAAGTGCAGCCCGCTCCGAAAGGTGCCACCACAGCATCCGGCTCGTTATTATCGAAACGTGCCAGTGTAAAAAGCCCGGCTAACACATCGGGACTCACAAAAAACACCACAAATTGAGGCTCGTCCTGTTCTTCCAGCTTATCCCAGCGCTTAAAAATCAGATTCTCCCCGGCAAGGGGCAAGCGAGGAATTTGTTCGAGTAACCGCTCCACCAACTCCGGCGATTGTTTGTATCTTTCGCAAAACCCACCGTCTTCGCCGTTCGACAGGAAACAGGCAAACCGCTCATTGATCTGGTCTGTAAATCCTAAATAACGCTTTCCACCGCCACAATTCACAGAATCGGGACGAAAACAAAGGGACTGCCCTTTTCTCACTGCCATAAGCTGGCCAATCAGGCAGCTATGTCCGGAAGGCTTTGGAACAATCTTTACGCCTCCGTCAGACGGCAAATAATACCCGGCTAAAGGTAGCTCTGCTTCTCTAAAATACTTTTTCCAAAGCAGGATAAACCGGTCACGATCTTTCAGGTTCATAGCTTTAATATTATGATGTTATCTTACCCTCCTCCATCTTCTTGTCGATGATTTCCTCCCCCCTTTCTTACAAAGATAAAAATGTTATTCCACATCCCGACCGGGTACTACTTTTTTTATAATTATTTCTTACAGAAAATTAAATCCTTAAATTTTTTATTATGAATTTATTGTCTTATCTTTGTAAAGTAATTGAGTATTGAATTAGTTTGTATTTAAAGCACTTGCTTTCCATTTAGATGTATCGTTAAGTAGACTTTCCTTCAGCTTTCAACCCTCATTTCGTATTTTTAATTTATAAAGTTTTTACTTAATGAACATTTACATTTCTAATTTGAGTTATGGCATTAATGATGCCGATTTAAAAGATTTATTCGCAGAATACGGCGAAATTTCTTCAGCAAAAGTAATCATGGATCGTGAAACCGGACGTTCAAGAGGTTTCGGATTCGTTGAAATGCCTGATGATACTCTGGCACAGAAAGCTATCGAAGAATTAAACGAGGCTGAATACGACGGAAAAGTAATTCGTGTAACCGTAGCAAAACCCAGAACAGACCGTCCTAATAACGGTGGTAACCGTGGAGGAGGTTTTCGGGGAAACTTCAACGGTGGCGAACGCAGAAACAATAGATATTAATCTATTCCACATTAAAAAAGCAGTCAAAAATGACTGCTTTTTTTTATATCCTGACGACTTTCCCCAATTTCACATACCACACATATCCCTCCACAGCCTTATATCCCATCTTTTGTAAAGTGGAGCAATAAAATTCCACCTGCTTTAGATATTTATTTTCCTCGTTTAAACCGAATTTATAATCGACCACCTGAACGGTTCCGCCGTTCAACACCACCCGGTCAGGACGTGCCTTCATGCCGGCAGGAAAAAGGATGTCTCTTTCATTGATGACTTTATTTTTCGGCTGAAACCAGGCAGAAGCCTCAGGGGAAGTGATATATTCCACAATCTTCGCATAATATTCCTCCTTTTCAGCTCCGGGAATTAACCCTGTTAAGCAAGCATGTTCCACAGCCCCCCGTACATCTTCCGCATAAACCACCGACTTAAATATCTCATGCAATAACCTACCTTCATCGATAGCCGTATGTGAAGAATTTCCCGGCTCTATATAGTCCCGGTAACGGTATTTAATCTCCACCCGGTCTTCCGGATGAAACACCGGATATTCTTCCAATCCCAGCGTTTCCTGCTTCGCGGATTGTTCCGGTAATTTTTGTTTCTGTCCGTAATGCAAAGCCATATTTTCCTCTATCGGCAAACCGCCTGAATCTTCCTGTTTCAGTTCGGAAAGTACATAATAGATAAAAGCCCCGATATCCGAGAGCGATAAGGAACCGTTCTTATTGAACTTCGGCATAAACGGACGGATATACAATTCATTCTTAGCCCGGGTCAAAGCCACATATAGCAAGTTCAGATTATCGACATAGGACTTTAAATGCTCATTCCAGTAATCTTCCCTGAAAATGGTATGAGCTAACTTTGAGGAATAATTTAAGGGAGCATATTCTAAGTCCTTAAAACCAGGCACATCATTACTACACCAAATACGCCTTACCGGACGTACACTATCGAGTTCCCAACTGCAAAAAGGTAAAATAACATAGTCAAATTCCAATCCTTTGGATTTATGGATCGTCAGAATTTTCAAAGCATCCACTTCTTCCGAAGTGGTAAGAACCCGCTTCCCCTTCTCTTTTTCCCACCATTCCAAAAAAAGCGTGATACTGTTAGAATTACCGGCTTCATACTCGTAAACAATATCCTGAAAAGCGATCAGATACGGAATTTCTTCCCGGTTTGTACGTAAAGAAAAACGGTCGATAATTGTTTCCGTAGTTTCATACAACGAATAAGACATAATTTTGCCCGATTCCTCTGTAAAATGGATATTCAAAAACTCGAACAACTCTTTCTCTTGGATGGCTTTAAATATCCGGTCGACCTCCGATTCTTCCCCTTTCCGAATAAAAGTATGATAGAAATACAATATAGTTGCTTTGTTTACTTTATCGTAGGGTTGAAGGATATATTTTAAAATAGCTACGATAAACTGCACATAGGGAGAAGCCCATACATACAACGAGTCATTGGAAATAAATGGAATTTTCTTTTCCGCCTGCTTGTTATATTCCATCAGGTAGTTTGCCACAAAAGCCCCCTCTTTACCTCCCCTGACCAAAATAACGATATTTTTTAACTTTCCTCCCCGCGCGGCAATATCGAGAATCACAGGAATCACCCCGTCCATCAGCAACGTTTCACTATCCTTTTCTTTCTTCTCCGGCCCGAATACAATCTCAACATACCCGCTCTTTTGCTTTTGCGGAACTTGCTGCACATCCTGATAGGCATTGGAAATTGCAGCGGAACGGGAAGTTTCCTCTCCCTGCTCCTGATCGTACATCTGCTTAAGCAAAAAAGCTCCTTTTTCAAAAAATATATTATTGAATTTTACGACCTCTTGTGCACTTCTCCAATTGCTTTCCAACACAATATTGCGGACGCCGAAAGCTTTAAAGTCCCGTGCCACACCGTCGGCCAATAAACTCCAATCCCCGTTCCGCCAGCGGTAAATGCTCTGTTTCACATCTCCCACAATCATAGCACGGTTTCCTTGTGCCAGGCTATTGGTCAACAAAGGCCTAAAATTTTTATACTGCATGGAGGAAGTATCCTGAAACTCATCGATCATCAGGTGTTTGTAGTAATTCCCCACTTTCTCATACAAAAAAGGCGTATCGTTATCGCCGATCAGTTTGTTCAGGATATGCGTAGTGTCGCTCAATAGCATCAAACCCTTATCATTACAATATCCTCTCACCTCTTTATACAGATCGTTCAATATCCCCAACTGATACAAATTTCCGGATAGCTGAAGCGCTGAATTATAAAAAGAGAACATATCGTCATAAAAAGTAATGGCCTCCTTTAACAGGCGGTTCAATTCCGGAACGAGGCTTTCGATCTTACTTTTGACGGGTGAAGTTTTAGTTGTCCAGGCATCCGTATGATCTATCCCTTTACGTGCCGTGGAAGTCGGTTCATCGAGATTCCCGGCAGACAGTTTATAAAAATAAGCGGCACAGCCGATTTTATTTCCCTTGAAATCAGATAATTCCAAGCCATTTTCCTGAATTAAACCACACGCCTGCTGCCCAATCGCTGTCAGCTTACTTTCAAATTCTTCGACAATCTTATTTAAAAAAGCCTGATAATCTTTCAGGAAATTTTTATCACTGAATTTATCGAGGATGTTTTTATCGAAAAGCATATAATTCTCCTTGAACAGCTCCTCTCCCAAATCGGCAATTTTCGATTTCACACTCCACGATTTACCTTCGTCTACGTTATTGCTCATCAGTTCGCTGATCCAGGAACGCAATACGGCATCGTTTTTCACTTGCTGCATCATCTTATCGACAGCTTTGAGCAACACAAAATCACTGTCCAGCTCGACATTATAGCCTGGAAAAATCCCTAATTCCCGGGTGAACGATTTAATCAGGCGTTGAAAGAAACGGTCTATGGTCGTCACAGAAAGACGCCCGTAATCATGCAGCAACATCGTCATCAGCATTTTCGCCTTATTTTTCAACTGTTCATCCGAAAAACCGAACTCCTGCTTTAAGGCTTCCCCGTAATCGCCCGGAATGCCTTCCGCAAGTTTAAACAATTCATTGATGATACGGGATTTCATCTCCTCTGTGGCCTTATTGGTAAAGGTCACAGCCAGAATATTCTTATAATCTGTCGGTACTTCAAAAATAAGTTTGAAGAACTCCCGTGTTAAAGCAAATGTCTTGCCGGATCCTGCCGATGCTTTGTAAACGTCTAACATATAATAAACAAAAAGACAATAGACTACAAAAATAGTCTATTGTCTGTAATTATTTTATTTTAATTTCAAAGTCTGCTAATTAAAATAGCTTCTAAATTGTCCAGGTTGACATCTTTCAGGAAAGACATGTATTGAGTACCACGCTCTTTGAATCGTTTCATGATACGGTCAATCGTTTCACGTCCGATGCCGTAATCCGAAAGACGGGTTTTAACTCCAAGACTTTGGAAAAACTCTTCCGTCCGGGCAATAGCCAGTTCTCCGGCCTGCGAATTTTGGGGATCAATGCCCCATACCCGTTCAGCATATTGTAACAGCTTCACTTTACGCAATTCCTTCACTCCATTTAAAACTCCCGGCAACACAATAGCCAGCGTCACCGCATGGTCTAATCCGTGGAAAGCGGTCAATTCATGCCCGATATGGTGTGTAGCCCAATCTTCCCTTACTCCACAGGCAATCAGTCCGTTCAATCCCATTGTCGCAGCCCACATAAAATTGGCACGGTCATCATAAACCGGAACTTCTGCCTGATAAATTTTTGGGGCCAATTCTATTAAAGTTTTCAATATTCCTTCCGCAAAACGATCCTGTATCATAGCATTTTCAGGATAGCCCAGATACTGTTCCATCACGTGTACATAAGTATCGATGATGCCGTTCGCAATCTGCCGCTTAGGTAAAGAATAAGTTGTTTCGGGGTCTAATACGGAAAATTTCGGAAACACCAGCGGCGAACCGAAATCCAGTTTTTCTTCGGTTTCGGCCCTGGTAATCACCGCTCCGCTATTCATCTCGGAACCGGTGGCGGGCAAAGTGAGAACGGCGGCAAACGGCAATGCTCTCCCGATAGGAGCGCGTTTTGCCAGGATGTCCCATTTATCCTCGCCTTCAAAACAAGCCGCAGCCACAATAAATTTCGTTCCGTCGATCACAGACCCTCCGCCGACCGCTAAAAGGAAATCGACTTGTTCACGCTTGATAATCTCCACAGCTTTCATCAATGTTTCATAATGCGGATTCGGTTCGATTCCCGGAAATTCTATAACGGTATGCCCTTTCAAGGCAACCATCACCTGATCGTAAACCCCGTTCTTCTTGATACTTCCTCCTCCGTAAGTCATCATAATTTTCAAACCCGCAGGAATATGCTTGCTGATCTCTGCAATTTTTCCTTTACCGAAAAGAATCTGTACCGGATTGTAATAATTAAAGTTGTTCATCGTCAATATCTTTTTTAATTTGCTCATCCAGGCGTTCCACCTGTTCTGCCCGTTTCTCCACGATTTTTAAATACTCATCGAGATAAACGGTTGTTTTATTGTGTATGTTTTCTTTTTCTGCCAGTTGTTTGATGGTTTGCAGAATCTGTAAAGCCTGCTCCATATCCCCCGCATTTTCATATACCCAGGCAAGATTCAGTCCGGATTTAATAGCTTGTGAAGGAGAGGCTTGTCCGGCAACCGACCATATATCAATCGCTTCGTCTAATTTTTCAGCCTTGTAATAAATATAGCCCATACGCACCACTTTCCCGGAACGATAGATCCTTCGCTCGCTTTCTTTCCAGTGCGGAACGATTCGCCCGGCATACTCCAAACCTTTGTCCCAGGATTTTTGCAAAATATCATCCTGCACAACAAATATGTCTTTGGAATTGGAAACTTTATCCGTTATCACCAGAGAATCGACGGGCTGCCCAATCCGGGTATCATACAGGCGGAGAAACCAGTTATAATAATTTTTATTATCCTTACGGTTTAAGTAATGGCATTCAAGCGATATAATATAATCTATCGCTAATTTTTTGTTCAGTTTAACAACAATGTCCTGAGGTAACGGAGGCGGATAAGCTCCCCGGTAATAGCTGCTTTTCTTTTCTTCCACAACCAGGGCGGTATCTGCAGGCTCTGCATAAAACAAGCCCGCATTAAAACCCTCCCCGAAGATTTTGGGCACTCGCTTCCGGATATTCCAGAGAGGAGTCAGCGAATCGGGTTTATAAACAATATTCCTGTCCAGATAGGCCAGCAGGCTATTTTCTTTCAACGCGACCTCTGCGGGTTCGAGCATTTCAATCTTTACCTTCCGGTAACTGGCACAACCCGACAGTAAACCAAAGCAAAACGCAACCAGCGTCAGCTTACAAAATATTTGAGTAAAAACCATTCGGCGCATAACAGTAGAATTAAAATTAGACCCAATATGCTCCACTCGCTCAGCCCCATATATTTAACCTCGCTCTTATAAACGGGGGTAAATTGCTCATTTTTATTCAGCATATCAAGCAATTGTGCCATATCTTGTTTTTCTACCATTTGCCCTCCTGTACGGACGGCAATATCTTGCAACAACTGCCTGTCTGCAACTATATTGTTTAGCTCTATGTTTTGGCTTCTGACATAAAAAACGCCACTTTTTTCAAAATGCTCGCCTTTCAGGTCGGCAACCAGGCGAAACCCATATTCCCCGGCGGACAGGTTCCCTAAATTTATACGATACTTATCTTCATTCCGGTTTAAAATATAATCGAAATCTTTGCCGTCATATTTTAAATTCAATTGAACATCGGGCTGATTGACCAATTCATAACTATCGTTATATAGTTCAGCCTGAATAACCACTTCTTCCGATTCGTCATACAGCGGCCTTATATCGTGTATCAAACGGTCTATTCCCCTCTGGGCTGCCAGATAGCCGGTTATTTTATGGATCAATGTGTTAAACAACTCATGGTTGCCGAATTCTTTATAGGAATACAAACGCCATCTCCATAAACCTTCACCCCAAAAATAACAAACACGGCTTCCGTTGTTTTCATAAAAACCGATCATTCCGTTTGAAGTGGGCGTATTCTTAATCCGCTGTGTAAATAATAAACGCCCTGCATTACTTTTCAATTCTCCGAACGGGACCACCAAAGGCGGATAACTCATAAACCCGTTTACCTCGCTGTCTGTGAATTCGAAATACGGAAAATCTTTATTGAACCCGACCGTAGCGTATTCGTTCATCCCTGTATGAGGATCAATAGCAAAATTCTTGCCAAAACGAGCAAAAGACTCTATTCGTTCAGGAGTTGTCAGCACATACCACAAAGCAGCCTTTCGTTTTGCCGCCGCTTCCGCTAATTTTTGGTAGTTCGGATTCGTCGGAACCGGGTTATGGAAAATGAGGAGATTGGCATTCACTTCCCCGACAGGTTCGGACAAGCTATGTAAAGTACATTTATAAAGTCCCGAAACATTCACCGCATTGACAATTGCCGCAATATCGGGATGCGGAGCATCGTAATAAATAGCTATTTCTCCGGTGTTGTCTATAATATTGGTATAAATCGTAGCCTGATTGTTTTCACGGATTTCATCCTGAAGTCCGGCATCCACGGCCACGGTATACTTAGCTATTCCTTTTTGTTTGGCTTCCACGTCGAAAACCACCTCCGTCAGGAAATGATCTTGCCCGATATTCAGTGTCTTTTCTGCAATCCGTTTCCCGTTCTCCAATAATTCACAGGTTATTCGCGATCCTTTCTGTTTCTGTGCGGCAATAGTGGCTTTTACCGGAAAAGTAGTATTGATAAAATTGAATTTATTACTTTCGATATGCTTTACATAAACATCCGGATAAAGGCTTGTATCCCCCAACAAAACCGTATAAACAGGAAAAGCGGAAGTCTTATACCTGGGATTGGCTCCCGCATTGTAAATACCGTCGGTCAGTAAGATCATCCCCGCCGGACGCCGGAAAATATAATTACGTTCTGCATAATCGAACACAGCGGAAATATCCGTGTAGTTCTCCGAAAAATCGAGTTCATCCCCTTTTTCGACCTGTCTGCCAAAATTCAGGCATTCCACGTCGAATTTTTGCTCCAAACCGTCCACCAGGAGGTTTAAAGATTCTTTATATTCATTCCGATAATACAAGGAATCCTTATTTTTAGGTATTGAAGCGGAATTATCCCGGACTACGATAAGCAATGGCTTCTCCCGGACGCTCTTTACGAAAGACAAAGCAGGATTGAGCAATAACACCAATAAAATCAGGGTAACCAAAAAACGCAGGGAAGAAATAAGCAAAGCCAGACCGAAAGATATGTCCGGCAATTTAGAAACTTTTCTGAATTTCAAATAAGCAATAGTCCCGGACAGGACCAACATGGGCAATATCCACCAATAAGAATATTCAAAAACCACACTTTGTGAATTTACAATTTATGACTGTATATAAGGTTTACGATTTATAGCTAAAATCGCAAGCCATAAACCGTAAACCCGTATAATTACATATTCATTCCGCCACATACATGGATCACCTGTCCGGTTACATATCTGGACAAGTCGGAAGCCAGGAATATACACACATCGGCAATATCTTCCGGTGTACCTCCTCTTTTCAACGGAATTTTTGCCGCCCATTCCTTGCGTACATCTTCCGATAATTGCGCTGTCATATCGGTGATGATAAAGCCAGGAGCCACAGCGTTAGCCCGTATATTACGTGAACCTAATTCTTTGGCAATACTTTTGGTGAATCCGATAATTCCGGCTTTTGAAGCAGAATAGTTAGCCTGTCCGGCATTTCCGCTAACTCCCACCACAGAACTCATACTGATGATAGAACCTGATTTTTGTTTCAACATAAAGGCAGAAACCGCTTTGGTATAATTGAATACGGATTTCAGGTTTACATTGATCACAGCATCCCATTGCTCTTCAGTCATTCTCATCAATAACGTGTCTTTGGTGATACCGGCATTGTTCACCAGAATATCGATTTTCCCGAATTCTTTAGCCACTTCTTCCACAGTGGCTGCAGTTTGAGCAAAATCAGCAGCATTGGAAGCATACATTTTAGCTTTCACGCCACAGGCAGCAATTTCTTTTTCGGTTGCCTGAGCAATTTCGTCATATCTAAGGTCGGTAAAAGCAATATTTGCACCTTCTTTGGCAAATGCCAATGCGACAGCTTTTCCAATGCCTCTGGAAGCACCAGTGATCAGGGCTGTTTTTCCTTCTAATAACTTCATAATTATAAACTCAAATTAATTAAATGGTAATTCTTTTTTATCGATTTTTTCAATTTTCAATTGCCAAAGGTAAAGAAACTAATCGAGAATTGAAAATCATAGAATCGGGTACATTTTTTTTACAATACCTATAAAATACCCCGATTTAAATTTATATTTGACAAAGAAATAAGAACATCACCTATATGTGTATCATTAAAATCAGCACTGACATATCTTTAAAAGAAGTTGTTTTGAACGATGCAACCGCTATCTGGCAAGCCATCGACAATCACCGGGATTATTTGAGGACATGGCTTCCCTTTGTAGACCGGCTTTCTAAAATGGAAGACGAAGCAGACTTCCTGCGTTCTGTCTTAGAAGTCCCCTATCAGGAAAGGAACCTTACTTTTCTAATCGAAGTGAAAGGAAAACTGGCAGGACTAATCGGTTTCACGGTAACCGACTTGCTCAATCACCGGACAGAGATCGGCTATTGGCTACTTCCTGAATACCAAAAGCAAGGAATCATGACGGCATGTGTGAAACAACTTTGCCGTTGGGCGGCGGATCAAAGAGCGATGAACCGGATTCAGATCAAATGTGCAGAGGGAAACTTGCCGAGTAATGCCATTCCCCTAAGGTTGGGCTTTCAACTTGAAGGAACAGAACGCGAAGGGGAACTGCTGGTATCGGGACATTATGCGGATATTAACGTTTACAGCATACTGAAAAAGGAAATTCTGACATGGAAAGAATGACCCGAAACCGTTGGCTGTATCGGTTGCTGATTATATTCATATTTGTGCTTTCAAATATAATGTGTATTGTCGTGAGTTATAATTGGGCTTTTATGGAATGTGGCATCCGTTACCGGGGATTCAGTGCCCCTGCTTATACTGCCCTGTTTTCAGGAATCCCCTACTTCATCGCGTTAATAGGTTGCATAATTGGAGTGGTCGTATTACATAAAAATCTAAAAAAATAAAATGCTGCGGATACCTTAGGTCAGTAGTAGCGCAAAAAGAACAATGAAAAGGAACATCATCAGAAATATCATATATACGCTTTCTCTCCTTATCCTCACCTGTATAGGGGGTATCGTCGCCTGCAATACTATAATAAACAGGAATACCGCCACACATTTATACGGCGATATAACTGAACTTCCCGCCAATGAAGTGGGATTATTGCTCGGCACATCGCCAAAACTGAAAAACGGAAAAAACAACCTGTATTTCGACCACCGGATCACTGCGGCAATCCATTTATATAAAGCGGGAAAGATCAAATACATCCTGATTAGTGGTGACAATCACCGGAGAAACTATAATGAGCCGGAATACATGAGAAAGGCGCTTCTTCAGGGAGGAGTGCCCGAAGAAGCGATCTATCTGGACTATGCCGGATTCCGGACATTGGATTCCGTTATCCGCGCAAAAAAAGTATTTGGACAAAATCGCTTTACCGTCATTTCTCAAAAGTTTCATAATGCCCGGGCGGTCTATATTGCCCGGAAAAACGGTATCGAAGCAATAGGCTTTAATGCCCGGGACGTAGACACTTATTCCGGTTTTAAAACCCAAATCCGTGAACGGCTGGCAAGAGTAAAAGTTTTTCTGGACCTGCTCACCCGGAAACAACCCAAATTTTTAGGCGAAAAAATCGTTATCGGCACCGTCGACACTTTACATCAACAACTTTAACCCATAAATATTCAAGATGAACGGTCACAAAAGAAATCCCCTTCCCTGTCGATAAACAGGTTTAACATAGCCTGGGTAAAGGTGACACGTACTTCTTCACTTAAAACATTTAATGAATCAAACCCAAAGAATATGAATAAATTATGCTTCGTTTGTATATGCCTGTATGCGTGTATAAACTTATATGCTCAAGAGAGAATAACTGAAACGAACTACCTGAAAGCAGATAGTATTCTTTGGACAAATTTCGAGAAAAAGAATGAGGAACTGAGTAAACTTTGGGAAATCATGCCCGATAAAAGGGATAGCATCCAAAATGTTTTTCATGAAAACCTCAAAGAAGCTTCCCGGGAGAATATAGAATTAGCTATAAAATACGCTTCGGTTCCCAGTGGATTAAAGCGCCTTTATATGACCCGTCTCGACATCCCTAAAGATACATTGGAAAACATATTAAACTCGCTTCATGCCGATCTGCAAGAATCGTTTTATGGTAAAAATATCAGGCAACATCTGCAAACCAAACAAATTCAAGAAGAGGATTCTATTTATAAATTTCCTTGTATCCAGACAGATGGAAAAGAGTTTGACTGGAGTATAACCCGTGGGAAACAGTTGCTTATACTTTATGGCGGATTAGGGTGTATGGGAGAAGCAGGGCGTAAAGAACTCGAATCATTATATAACAACACCTCAAGGGATAATCTTCTAATATTGGTTTACTGGCCTTGCAGTTCGTTGGAAAATCTACAAAAATTAAAGCAGGAATACCCTTCTGGGTATATATTCATTTCTGATTTCAAACAAGATGCAAGCCCCATGAAGATCAAATATGGAACACAAGCCACCCCTACCTGCTTCCTAACAGATAAGCAACATATCGTAAAAGTAAAATGTACAGGCCTGCATACAGAAAAATTTTATAAATATATCAATATCAAATAACAATGGAATCACAACCCCAACTCAACGACCACAACAAGCAGGAATACCCTCCTATGCATACAGCCGAACATATTTTAAACCAAACTATGATTCGCCTGTTCGGTTGCGAACGTTCAAAAAATGCTCATATCGAAAGAAAAAAAAGCAAATGCGACTACTGGCTGGCCACAGAGCCTACCACGGAACAGATTGCACAAATTGAAAACCAGGTAAACGAAACGATTCTCCGGAATCTTCCGGTGGCGGTGGAATTTGTAAACCGTTCACAAATACCGGAAGGTATAGACCTGAGTAAACTACCGGAAAATGCCAGCGAAACGTTACGGATTGTAAAAGTTGGAGATTATGATGTTTGCGCTTGCATCGGAACGCATGTCACTAACACGTCCGAAATCGGCAAATTTAAAATCATCAGCACGGACTTTGAAAACGGTAGATTAAGAATACGGTTTAAGCTGGAAGAAAAATAATTCCGTAATATACTGAACTTTAAAAAAAATTATATAGATTTGTACCTTAGTATGTGTTAGAGTAATGAATATTTAAATTAGAAATACAGTATGCTGAAATCTTACAATTTTCCAAGCGTATATGAAGCTACCAATCAAGAGCTTGCAAATGTCGCAGAAAATATCCTTGACGGTATAAAAGTAAACATTGACGATACCGATTACATCGTAGGTAATTTGGCTTTGGTGGAAGGATACTCCCCCCATAAGAATATTAATGCCGCTCCTACCGACGAAGAATATAAGTTATTGAGTAAAGCCAGCCTTTTACTCACCCAGCCTAAAGGAGAAGAAGAGATTTATTTGACAACGGGATTTCCGTTTTCTACTTATATGCTCTATCGTGACAAAGCAATGGAAACATTGCAGGGACGTCACATCATTAATTACGATGCCTCTACTTTCGGAGGTCCGGCAAACACCAAACGGGAAGTAAATGTAGGTAAAGTTGAGATCATCCCTGAAATCTTAGGATGTACCACAGCTATCCGTGAAGGCAGTTTACAGGAAAAAGAAAACTTCTTCATTGTCAGCTTGGGATATGGTACCTGCGAGGCTGTTGTCAGCACCCGTGCTGGGTTGATCAATCGTTCGGCAGTCAGTACACACGGTGTTCGCCATGCTGTAAATTTGCTGGCAAACGAATTGGCAAAGAATTTCTACCTGAACCTGAAAACCGAACATCAGATCGATGTGGCTTTTCAGAAAGGCAGCATCACGGTAAACCGGATCAAACACAACATTCTGGATATTCGCGAAAAAGCTCTGAAAATGTACTATAATGAAATCATTGCCCCCAATTTACGCCGGGCATTCAACGATGACGATTTCAATAAATGTACGAAAATGTATCTTGTGGGAGGTGGCGCCCTATATCCTGAATTAGTGGATTGTTTCAAAGAAGAATTTGGAGATATTGTTTCCGTTTCCGTTTATCCGGAACCTGAAAAATGTGCATCGCAAGGCTATTGCCTGAACTCAAAACTCAAGGCAAACGCACAGCGCACCAACATCCCCAACAATGTGGAAGCCGAAGAAATTAAAATTTTCAGAAATCCGCAGTTGGCAGTCGGGATGGATATAGGCAACGCAAACACTTGCGTCACCATATACAAAGACGGAGAATAATCCACCTGAAATAAATAAAGAGTTGTTCCAATCGGAACAACTTTTTTTATTTTACTATTTTTCCTACTTTTGCAAAACATGCGAATAAGGCCGTTTTTTACAGCTGTTATCGACTTTATAAAAGCCAATCATCAAGTCGGTATAAAGAATTATGATTGTGATATTTTAAAACAACAATACAATGGAACTTTTAGAAAAAATCAAAGAGAATGCTAAAAAGCAGAACAAAACGATTGTTCTGCCGGAAGGAACAGAAGAACGGACAATCCAGGCTGCAGACCAGATTATCGGTGAAGGGATCGCAAAGATCATACTGATCGGGAATCCTGCTGAAATCAAAACACTGGCAGAAAAATACAGCTTAAAAAACATCGATAAAGCTACGATTGTAGATCCTCTGTCCCATCCGAAAAAGGAACAATATGCCGATTTATTGGTCGAACTCCGCAAAAGTAAGGGTATGACCAAAGAACAAGCTTTGAAATTAGTAACGGATCCCCTTTATTTGGCAACCTTGATGATTAAGAGCGGCGATGCCGACGGAGAAGTGGCAGGAGCCAAAAATGCAACCGGAGATGTTCTGCGTCCCGCTTTCCAGATCGTAAAAACCCAACCGGGAATTTCCGTTGTATCGGGAGCATTTTTAATGATTACCAACAATCCGGCTTTCGGAGATAACGGTTTACTGGTATTTGCCGATTGTGCCGTTCACCCGAATCCAACGGCTTCCGAACTGGCAGAAATTGCCGTAGCCACAGCCCGCACCGCAAAAGCTATCGCGAAAATCGAACCGAGAGTTGCTATGTTGAGTTTCTCCACCAAAGGATCGGCAAAACATGAAATGGTGGATAAAGTGGTGGAAGCAACCAAATTGGCTAAAGAAATGGCTCCCGACATTACGATCGACGGAGAATTACAGGCGGATGCCGCTATCGTTCCTGCTGTCGGTGCAAGCAAAGCTCCGGGAAGCCCTGTTGCCGGAAAAGCAAACGTATTGGTGTTCCCTACCCTCGAAGTGGGAAATATCAGCTATAAGCTTGTGCAACGCATTGCAGGGGTTGAAGCTGTGGGTCCGATTCTTCAGGGTATGGCTGCTCCGATCAACGACCTGTCGAGAGGTTGCTCTGTGAGCGACATCGTTAATCTGGTTGCTATCACCGTAAATCAGGCTGCCGGATTATAATTTTGCAAAACGAAAAGAGAAAAATAAAAAGAAATGAATGTTTTAGTTTTAAACTGCGGTAGTTCATCCATCAAATACCAATTATTGAATATGGAAGGACAGCCGGCTTTATTGGCGAAAGGTATTGTTGAAAAAATCGGTCTTACTTACGGAAATTTCACTTATAAACCGGTAAACAAAGAAGCTTTCACACTCGAACAACCCATTCCAAATCATAGTGTGGGTATGGATCTGATCCTTCAGGCACTGGTGGATAAAGATCACGGTATTTTAAAATCGTTGAACGAAATCAATGCCGTAGGCCATCGGGTTGCACACGGAGGTGAATATTTTTCGGAAAGCGTACTGATCAACGAAGAAGTGAAAACCAAAATCGAAGCATTGGGAGAGATCGCTCCCCTGCATAACCCGGCAAACCTGAAAGGGATTCAAACCATGGAAAAACTGCTTCCGTCCGTTCCTCAGGTAGCTGTGTTCGATACTTCTTTTCACTATACCCTGCCGAAAGCAGCTTATATATATGGTATTCCTTACGACTACTATGAAGAATACGGAGTGAGAAGATATGGATTTCATGGAACTTCGCATAAATTCGTTGCCGAAAAAGCCTGTAATCTGTTAGGCTGGAATATTCAGGAGAAGAAAATCATCACCTGCCACTTAGGGAACGGTGCTTCCATAACCGCAATCAACAAAGGAAAATCGGTAGACACCTCCATGGGATTCACTCCTGTGGCAGGATTGGTTATGGGAACCCGTGCCGGAGACCTGGATTTGGGGGCGTTACTTTATATTTGTGAAAAAGAAGGCTTAAACCTGAGCCAGGCCAATTCTCTGATCAATAAAAAATCAGGGCTTTTGGGAATATCCGGAGTTTCTTCTGATTTCCGCGAACTTCGTGCCGCTAAGGAATCCGGAAACGAACGGGCAAAACTGGCTATGGAAGTGTTCTATTACAATGTTAAGAAATACATTGGAGCTTATGCCGCTGTACTGAATGGCGTGGATTTGATTATTTTCACCGGAGGTATCGGAGAAAACGATGCAAACACCCGTTATCAGATTTGTAAGGAATTGGACTACCTGGGCGTGCAAATCGATCAGGAAAGCAATGAAGCATTCAGAGGCAAAGATGGAATCATCAGCGTGAAAGAAGGCAAAACCACAGTGATGTCCGTTACAACGGATGAAGAACTGGTTATCGCTATGGACACGGTGAGATTAAGTAAATGATTCGGTTTACATCCCAAAGAAAGGGCTGCCTGATTCAGGCAGCCCTTTCTTTTTTTCCACGATAGAAATAAGTAACATCCTCTTATCCCACTTCAATTTCTGCCACAAAGCAAGTTTGTTCATCCACAGGAGTTAGATTTAAATAACCACGTCTAATCTTATTATTATCAACACATAAAGGTTGTTCATTCTGCTTCCTGTTCACTTCCCGGAAAGCTTCCCCCGCCGACGGATAATAATTCACGGCGAAATATCCCTTAGCATCTTCCGCCAAACATTTCCGGCTGACTTCCAATGCCACGATTCCCATATTGTTTCTTAAATTAATCTCCACACAGGGATGAATCTTATCCTGTTGTTCCCCATTCCGGTAAATCATCATATCCACTCCCAAAGCCCCGGTATATTCCGGCAACAATTTTGGTAAAGCACAGACCAGAAACTCTTTAATCTGTTCCAGCTCCGGCAGGGCGGCATACATGCTCACCTGCTCCTGTATATAGGCCTGCGAACCGATATAATTTCCCCGATACTCTCCGTTTTCCCCGGTTTTGAAAACCGATAAACCGATAAAGGTTGCCTGTTTTCCTCCTGCCTCCATCCGAAATTCCATAGCGAAATCGAGTACCCTATCCAGCTTTCTTTCCACCATCATATATCCCTGGCGGCGTAACATTCCCGAAATCCACTGCTTTTCTTTTGCAGCAAGAGGATTTCTCACCGCAAGCAATCCTTTTCCCGACGAAGACCAGGGGGCTTTTGCGATATACCCGCCTTCGCCCATTTTTTGTTCCATTTCTTCTATTGAAGAAGCTATAACAGGGATGATATACTTTTCAACAAATGGCAGTTCGCGCACCATTCCACTTAATAAGTCTTTTGCTTTTTTCCGGCTATACCATTCTTTCCTATCTGCCTGCCAAACCGGAGTTCCTGCAAATCCTAACCATTGCTTGCAAGCCTTCGGGCTCCAGCCCCAGGGCTCTGGCTGCGTAATCTCTGCTTTTTCCGCTTCCTCCCCATTGATGGGACGACAGGTATACCCCAATATCTTTGTGATATGTTCCGAAAAACTTTTTTCCGGAAGTCGGCGCATCAGCACGTAATCGCCCTCTCCTGCCAGAAATGCAGCCAGATAAGCCAGATCATCCGCCATCTTTGCAATGTTGCCGGGAGCCATATAATAAGGGCTGCCGTTGGCAATTGCCAGCTCACAATCGGGGTTGAACACAAAAAGACGTTTAGGCATAACGAAAACCGTATTTATGAATTTTCAGACAGCAAAATTACCAAAGTTTTTATACTTTTACAGAAACAGTGCCGGATCATATCACTTATATTCTCCGGTTACCGGAAAACAGCATGGGTTTCGGATAACTCCGTCCCTCTCAACTAACTGACTTTTAACGAAAGACTATGGACATCGAATTACACAAAATCTATAAACGGAAAAAAAGCGACCGGGATATTTTTCAGGAACTAATGCCTTTTAAAATCAAAGAAATACTCCTGATTGCCAACTATTACGATGCCTATATCATTGAGCGCGAAGGTCAGTTCACCGATAAGATTTTCGGAGAATATTTGCAGGTCAACCTTTACACCGCTCCCCGTTTCACTTCGGTTGCCAGCGAACAGGAAGCCCTGAAAATTTTAGCGGAACGCCATATCGACCTGATTATTATCATGGCAGGCCTCGATAAACAGACTCCCCAAAATATCAGCCGTAACCTGAAAAACCTTTATCCGGGCGTTTCCCAGCTTATGCTGGTCAATAATAATGCCGATCTGGCTTATTTCCATACCATAGAAGACAAACTCAGCGAAACCATCGAGCGGTTGTTTGTGTGGAACGGTTCCACGAAGATTTTTCTGGTTATGGCCAAATATCTGGAAGATAAGATGAATCTGGAACGGGACACCCGTATGGGAGGCATCAGGGTGATCCTGCTGGTCGAGAACTCGGCCCGGTATTACTCCCGTTACCTGCCTATCCTCTACACGGAAGTCATGACCCAAACCCAAAAGCTGATCCAATCCGAACCCAGCGACAGCGATATGAGTATTGTCATGAAAATCCGAATCCGTCCGAAAGTCATTCTGGTCAGCAGTTTCGAAGAGGCGGTGGAAATCATCGACCGTTACAAGGAAAATCTGATCGGTGTTATTTCCGATGTCCGCTACAAACGCAACGGCGTGGAAGATGAAAATGCCGGGATTGAGCTGATAAAATACGTTGCCCGTACCGACGATAAAATCCCCTGTTTATTACAAAGCCGGGATATGGAAAACGAAATCAAAGCCCGGGAAGTGGGTGCGGCTTTTATCGACAAAAACTCCCCGACGCTCGCTTTGGACATTAAATCGTTTATCAAAAAATACCTCGGATTCGGAGATTTTATTTTTAGGAACGGAAACGGAGAGCCTATCGATAAAGCCACATCGATCGAAGAATTTAAGCAAAAATTGCTAAGCATCCCTGACGATTCTTTGGCATACCACTCCATTCGCAACGAAATCTCCACCTGGCTGATGGCAAGGCGTGAAATCACTCTTGCCAAACATTTGCGCCGTTACCGTTTTGAAGATTTCAAAACGGCGGATATTGCCCGCCAGTTTATTATAAGCACCTTTGAAAAAGCCGAGTTGAAAAAAATAAAGGGACGCATCATCAACTTCAACCCTAAACTGGTTGATTCCAACCGCTATATCACCCGGCTTGGGAAAGGCTCATTCGGCGGAAAAGGAAGAGGGATGGCGTTCTTATCTAATTTCATTGAAAATGTCGATTTGAAGAAGCTCATCCCCAATTTGAAAATCGAAATACCTAAGACGGCGATTATCGGATCGGATGAATTCGACAACTTCATTGAAAACAATAATTTAACAAGCATTATTTATAGCGATAAAACATACGACGAAGTAAAAGCCGCATTTGTTGCCTCACCTTTGCCGTCCAGTTTAAAATCGAAACTCCGGAGTTTTCTGGAAATCATTACCAAGCCATTGGCTGTCCGTTCGTCCGGTTTGTTCGAGGACTCGTTAGGCCAACCTTTTGCCGGAGTATACTCCACCTATCTCATTCCCAACAATCACCCCGATTTTGAGCGAAGAGTGGAAGAATTGGAAAATGCCGTCAGGCTGGTGTGGTCATCGATCTACACCGATAGCTCGAAAGCTTATTTCAATGCCATCGACAGCATGATCGAAGAAGAAAAAATGGCAGTCATTGTGCAAGAGGTCATCGGTAACGAATACAACGGGAAATACTATCCCAACATCAGTGGCGTGGCACAATCCTTCAACTTTTATCCGTTCTCATACATCAAACCGGAAGACGGGTTTGCAGTCATAGCCTTAGGGTTGGGAGCTTACGTCGTGGGCGGCGAGAAGACCCATCGATTTTGTCCCCGCTACCCTAAATTGCAACTGGCATCCATACAAGACATGGCACGCGATTCCCAAAAGCATTTCTATGCCATAGACATGACCAACGCCGAATACGACCTGGTACGCGACGGGGAGCAGGCCGCCATGAAATCGTATGACCTGAAAACCATCGAGCAGGACGGAAATTTGCAGCACTGCGCTTCGGTTTTCGATTACCTGAACGACCGGATCGGTTTCGATTTTTCGGTACGTGGTCCACGCATCGTAAATTTTCCCGACATTCTTCAATATGATTATATACCTTTGGCAAGCTCGCTGGATATTTTGCTGAACATATTTTCACAAGCGATGGGAGCTCCCGTTGAAATGGAATTTGCCGTAAACCGGGAACACAAAGAATGGGTATTCTATCTGCTTCAGATAAAACCGTTGATTAAGAACGATTATCACATGGACATAGACAATGAGAATATCGATTCCAGCAAAGCGATTCTTCGTGCCGATAAGGGTATGGGAAACGGAAAATTAAGCGATATTCAGGATATAATCTATGTAGACCCGGAAAAATTCGACCGTCTGAAAACAGAGCAGATTGCCGAAGAAGTGAAATATTTCAACGATAAGTTGAAAAACACAGATTCCGGCTATATCCTGATCGGCCCGGGACGCTGGGGCACCCGCGACCGGATGACAGGGATTCCCGTACTTTGGTCGGATATTTCGAAAGCTAAAGTCATTGTGGAACAAGGTTTAAAAGATTTTCCGCTGGATGCTTCGCTCGGCTCCCATTTCTTCCACAATGTGACTTCGATGAACGTAGGCTATTTCGCAATCCCTTACGAATCGGGCAACTCCTTCATTCGCTTCGATTTAATCGGGCAACAGGAACTGGTGGAAGAAAAAGAATTTGTCAAACATGTCCGCTTCGGGCATCCCTTAACGGTATTTATGGACGGGAAAAAGCAAATTTCGATAATCACTTATCAGGACGAACTTTCATAAAACACGCCTGACAATCGAATTCCAACTGGAAACGATGCTTGTCGTTATATAAGAACAATGGAAATTGTAGATCTTCATTTTTACACAGTTTCCGGCAACGCCCCAGCTCATATAACAGACAATACCGGGTATGCATAAGGTCTCTTCCCCGGGGAGCAGAACCCTTTTCGAAACCGGGTTCAACGTTTTGTGCTCCATGCTGCTGGTAAAATTCTGTGGCAAGGTGATTTACGACATTAAATTTCCAGTCAACATCCGTCCTTACGGCAACTTGTCCGTCCAATTCGCTCATACGGACAACCTCCCGCTGCTTCTCCCGTTGTTCGGTCAGTCGGTCTAACAGGTTTCTCCGGGCAGCGTTGGCAGTTCCGGCAGGCACAAAGAGGACTTCCCCCTTATAATCGACATGCTCACATTCGAAATCGGTATCCCCACATTTAGCCAACTGTTGTTTCAAACGTTCCGCCTGGTTGGGGTTGGTGGCTATTTCAAAAGTTTCTTCACCTCCATAAAGGGCTGTCACTCCGTCTTCATCCGTTGCTTTCAACTGTAATTTTCCACCGCAAGCCAGAGCTTCTATGGAAACACGGATTTTCCTCACCGTTTTCGATTTCTCCGTTTGCATCACGAAACGGTGATCGTAGTTCCTATATACCAACGTTCCCGCCTTCACCTGGATGGCCTCATTACAGATCACCCATTCCCCCTCCGTTCCGTTTACCCTGATTCCCTTCAGTTCTCCTTTTTCAATATAACACAACCCATCCCCGTTATTCACCGTATCCAGCAACTCCAGCCGAAGACGGTTTCCCTGCGATTGTTTCACCGTACCGATAAGTTTCCCCATAGATTTCGGCGTGTCCATATTGACCAGCCCGCGTTTTCGCTTCTCCACAAAATAATCGGAATATCCCCGGTTAAAACTCCGTTCGGGATCGGCTTCAAAGGTTGAAATCACCCGCCCTGTTCCCACCCGTTCCACACCGGGATGGCGGTCGATCAGTGAAGAATAGTAAGCCGTGACGTTGCTCACATAGTTTTCATCTTTCAGCCGTCCCTCTATTTTAAACGAATCAATCCCGGCATCGATTAATTCATCCATATAAGCCGATAGGTTTAAATCTTTCAGGGACAATACGTATTTATCCCTGACAAGCACCTTGCCGCTGCTGTCCTTTACCGACCATTTCATCCGGCAAGGCTGTGCACATTCTCCCCGGTTGGCAGAACGCCCGAACATATACTGGGAAAGATAGCATTGTCCGCTCAGGCTCACGCATAACGCCCCATGAATAAACATTTCCAATTCGGCTTTCACCTCCCGGCGAATAATCCGGAGCTGTTCCAAAGAAAGTTCCCGGGCCAGCACAATCCGCTGAAACCCCAAACGGTCTAAGAACTTAATCCGTTCCAAATCGTAATTATGCATCTGTGTACTGGCATGCAGGGAAATAGGCGGAATATCCAGTTTCAGAATCCCAGGGTCTTGAATAATTAAAGCATCTGCGCCTATTCCATATATCTCCCGGATCAGGCGTTCGGCTTCGGGCAATTCATCATCATACAGAATTGTATTTAAGGTAACGAACACCTTACAATAAAACCGATGGGCATACTCAATCAGTTTTCGCAAGTCTTCCAAACTATTTCCGGCAGCTTTTCTGGCACCAAAAGCCGGAGCACCGATATATACGGCATCCGCTCCATGATTAATGGCAGCCATACCGATTGCAATATCTTTTGCCGGAGATAATAGTTCCACCCGTTTCATCCTTCTGTTATGCTTTCGTTTTAGTAAAAATTACTTTTGCCTCCTGACCGGAGAAACCTGTTTTATTTCCATTCAACCTTTAATTCAGGATAGCTGTTCCCTTCAATCACAGGTAATTCCAATAATTTACATGCCGGGAAATAACGATCTAAATATTGCCGGATAATCGTAATCGAATCGTTTTTAATCCATTCGCTATCATTGGGGAAATCATTATATACCACATATCGTAAATCGATCCCCCGGATGCGGCACAATTCCAAACTCATAAGCGAATGATTAATACTGCCCAACTTCGAAGAAGCCACTAAAATCAAAGGATACCCCTTTTCCTGAATATAATCGACGGTCATATAGGCGCGGGTCACAGGCACATACAATCCCCCGGCTCCTTCGAGTAAAACCACATCGTAAAGTGTCGATAATTTTTTAGTAGCCTGGTATATCTTATTCGTATCAATAGAAATATGATCGATCTCTGCGGCCAAATGCGGAGAAGCCGGATAAGTCATCACATACGGGCAGGTCGTCCCGTCGGTGTCCACCTCCTGAGGAGCGATTCCCATAATTTCCCGGTGTTTCAATATATCCTCTGAAATCCCCCGGCATCCGGTTTGAATAAATTTCTGAGTAATCACCTTCACACCCTGCTGATAAAGAGTCCGGGCAATCACACCCGTTACGATAGATTTTCCGGCATCCGTATCGATACCACTGATAAAATATACTGACATATCCAAAAAGTTTAATACATAAACAGGAAACTTCTTAAGTCTGACAAAAGTATAAAATTCATAGCATTTACAATTTGATTTAGGATTTTGTTCCTAATTTTGTAATTCCAGAACGAAGAAAAACCATTTTAAGCTTTAATAAAAATGAAAACAAAAAATCTATTCATGACACTGGTACTCGGAGGAAGCATAGTGCTTTCCGGTACGGTTTTCACGGGATGTGCAAGTATGAGTAACACCGGAAAAGGGGCTGCCATCGGCGCCGGAGGCGGTGCAGCTTTGGGAGCCGGAATCGGAGCATTGGCAGGGAGAGGCAAAGGAGCCGCCATCGGCGCAGCCGTCGGGGCGGCGGGCTGGGGCGATGGTGATGTATTAAAGCTGCGGCTGTTGGGTCGGGAACAGGAGCTTTAATCGGTCGCCGGATGGATAAACAGAAAAAAGAATTGGAAGCCATCGAGGGGGCAAAAGTAGAATCGGTAAAAGATGTCAATAATCTCGAAGCTATTAAAGTCACTTTCGACAACGGCATACTCTTCGCCACAGGCAAAAGCGAACTTAGTCCGGGTTCCCGGGAAGCCCTGACTAAATTTGCCGCTTCGTTAAAGGGTTCTCCGGATACCGACATCACCATTTACGGCCACACCGACAACACAGGCAGCCGGGCCGTAAACGAAAAAGTATCGTTGGAACGGGCGCAGGCCGTATCTAATTTCCTCGTAGGACAAGGAATCAGCCGCTCACGGATTACCACCGAAGGCCTGGCATTCGACCAACCGGTAGCCGACAACAATACGGCCGAGGGAAGGGCACAAAACCGCCGGGTAGAAGTTTACATCACCGCCAATGCCAACATGATCAAACAGGCCGAAGCAGGTACTTTGAATTAAACATTCCATTTCTATCCTATTGGATTTAAATAAAAACGCTTCACAACGAAAGGATACTCCTTTTGCATGTGAAGCGTTAAAAATTTCGAGCCGTCGCGGTTGGAAATCTTTTACTTACTAACCTAACAAACTTATGAAAAAATGTCTCTTAATAATTCCATAGCAAATATATCCTCCCGATATGAAGTAATGGAAACAGACCGGTTACATTTCCGTTAAAAAAACAAGGAGATACCCGGACAGGTATCTCCTCTGAAATTCAGACAAAATATTACTATTTCATCGCTCGTCTTATCACCATAAAACTACGATTATCAATAGTCCGTATTCTGCGGGTCGAAATTCGTCCACCCGCTCATCCAATTATCCGATTCTCCGGAAAATGCCCCGATATAAGTCACCCTGTCGAATCCTGTACTAACTTTGCTATCGGTAAAAGAAGCGGTTCCCAACAAAGGACTTCCGGCTTGCGGCAGGTAATTCACACCAACTTTGGAAGAAGCTCCGGTCAAATTCAAATCATCGGCAGTGGTAAACGAACGGTTTCCGGTTTGTGTGGCGAAGAAGGTTGAAGAAAACGACGCCTGTGTATCATCGATAATCGGTTTTCCGTTAGCGTCATACCCTGTCACCAACGCATCCTGATACAGTTTATTGGCATCGCTGCCCAAAATCTCCATACCTGCAAAATAAATATGCTGCAATTTTAAAACTCCGTCGGTGGCGGCTTTTTGAGTATTCCCCTTCTCATTGTCGAGAATCAGTCCGATGGGATAACCAACTGCAACAGAATTAAAGCAACTCAAGCGGCTATTGCGGCGGATTTGCATCGCAGCCTGGAATTTTCCCAACCCGGAACCATTCCCCGGATTATATTCACCTCCATTGATATAGCTGTCGTCATTGGTAAAACCGTCACGTCCCCGCGGGCCGATAAAGGTCACATTACTGAACGTGGCCGTAGTATAAGGTTCAACCGATGCCCCGTCGGCACAGTTGTCCGATTCGAATCCATTCGACTGAGATACGTCGGCAATCCGTGGATCGCGTACACTTAAACAAAACTGCACTTTACCGGAAAAACCGTTATCCGTGTCGAATTCATCGTCCCAGCCATGATAAGCCACCAGATATTTACAATTTACAGAGCCGCCGAACCACTCAAAGGAATCGTCGTTAGAATATGAAACCTGTAAATGGTCTACCGTTGTCCCGCTTCCCACCGATCCGAAAGTGATCCCGTTGATCTCCTTATCCTTCTCAAAGGGATAACCGGCAAATTCAACCCGCACATAACTCAACACTCCGGAATTATCCGCATCGTTGCTTCCTCCGTGTATTGTTCTCGGACCACCTTCTATCTGTTGGGTTCCCTGATTGTTTTTTGCCCGTCCGCAAATGATTAAACCGCCCCAATCACCCGGTTTACGTTGTCCTTTCGGCTTTTCTGAAGTAAATACGATCGGTTTTTGAGCCGTTCCTTTAGCTATTAATTTTCCTCCCGGCTCTACGATCAAAGCAGCCTTTGTTTCTTTATCTCCCTTGATTACCGTACCTTCCTCGATGGTCAGTGTGGCTCCGTCGCGGATATAAACCCAGCCGACCAAATGATAAGTACCGGCGGGTAAGGTTTGGTTGCCGGTGAAAACATATTGCTGCTCCCCGTTGCCGATAACAGTGTCTGCAAACAATACATTGTCACCTGCTGTAATTCCCTTATCGGTCGGGGTGGTGTCGTCATCCTTACATCCGATCAATGAACATGCAATCAATACGGATAAAACTAAACTTGTTAATCTTAACTTTTTCATTTTGTTGATTTAAAATTAAAGTTGATATAGTTATAAATTAAAACTGATACTTAAAGCATAATTACGACCGGGCTGATATTTCTTCGTAATCTCCCTCTGCCGGGAAGTGACTCCGTTCTTAGAAACTTCCGCCATTTGTTGAAACACCACTTTCTCGGCCAAAATGTCCCTGACATTAGCACGGATCTCCCAATGTTTTCCAATTTTTTTAGCTAAAGTAAAATCCAGGGCATTGCGGGGCATCTCGTAAGAATTGGGGATATTGCGCGTAGACTCTCCCCCGGTTGTCCCCACACTCCTGCCGACTCCCACAATACGTTTTCCGATACGGTTGTAAAGAATACCTCCGCTCACCCCTGCTTTCTCATGCTGGTAGAACAACCCGGCATTCACCAAATAAGGCGATTGCCCCTGCATAGGGCGGTTTTCCTCTTTGCTGCCCGCTTCAAAATTTACCTTACTTTTAATCAGCGATCCGTTAAACGTCAGGCTAAAATTGCGCAGGCCGATAAAATCAAGGCTTTTCCGGATATCGAGTTCTACTCCGTAATTATTCGCCGACAAAGCATTCAGGTAAGAATAGGTCAGGTCTGTCCCGCCCGTAACCGTATATGTCCATTCTATCGGGTTACTGAATCTCTTATAAAATACCGCCAAAGAAACCTGTTCCCCTTTTCCGGGATATAACTCATACCTTAAATCCAGATTCTGAATATAAGCCGCTTTCAGGTCGGTATTTCCCATAACAGGACTTGCCAGATCGAAGTCGTAATACACCGAAGTAGAAACTTCCCGAAACTCCTGCCGATTGATTGAACGCCCGTAAGCAAAGCGTAATTGGTGCATATCGGAAAACTGATAAGAAGCATTCACCGAAGGGAAAAAATCACTGTTCTTGTAAAACAGGCTGCGGGGACTTTTTACATTGTCTTTGGTGTTGCTGATCAACTCCATATTATTGTATTCATAGCGCACTCCCGCATAGATATTCAGATTCCCTAAAGGAAGGTTGATTCCCACATACCCTGCCAGCAACGTGTTATTACCGGAATAATCGTTCCTCTTATTCACCTCTTCCAGCAAATAAAGCTTATCGGCTCCATAATGTTCGGAAATCAAAAGCTCATTTACATCCAGGTATAAAAAATCGTCAGGCAACGAATGAGTGGCGGGGTCCCAATTATAGAAAAAAGAACGGGTAAGATATTCCCGGGTGCGGTACTCCCCGTATATTCCTGCTTTTATATCCGGAGTCAATCCGCCGAAAGCAAAATTCTGCTGATAATTGCCACCCGCCGAAAAAATATGTTCGTGTAATCTGGTAAACTCACGGCTAATATCGTTACTTCCCACCTTCAACATCCCCTCCCGGTTACTTCCGGCTTCACTGCGAAGGAAGCGGCGGCGATCCGGCAAATTGCGGTTAGCATAAGCATATCCTCCATTCCAGTCGACCTTTGTCCGGCCAAAATCGTGCTTTCCGGTGAACTGCCCGTTGTAGGTGGTCCGGCTGGAGTAATAATACTCGGAACTTTCTTCCTGGTCGTTTTGAGCACTGACTCCGGTGCGGTTGGTATACCTGCTCTTACCCAACTGATTGAAAATATTCTTAAACTCATACCGATCCCGGTTATTATCCGGCACAAAAGTCAGATTTACCATAGCCCCGACACGGGAATCGTGATTATATTGATCGTCCTGGCTTTTACGGAGATAAGCAGAACGATCGTTTTCCTCGTCGTAAGTCCCGAATAAGGAGTTTTCCATATTCAGAAAAGTCCGGTAAGAATTACTGTAATTTATGGTTGCAATAAAACCATACTGCCGTTCCTTCCGGTCGGTCCATTTCCGGTTCAGGGCGGCATTCACGCTTAAATCCGCCACAGGTTTCCGTTTCTTCAATCCCCAATCGTTATTCAGATAGTTGGCGGTCAGGTCGATAGCTTTATCGTTATATTTCACCATTTCCCTTTCAATCCCTCCGTGCAGGCTACGGAAACCATTGTCAAACCCCAGCCAGTCTGTGTTGCTCCCTTTAGCTTCATACAAGGGATGGAAATGGGTTGCATCGTTCACATTCCCGCCGACAGAAATATAAAAAGAATTTTTATCGGGAATATCCTTTGTATTCACTCTGATAAATCCCCCTGTAAAATCTGCCGGATATTCAGGAGCAGGCGATTTAATGATCTGCATATTATCCAGTTGGGAACTGGGAATAATATCGAAGGAAAAAGCCCTTGAATCGGCCTCGGAACTGGGAACGGCACTATTGTTGATCCACACGTTGTTATAACGCTGTGACAATCCCCTGACCATGACGAATTTCCCATCGATAATGGAAATTCCCGGAATACGGCGGATCACTTCCGAAGCATCTTTATCCTGAGTTTTAGTGATCATCTGGCTGGAAACGGCATTTAAAAGAACAGGAGCGGTTTTCACCACATGGATCATAGCCATTTCGTTATTCATCCTCCTGACGGCTTTCACCGTTACCTCCTCCATATTCAGCGCATCTTCCTCCAGCTCCACCTTTATTTCTGCTTCCTGATTATCGCGAACCCGAATCCCCTCCACCACCAGCGAAGTGTAAGAAATACAGGATATTTTCAAATTATATTGACCTGCTTTTAAACGTTCAAGTTTGAAATCCCCGTCTATACCCGTAGCAGCTCCTGTGGTGGTATGTTCGATAACGACAGCAGCACCGATCACAGGCTCCTGAGTTTTTTTGTCCAACACAACACCCCTGATCACTCCATCTGCCAAAACCGTTCCGGGAAGCCAGCAACTTAAACCGGCCATACACACCCATTTAAATAATGTCCGTCTGAAAATCGTTCGCATCAAAATCATGTCTGTCATATTTTATCCTTTATTTCGATGCAAATTTGCAATTGGTATATTACGTTTCCATGACGGGACGATAACAATACAATGAAACTAATGTTGCGAAACGGTTGCACATTTCTCGTTGAAAAAAAAACGACCGACCGACCTATTTCTATATCTGATAATTCTCTGAAAAACAGAGAATGGCCTCACCCGGCATACAGGTGAAGCCATTCTCTTTATTTTATTACGAATAAAAATCTATTTAGCCAGCAAAGCTGCCAAAGCAATAGAATTTAATTTTGTTTCCACATCATCCCCCCTCGAAGAAAGTACGCTGGGGACCATTGCTCCCATAAGCACACTGCCCTGTTTCGATTTACATATCTTTGTGTTGGTTTTATAGAACACATTTCCGGCATCTAAATTGGAAAAAACCAATCCATCGGCATCCCCCGCAACTTCTGAATATATCCCCTTAATTTCAGCGGCTTCCCGGTCGATAGCCACATCCAATGCCATGGGGCCTTCTATCAGAGCATCGGCAATCTGTCCCCTTTCCCCCATTTTTGAAAGAATGGCAGCTTCCACCGTTGAGGGCACTTTAGGCAAAACCTGCTCCGTGGGCGTAATCAATGCTATTTTGGGATGTTCCACCCCCAAAACCTTTGCCGTGGCGGTAACATATTTAATCATAGCTTTTTTTTGTGTCAGGTCAGGATTGGGTATAACAGCCACATCACTCACCGACAACAATTTATGATAACCGGGACATTGCATCACCACCACATGCGAAAGCACCGTGCCGGGAGCGACCAGCCCTTTATCCTTATTCAGGATAGCCCGCATATATTTATCGGTACTGACCAATCCTTTCATAATAATATCGGCATCCCCGTTCCGGATCATTTCCACCGCCTTTTCCGCTCCTTTGGCATCATTGGGTTCATGCACCACCTGGAAACATCCGGCATCATACCCATTTTCCGCACACACCCTGTAAATCACTTCTGAATCCCCGATCAGAATAGCAGATATTAACCCGGTTTTCACGGCCTGATGCACCGCTTCGATAGAATGACAATCATTTGCATAAGCTACAACCAGACGTTTTTTATGCTCATTTGTCTTTAAAACCTCATAAATATCGCTGATTTTTTCTATTTTCATAGTTTTAACCTTCATTTAGTTGTAAACCGAAACAAAAATAGATATAAAAACCGATACACAAAAAGAATTTTCACATTTTAATTCAATATGTGCAATTCCTGTTTCGAGTACTTTTATTTTCAGTTTTCATTTCAAACATTTACAACAGGAAATTATATCTTTGTGCACCCCGAACAGATATAAAGCATTTCGTTCCATTGTCTGGATTCAATAGAAATATAATCTCGCTCTATCTGATCAAAGTATCTAAATGGTTCACTTTGATCATGCCTGTCATTGTGCTTTTTTATGAGGAAAACGGACTGGGATTGAAAGAGATTTTCCTGTTGAAAAGTGTATATTCGATCGTTTTGGTGGCCCTCGATATTCCTACGGGTTATCTGGCGGATGCCTGGGGACGGCGGAACTGCCTGTTTACAGGTTGCCTGATCGCTTTTGGCGGTTATATCTGCTATTCGTTTTCCTATACTTTCGGAGCGTTTTTCATTGCCGAAATACTGTTAGGAATCGGTCAGAGCCTGGTTTCCGGAGCCGATTCCGCCTTGCTCTACGACACGATGTTAGCCCATCGGAAAGAAAACGAATACCTGAAATATGAAGGAAAAGTAACCATGATCGGAAACTTCTCGGAAGCTTTTGCCGGAATCATCGGCGGGCTTTTAGCCACTTCTTCCCTCCGCTTGCCTTTTTACTGCCAAATGGGAATTGCTTTTATCGGGATTCCGGCTTCGCTCTGCCTGATAGAACACCACATGAAAACCAAAATCACCAATCCTGTAAAAAATATATTCCAGATCATCCGTTATTCCCTATTCACCAACAAACGCCTTTGCTACGACATCCTGTTTTCAGGAATTATCGGAACGGCAACATTAACAATGGCCTGGTTTGTACAGCCTTTGTTAAAGCAAATCGAACTGCCTACCGGGTGGTTCGGAGTGGTGTGGACGGTGTTAAACCTCACGGTCGGTATTTCCGCCTTGTATTCCGATAAGCTGAACTCGTGGTTAGGTGAAAACAAAACTTACACGTTGATACTTCTATTCATTACGGGAGGGTATGTTTCCGTGTCGTTTAGCATCAACTATTTCTGCCTGTTCCTGCTCTTTCTGTTTTATGTTGTCAGGGGCTTTGCCACCCCTATCCTGAAAGGTTATATCAACCGACAGACTTTTTCGGAAATGAGGGCAACCGTACTCTCGATCCGTAATTTTATTATCCGCCTGTTCTTCGCCCTGCTGGCTCCGTTCCTCGGTTGGCTCAGCGATAGCTGGTCGCTCGCCTTAGCCTTGCAAATGACCGCCATCGTCATCTTTATTCCCGGAATAATCTTTTTAATGCTGCAATGGCGGAAAAATTAATTCCCGGAACAGGTATTTTCCGGACATCCTGTTTGTTTATTCCATTTTTTTCCTACTTTTGCTAAAGATTTTCGTGAAGGGGTGCCTTAAAAACAACGGGCTGAGATCATACCCTATAACCTGATCCGGGTAATGCCGGCGTAGGTAGAAAGATAAACAGTCTGCATATTTTATCATGCCTTTGGGAAAATCAACTTATCATATTTAAAACCAGTGAACGATGCAGATTTTTATAAACGACTCTCCCGTAACTTGTCCGGAAAACAGTTTCTTATCAGAGATCTTATCAGCCAACGGCATACCTGTGCAAAACATTGCCGTAGCAATCGATAGCACGGTTATCCCTAAAGCACAATGGGAAACCACCCGGGTCAGCGACGGCAGCCGGATCATGGTCATCAAAGCCGTGCAGGGAGGATAATTCCCCTTCCGTATCCGCAAAGCCGGACATAAACAACAGTTACAAATTTAAACAGCATATTATGGAAGACTTCAAAATAACGTCGGGGCCGCTTCCCGGCTCTGAAAAAATCTATGTGGAAGGAACACGTCCGGACATCCGGGTTCCCATGCGAAAAATCAATTTGTCTGCAACCATCGAAACAGACGGCAGCAAAACAGAGAACGAAGATGTGATCGTCTATGATACCTCTGGCGTATATACCGATTCTTCTTATTCTGTGGATTTAAGGAAGGGATTGCCCAAAATCCGGGAACAATGGATCGAGGAACGGCAAGACACCCTGAAACAGGCTTCTTTGAGTTCGGAATATGGAAGAATGCGGCAAGCCGACTCCACGCTGGACAACCTCCGTTTCGAACATGTGAACACACAGCCCCGGATAGCTAAAACCGGACAGGCGATCACCCAAATGTATTATGCCCGGCAGGGCATCGTGACCCCTGAAATGGAATACATTGCGATTCGCGAAAATCAACTGGCCGATCAAATCCGTGAGAAATACAAAAAGGAAAAAGGAGAATCTTTCGGAGCCAGCATCCCCCAAAGCATCACACCGGAATTCGTACGTCAGGAAGTAGCTGCCGGAAGGGCTATTATTCCGGCCAACATTAACCATCCCGAAAGTGAGCCCATGATCATCGGGCGTAACTTTCTGGTCAAAATCAACGCCAACATCGGAAATTCCCCGGTAACCTCCTCGATTGCAGAAGAAGTCGAAAAAGCCGTGTGGGCTTTCCGCTGGGGAGCAGATACGATTATGGATCTTTCCACCGGAGCGAACATTCACGAAACCCGGGAATGGATCATCCGCAACTCCCCTGTTCCGGTGGGCACCGTACCGCTTTATCAAACTCTTGAAAAAGTGGGAGGAGACGTTGAAAAACTGAACTGGGAAATTTTCCGCGACACATTGATCGAACAGGCGGAACAGGGTGTGGATTATTTCACCATTCATGCCGGGCTTCGCTGGAAACACGTCCCGCTGACCTTGCGGAGGCTCACCGGAATCGTTTCACGCGGCGGCTCGATCATGGCACATTGGTGCACCACTCACAAACAGGAAAGTTTCATATATGAACATTTCGAGGATATTTGTGAAATATTGGCCAAATACGACGTAGCCATCTCGCTGGGCGACGGATTACGTCCGGGATGTATTGCCGATGCCAATGACGCTGCACAGATCGAAGAATTGAAAACATTGGGAGAACTGACAAAAATAGCCTGGAAACATCAGGTGCAGGCCATTGTCGAAGGACCGGGACATGTGCCGATGCACAAGATTAAGGAAAACATGGACTTACAATTGCAATACTGCCACGAAGCCCCCTTTTACACCCTCGGTCCGCTGGTCACCGATATTGCTCCGGGCTACGACCACATCACCTCGGCAATCGGCGGAGCAATGATCGGATGGTTTGGAACGGCGATGCTTTGCTATGTCACACAAAAAGAGCATTTAGGACTTCCGGACAAGGACGATGTGAAAGAGGGAGTCATCACATTTAAGCTGGCCGCCCATGCTGCCGACCTGGCCAAAGGGCATCCTGCGGCCTATTTCAGAGACTACGCGATGAGTAAAGCGCGTTTCGAATTCCGGTGGAAAGACCAATTCCATTTGGCCCTCGATTCCGAAAAAGCCATCCGTTTTCACGATGCAACCCTGCCGGACGAAGGGCATAAGGAAGCCCATTTTTGCTCAATGTGCGGAGAACACTTCTGTTCGATGCGGGCCAGCAAAAAGCTTAGGGAAAAAATTAAAAACGAAGAAGAATAAAAACGTTTTCTCCCCGATTTTACCACCGGGAAGAGAAAAAGTGTAATCACATGAAAATTATTGTAATAACCTCACCGAAACCGATAAAAGACGAAGCCCTGATCTGTAACACGCTTTTTGCATACGGCTTGGAACGGCTACACCTGAGAAAACCGGATGCAGGGGAAGAGGTTTATAAAAATTTTATCGAGCGGATAGAACCTCGCTACCGGAACAGGATCGTGCTGCACGCCCACTACCACCTGGCACAACAATATCGGTTATGCGGGATTCATTTAAAATCCGGACAGGGAGACAAATATGTGCATTACAGGCAATTCAGGCATATCAGCATTTCGTGCCACAGCCCGGAAGAAATCCGGCAATTACCTTTTATCCCCGAATATTGTTTTCTCAGTCCGGTATTCGACAGTATTTCGAAAGCAGGATATAAAGGGCGTTTCGGAGAACTTTCAGGATTGGAAACACTTCCGCTCCCCATTGTCGCCCTGGGAGGCATCACCCCGGAGAATCTGGCGATATGCCGGGACAAACATTTCTACGGAGCAGCGGTATTGGGATATATATGGGAAAAGCCGGAAGAAGCCCTACCCCGTTTCCTGCAACTGAAAACCCCGGTCGTAATGAGCATAGCAGGTTTCGACCCGTCATCGGGCGCAGGAGTAACTGCCGACCTCAGGACATTCGAAAATTGCGGGGTATATGGTCTCGGAATTTGTTCCGGAATTACCTTCCAGAATCAGGATTCCTACGAAGGGACATGCTGGACGACATGGGAGGATATTCGCAGGCAATGTGAACTGCAATTTGTAAAAAATCGTCCCCGGTATATCAAAATCGGGCTAATTGAAAACTTCGACATTCTGGATACTTTAACCGCTTATCTTCACGAGAGGTTACCGGAAACACGGATAATCTGGGATCCGATACTAAAAGCCAGTGCCGGATTCCGTTTTCACGACAGCAGTAACAAACAGAATATCGGGAAATTAAAAACCATTCTGAAACGACTTTACCTGATCACTCCAAACGCAGAAGAGATCGGACAACTTTTCGGGAACCGTTCCGTTACAGAACTGCAAGACATCTGCCGTTCCTGCGGTTTAAACATCCTTTGGAAAGGCGGGCACAGCGAAGACAAATTGTCCACCGACAAATTGATCACTCCCGATAACCTATATGTTTTTGCCGTCGAACGGGGAAAATACGGAAAACACGGAACAGGGTGTGTGCTCTCCGCCGCAATCACAGCAAGATTGGCACAGGCGCTCGACTTAGCTGCAGCCTGTTCTAAAGCACAAGTTTATGTATCGGCCTTTATGGATAGCAATAACAGCAAATTAGGCTTTCATTACATCCAGGAATACGGATATGTTTCCAAACCTTCCCCCCGTGAATTAACTATCCAGTATATCACGGATCACAAGGAAGGCATAACGATCGGCGAACAGGTGGAAGCGGTTTGCCGGGGAGGAATAAGCTGGGTGCAGCTTCGGATGAAAGATGCCCGTGATGAAGAATTACTGACCGAAGGCCGCCTCGTAAAAGAGATATGCAAACGCTATCACGCCCTGTTCATCGTCAATGACAATGTAAAGGTAGCCCGCCAGCTGGATGCCGACGGAGTGCATTTGGGCAAAGAGGATATGAATCCGCTCGAAGCCCGGAAAATATTGGGGCCGGATAAAATTATCGGAGCCACCTGCAACACTTGGGAAGATGTGATTTTAAGAGCCGCGCAGCAAGTGGACTATATCGGGCTGGGACCTTTCACATTCACCACAACAAAGAAAAAATTGAGTCCTGTATTAGGAATTCAGGGATATAGCCATATCCTGGAACTGATGCAGCAGTCCGGCATTTACATTCCTGTTTTCGCCATCGGAGGCATCACGGAAACCGACATCCCTCCGCTTTTGGCAACCGGAATACAGGGAATAGCCCTTTCAGGACTCATTAAAAACAGCAATGACCTGACAGTTAAAACACAGGATATTTTAAAGATAATCGATAACACCCGATAAACCAAACAGACAAAATCTATATAATATGGAACCTTTAAAAATTGCAGACAAAACTTTTACTTCACGTCTGTTCACCGGAACAGGAAAATTTTCATCCAATCAGGTTATGGAAAAAGCAATCGCCGCTTCCGGTAGTCAAATGGTTACCGTTGCCATGAAACGGATCGACATGGCAGATAAAAACGACGACATGTTGAAACACATCCTTCGCCCCGATATTCAATTGCTACCCAACACCTCCGGAGTTCGGAACGCTAAAGAGGCCGTTTTCGCCGCCCAGCTATCCCGGGAGGCCTTCGGGACAAACTGGCTGAAACTGGAAATCCATCCCGATCCGCGATACCTTCTGCCCGATCCGATCGAAACCTTAAAGGCTACCGAAGAATTGGTGAAACTGGGGTTTATCGTACTTCCCTATTGTCAGGCCGATCCTGTGCTGTGTAAACGCCTCGAAGACGCAGGTGCAGCAACGGTTATGCCTTTGGGAGCTCCCATCGGGACAAACCGGGGACTTCAAACGAAAGAATTCCTCCGTATCATCATCGAGCAAAGTAATGTTCCGGTGGTGGTAGACGCAGGAATCGGAGCCCCCAGCCACGCAGCAGAAGCGATGGAAATGGGAGCAGATGCCGTGTTAGTGAACACGGCGATAGCCGTCGCAGGTGATCCGGTGGCAATGGCAATCGCTTTTAAAGCAGCAACGGAAGCCGGAAGGATGGCATTCGAAGCCGGGCTCGGCAAACAACACACCGAAGCGGCGGCCAGTTCACCTTTAACCGCATTCCTGGGATAAGCGGAAAAATAGGTCGTAAAATTTAAGAATCTAACAAAATATGAGTTTTTCAGAAGAATTAGAAAAATATTCCTGGGAAGAAACCACCCGGCAAATCACCTCTAAAAAGGCGGCCGATGTGGAACAAGCCTTGGGAAAAAGCCATCTGGATATAGACGATTTTATGGCGCTGATCTCTCCCGCTGCCGCAAAATATTTAGAGCCAATGGCTGAGCTTAGCCGAAAATATACCCTACAACGTTTCGGAAAAACAGTGTCCATGTATATTCCTTTATACATCACAAATTCCTGCACAAATTTTTGTGTGTATTGTGGTTTTAACCACAATAATCCGATAAAACGGGTAATCCTGACAGAAGAAGAAATCTTAAACGAACTCCATGCAATTAAAAAATTGGGAAACTTTGAGAATTTACTGATTGTCACAGGCGAAAATCCTAAAGATGCGGGTGTTGACTATTTGGAAAAAGCCCTGCAACTGGCACGTCCGCTTTTTGCTAACCTATCCATAGAAGTAATGCCGCTTAAGTCAGAAGAATATGAACGCCTTACTCATTCAGGATTGCATGGTGTGGTCTGTTTTCAGGAAACCTATAACCGGGCAAGATACAACGTGTACCACCCTAAAGGTATGAAATCGAAATTCGAATGGCGTGTGGATGGATTCGACCGGATGGGACAGGCTAACATTCACAAAATCGGATTAGGCGTACTGATCGGACTGGAAGACTGGCGTACTGATGTCACCATGATGGCACGTCACCTGCGTTATCTCCAAAAACACTATTGGCAAACCCGATATAGTGTGAATTTTCCACGTATGCGCCCTTCCAAGGGGCATTTTCAGCCTAATGTGGTGATGAACGACAAAGAACTGGCGCAATTGATTTTTGCCTTCCGGATCTTCGATCATGATGTGGATATTTCCATCTCTACCCGTGAAAATGCCACCTTCCGAAAACACATCATTCCTTTAGGGGCTACCTCTGTCAGCGCCGGATCGAAAACCGAACCGGGTGGCTATTTCACCTATCCGCAGGCTTTGGAGCAATTCCATATCAGCGACGAGCGCACACCAGCCGAAGTGGCAGCGGAGATTCAGCAGTTAGGGTATGAGCCGGTGTGGAAAGACTGGGACAACTGGATGTGATAAAATTAACATCCAGAAGGGGATACACCTCCGGAAGGGAATAAAGATATGGAAAGCCGGAAGCGGAATCACGATTTTAAAATAAAGCCTATGCTATCGGAAAAAGAAAAGGAACGTTATTCCCGCCACCTCCTATTGGAAGAAATCGGTGAACAGGGACAGGAAAAAATTAAAAATGCGAAAGTTTTAGTTGTCGGAGCCGGAGGCTTAGGCTCTCCGATCCTGCTCTACCTCGCAGCGGCGGGAATCGGACAAATCGGTATTATGGACGATGACACCGTATCGGAAAGCAACTTGCAAAGGCAGGTACTATATGACACCGGGTGCATAGGAGAATTAAAAACAGAAGTAGCCGCCCGTAAATTACAAATCCTGAATCCGCATGTCCGTACCTGTTCCTACACCCAACGGTTTACCTTAGAAAATTCAGAAGAAATCGTAAAGAAATATGATGTAGTAATCGATGCAACCGATAATCTTCTCAGCAGGTATGCGATCAATGACATTTGTGTTAAATGTGAAAAACCGTTTGTCTATGGCAGCATTTGCGAATTTGACGGACAAGTATCGGTATTTAACTATCAAAACCATATCACTTACCGGGATTTATACGAATATCACGAAGGAATCAGGGAGTTCCGGCAACCTTTGGGAGTGATCGGGGCTTTGCCGGGAGTGGTCGGTTCCATTCAGGCCACAGAAGCGATAAAAGTAATTTTGAACAGAACCGATACCCTTTCCGGAAAATTACTACTGATTAACCTGCTAAAAGGAACATTTCAGCTTTTAGAGATTCAGAAAAACCAATAAAAACAATGGGGCTCTATTCTCTTATCCGGACTGCACCCATTGTAACAACATAAAAAATCGGAACAGGTTATTCCGATTTTTTACGTTCTCCTCTCTCCTGGCTGGTTTATTTATTCACCCCCATATTTAAAAATAAAGCAGAGCTGCTCTTTGCGAGCAGCTCTGCTTTTTTATTATTGACGGGATTAAGAACATTTTTCAGTTCTTTTTCCTCCTGCAAAAGGAAAAAGGAGTTTCCGGATTTTTTCAATTCATGTACAATTTCACACGCTCCGGCCTATCCCCGATCTTCACATCGATGGCCTTGGGATTTCCCGCTTCATCGGCATATTTAAACGTGTAAATGCGGTTTTTCTCCAGGATAAACTTTAAAACATCGTTCATATCCTGAGTCACTCCGGCTGTACGCCCGCCTCCCATCTGTTCACTCCCGCAAAAAACATCCACATTGGCGGCAACCCGGTCATCGGACTGAAGGGTGCATTGGTTATTTTTAAACATCATAACCTCCACCGTAACATGATTGCCGTCCGTCATAATTTCCGATTCATAAGCCTTATAAAGTTCTACATAGCGATCCGTCACATTTTCAGCCGGGACATAGCGGATTTTTTCATCCCACACCAAAGGAAAATAAATCCCGGTAGGTTTGAAAGAAGACGCATAAATAGCCTGCCCTACCTTGTTTTTATCGGCCTTCCCGGCATCGGCGAAAAACCAGGCTTTATTCAGCTGATTGGGATAATACTCTGTAAAATACCACACCCCGTCGGCCCAAACCTCACTCCAATTGTGATTTCCACGGCTGTCATGCCAATTAGGCGTTCCGGCAATTCGCGAAGGGATACCCACGGCCCGGAAAGCATCGGTCAGTAATATCGATAAACCGCTGCACGATGCCATTCCCTGCCGGATCGATTCTGCCGGGCTTTGATCCGGTTTCTCCCGTTTGGTGTTATAATCCACCATCACTTCATCCCGGATATTCCGGTTGACGGAATCGATCGCCTCGAAAATGGTATTACAATGAGCCACATATTTCCCAAAGCGTTCGAAGAAATCCTTCCTCCAGCCTTCCCGGGTTTCGTTTAAACTGGCATAAGGCAAAACCTCATTCAAGAAAATACTGTCCGGTAAAGCCTTTGCCCAGCTATATTTTTCACGGGCCTGATAAGCATAATCGGCATTTTCCAACAAAAACGCAGCAGAAAGTTTCTGCAAATCACGTTCAGGCATATAAGCAATTAAAAACGCGATCCCCTCTTTCTGGGAATCAGGTGCCATTTCAAGGGCTTTTTTTAATTCGAGGGCATTATTCCCGGATTTCACCAATGCCGAATCCAGCAAAACATGATATTTTTCAGGCACTCCCTGATATTTGTTACCCGTGCAGGCAAACAGACACACCACCAATAATAAAGAAAGATACTTCATTTACTTATTCTTTAGCTGATAAAAGACTTTGTTTAATCCCTACGATCGCTGAAATATTTCATAAACTGCGCACGTTCGTAACGATCGGCATGCCCGGCGTCCGTATAAGATAATTTACCACGAAACTCCTCTATATTTTTAAACGATTTCTTCTCCATCCAGGAACTGATAAAATAATTCATCGTACGGATGGCAGGAATCCCCTGCTCATACAGGGCGGAACATACCTGAACGGTAGTAGCTCCGGCCAGCAGTAGTTTCACAACAGCTTCCCCGCTATGCACCCCGGTAGAAGAAGATATTTGCAATTGTTTATCCTCCCCGGCCAGAATACCTGTCCACCGCAACGATTGCCGCAGATCGGTAGGTAAACTGAAAACAGAAGCCACCCCTACCGTCATTCGCTCAATATCAATATCCGGCTCATAAAATCGGTTGAACAAAGTAACCGCGTCCGCACCTAAAGCTTTCAGCTTGCTCACAAACATAGGTAAATTAGTGAAATAGTTCCCGATCTTCATAATCAACGGGATCTTCACTTCCGACTTCACATGCTTTACAATGTCGTAATAAACATTTTCAATATCGATACTTTCCTTAAACTCATCCAAAGGCAAAATAAAAGCATTCAGCTCGATGGCATCCGCCCCGGCGTTTTCCAATTCTTTGGCAAAACTAACCCATTCACCGTTCTTCAAACAGTTAATACTGGCAATTACCGGAATTTTCAACCTCTCTTTCGCTAATTTCACCAAATCGATATACTGCTGAATGGTATTGGCACGGATATAATTTTGAATATAATCGGTTTCCTCCGGATAACTGCTATCCCCTATACTCCTCGAAACCTCCATATTGATCTGTTCTTCGAATATAGACTTCAATACCACCGCACCTGCTCCCGCAGCTTCGATTTCCTGCAACTTTTTAATATCGGATGTCAACCCACAGCTTCCCGCAATAATCGGGCTATTCAATTCCAGCCCTGCAAATTTGGTCTTTAAATTTCCCATAACCTTATTATTAAATTGATATAATTTACAACTTCTCTCCGGAACATGATTTATCCGGAATCTGAGACTTAAAATTTAACTCTCAATATGATAATTTCTTGCTCCGAATATTGAACTGCCGATCCGGACCATTGTACTGCCTTCCTCCACCGCTATCCGGTAATCTTCAGACATGCCCATCGACAACTCTTTAAAATATGCTTGCTCTGAAAAATAATGCCGCTTCAAACGATCGAAAATTTCCTTTAAATGCCGGAACTCTTTATGTATTTGCTCCTGATCGTCTGTAAAAGTAGCCATTCCCATCACCCCGATCACCCGTATATTCCGCATTTCCCGATAAGCGGCACTTTGCAACAACACATCCGCTTCTTCCTCGCTTAAACCGAATTTCGTTTCTTCCTCTGCAATGTGGAATTGTAAAAGGCAATCCACAACGCGTCCCACCTTACCTGCTTCTTTATCGATCTTTGCCAGCAACTCTCCGCTATCGACACCGTGGATCAGTTTGACGAAAGGCACAATGTATTTCACCTTATTGGTCTGTAAATGCCCGATCATGTGCCACTCTATATCCTTGGGTAAAGCCTCGTATTTTCCCACCATCTCCTGCACTTTATTCTCTCCGAAAACCCGTTGCCCCCACCGCCAGGCCTCTTCTATGTCCGACGCGGGTTTCGTTTTTGAAACGGCGACCAATTTTACGCTTTTCGGCAATGATCGCGTTATTTTTTCTAAATTTTCTGTAATACTCATAATTGTATACGATACAACAAATTTACAAAAAAGCTGTTTTCCGCCTTTCTGACAACTTTGACAAATATATACCAAAATAAACGAAAATCCTTTATGAATGTTCATCTTTTCCCTAAATTTGAAACTCGCTATAAAGTTATTCAAGCATCCGCACACTATGAAAATACTACATACAGCCGACTGGCACATCGGACAGACTTTTTTCGGTTACGACCGGACTGAAGAACATCAGGCCTTTTTCGATTGGCTCGCCACACAGATCAAAGAGCAGGAAATTGATGCCTTACTGATCGCCGGAGATATTTTCGACGTAGCGAATCCTTCTGCCCAGGCACAAAAACGATTTTACCGATTTATTAAAAATATAACCACTGCCAATCCCGGACTGCAAATAGTGGTCATCGCCGGAAATCACGACTCTGCCGCCCGTCTGGAAACACCTATGCCGTTATTGGAAGGTCTGGACATTCACATCAAAGGAACGCTCAAAAGAGATGAAACAGGGCAAATCGATGTGGAAGATCTGATCGTAAGGCTACACGACCGTACAGGAAATAGCCGGGTTTGGTGTATGGCCATTCCATACCTGAGGACCGGAGATTATCCTCCCCCGGAAGCAGAGGACGGTAGCTATGCGGCAGGCATAAAAAGTATGTATGAAACGGTTTACCGCACCATAGAACAACGCAAAACGCCCGGAGAGGCCGTTATAGCCATGGGACACTTACAGGCGGCAAACTGTTCCCTCTCGGAAGACGATAGCAGCGAACGCCTGCTTATTGGCGGATTGGAAGGTATTCCGACCGACACATTCCCTCCCGGCATTACCTACACGGCTTTAGGACATATTCACCGGGAACAAAGAGTGGGTAAACGGGAAAATGTACGTTATGCGGGTAGTCCCCTGCCAATGTCTTTTGCAGAAGAAAATTATCAGCACGGAGTGATTTTACTTGAGATTGAAAATGGAAAACTTCTACGTCAGGAGAAACTAACTTTTTCCCCATCGGTCCGTTTGCTGCGCATCCCGCAAAAACCGAAACCTTTACCGGAAGTGATGCGGGAATTGTCAGCTCTGCCTCCGGAATGCCCCGGAGAAGCGGCTCCCTATCTCGAAGTGAGAGTATTATTGACCGGACCAGAGCCTTCGCTGCGGCATCAGATCGAAGAAGCCGTAGAAAAGAAACACGTCCGGCTGACACGGGTCGTTCCATTCTACCCGGCGACACCGGATATGCCGGGAGAAAACGGCGATCCTACGAGCGAACAGCTAATGGCTCCCCTGGAAATGATACAAGCCGTATACCAACAAAAATACAACACAGAACTACTGGAAACCCTGTTGAAACTCTTTATGGAAGCTTTGCAGGAATCCTACCGGAAAACAGAAAGCAGGTCATGAAAATTTTAGCTATACGGGGAAAAAACTTAGCCTCCATTGCAGGCGAATTTGAAATAGATTTTACGACCGAGCCTTTAAATTCCGCCGGAATTTTCGCTATATGCGGAGCTACGGGCGCCGGAAAATCCACCTTACTGGACGCTTTATGCCTCGCCCTATTTAACAATACGCCCCGAACTACCGGAACAGAGAACATCAAAATGGCGGATGTCGGCAAAGAACAAATACAACAAGGGGATAAAAGGCAGATACTACGACGGGGAACTACCGACGGGTATGCGGAAGTGGATTTCTTAGCGGTAAACGGAAAAAGCTACCGGGCACACTGGCACATACGGCGGGCGAATAACCGAATATCGGGCAAACTGCAACCCGTTGATTGGAGAGTATACCATTTAGATAACCAACAGGAAATAGCTTCCAAAATTTCAGAATCCGAGAATAAACTGAAAGAACTGACGGGGTTAACCTATGAACAATTTACCCGGACAGTTCTATTGGCACAAAACGAATTCGCCCGTTTTCTGAAAGCCCGGAAAGAAGAAAAAGCGGAAGTGCTTGAAAAACTGACCGGGACAGAAATTTATTCCGTAATCTCAAATACGGTCTATACTAAAAACGCAGCGGCGAAAGCCGATTGGAAACTGACCAGCGAACGCCTTTCAGGAATTCATCTGCTTACAAACGAAGAAATTACTTCCCTGACAGAAAAACTAAAACAATTGCAACACACCTGCTCTGTCACCGAACAAGAACAGGAAAAAAACGCCCGTCAAATAGAATGGCTGACCACCTATAACAACTTGCTTCGGGAAGAATCCCAAGCAAAGGAAAACCTGAGCCAAATCAGCGAGACCATTGAAAAAGCCCGTCCGCAAATAGAACGTTTAAGGCAAATAGAAAGCGTAGAAAGTGCCTCTCCTCTTTGGCACAACTTACGTAAATATACGGAAGATATTGAAAAACAGGAACAAATAGGTAAAACATATCAAGCATCCCTTTTAACCTTAGAACAGCAAGCCCGGCAACTGACCGAAAAATATAACCAATCCTACGCCACCCTGCAAGAATATACAGCGGCCTATCAAGCCCGGCAACCCGAACTGCAAAAAGCACAGGAAACAGACATCAAAATCGGTCAGGAAGAGAACAGCCACTCAGAATGTGCACAAACCCTGCAAGCCACCACGCAAAAACGTATAGCGGAAGAAACGGCCCTCGCCCGCAGGGAAACAGAATTGGCCCATCTGCAAAACCGACAAAAAGCACTGACAGACTGGTTCGACAAAAACAGGAAACATGAACAGATGTGCCTGAATATAAATCTAATCACCGGATTTTTAGATTCTGCTACGAATGCGCTGGAACAAAAACAGCAAAAAGAGCAACAACTGACAGAGTTGTCCAGCCAACGGAAACAACTTCTTTCGAAGCAGGAAAATCTGAAAGCACAACTAACTGTCCGGCAAAAGAATTTAGATGAAAAATTACAGGAGAAACAACACATACAGCAACAAGTAAACGCCATAAATATCCTTGCCCTTAGGAATATTCGTAAAGAACTACAAACCCGCAAAGAATATTTAAAAGAATCTCAAAACGTTTTAAAAGAGATACTAACATGGCAGGATAGAATCAGGCAAAAAGAAGAGCAATTTCAGATCCAGCAGACACAACGGGAGAACTTACAGCAACAAGTGAAACAAATCGACACAGAACTCCGCACCGCGGTTATTCAGCGCGATACTTCCCGGCAAATCTATGAAAAGGCGCAACAATTGGCCAATACCGACATCTCCGCTTTACGGCGGCAACTGATTCCGGATACCCCCTGCCCGGTTTGCGGAAGTTGCCAGCACCCTGCCGTCACCCATGATTCCTCTGAACAGCCGGCAATAGACCTATTAAAAATAGAATATGAAAAATATGAAACCAACTGCAGGGAATTACAAAATACAATCATTCGGTTATCACAAGACCTTCTGCATGCCGACCAGCTTCTTCTGTCTTTGGAAAAAGAGATTCAAGCCGGACAAAACCAGTGCGAAGAATGTATGCAAAATTGGAGCAAACTATATTCGCCTGATTTTACACAACCAATCATAGAAGCAGAGACGGCCAGACAACTCTCAAAGGAATTTAGTGAAGTTGAAGAAAAATTGAACGATCTCGAACGACAGGAATCCGTATATGAACATACAAATTCTCTCCTGAATGAAACCATAGACCAGATCGAAAAAGAGCAGCAAATTTGGAAAGAACTTGACAAACAATTTTCTCAAGCGAAAGAAGAAACCGATAAAATTTCAAGTGAAATTCTGAAAGAGCAAGCCCTTTGTAATAATTTAAATATACAAGCCGAGAATGCACTGAATAAACTCGACAGTATTATAACTATTGATAACTGGCGTAACCGCTGGGAATCCGGACAAGCCTTATTCCGTCAGGAACTTTCCGAAGCCGCAGCCAAATGGGAGGCCAGACAACAGGAACAAGCAACCCTGCAAATTTCCGTCACACAACAACAGGCAAAAATAACAGCCTCCCTCCACATGCTGGAAATTCTGCGGGAACAAGAAAAAGAAACTGTTTCCTTACTGGAAAAACGAACAGGCACATTAAATAAACTTCGCAGGGAACGCGCTGTTTTATTGGAAGGAAAAACAGTTACGGAAGTAGAACAGGAATATCGGCAAAAAATAGAAAATCAGACCGGAGAAACAGATCTGCTCAACACCCGGAAACAGGAAACCGACACCCAACTCCAACAATTAAGAGGGGAAACAAAACAACTAACAGAAAACATAGAGAATCTAAAAGCACAACAGGCAAAAAATCGGAAAAAGTTGTCAGAATGGCTGGAAAATTATAATTCGACAGCCTCCACTCCTTTAACAGAAAACAACTTAACGGAACTATTGAAAATCAGCTCTAACGAGCTGAACAGTATGAGACAGACAGCCGACCAATTACAACGCCAGTTTACAATTGCAGAAACCACTTTAAAAGAGCGGCAAAAGCAAATCCGGCAACATTTTTCTTTATCCTCGAAACCACAAGAACACGAACAGCTTGATTCATTGAAAGAAAAAGATAATTTATTGAAACAACAACTTGAAGTACTGCGGCAGGAACAAACTGAAATTTCAGTAACCCTGCGGAACCACGAGCAAAACAGTTTGCAAGCCGGAGAACTGAAACAGACCTTGGTACGGCAGACCGAAGTGATGGAACAATGGAGCAAGCTCGACGACCTGATCGGATCGCAAAGCGGCAATAAATTCAAAGAAATTGCTCAAGGGTATACTTTGGATATTCTCCTGAACTATGCCAACAAACAATTAAAGGAACTGACCTCGCGCTATCAGTTGCAACGTGTACCGGGAGAATTGGCGTTACAAATTATCGATCACGATATGTGTGACGAAATCCGCTCGGTATTCTCTCTTTCCGGCGGGGAATCGTTTTTGGTATCCCTCGCCCTTGCTCTCGGACTTTCCTCTTTCTCCTCACAAAACCACCACGAAGAAAACTTGTTCATCGACGAAGGTTTCGGAACTCTCGACACCGATACCCTGCAAGTGGTGATGGAAGCCCTTGAACGCCTTCGTTCGCAGGGAAGAAAAGTCGGAGTAATTTCCCATGTACACGAAATGGCAGAGCGCATCCCTGTCCAAATCCATGTCTATAAAGCCGGAAACGGGAAAAGTAAAGTCAAAATATTAAGCTGAAAAATATATTTCTTATCTTCGCAAAAGATATGACACGATATTTCATAGAATTAGCCTATAACGGTAACGGATACAATGGCTGGCAAATTCAGCCCGCCGCCCCGTCGGTACAGGGAGAGCTTAACCAGGCCCTAACGACCTTACTGCGTGAAAACACGAATGTGGTTGGCGCTGGTAGAACAGATACCGGGGTAAATGCCTCATTTTACGTAGCTCATTTTGACAGTCCGGCAGAAATTCAGGACACCGCGTATCTTGTTTACAAACTAAACCGACTGTTAGGGCGTAACATCGCCATATCCAAAATATATCCCGTTCCATCCGATTTACACGCCCGTTTCAGCGCCCTGTCAAGAACATATAAATATTTCATAGACAAGACAAAAGACCCATTCACCTATCCTTTTACTTTCCGTCCTCACCCGTTGCCTGATATTTCACGGATGAACGAAGCCTGCCGGGTACTTTTCGAGTATACCGATTTCACCAGTTTTTCCAAACTGCATACCGATACCAAAACAAACAATTGCCATATTATGCAGGCAGAATGGACAGAAAAAGGGAATCAGCTTATCTTTACGATAAAAGCCGACCGTTTTTTACGGAATATGGTACGGGCGATCGTCGGAACGATGCTTGAAATCGGGCAAGGCAAATTGGATTGCGAGGATTTAAGACAGATTATAGAATCGAAAAATCGATGTAGTGCCGGAACATCAGTACCCGGAAACGCCCTCTTTCTCTGCGACATAGAATACGATAAAAAACAAATACCTGAACCCGACCCAAAATGAAAAAACTATCCATATTTATTATCGCCTTGCTGTCCGTGTTCAACAGTTTGGCATTTCCCCTTTCCAAAGAAGCCGAAATCAGCATTTTAACCTGTTCACCGGGAACACAACTATACTCGCTGTTCGGGCATACGGCAATCCGTGTTTCCGATCCATCCCAGCGTTTTGACTATGTATTCAATTTCGGAACTTTCGATTTTGAAACTCAGGGATTTTACTTAAAATATGCTCAGGGGCTACTCCTTTACCAATTGGCCATCACTTCGTATCCTCATTTCTTATCCAGCTATCAGGAAGAAAATAGGTCGGTCTATTCTCAAACCTTGAAACTGGATTCGCTGGAAAAACAAACCTTATTCAATTTATTGCTTGAAAACTATCGACCGGAAAACCGTTCTTATTTATATAACTTTCTATTTGACAATTGTACCACCCGCAGCCGCGATATTGTTCAGAAAAGCCTGCCCTTACCTATAAACTGGCATCTGGCAAACACAGACAAAAACTTTTGGAACCTGCTCGATGAATACCTTCGGGTGTCTCCGTGGGTAAAATGGGGAATACACACCATATTAGGACAGCCCGGAACCCGGAAAGCCACCACTTTTGAATACATGTTCCTTCCCGATTACCTGATGTACAGCTTAGATTCCGCCACTTATAACGGGAAACCGCTTGTCGAAAAAACAGAAATCCTCTATCAGGCTCCTCCTCTCCGGGTCAACACCCCGTGGTATCTTAGTCCCTGGTTTATATTCAGCTTAGGGGTTTTACTGCTTATTCTATTGCTGCAAAACCAAAAAAACCTGATGCTTTTAAATACGGTTAGCTGCCTTTTCTTTCTTTTTACCGGAATCGTGGGAGTTTTGATCGTCTTCCTCGGTTTTTTCACAGAACACCCTATAACCGCTCCCAACTGGAATATTCTATGGGCAAACCCGTTAAACCTGATCGTCGTGTGTTTTATCTTTTTCCGGCAGTTACCCCGTATCGTTCGGGGCTATCTCACCCTGTACATTCTGTTGCTTACTATTGCAATTCCTGTATGGTTTCTGGCACAACCCGCCGTACCCTTAGCCTCGCTCCCATTCATCCTTATGATGATATACCTCTGTTTCAGACAAAAACAAAAACAGAAAAGAATTTCCCCTCCTATACGGAAATAAATTCTAAATAAAATAAACAAAAAAAAGCACCTAAAACCTTGCACTATTAAAGAAAACCCTTACATTTGCACTCGCAATCAAATAATGGTGCCATAGCTCAGTCGGTAGAGCAAAGGACTGAAAATCCTTGTGTCCCTGGTTCGATTCCCGGTGGCACCACGTTAAAAAAATCAAAGAACGTCGTAAATGAATAATTTACGACGTTTTTTGTTTGTCTTCGGTTAAATATAAGTAAAACTTTATTTATCAGGGTACATAAAAACAAAGGTACTTCTGTTACAGTTTCACTTAATTTTTTAAGAGTCTGATTACGACAATATCTTAAATGAGTTTGTCTGATTTATAATAACTGAATCTTAAACTTTGAAAAGTAATATAACATTTACAGTTATTATACGTTATATTTGCAACGTTCTTAAAGATAAGAAAGGAGAAAACCCTGACAAAGTTGCAGCTCTGTCAGGGCAAATCTAAGGTGTTACGAGAGATTAACCCTCGGGTGGAAATGGATCATTACCATAGCTATGCTTTTCACGGATACGACCATTTAATCCGTGAATTGCAACTTCTTGACCATTATTAATAGCAATTTCACGAGCACGCTCAAATGCTTCCTGTTGTGTCCTGAAATTACCAGAACTACGTTGAGCTTTCTCTTGTTTTACTTGCCACTGGTTTCCGTTGTGAACTACGTGGATGTTCTTTCCCATATTTACCTCCTTTCTGTCTTTAAGTGGCAACATATTTCAAGTTGCCGTAATACAAAAAATAATCTCATTCTTATTTCCAATACATCATCATATGGTTAATATTAAAAAACAAAGTTAACACAAAACAACATAATAAACAAATAAATATTTATTCATTAAAACAAACATTATTATATTTATATGATTTTACATGAAACATTAGATGGTTTACATCTTAAAATGTACCTTTGCCATAAATAATCCTTGCGTTATAAATAATACCCATGGGTTAATATTGTTGTGATTTGCTTTCAAAATCGTATTATATAGTATACGAGATGAATGAATTATGTATACGTCTATATAATAAGAAGCAAATTTGAATCAAGAGTATCGTTTAAAAGCAACCGCCATAAAGGCGGTTTCTTATTTTTTAAAAAAGCTCCAATTGTTGACCGGGGGTTGAAGGCAGGACTTCTTTTTGTGCGTAGAATATTTCAATATTGCTAAACTGTTTATCTGTGATACATAAAATCCCAACATGCCCCCGGGAGGGTAAAAGATTTTTTACCCTCTTTATATGGACTTCAGCATTTTCCCGACTGGCACAATGGCGAACGTAAATGGAAAACTGAAACATGGTAAAGCCATCCATTAACAAGCCCTTACGAAAATCAGAGGACATTTTTCGCTCTTTTTTCGTTTCTGTTGGCAAATCAAAAAACACCAAAACCCACATGATGCGATATTCGCTAAACCGATCCATTAAGATTTTTCAGGATACACAATTTTCCGTAATTCTCCGCTAAAACATTTATATAGTGAGGCTGTGGTCTGCCCCACAGCTACCATTAAAGGACTACGTTCTCTGTTTATCATCACTTCTATAACGGGTATCGTGAGTAATTGACTTTTTATTTCTTTCGTCAATTCAGAACAATCCACTCCACTATCCACAATCTTCACAACCAATTCATCTACATACGGACGATAGGGCTCCATAATATCGTCGGCCAAACAATAAGCGTTATATCGATTATGGTGATGAATCCCTAAAGTGGGAAGCAGTCCGCTAATCACTAATGAACGAGCGACCACCGCACGCAAAACAGCATAGCCGTAATTCAATAGATTATTAGGTGGAACTCCTCCCCGGTCGCGGGTAAAATCCGGTATTTCTGGGAAAAGATTACGCCAGTAATAGGCGGCAGCCCGCGCTTCTAAATTATCCGGATCACCACTTTTCACCTCCTTCACCCAAACCCGCATATTTTTTACGATTGTCCCCCGGGTGCTTCCAAGAACCGATGCCTGATTATTGATTTTATACTGAACTGTCTGCTGCCAAAGCTGTTTCTGTAATGGTAATGAAATATTTAACTGGCAACGGAAACGTTCATTCTGCGTAGTATTTCCACAAAGTGGTAACATCAACCCCACCGGCATGCGATTATCTCCACAGGTAATCAGGGCACAATTGTTTTCTAACAATTTTTCAATGACACCCTGCGTCAAGGTTATCTGCTTATGGTCGAGAACCATCACTCCAATATCTTCTATAGGAATGGTACGGACTGCATCCTGCTTAAAGGAGTCCGGCAAATCACTCTTTTCTACCTCCGGAAGTTTTATGACCAATTGTTCATTCCGAAGTGAAAGATAAGTGGGATTACCGAAATAAAGTGTTTTTTTAATCATAATTCTCCGATGACCAATTCAACATCCATGCACAATTATTGAACACATTCCACAATATGCCCTAAACGATCTACCTTCAATTTCCAACAAACTTCTTTTATCATTTCCCCTTCTATGGCTCTTTCCATCTTATTTAAAGGTGAAAATTCATATTTATTTACGATTGGATTAGCCACAGCCGCCTGAACAAAAAAAGCAGAGTTACCCGTACAACTAACCATCTTATATATCCTACCTGTTTGCTCTTCGGTTAAATTTTTCCAATTGAATTCCTGAAAATTCTCCCGTTCCTCGATGGTCGGCACGTAAACCAGATCGTTGGGTGACAGACAGAATAAAAGAGGAGTTGAATTTTTCACATCCATTTCCGGCACAGGAAGTAACCCTTGTTTCTGCCTTTCAGCCACTTCGTTTAAAGGTACTGTCAAGTAAGTACGTTTACCATTCTCCGCCCGGTACAAAGCAAAAAACAAATTAGTTCCCTTATCAGCTTCAACAAATTTCCTGGATTTATTACCTGTTTCACCAACCTGAAATTTATTACCGATCGGCTCAAATATCCTGACCTTATAGATCGGTTTATGCCCTTTCCCCTTATTTAGCAAAGCTAAATTCTTGTTCATTTCCTCAAGCCCTTCAGGTGAAAAGGCTATATCGGACTGCCCTCCTTTTGCCTGCAAATGATTTAGGAGTATCTGCTGAATCCCGGTATCCGTTATCGTTTTTATCTCCTTTTCTGTGAAGGAAGCATCTAACGGTTTTCGTATCGCCGCATTTTCAGTATCCCAATAGTATATAGACACTTTAGAAATGTCTTTACCGTTGAATTTATTTTCACGGTCTTTGAAATATTTCGAAAAGAGTTTGGCATCCTCTTTGCCATATTGAGTTATCAGTTGTTTTACCTTTTCTTTTAACTCTTTATCGACCAACATCTTCCAATTTTCTAACGCCACACCGAGCCGTACCTCTTTTTGCCGCCGCAGCGCAACTTTTCCAAAAACAGATGCCTTGTGTAACGACTTCCTTATAGCCCAACTATCGCCCTGTTCCTGTTTTTTCATCACTTTCTTTCCCTGATCGTACGCCTGATAATAATTCGTCGTTTTATTAATGATCCTTACATTCTTTTTGAAACTTACAATCACACCTTTCAATGCTTCATAAGTATCCTGTGTAAAAGTTTCCCAGGGTTTCCTGAACAACCAGGAATAGTTTCCATTAGCATCGGGCTTCGATTTTTCGCATAATAGATGTTTTAAATCGTAACGGGACACCCGGGCATCTTTTAAAGCCGATTCATTGCTTAAATAATTTATGTGATTCCGGGTGGCACACGCTATCACAAGGGCATCCATGGCATGATGCCTGTGATCTATCCTCTTTTTATTGAATCCTTTTTGAAGTTCTAAAGGCATTTGCACCTGAAAATGTCCGTTTTTCCACTCTCCGAATTTTGACGATTCAGTCATTTGGTTCAATCTGACAAAACGCGGCATAATGATTTTATTCCACACATCGTTCAATCCCCAATCTTTTTTCAACTGATCGGTAACTTTTCCCGAACAGGAAATCACGTTTTTAGATATAGACTCCTGTTCCTTCTCTTCCCGCACGATATTAGACAACAATGTTCTGACTTCCCTGCTAATATAACGGGTGTCGTTCAACTGGCGCCGGATAAACGAATCGGGAATATCATCCAGCAACAGTTTTTTCATTTTCTCTCTGCTTTGAGAATAATTCTTTTTAACAAATTGCTCATATTCACTAACCGTAAAGACTCTCAGCTTCTTTCCAAAATTCGACTGAACGATCTCCCCTTCATGTTCCCGGATAAACTCATAACCCAAAGCATTATCTTTGAGCTTATTTATTTCCGATTCACAAATCACTTTATTACTTAGCGAGTTATCAAAATAACGGGATTGTGGAATCACATGCTCAATCTCATAAGCGGGAGTAAAAAGTTTGCTCAAAGGAATGATCTCGCCTGTATAGGGAGAACGGTATTTTTGTTCCAGCCACAGTTTATACCGGACTAATTCGGACGGAGTGGGCTGATTCTTTTTGGATATTTTTGCAATATCGTCCGGCAGTTCAGTTTCAGAAATCAACGCTCCTTCTTCATAGATCTTCAAAATATCCAGCTGGCTGGGTGAATAAGGACGAACATTCTCTATTGCCGGATCATTCTGTAACTCCATCAACAAAGCCTTAAGCCGCAAATTCGTATCTTCATTTGCAATAATCTGCCTGGTCATTCGCGCCCGCTTTTCGGCTGAATTCTTCACCTCCCTGCCTAACTCCACATGAATTTCGGCAAAATCACCATATTGCTGCCATATATCTTTCACCGTCCGCAAGGCTTCCGTTAGCACCTGCTCCACAATAGGATTCCGTAAAGAATATTGCTTAAATTCGGTATTTAAATAATGTTCAATGTCCTGTGGCGTTTTCCAATGTTTTATTTCTCCGGTCTCTGCGTGGCGATCATATACAATGTAGCTGGCCAACCATACCGGTAAACCTTTAAAAGAAGAAATATCCGTTAAATGAATGGCCTTTTCACGTACCCGATCCCGAATATTTTCATCATATTCCCCTGTAAGCAGTTTCTCTATACGCTGCAACGTCTGCGGGTCTATTACTTCCCTACTCCAATATTTTCCCATACGCATCAAGGGCAATAGTTTTTTGATCGCCTTTTCGGAATAGCTTCCATATTCATTTTTAAAAGGTGGGAATTTTCGGAATATGTCGACAAAAGCCTCATTCAATCCATGCTTCGAACCAAAAGATTTCAGGGCCTGAGTGAGTTCTCCGAGATCATGAACAGAATACAGGATATGCCAAAGCGACATTTCATTTTCCTTGGTCAGGAAATCAACGAGGATATTACACTTTCCCAAACGTTCCAATATCAGGGCACGAGTTTCATTACAAGGATAGTTCTTGTCTTCTACATAATTCCAACGATAAAGTTCCGGTTTCTTTTTAACCAAATATTTCAATAGCACTTTTTGGCTGATCTCTTTACGCGTATATAGCCAATCAAACAATTCCACAAATGCGTCTTCAGTCGATAAAAATTCAGAAGTCACATCCACATCTGTCCGCAATTTTCCATCCACTTCTTTTTCCCGCTGATATATTCTCAAATCCTGAATAAATTGCCACAAACGGTATTCCTGAAACAACGGATTGGATTTCGCGATACATTTTAAAGGAACAATTTGTTTTTGACCGTCTTTTACAAAAGTCCGGTATTCAAACCGACAATTGCTAACCAAAGACTTTTTACTTTTCAAAGGCCGTTGGAAAAATAATATATCTTTCAGAATAAGCTGTGCCAGAGTGCCATTTGCTAAATTCAAACGACGATTTTCATTTTGCGGATACAGTTCCTCAATGCAAGCTTTATAGATATTTTTATCCTGAAATTCCGGATGAAATCCGGCTTGCTTTTGCAAAATTTTAAATAACTCCTTCTTATAGAATTTCCGTTCTATCGTCCGGATCAGCTTTCCTTTAATTTTTTGTTCCGGGCTTTGTAATAAAGTGTCGTATATATAGCAACCAACGGTTTTCCGGCTTTTTTCTATATTGTTTTCCGTTCTTTTCTTCAATAGCATCCAATCCCCTTCCGCAGGAGCTCTGAACGACCGCTTCTCGTTCCCTTCTTTATCCTTTTTCGGTGTTCCGTCCGGATTCAATTCCGTTGTTACGATAAATTCCTTCATTTTTCCGGTCCAGTCCAACAGAGGCACTTTACTCGAACGGCGGTATACCCAGCCATTTTCCAAAATGATGTTATACCAAATGTCTTCTTTTCCTTTTTGCGGCTCTTCTGCCTGTACCTCTACAACCTTTAATTCGCAATAGTCCACCATTTTATTCGATTCCTGTTCCTCGTCTTCTCCCCTGAGCTGATAATATCCCCGCTTTTGGTTAAAATTCAGGATAATCCATGCCAGCTCCTCTTTCGAAATAGGTTTTTCCAAAGCTTTCTTCCGCAAATAATAAATTGTCCAATCATAAGGAATTTTCTTACCACCAGCGACTAATTCCGGTTGTTCACGCACAAAATCGGATAACATTTCCTGAAAAGCATCTTCAAAAATGAACGTCCAATTTCCGGGGGCATCATTTTTCCAGCCAACCTTAGGCTCTATGCTGCTTTTAAATTTTGCAAATGTCCGGTGGTCGGCTTTGTCCCATCCGATAGAAGAATCGTAATGATCCGGTAAAAATCCCATCAAATGCAGAATCCGCAATAAACGTTCCCGTCGTAACAAATGCCTCTCCCGCAAACGCCTCACACTACGAAAAGCCGTCCTTTCTGCTGTCTGCGAAACTGAATTGCCTACTGAGAAATTTCCTAATATATCCTGACTCATCGGAATAATCCGGCTTCCTATTCCTTCAATTTTCTTTAATTGGTCATTTTCATCTTTTGAAACAACACTCCATCCAATACTATTGGTACCAAGATCTAAACCTAATACACGCTTCATATCTATTTTAATTATAATAACACCTTTTAAAAATAAAAGTAAATATTTTATTATGCAATAAATTATAGATAAAATTCAAATTATTATACTTTAATACAAATGACATTACATTTTTATTGAAAATAATTTGTATATATGAAAAATTATGGTGTAATTTGTAATTACGATTTTGAAGCAAATCACAATAAGGATTATTCCGTTGTGAAAACATTTAAAGCGGGCAAAGGTTTCCTCTGCTCGCTTTCTTATTGTGGTTACCTTTCTAAAAAGGTAAATTACTTTTTAGAAAAAGCCACGGTATTTCTATGGTAAACTGCTCTTTTAACTTTTGGACAAGGTTTTGAAAAGGGTAACGCAGGAAGGAATTTCTTCGGTGTAATGGGTTACGTAAATTAATGTTTTACCGGAACGGAGGCAGAACGCCTCTATCACCTGCCTGGCTAATTTCTTTTTTCCGGCATCCAATCCGTGTAAAGGCTCATCCAGAATCAACAATTCCGGATTTTTAACGAAGGCACGTGCCAGTAGAATCAAACGCTGCTCCCCGTAAGATATTTTGACAAAAGAACGATCGGCAAGATGGTCTACGTGAAACACTTCCAGCCATTGACGGGCTGTAACACGTTGCTCCTCCGAACACTTACGGAACAACCCGATTGAATCAAAAAAGCCGGAAGCAACCACATCGATACAGGGAATATCCTGCAAATAATAGGTATGCATATCCGGCGAAAGGTAACCGATCCGTTTTTTAATATCCCATATACTTTCTCCCGTTCCCCGGCGACGATCGAAAAGGGTTAGCTTATTAGCATACGACTGGGGATTATCTCCGCATACCAGGCTCAGTAAGGTGGATTTTCCACTACCGTTTTCTCCCAGCAACGCCCACTTCTCCCCGCTTTTCACCACCCAATCGATATTCTTCAATATCGTACGGTTTCCATACTTGATGGTGACAGCTTCCATTCTGACCGTTTCTGCATATTCTGTACATTTATCGTCGTCCGCAGGCAAAACCGGAGTTTGTCCCTCCTGTTCCGGGAATAACCGATGAATCAGGCAGGAATCCTTCAGAAATTCCTCCCGGCTCCGCACAGGTAAACATAGCCTATCCAATACGGGCAGGACATGCCCTGTCCATTCCGGGACATCTCCGAGATTCGACAATATCAAAATGGTTTGCAAACCGTTTAAAACAGACATTTGCTGCAACATCCGGCTGAGGGAATCGCGGGACACGGCATCCAATCCGATAAAAGGATTATCCAATATCAACACTTTCGGCTCTGCCAATAATGTGCGGGTAATTAAAAACTTCCTTAATTCCCCGCTGGATAAAGAAATAATCCTTTTATGAAGCAATTCATCGATATGAAAAAGCTTAGTATAATCAGCAATCTTTTCCGTTGGAAATTCTTGCAACAGGGTACCTGCCAACGGAGCATCCTCGGAATCGGAGGAATTCCAGCGTTGCTGATAATACATATTCCGACAATCTGTCAATGAATATATATCCCGGAAAGCCATCGACCTGATAGCCCGATAGGCCTCCACTTCCTCCCCGCAGGAAATACGCACCTGTCCTTCTTTTAAAACAATCTTTCCTTGCAGAATATCCGTAAGTAAAGTTTTTCCCGCTCCATTAGGCCCAACCACAGCCCAATTCTCGCCTTCATTTATTTTCCAGCAAACAGGTTCCGTAAACTGAAATTCTTTAAAACGGGGAACTGCCCGGTCTATTTCGATTTGAAACATTTTATCTTCCTGATTAGTAAACGTGCAAAGATATAAATAAGCACCTGAAAACAGAACAAGGAAAATGAAAAGTAGAATGAGTAATAAATAATAATTATTTTTCTTACATTTACAGAACTACTTCTAAAGGCTACGGATATGGATAAGTACACCACAAATGAGGCCGAAAGCGAACAACTCCCTAATCTACTGGGGCTCACCAACAGGGAAGAAATAGCAGAAGCAGAATTTGAAGGGTTTCTGACAGCAGAGATTGTGTTCACCGAACATTTGGACACCCATACCCGATTCAATTGCAAATACATTAAAGAAATTCACAAGCTGGCCTTAGGGCATTTATACGCTTTTGCAGGTAAATACCGTACCGTAAACATGTCTAAAAACGGATTCCTGTTCCCCACCGCCCGTTTTATCCCGGAAAGCATGCAGCTATTTGAAAATGAAGTATTGACAAAATTACCCGATGAATATCCCGACAAACATTCTTTAGTCAGGGATGTTGCCAAAGTACACGGGGAATTACTTTTTATTCATCCTTTCCGTGAAGGGAATGGACGGACTGCCCGCATATTGGCCAATCTAATGGTCAGAAAACAGGGATATGAAGGGTTGAGATTCAATAAAATTAATTTCAGGGAATATATAATAGCAGTACAACGGGTGAGTGAGAAAAATTATCTCCCCATGGAAAGAATTATCGATAGTCTTTTCTGAGTTTTTCATTCACCCGGTCATAAATGGACTGGATTTTTGTATCCGGTAAAAAAATACCTTCGATACGAAAAGAGGCGATAGTAGATTCGAGAATATTTTTACGCTCGACCGGGCGAACAGGAATAATCTGTACTGTATTTTTGATTGTTCTTTTCATGTTACAAATATACAAATTTTATCTTCAAAATCAGCATTTTTTCGCGAGAAAAATCGTTCAAAAAGCAGAAAAAATCTCCTCCCGGAAACAGAAAAAAGGTATTGCATTTTTTGATATAAATCAAGCCAGCAATGCAAGATTCCATCTATTTTTGCGAGAAAATAAAAAATGTTCATCAAACGCCAACAAGTTCTTCGGAAACAATTGTTTAACCTGGCAGCTCCTATTTTTATAGAGACCCTGCTTGTTATTCTTTTAGGCACAACCGATATTATCATGCTCAGCCGCCATTCAGACGAAACAGTAGCGGCTGTGGGCGTGGTGAATCAATTGCTGAACATGATTTTCATCGTTTTCGGGGTGACCACTTTAGGAACATCCGTTCTTTGTTCACAATATCTTGGAGCCAAACAACACACCAATGTTCTCCAGACGATAGGCGTATCCTTGCTATTCAATGCCGTGATCGGAATAATCACCAGTGCTTTTTTGTTTTTCTTCGGCAGGCAATTGCTTCAAATGATGGATCTTGCCCCGGAATTGATCGGAGAAGGATTGTCGTACATGCGAATAGTGGGAGGTTGCGCATTTTTACAGGCAGTAGCACTAACCTTGTCGGCCATTTTACGAAGTCATAACATGGCCTATTATCCCATGCGGGTAACTTTATTAATGAACATTTTAAATATCATCGGTAACTACACCCTGATATTCGGCAAATTCGGCATGCCGGCTTTGGGAGTGGAAGGTGCAGCCATTTCTACCTCAACATGCCGTTTAATTGCAATGCTCTTATTAGCTTATTTACTGTTCCGTAAAGTCACGCCACGTATACCGTTATCGTTGTTTCGTCCTTTCCCGATAGACAAACTGAGAAATTTACTATATATCGGGCTGCCCGCAGCCGGAGAACAGATTTCATATAGCCTTTCACAAGTGGTTGTGACCTACTTTACGATTCTGGTAAGCACAGCCGCCCTCACCGCCCGCACCTATGCCATGAACATCGTGATGTTCACCTATGTATTTGCAATAGCCATCGGGCAGGGAGGTGCCATCTGCATCGGTCATTTAGTGGGAGCCGATAAAACTCATGCCGCTTACGTCCTGCAACGCTACTGCATGAAAATTTCTGTGCTGATTTCTTTAATCATGGCGGTTATCACCGCAGGACTCGGTAAATTTATTTTTAGTTTCCTGACAAACAACCCGGAGGTCGTCCATTTAGGTATAATCATTCTTTGTGTGGACATACTTCTTGAAGTGGGCAGGGCGGTCAATATCCTTTCGGTAAACGTTCTGAATGCCGTAGGCGATGTAACCTACCCTTTCATTACAGGAGTGATCGTGATGTGGGGTGTGGCCACTTATCTCAGTTACGTTTTTGGAATTCAGTTAGGCTGGGGATTAGCCGGGATGTGGTTCGCCTTTCTACTCGATGAAAACATCCGGGCCGTGATTTTTGTCCGTCGCTGGAATAGCCGCAAATGGATCGGAAAAACCTTCACAAAGGTAAAACCCCTATCCTCTTCGGAAGATACATTGAAAGCAGCTTAACCCTTAGCCTCCCGCCCTAACCCTGCTTAAAGTTTCAGGGGTCATACCCAGATAAGAGGCGATATAGTTCAGGGGGGCACGTTTCACGATCTCGGGATGCTGGGAAAGTAAACGGTTATACCTTTCATGTGCCGTTTCAAAACGTGAAGCGTCTGCCTTTTGCTGCGAAATAATCAGGCAATTCTCAAGTATACCGGAATAAAGATAATGTATTTCCTGCCTTTCCCGGATAAGCTGCATCAGAGCATCATGAGGAAGCGCATAAATCACGGATTCTTCCAATACCTCCACCTGCAAATAGCTGGGAATTTGCCTGAAAAAACTTTCCAAACAGAGAAAAACACCGTTTTCATAAGTGAAATGTTCCGTCAAATCCCGGTTTCCTTTGGTGTAAAACTGTCTCACCATTCCCTGTTCCACAAAACCGATGTATTTGCACACCTGCCTTTCATGAAGAAAATAATCTCCTTTTTCCAAATGAAAACGCATCAGTATATCAGACAATTTTTGTCTTCCTACCTCACTCACCGGATAAATCTTTCCAATCAGCCTATCGATAATTTCACGTTCTTTTCCCATAGGTAACAGATTATTACGCAGTCAAATCTATTGTCTGCTATTATCTTCTATGATACGGTCAAAATTAAATAAATCCCAAAACAAAAGAAACAATTCTCCGAAGTATGCGTCATCGACAAGATAAATAACAATATTTAAATACGTTTAACCGATAAATAACAGTTATCTCTTAGCAGTAGCCGGATATTTTATACTAAAGACAGGAAAAATCCACAGAGCTTTCTGAAATGTATATATCCAGTCCTCCTACTCTTTCACAACATCCTAAAATTCAAACAAATAGATATATAAAACCCGCTATTCAGAAGAAACGAGCCAAGCTATTTTTTCACAAATAATTATTATAAATTATAGAGCAGGGATTTCAATTTTAATTAATTTTGACTCTAACATTCTATAAAATTAAATCAGAAATATGAAACGCTTCCTGCTATTAGGTATTGCTTGCTGTTTGGTATTAGAATTATTCGCACAAACAGCAAAAGAAGAGATTTCTGCCGACATCCGCCGTTCGGCCAGTAATTATTATGCTTATCCCACACCGACAGGTACACTGACCGCACCGCCCAAAGGATATAAACCATTCTACCTGAGCCATTACGCCCGTCATGGTTCCCGTTTTTTGATTAACTCAAACGATTATGAAAAACCATTGAGCCTTATGCGTGAAGCAGACCAATACGGCGTGCTTACCCCATTGGGAAAACAGGTTTTAAATGTTCTCGACAGCATGGCCGGAATGGCAAAGCAAAGATATGGGGAACTCACTCCGCTGGGAGCCCGCCAGCACAGAGGCATTGCCGAGAGAATGTATAAAAATTATCCTGAAGTATTTCAGGGGGAAGCAGAAATAGACGCACGTTCCTCTGTTGTCATTCGTTGCATCCTTTCCATGACTTCGGAATGCCTGAAATTACAATCCTTGAATCCGAAACTGAAATTTAAGAACGATGCCAGTTCCCACGACATGTATTACATAGGCAGTTCGAGCGATGAAGAATTCAGGAAACTCCGTAAATCGGATGAACTCGTTTCAGCCAATAATAAATTCCAAAAGGCACACCTTCATCCGGAACGTTTAATGAACGCCCTTTTCAACAACCGGGATTACGTGAAATGGAAAATAGACGAAAATAAGCTGATGACAGACTTATTTAAGTTGGCAGGCAATATGCAAAGCCATGATACAGACTTAGAGCTTTATTCCATTTTTACGGAAGACGAATGTTATGATTTGTGGTTAGCCGACAACTACGACTGGTATTTAAATTACGGGCCTTCTCCCCTGAATAAAGGCAGGATTCCTTATTCGGAAGCAGACCTGCTGAAGAATATATTGAACACAGCAGATACCTGTATCACGAAAAAAGAGAATAGTGCCACTCTCCGTTTCGGACATGAAGTTTGTTTAATGCCTTTTGCCTGTCTACTGGAATTGGGGGATTGCGGTTACCAGACGAAAGATGCGGATAAAGTTGCTGAAGTATGGCGGAACTATCGGATATTCCCGATGGCAAGTAATGTTCAGTTTGTTTTCTTCCGCAAAAAAGGAAGTGATGATATTTTGGTGAAAGTGATGCTGAACGAGCACGAAATGACACTTCCCGTTAAAAGCGATATTGCTCCCTATTACCATTGGAAAGATGTCGAAACCTATTACAGGAATAAACTGGCGGCGTTCTAAAGACTGTGCGTTCTATCGCTAAAGGAAACAGGAGGAGATAAAATGAAATATATCTCCTCCTGTTTTTATATCTCCTTACCCACCCGATAAAATCAGGCTTACCGGAAATCCATGATTCATTTTTTTAATTAAACCTAAAAAAACTGGGGGACTATTCCCTTTCGGAAATAATCCCCTCCAAACTAAAAATCAATGGTGATCAATCTTATTTTCTATTTTTAAAGCAAAACATTTCAATAAGGAACGCGAGTAATAATCCAACACCTCCGCATAAAAGCACCGATCCACCGTAAATAACATCCTGAATTTCTCTCATTCTCCAACCTATATCCCCGGAAAGACCAAGTGTCCTATCGGTAATGGTGATTCCCAAAATCAAACCGACTCCCAAACCCAACATCAGGCATCCGCCCCTTAATCCCCAAAATGAATACGATCTATTAAATGAAAGATCGATCTTTCCTTCTATTTGTCCAAAAGTTTTTCCCTCTGCCAATTTTTCAATAATAGCAATCCGTTCTTTCCGGCGGGCAAATAGTTCAAATAAGCCATAAATAGTAGCACAAATCATGCCAACAATAAAAGGAGCAATAATATAACCCATAATTCAAAGTGTTAAAGTGAATAATTGTTTTGTTTTGCCCATTTGACGCATAAAGCAAAAGCAGGTTACAACTTTGGGAAAAAAAATAATTTTTCGTTCTATTTTTTAATGTTCCTATTATTGGTAGACCCAAGCAACCACCTCCGAAATTCCAGATAATCACGACTGCCAACATTTAAATCATCACTTTGCAAACCATCTGTGCTTTCCCGCCACAATATAAAAATATAACAAAATCGGTGCCATTTCAAAGTTACCAGATTTTAAAATTTTTCCTATTATCCGGTAGTATCCATAGCTTTGATGCACGGATAAAATAGCATTTCCTGTCCGAAAAGAAGAATCCGTTTAAGATGAATTCCATTTTCTCCCACGCAATCTCTGTTTAGTGGAAAAACGCATTTTTTAGACTCCGTTTTCATTGCCCCGCTTATTCATGAATCCACAATCGTTTAATATTCAATTTCTTAATTTGATACTACTTTTAAATATATATATATCTGTATTTTTTTAACAAAAAAGTGTAACCGAAATACGTAACTTGCGTCCAATAGGCAACATGAAAACACAGGACGAGCTATATATTAGACGGATACAAAATGGCGATACGGAATGTTTCGGTCATATCGTAGAACATTATAGTAAACCTGTCTTTTTATTAATCTGCGGAATCATCCGTAATCAGGAAGATGCGGAGGAATTGACACAGGATGTTTTTCTGAAAATATACCGGACCTTAAAAAACTTTCAGGGAAACAGTCTTTTTTCCACCTGGCTATATCGTGTCGCTTATAACACAGCCATTTCATATACCCGCAAAAAGAAACAGGAATTTCTTTACATAGAAGAGCAAACTATGAACAACATTTCCGACCGGGATGTGGACGAAGCTTTTGAAAATACGGTCACTGAAGAAAATTTACAGGCACTACACCGGGCGATAGATAAACTATCCCCGGACGAACGGGGAATCATCACCCTGTTCTATATGGAAGAAAAAACAATCGAGGATATTGCTGAAGTCACAGCACTTTCAAGCAGTAACGTAAAAGTAAAACTGCACCGCATCCGAAAAAAACTTTATCTGATGCTAAACAGTAACTGATATAATTTAGTATAATTGCAGAAAGATAAAAACTATGGCAGATAAAATATATACGGATAAAGCCCTAAAACAGCTATTTAAGCAGCTACCGGAAGAACAATTACCACCGGGATTAAATTCCGGCATTCTACAACACATAGAAAAGGCCAATGAAACGCGCCGCCGTAGAAACGTATGGGGAGTTTGGACTGCCGTATCCCTCGCCTCTGTTGCTATGATCTTCCTGCTTATCGGAATCTTCCGGCACTTGTCGATTGATATGTTGAAAATATTCAGGGACATATTCCCCGTACCGACGGAATCTGCCGGCCACACCCTGACTTTGGCTATCATTGTCGGTGGGGCAGCTCTTTTATTACTATTTATCGACAATCGGGTCAGGAAATTCTTTCTACGCTAACCGCTTTACGCCGTTGGCCATTTCTGCCGGGATCAATATTCCCGGATCATTGTTTCAATGCCCTTTGCCTTTAATTGAGCCGCCGCCGCCGCCGCTTCCTCGCGGGTGTCGTAGATTCCCGTACAATAACGCACAATACCGTCTTTCACTTTTTCGGTAAATACCACTTTAAACTGATCGATTAAAGCAGGGACATTCCTGAATACGCCTAACTGCAGGGTAAAGAATTTGCCCTCTACGCTTTTCAAATCCCGCAACTGAGTCTTACCGATATTAACGGTCTGCTTTTCTTCTACGGCTATCGCTTTTCGATTGGGATTATGCAAAGAATTAGGGCCGGGCTTGTAATTTGTCCGCAATACTTTAAATTCGATACGCCTGTTCAATTGCAAAGCATCTTCTCTTTGAGCTCCCCGCAAGCGGTTCACAAATCGTTCGTTCAGAACATCCCCCACTTTCAGGAAAGGGTATGCCTTCGCATCTTTTTCATTAATCTGCCGGGGCTGTGTTTCTCCATATCCTTTAGCCTCCAGCCTGTCCCAGTATACTCCCTTTTCAATCAGGTAATCCACCACCGATTGTGCCCGGTTTTCCGACAAAACCATGTTGGCCTTGTCATTTCCCACCATATCCGTATGTGCCGACAACTCAATTGCAATGTTCGGATTATCTTTCAAAATAACCAACAACTCATTCAAATTCTCCTTAGCTTCCGGACGCAAATCCCATTTAGCCACATCAAAATAAATATTGGGAATAACGATCGGCTTTTCAATCGGCTGCATATCCACAGCCAATTCATACAGTCGGTCGGACTTTTCCCGGTAAGTCGATACGGTTCCCTTTCCTTTCAGGAACGCTGAATTTTCAGTAACAAAAACATATTCCCGGTCGGATACCACAGGCATAGAAGCCATTCCGACCGAATCGGTTTCCAGGTATACCACATCTCCATTATCAGAGGTCACCGTGACCTGTACTTTAGCGATCGGCAATTCGGTTATCGCATTACGGGCCAGCATCCTCACCTGTAACTGCTGGGGAATAAAACAAAAGCTATATATATTATCACTCCTGCCCGAACGGGATGAACTCAATAACCCTTCGTCCGTACCGGGTTTAAAAACAATCCCGAAATCATCGGCAAACGAATTGATCGGAGCAGGCAAATGCCTCAACTGTTCCTTTCCATCGATGTTCTCCACCCGGTAAAGGTCTAAACCTCCCATACCATAATGCCCATTGGAAGCAAAATACAAATCGCCGTTATCCCGCACATAAGGATACATTTCGTCCCCGGAAGTATTGATCGTTTCCCCGGCGTTCACGGGATCGCTCCATTTCCCTTCCCGGTTTTCCACATACCAAATATCTTTTCCTCCGAATCCTCCCGGCAACTGGTCGGTCACAAAATAAAGACGCTTCCCGTCAGGCGTCAACGCCGGATGTCCCACAGAAACAGAATCCCCGCATATTCCGGATTTCGACAGATTGATCCACCCAGCCTGTTTATCTCCGGAATCGTCCCGGCTATTTCCTTTGCTCACTTTATAAATCCTCGTTCCCCGGTTATACCCGTCGACAATTCTGGAAGAAGTGAAATAAAGAGTATTGCCATCGGCACTGAAACACAAAGCCCCCTCGTTCCGGGTGGAGTAAAGGGAATCTTTCACCAATTCCGGTTTCAGCCAACACGGCTCTTTGAATTTCTTCACACTGACATTCCCGTTCTTATCCACCGAACGGATTTCCTGCGTAAAATCGGTTATAAATATATGGCTATACCCGTCACCCGTCACCGGATCTATACGTCTTTTCTTTTTCTTGGCATCCCCGTTCCGGGTAGAGGTAAAATAAACGATGCAAGTATCTCCGGGATAATACACCGGACAAAAATCACAGTACCTTGAATTAAATTCTTTTTTCAGATCTACAATATATCTTCCCGGATTGACAAGGTCTTTTTGTAATAAATCCAAATGATAAAGCCCGTCTTTTCCTTTTCCGTCCTGAAACAATTCTTCATAACGGTTATATTGTTCCCGCGCAGCTTCAAATTCTCCCCGCATGGCACTCATTCCGGCCATTTTCAGATAAGCTTCCGGCAGTTCCTCATTCGCCCGCCTGGCTTTATTGTACCAATTATAGGCTTCTTTCAGGTTTCCCGTATTCTCATGGCACAACCCCGCATGCATAGCCGCATTGGCCTGATACTCTTTCGGCTTTGCCTTATTATAGGATTTCTCATACTTAGACGAAGCTTTATAATATCTTCCGGTAGCATAAATCTGATTTCCCCGTTTCATGTAATAACGTGCAGAACAGGAAGACAGAAACACGGCAACCAAAACACAAAAGCACAGACGCAAATTCATAAACTATATTTTGACAAAATTACAGGGCAGCTAACAGTAAGTCAATATCCCTGGAAATCAAGCCGAATTTATCGGCAATAACATTTTTGGTCAATATCCCATTGTAAATATACACCCCTTCCCTCAATCCGGCATTAAAACGGATGGCATTCGTAAATCCTCCCTGGCAGGCTACACTCTCGAGCAAAGGAATAAATATATTGCTATATGCGATAGAAGCCGTCCGTGCCACCCGTGAAAGCACATTAGGCACACAGTAATGGATCACTCCTTCATAGGTATACACCGGTTTTTCAAGTGTCGTAGGGCCGGATGTTTCTATACACCCTCCATGATCCACTGACATATCCACAATGACAGCCCCTTTTTTCATCAGCCTCACCTGTTCTTCGGTCACCACAATATTGGCCACATTATCGAAACAACGCATTGCCCCGATCACCACATCGGCAGAAGCCAAAGCTTTTTCCAACACAGGTTTATGGAATACGGAAGTAAACACCCTCTGTCCCAACACTTCATTCAAATGGCGCAAACGGGTCAGCGAATGGTCGAAAACTTTCACCGTAGCTCCCAGCCCCAAAGCCGTGCGGGCGGCAAATTCACCCAAAGTTCCGGCTCCCAGAATAATGATTTCGGTGGGAGTAATTCCGCTCACACCTCCTAAAATAATGCCTTTTCCTCCCCGGGAATTATTCAAATATTCACTGGCGATCATGATGGCTGAATTTCCGGCGATTTCGCTCATAATACGTACAACAGGGAAAAAACCGTCGGAATCTTTCAGAATATCGAATCCAACGGCAGTCACCTTGCGCTGCATCATTTCGACAATAGCTTCTTTTCGCTGGTCCGCCAATTTCAAAGGCGATAAAATAATCTGACGGTCATGCATATAAGCCGTATCCGCCACCGACACGGAAGTCGCTTTCAGGACAATGTCCGCCGTGTACACTTCTTCCGGGGTTTCCACAATCAACGCCCCCGAATCACAATATTCCCGGTCGCTATACCGGGCAGCTTCCCCTGCTCCCCGCTGCACCAGCACCTCATGTCCCATAGCCACCAGCAATTGCACGGATTCCGGAGTCAGACAGATTCGATTTTCTCCTTTTTCCAATTCATTTGGAAGCCCTAATACAAGTTTCTTTTGTTTCCTATCCAGAAAAACTTCTTTTTCCTGATACATAAACCACCCTTTATTAATGGTAGTGCCCGACATTTTACCCGTATTTTCCATAATCTTCCAAATTATTAATAGCTCTTACAAGGATAAACTCAACTCCCGGCTTCCGTCCTCTTTCTCCGAAAAATAACAATTCACAATATCCTCCGGCAATAATTCCTCTATTTTTTCCGGCCATTCAATAAAGCAACGGTCACCACTGAAAAAATATTCCTCATAACCGAAATCCAGGGCTTCTGAAATATTATTTACGCGATAGAAATCAAAATGATATATAGCTTCATCGGTTTTTGTCCGGTATTCATTCACAATGGCAAAAGTCGGCGAACTCACATCATCCGTCACCCCCAAACAAGAGGCAACCGCTTTGACAAAAGTGGTTTTTCCCACCCCCATCGGTCCGTAAAGGGCAAATATCTTTTTATCGCCTACGAAATCCAGAAATTCAGAAGCGACATTGTTAATTTCTTCCAGATGATTGATCGTCCATTTCATACATTGCAATCGTTGAATATTTAACGTATATAGTATTTCTTAAAAAAATCCAGGTATTTTTCCACGGCCTGTTTCCCGATGACGGTCTCCAGGTTCACGTCGGTAATGACAAAATTAGTATAATCCGTATTCCGCAAAGGCCTGAACAATTTCCGGTTATTTACCACTGTCGTAAAATAACGCATAGCTTCATCCTTGTTCTTAAAACCGGAAACCACCATACAATCATGAGTGTCATCATATTTCATATTGTTTGTAGTGAGGCCTGCAAAATTAAACTCGGCAAACACTTCTTTCAGCTTAAAGGGATCGATTTGGTTGGAATAGAACAGCACAAACTTGTGGGCCACGTCCTTATTATAAACGAAATCCCCGTCTTCCACCCCGACTGCGCCTGCACTTTTCAGATAATTGTCTTCGTAAAAATTCAGATATTCATCCAGATAGCCATTCTCCAGCAAGGTTTTCTGATTACTTTCCGTAATCACAAAAGCCTGGTAGTTTATCCCTGCCAATTTATCAAAAATATCCTTATTCTTTAAAACGGAATTTAAGTAATCGAGTGCCTGTGCTTTATTTCCCACCCTACGCACAACAATAAACTCGTTCTCCGCATCGTAGTCCTCCTTCTGCATGGTAAATGCGGGCTCGGCATTGTGCAGGGCTTCGGCAATCCGTTTCGTATTCACCTGTCGGAACGGAACCATAAGCATAAAATTATGCCCCTCATTTTCAGCATAATTAAAAATATGGGCGGTCGTTCCTAATTTTCCGGTTATGATCTCACCTTCATTTTTATTATCGAAATATTGCTCCGTGAAGAAGTCCACATAATTGTCCACATCTTTCATCCGTTTCAATACAGCCAAATTTTCATCGGTGATGGCAAAAATACGGTATCCCTTATCTCCTATCGCTTTGAGCACGGCTTTATCGGTAGCGATCCGTTTCAGGTATTCTTCAGCCTCCTTATAGTCGGTGAATTTCCGGATTAGGAAAACACTTTTCTTATACCATAATTCCTCTTTTCCGATCTCATAATTTTTCCCCTCCACAGCTTCCGCAGCATTAATAAACGCCAGCCGGGCTTTCAGCCTCGTTTCCTGCATAAGGGAAAAATCTTCCGGCAATAAGAACACCACCGCATACTCTTTGTCTTTCTCCGCTTTATAAGCCAGTTCCCTCTCTTCTTCTCCATGGAGATTGCCTTTTTCATCGAACACCCAATTCCGGTTGGCCTTCAACGCCCGTGCCTGAGCCATTTCTGCCTCTGTATACATTGCCGGAGCATCCCCCACCGATAAAGAGGCCAATAAAGCATTGGTGACCTCCTGAATTTCTTTGCCCGGACGGGATACCACCACTTGGTTCAAAGCCTCCCTCGCCTCTGCCGCCGGAGCCGTATTGACCATACACATGGCTTTTAAAAACAACACGTTGGATTGCAGCTTATTTCCCGGATAACGTTTCAGAATATCGTTGCAAATAGCCAATGCTTCGGTATAATACACCTGCTCATACTTTGTATAAGCCTCCTCATACATCCGCTCTATGTCTTTCAACTCCCCGTCCACTTTCTTAAAATAGTCCGGATCCTGCAAACCTTTGGCAAAATCACTTTCCGGGAATTTTGCAATCAGTTCCGCCTTATATTTTTCGGCTTTTGCCGTCTGTCCCTGTTGGTTTGCTGCGGCATACGCCATATAATAAACCATAGGCAGGTCGTTCCCTGCGGTAAAACGTCCGATAAAAGCATCGAAACATTCCAAAGCCTTTTCGGGATCATTGAACTTATAAAGGTAAATCTCCCCTGCCTTATAATAAGCGTCTTCCACTTTCTTCTCGGCAACTTTCCGGGCATCTTCATCGATAGGGATATTTTTCAGATAATAATCCCGGCTTTTGACATCTGCTTTTTCTTCACTTTCTCCCGTTTCCCCGGTAATTTCTTCGGTCAGCTCCGTAAACTCTATCCTTGCCTTGTTCTGCCTTCTCCAATTGTCTTCCAGTTTCCGCCGTCCCCACTTCCGTTTAAAATCATTCTTTCCCAAAGCGATGGTCATCGGATTATAAAAATACCAGTCCCCCGTTCCGCTTTCCTGCGAATAACCACTTCCCCGGTTGATCATATTGTTGCGCTCATAGAAACTACGTTCCTCCTGTGCTTTCTTCTCCGCTTCCCGGGCAGCATTCTCTTCATCCTTAATCTTCTGTATTTTTTCGTCGATCAGGCGGATACGCTCGGTTTCGGGCAGGGAAGCCATACGCAACAGGCTGTCCTGTTCCTGAATCGTGCGTAAATTCACCACCAGGCTGGTCAGGTCTGTCACCAAAGCGCGCAGCTTTTCGTAATCTTCATACCTGGAATCCATCGCAAACAGGCAAGAATCGTAACAGGATTGAGCCATGATGTAATCCCGGTTTTTAAAATAATAATCTCCCAGCTTATAAAAAGAGAGAGCCTGCTGATTATCGTTTTCCACACTTGAGCGCACCGATTTCCAATACAGGTCGATCGCCTCCGGCTCATTCCCTTTCTTTTCCTCTATATTGCCCAGCGCATAATAAATCCGATCCTTAAAATCGACATTTTTAGGATCACGCAACATCTTGTTCAGCTTTTTCCCCACAGCTCCGTCCCCGGTTTGATAAGCCAACGCCATATTTATTTTGGCATTGAACACCATCTCATAATTAAAATTGAAACGGGCGGCTTTTTTCAGGGCATACATAGCCTGGGCATCCTGATTCTCCTTCAAATAAAGTTGCGATAACATAAAATTGTAGCGCGGTTTACGTTTCCAGCTTTTACAATTATCCACCAACTTTTCTCCCGCAGGAATCGCCTGGGCATATAGCCCCTGCCTCACATAAAAATCGGTTTGCGCCGCCGCCAGCATCTCTCTTTGCTCCCGGTTTAAATCCGCCCCCGCTAAACGGTTCATTTGCTTTTCGGCTTCCTCATAACGCCCCATTTCGGTCAGGCTGCGAAAAAGCCAAAGCGATACCTCCGTCATAATTTTATCGTCCTCGGCATATTGCCGCTGTATGAAACGGAAAGTATTATTTGCCATGGCATATTTCTTTTTATAGAAATAGGCCTTCCCCAACAAAAGATAGCATTTGTCCATTTGCTTGTTGAACTCTTTCTTTTTGCGGAAAGTCTGGTAATTTTTCGAATCTTTATTCTTCCTTCTTCTGGGCTTTACCGTAATAGAATGTTTATCGATGGCTTTCGCCGCTTTCTCAATGGCATAATCCATATCGGCACTGCAAGCATTCCGGGTTTGTTCGTTATTGGAAACAAAAACAGGCAAAAGGTTGGTATAATCCTCCTTATGCCTGTTCTCCATATTTTTCAATCCCGATTTAAATGCCTGATTCCCGTTAAAATAAACATTGTAACGGGTAGTCATCTGGTGATAATTGCGTGAAAAAAAATTGTTCTTCTTCACAGAACAACTACACAACATCACCATACAGGCCAATGATATGTAAAAAGCGTACTTCATTCCATACAACACGGCAGTATACCGTCATACCACTTCAAAATAAGCAGTAATAACGGTATATCCGTATTTCTTATTTTTTTGTAATTCTTACCCGTTTCGCCGTTTCGCCCTGCTCTTCCACGGCTTTTTCCACCTGCCGTGCCAGCTCCATAAAAGCAGCCCCGGTAATCGAGTCAGGATTCAAAGCCACGGGTTTCCCGCTATCCCCTCCGTCACAAATACTTTGCACCACAGGAATCTGCCCCAGCAGGCGCAATCCTTTCTCCTCCGCCAGTTTTTTAGCCCCCTCTTTACCGAATATATAATACTTGTTTTGCGGCAGTTCAGCCGGAGTAAACCATGCCATATTCTCGACCAAGCCGATCACCGGAACTTGTATACCCGGAGATTCGAACATATTGATTCCTTTCACAGCATCGGCCAAAGCCACCTGCTGAGGCGTACTCACCACAATAGCCCCACTCAGGGCGACGGTCTGCACCAAAGTCAGGTGTATATCGCTGGTTCCCGGCGGCAGGTCGATCAGCATATAGTCCAGTTCATCCCAATACCCCTGCTCCACCATTTGCTTCAAAGCGTTGGAAGCCATCGGACCGCGCCACACCGTAGCCGAAGCCGGATCGACAAAAAAACCGATAGATAGGAGCTTCACCCCGTATTGTTCCACCGGAACAATATATTGGTGGCCGTCCACTTCGGTCATATAAGGCTGGGCATCTTCACAACCGAACATTTTAGGCATGGACGGGCCGAAAATATCCGCATCCACCAACCCGACTTTATGCCCCATCGCCGCTAAAGCTACCGCCAAATTCGCAGCAACGGTCGATTTTCCCACTCCGCCTTTCCCGGAGGACACGGCAATAATATTTTTCACCTTCTCCAAAGAAAGCGGACGTTCCAAATCCTGCATAAATACAGTTTCAATTTCAACGGATTGGTAAGGGGTTTTCTCTTTCAACAGAGCCTCGCTCTTTTTCTGAACGGCACTGATAAACGGATCGTTCGATTTCTGAAACACCAGCCGAAAAAACACTTTATCTCCTTCCAGCCTGATATTTTGAACCATATCTAACGCCACTATATTTTTTGATGTACCGGGATACTTCACTTCCGACAAAATATCCCTGATTTCTTTCACTTGATCCTGCATCATGATTTTAGTCTTTTATTTAGAAATTTGAACAAAGATACAACTTTTCAAAAGGATTCTAAGTTAAATGCAATCTGAAAATTAATTTTCCTATACCCTTGTGTTATACTTCCGTAAACGGCTACGCAAAGCATCACAATCGGGACATACCTTTCGTACCAATTTCCAGAAATCTGCCGAATGGTTTTTCTCTACGGTGTGGCAAAGCTCATGCAAAATCACATAATCGATGATCTCGTCCGGCAGCTTCATTAATTTAATATTCAGGCTGATATTGTTATCGTGTGAACAACTGCCCCAATTCGACAAATTATTGCGGAAAGAAAGCCTTGCATATTTAAAACCATACTTTTCCGCATAAAACTTCACCCGTTTCGGCAAATATTGCTTGCTTTCCATAACATAGATTTCCAGCAGGAACTGCTGCACCGTTTTCTCGATCCGGCTGAAATCGGTGGTTTGAGGAATCGATAAGGTGATTACATTTCCCTCTATCCGGTAACCCGGCTTTTCTTCCCCGGTTGCCACAATCTTCAATACGTGCAGTTTCGTCTTCACTTCCGCGCCTATTCCCAGCCCCACCCCGGTGTCCTGCTCATAAACTTTCATCTTCGCAGAAGTTTGCCGGATCCATTCTTTTTTCTCCTGCAAAAAATTCTCCACTTGCCTCCGGCTCACACCGTAAGGCACATTCACCCATATTCCCCTCGCCGGAGCCATCCGGATCGACAGGAATTTGATATTTGCGCTTCTTCTTACTTTAATTTCACCTACACCGGCCAATTCTATCGTGTCCATTCCAATTGCATTTTACGGCAAAAAAATAGTCATTTTCAACCGACAAAAAAAGAGAATGTCCGTAAACATTCTCTCTCTTTTTATTTTAACAGTTTCGCTGCTTAGTTTTCTTTTACAGTCTCGCTGAGTTTTGTAAAAGCTCCGTCCACATTGATCAGCAGGTCTTTGAAAATGGCTTTATAGTAATTTTTTCTTTCACCTTTAACCACTCTCTTGCCTTCAGAAACACGTTTCCGTAAATCGTTTCTTGAACCGATAATATGCTGAACGATCTCACTCACGTTATTGCTTGTTTTTCCGGTAACGATACTATAATTAAAACAATCAGCTACAACCGAAAAAGTTAAATAGTCGATGTCTTTCTTTAATCTCTTAATACTTGCCATATCTACTAAAAATTTAATTTTCCTCAAAGGTAAAAAATCCTTTACAGATTGCAAATTATTTTCCGGCTTTTCCCAAAACTTTCATCTTCTCTCCCGGCTTTCCGGAACATTCTCACACGTATCGTTTCCGCGTTTCACGCCTACTTCTGTAACTTCTCCAGCAAACAGACAGTAGCTTCGTCCACCGATGCACATCCTCCCAGGCACTTCACAAACAAACTCCCCACAATCACTCCGTTACTGTATTGGGAAGCCACCGAACGGGTTGCCTGGTTGGAAATCCCGAATCCGATCAACCGTTTATTCCGGAGCTTCAATCCATCGATTTCCCGGAAATAAGCGGTTTGTTCTTCCGTAAAACGGTCACGCACTCCCGTAGTGGAAGCCGAAGAAACCATATAAATGAAACCGCCGCAATTTTCATCGATCAGGCGGATACGTTCCTCCGAAGTTTCCGGCGTAATCAGCATAATCAAAGGAATATCGTAGCGTTCGCACAAAACCTTATAATGCTCCATATACTCGTGAAACGGCAGGTCGGGAATAATCATCGCGTCCACCCCGATCTCCCGGCAATGTTGGAATAATTTTTCAGGCCCGTATTGCATCACCGGATTCAAATATCCCATTAACACCAAAGGAATCTGGCAATCCTGCCGTACCTCTTTCACCTGTTCCAGCAACAGGGGCAAAGTCATTCCGTTCTGCAAAGCCTTCGTGCTGCTTTGCTGTATCACAACCCCGTCCGCCATAGGGTCGGAAAAAGGGATACCGATCTCGATCATGTCTATTCCGTTCGCTTCCAAAGAGCGGATAACTTTTCCGGTACTGTCCAAATTTGGATAACCAGCCGTAAAATAAACCGACAACAGATTTTTATCTTTCTGCTGAAAAAGTTTCGTAAGTCTATTCATCATATCTTTTGTATTTAATATCATTTTAAATTTCAACTGCGCAATTCTTTTATAAAAGCAGACAGCCTTTTATCGTCTTTCATTCCGGGTGCGGTCTCAAAACGGCTATTCAGGTCGATCCCGACAAAACGGGCATGCCTGAACGCCTTTACCCGTAAAATATCGTCCGGGCCTATACCACCGCTAAGCATAAAAGGCAAACTTCCCCGGTAATCTTCTAAAAGCCTCCAATCGAAAGCCTGCCCCGTACCACCATGTTTCCGGCTTTTGGTATCGAAAAGCAACATATCGCAACAGTCCTCATAAACCTCACACAGCCGGAGGTCTTCCTCAGTCCCGATCCCAATGGCTTTCACCACCCGAAATCCCTTTTCCCGGAATTTCCGGCAATATTCGGGAGATTCTGCACCATGTAGCTGAACAACAGGAATGTTATACCGTTCAACCGTATCAAGAACCACCGTTTCATCCTCATTAACAAATACCCCCACCGATTGAATACCCGGCGACAGGGCCTGCACCGCTTCCGGCGGCAACCCTCCGGCATAACGCGGAGACAAAGGATAAAATATAAATCCCATCATATCGGGCCCCAGGGAAGCCACAGCGGCCATGTTTTCCGGTTCCCGCATTCCGCAAACCTTAATCAGCATGACTAATAAACTTTTTTAAAGCTTCTCCGGGACTGGATTCCTTCATAAAACGTTCCCCGATCAGAAAACCCCGGAATCCCGCATCCCGTAAAGCCATCACCGTATCGATCGAATGAATGCCGCTTTCCGAAATTTTCAGGAAAGTAGCCGGAATCTGTTTCGCCAGCTCGAAAGAAGTATAAATATCGGTCGCAAAAGTAGCCAGGTTACGATTATTGATTCCCACAATATCCACCTGTTCACAAATCCTGTCGAGCTCATCCTGATGGTGCACTTCCAGCAACACCTCCAACCCCAATTCATGAGCCGCTTCCGCCAATTCACGACATTGCCCCGGAGTCAGGGCGGCAGCAATCAGCAGCACCACGTCGGCTCCCCAGGCTGCCGCTTCCGCCAGCTGATAAGGATCGACGATAAAATCCTTCCGCAATAAAGGAATATCGACAGCTGCCCGCGCACGCATCAAATCTTCCGGGTTACCACCGAAATAAAGCGTATCCGTCAGCACAGAACAGGCCGCAGCCCCGCTGGCTGCGTAACCACTCACCACTTGCGCCACATCGGCATCCCGGTGGATAAATCCTTTGGAAGGCGATTTCCGCTTAAACTCGGCAATAATTCCATAGGGAGAACTTTCCAGCGCATGCCGCATCGACAAGCGTTTCCGCCCGGCATGGGCTGTTTCGAGCAGCTGCCCGGCAGAAATCTGTTTTTTACGGCTTTCCACCTCCTCACGCTTCGTTGCTAATATTTGTTCCAATATGGTCATGATCTCAGGAATTTAATTCAACAAACTTTTCAAATGCTTTTTTCGCTTCTCCACTGTCGATGGAAGTCCGGGCTTCTGCCACAGCCTCCGCCAGCGATTTCTCAGGACGCAGGGTTTTAATGGCATAAGCGGCATTCGCCACCACGCAATTGATCTGGCCGCTGCTGGCCGTTCCCTCCAGCACCCGGTCGAAAATCCGGGCAGCCTCCGCCACCGTATCTCCACCTGACAGCTCTTCTTCGCTGCATCCTGCAAACCCCGCCTGTTCAGGAGTCAGAATATCTTCACCCGAATTGTCTATCACCTTGAAAGGAGAAGTCAATGACACCTCGTCGTATCCGTCCAAAGAATGAACTATTGTATAATGAATACCGCTCTCCTGATAAATATAATTATACAAACGGGCTAATTTCAAATTATATACTCCCAACAACTGGTATTGCGGCATCACCGGATTGACCAGCGGCCCCAGCATATTGAAAAATGTGCGGACTCCCAGTGCGCGCCGTACGCCCCCCACACTTTTCAGCGCGGGACTGAAAAAGGGCGCGTGCAGGTAAGCCATACGGCTTTCGTCCAGCGAACGCTGCAAGCAAGCCGGGTCTGCCGAAAACTTCACTCCGTGGTGTTCCAACACGTTCGAAGCCCCGCTCACGGAACTGGCTCCGTAGTTACCGTGTTTAATCACCCGGTAACCGGCTCCTGCCACCACGAAACAAGCCGCCGTAGAGATATTGAACGTATTCTTTCCGTCCCCGCCCGTACCTACAATATCGATCGCATCCGTCCCGTCCAGGTCGATCGCAATCCGGCGTTCGAGAATCGCTTCCCGGAATCCGGCCAGTTCTTCCGTAGTGATGCTCCGCATCAGGAACACTGTCATAAATGCCGACAACTGGCACTCATTATACATTCCGTCCGAAATATTCAGTAAAACCTGTTTGGCCTCCTCCCTGGTCAGGTTTTTATGCTCAAACATTTTATATAGTAACTCTTTCATTGTCTTTCTCTTTATTCATATTTTATCTTCGTAACCGCCACTTTATCCCTCGATCCATTTCTTCATCATTTCTTTCCCGGCAGGAGTCAGGATGGATTCAGGATGAAACTGTACCCCGCGCACGTCATACGTTTTATGGGCAAGTGCCATGATTCTGCCTTCGGCATCCTCCGCCGTAACAGTCAGGCAATCGGGAAAATCCTCCCGACCGACCACCCAGGAATGATAACGCCCTACCTCGAACGTATCTCCCAATCCTTCAAACATTTTCTCCGGAGCAACCACCTTTACGGGCGTACACACACCGTGAAACACTTCCGGCAAATTCAGCAATTTCGCACCGAAACACTCCCCAATGGCCTGCTCTCCCAGGCAAACACCCAAAATCCGTTTGGTAGGCGCATAACGGCGGATCACCTCCATCAATATTCCGGCTTCGGCGGGAACACCCGGTCCCGGTGAAAGAATAATCTTATCGTAACGTCCCACCTCTTCCAGCGAGATTTTATCATTGCGGAAAACATCCGTCGCATATCCCAATTCATTTACGAGATGCACAATGTTATAGGTAAACGAATCGTAATTATCAAATATCAATATCTTTTCCATACTCATTCATTTTTTAGCAAAAACATTCGGCATACTCCAGAGCTTTCATCAACGCTCCCAGTTTATTATTTAACTCCTGCAATTCACTTTCAGGCTTTGAGTGCGCCACAATCCCGGCTCCCGCCTGTGAATAAAGCCGATTGCCATAGCTCAGAAAACTGCGGATCGTGATCGCCTGATTCAACTCTCCGTTAAAACCGATATACCCGATACATCCTCCGTATATTCCCCGGCTGTGCGGTTCAATTTCATCGATCAGCTGCATCGCCCTTACCTTGGGCGCCCCGCTAAGCGTTCCCGCCGGAAAAGTGTTGGCAAACAAACGCAAAACGTCCGTTTGTTCCGTAACCTGCGCACTAACCCGGGAAACCATGTGAATCACATGCGAATAGTATTGTATTTGACGTAAAAAGTCGATATGCACATTCCCGGCTCCCCGGCTCAGATCGTTCCTTGCCAGATCGACCAGCATAATGTGTTCCGCATTTTCTTTTTCGTCGGCCAGCAATTGCCTGGCCAATTCCGAATCGCGCACATCATCGCCCGTACGTTTGAATGTTCCGGCTATCGGATCGATATAAGCCTTTCCGCCGGCAACCCTCAAATGCGTTTCCGGGGAAGATCCGAAAATCCGGAAACCGCCGAAATCAAAATAAAACAAATAAGGAGAGGGATTCACACAGCGCAGTGCCCGGTAAACATTGAAATCATCGCCCCGAAAACCCCGGCTGAAACGGCGCGACAGAACGATCTGGAACACATCTCCGCGTTTGGTGTGGCGGATTCCTTTTTCCACCATTTGCTTATATTCATCGTCTGTCAGCGGCGATGTCACATCGTCCAACACCTCAAAGCCATACTGGGCGATATTATTATTATGAATCACCCCAATCAGGGCATCCAACCGCGATTCCTCCCCTTCCGGCAGATTCTCGACAATTGTCACCTGATTCTTAAAATGATTCACCACGATAATAAAACGGTAAAGGATATACATCATGTCCGGTATTTCCCGGAATTGTTCTTCTTTCGGCTGTATCTTCACCGCTTCAAAATATTTCACGGCATCATAAGCCGTATAGCCGAAAAAACCGTTTATGCCCGTCGGGTTTTCTTCTGTCTGAAAAGAAGCGATATAAGCCTTCAAAGCCTCGACCACATCTTTATCCGGGGTAATTTCTTCCGAAACCTCTTGCCCGTCAGGATAACGGTAACAAATGGAATTTCCTACCACGGCAAAACGGGCCAAAGGCTCCACTCCGATAAACGAAAAACTGTTTTGAGTGGTGTGGTAATCGGAACTTTCCAGCAAAGCCGACTGGGGAAATAAATCCCGCACTTTTAAATATATACCCACCGGAGTTTGTAAATCCGCCGGAATAGTCTTCGTAACAATCCTCAAATGATGTTTCATACGATTATAATTTTTAAGCTATGAGAAACCTCCATTCCACGATCATTTTCTTTAGCGTACCCACACGCCCATAGAGGTCCCGCAGCTATATTATCTTTTACTTTTTGTATCGATATAGGTTTTCATATCTTTATCTCCCCGTCCCGAAAGATTGATCACCACCACGTCTTCCGGATTGAATTTCTTCATTTCGAGCACGGCAAGCGCATGCGCCGATTCCAGCGCGGGAATGATCCCCTCCATAGAAGTCAACCGGAAAGCGGCATCCAGCGCCTCGTCATCGGTCACCGCCAACACTTCTGCCCGACCTTCATCCGACAGATAAGCATGCAAAGGACCGATCCCCGGATAATCCAATCCGGCCGATACGGAGTAAGGCTCTGTGATCTGCCCGTCCTCCGTCTGCATCACCAAAGTACGGCTGCCATGAATGATACCTTCTTTTCCCAGATGAATCGTTGCAGCCGATTCTCCGCTGTCTACCCCTTTTCCCGCCGCTTCCGCAGCAATCAGCTTCACCTGGGGAGAGTGCAGAAAATGATAAAAAGCTCCGGCAGCATTGCTTCCGCCTCCCACGCAAGCGATCACGTAATCCGGCTCTTCCCGTCCTTCTTTTTCCAGCAACTGCTTGCGCATTTCCTGACTGATCACCGACTGGAAACGCGCCACCATATCGGGATACGGATGCGGCCCCACCGTAGAGCCGATAATGTAATAAGTATCCCTGGGATTACAGCACCAGTCGCGAATCGCTTCGTTGGTAGCATCTTTCAGCGTCTTATTCCCGCTTTCCACCGGAATAACCGTAGCCCCCAGCATTTCCATTTTCTCTACATTCGGTTGTTGCCGGGCAACATCGGTGGCTCCCATATACACCACACATTCCATATCCATCAGGGCGCACACCGTTGCCGTTGCCACTCCGTGCTGCCCCGCTCCGGTTTCAGCGATAATCCGCGTTTTTCCCATCCGGCGGGCTAACAGGATTTGTCCGATCGTATTATTGATTTTATGTGCTCCGGTATGATTCAGGTCTTCCCGTTTCAAATATATTTTCGCACCGTATCTCTGGCTCAAACGGCGGGCATAATACAACGGACTGGGACGTCCCACATAGTCACGCAGTAAATCGTGAAATTCTTTTTGAAAAGAATCGTCCCCGATCATTTGCAGATAAGCATTCCGCAAATTTTCAACATTGGCATGTAAGATCTCTGGAACATAAGCCCCTCCGAACCTGCCATAATAACCGTCATTGTTTACATTAAAGTTTTTCATATATCTTTTAAAATTTTGATACGACAAAAAAGAGGCTACCGGTGTTCCGATAGCCTCTTATACTGTTGAATGAATGTATTTATTTCATCACCTGACCAGATTTCATAGAGCATGCGTCCCACCGGTTAAATCGGAAAGGCGCCACCACCATGCTTTATTTGTCAGTAATGTAATCATTGTCTTTTTTCTACTTTTAGTGCAGCAAAGATGAAAACTATTTTTCAAAAAACAAACACTTTGGAAAGAAAAATTAATCTCCGCATTGCTTTTTTTCTTTCAAGAACAAAATATATTCCTTAAACAACTGATTCTGCTCTTTTTTCAGAGCAAGAAACCTGAACAGCCCGACAATCAGACAAACTCCGAATGCAATCCCCACACAACAAACAAAGAAGTACAGGAAAGAAAATAACAACGCGCTATACATAATCTATGTTTTAAAAATTTATACCTTATTTACCCCAAAATCCGGCTTCCAGCAATAAATCGAGCACGACCATAGCCGCCATCGCCTCCACCACCGGAACGGCACGGGGCACAACGCACGGATCATGGCGTCCGTGGGCTTCAAACTCCACCTCTTCACCCGAACGGGTAACCGTGTCCTGTTTTTGCATAATCGTCGCCACAGGCTTAAATGCCACCCGGAAATATACATCTTCCCCATTGGTGATACCTCCCTGTACGCCACCGGACAAATTAGTCTCTGTCCTGATCTTTCCTTCTTTCATCACAAAAGGATCGTTATGCTGGCTTCCGCGCATCGAAGCTGCGGCAAACCCCATTCCATATTCAAACCCTTTCGTTGCATTGATACTCATGACAGCCTGGGCAAGCCTTGCCTGAAAACGGTCGAACACAGGCTCTCCCAACCCGGCAGGCATTCCCTGTATCACACAGCTAACCACTCCGCCCACGCTATCGCCCTGCTCCTTCACTTCACGGATCAAAGCAATCATTTTTTCAGCCGTAGCCGCATCCGGGCAACGAACAATGTTCGATTCCGTCTTTTCCAGTTCGACTTCCCGGTAAGGGTAAGGCAAACAAATATCACCCACCTGCGAAGTATATCCCTGAATCGTGATGCCGAATCCTGCAAGTACCTGACGGGCGACAGCCCCTCCAACCACCCGGGCGATATGTTCCCGGGCCGAAGACCGTCCACCTCCCCTGTAATCCCGTACACCGTATTTCTGCTGCCAGGTGTAATCGGCATGGGAAGGACGATATAAATCTTTCAGATCGCTATAATCCTTGCTATTCTGATTCAAATTACGCACCATAAAGCCAATAGGCATTCCGGTGGATTTCCCTTCGAAAATTCCGGACAGGATTTCAACCTGGTCGGCTTCCTTCCGGGGTGTAGAAACATCCGACTGTCCGGGACGTCGCCTGTCCAGTTCGTGCTGAATCAGCTCTGCCGATAAAACAACGCCCGCAGGGCATCCGTCGATCACTCCGCCAACAGCCATTCCGTGCGATTCCCCAAAAGAGGTCAGACGAAAAAGTTTTCCTATACTATTACCAGCCATACGATAAAATAAAATGCAGGGCGTACACGTAACGCCTGCGCCCTGCTTTGTTTCAATACGATTTCAATAATTTAATGACAACCGCCGCATCCGCAACCGCTGTCGTCGGATCCGCAGCATCCCTCTTCCTCGTGCGATCCACATCCGCTGCAACCGCCGCATTTGTGGGAATGCAGAGCTTCCAGCTCTTCGTCCGTAGCGTCGCGCACAGTCAGGACTTCCCCGGTGAAATAAAGGTCTTTCCCAGCCAGCTGATGATTAAAATCAATCTGCACTTCTTCCTCACCGATAGAAATGATTTTTCCTTCCAATCTACGTCCGATACTGTCCATCATAGGTAAAGTATTACCTACAACCATATCTTCGGCTTCTACTTCTTTGAATATATCTTTCGGTAAATCCACAATCATATCTTCGTTCACCTCTCCATAAGCATTTACCGACGGAATTTTGAAATCGAACTTATCTCCCGGCTTTTTATCAAGCAGATTCATTTCAAAATATTCCAAGGTCTGCCCCTGTCCGCAAATAAACTCCAATGGTTGGTCGGCTCCGGCCTTTTCCAGAATATCCCCGTCCGGTTCGGTCTTCAATTCGTAGCTCACGGCTACGACCTTATTCTTTGTAATCATTCTATATTTTTAATTAGTTTAGTTACAAAAATACGATAAAATAATGAAAACCGAAGAATAGGCACCGAAATTTACCAATTATTCACTCTTCAAAATCTTAACCGGACTGATTCTGATGACCCGGATTACCTGTGTGCACACCGTAGTCAGCGCCACAACGGCAGCAATCAAGCCCGCTCCGATAAATATCCACCAACTCAGTGAGGTTCGCACCGAAAAATCTTCCAGCCACCAGGACACAAAATAATAAGACAAAACGAATCCTATGGCCACGGCTATGCCTACCAGATACATAAACCCGGTATTCAGCAGTATCAAAAGATCCCACCCGGTAGCACCATTTACCCGCCTGATCCCAATATCTTTCAATTGACGTTCGCTTTTATAATAAGCCACGGCAAATAACCCTGCAACACTCAGCAGCACCATGATCACCAAAGCACACAGGAATATTTTGGCAAGACGCAAATCCGACTCATACAATTCAGCATAAGCCTGATCCAGGAAACCGTATGAAAAAGGCATATCCGGCACAAATTGTTGCCATTGCTTTTCCATAACGTCGATAGCTTCCCGGGGATTCCCTTCCACCCGGCACATAAAATAAAAAGTATAGAGATCGGCCATATTTTCAAAAATAGGCATATAGAGAAGCGGAGTCGGATTTTTATTCTTCAGAATTTTATTTTGAGTGGAACGGACCACTCCTTTCACCACAAAATTCATTCCCCATATATTCAGCCTCGTTCCGATGGGTTCTTTTAAATCCAGCACCTGTACTCCTTTTTCATCGATCAACACCTGATTCTTCACTTGTTCATTATAAAACGGATTTTCTCCTTCAACCACTTCAATTCCCATCATATCCAAAAAATTCGGTTTAATCTGGCAAAGTTCGAACTGGAAACGCTCCCCGCTTCCGGGACGTAAAATAGGATAACCGTCCGCCCACCGCATAGGAATCCCTTGCCGGAAAGAAACTTCCTTAATCCGGGGATTTCTTAAAAGTTCTGCCCGGATGGCATCATAATGATCAAACATATCCCCTTCGGCAGGCATATAAACAATATTTTCCTTATTAAATCCAAGGTCATAATCCACCACATAGTTCACCTGTTTATGGACAAAAAAGATCATGATGAGAAAGGCGATCGACACCGTAAATTGCAAAATCAGCAATGAATTTTGGAAATATGACAATCTTTTCCCCCGGAACTGCCTGCTCACCGTGTCGATCACACCGAAACGCGTCATATAGAAAGCAGGGTAAGAGCCGGCTATCAGGGTGGTAACAACAATCACGCCGCCCAGGAAAACATATAACCACGGCGAATCGAATCCGATCATCAACTGATAGTCCGCCAGGCGATTGAACAAAGGCCGACAAAGTACCGCCAACAAAAATCCGATTCCCGTAGCAAACACGACGTAAGCAATCGTTTCTGCATAAAACGATTTGACCAACTGTTTTTTTCCCGCTCCAAACGTTTTCTTTACCCCTATTTCCTTCACCCGCATAAAAGAGGTGGCGATGAAAAGATTGATAAAATTGATACAGGCAATCAGCAATATGGCAAAAGCCGTCAATCCCAATGTGATGACCAATGATTTACTGCCGGTATGATCGGATTGTAAGCCACCGAAATGAACATCCTTTAAAGGTTGTAATCTGATTTCTTGCTTCATTTCTTCCATCAGGCTATTGGTTTCCCAATTCACCTGCGTAAGTTTTTGTTCCACCTCCCCGATACGGGAAGCATCGGTCATATATAAATAAGTGGTAAACATATTGGAAGGACAATTCGGCTGGGCTGCCCTATCATAAAAAGGCATAACCACATCGGTTTGTATATGGCTATTATAAGGAATGTCCTTCATTATGGCAGAAACCTGCCAGTTCATTTTCTCGCCTTCCACCAGCCGTCCGATAGGATCTTGCCCCGGAAACCATTTTTGCGCCAACGATTCGCTGATCACTATTTTATTGGGAGCGTCCAGACAAGTCCGGACATCACCCACTTTTAACGGAAAAGAGAAAAAAGAAAAGAAATTTCCATCGCCCTGAATCCCTCTAACCTCCTGAAATAATTGTTTATTAATCCGATAATCATTGCTTCTTCTAACAGTCCGGCATATCTTCTGCACTTCGGGAAACCGATCTTTCATGTTATCGCCAAGTTGACGGAAAGTCCCCACCGATTCCTTTTCCCCGTGAGCATAAGTATACACCTGATAAATATAATCACTATCCTCATGAAAACGGTCAAAACTAAATTCCTCCTGTACCCATAAACCGATCAACACCACCACAGCAATACCTATACTCAAGCTTCCCAAAGCTAAGGCCGAAACCTCTTTCCATCGCATCATACCTCTTATAAAAAAACGGAAATACTGTTTCATAGATTTTAATTTTTATTTATTTTCAGACTTATATTGTATTATTTTTTAACATCATCAATTTATATACCAAACCAAATAAACCACTATTTATCAATAATATAACACAACAACTATCAAACGATCCTGTCTATTATTTTTACATTCCTGTCTAATATTTCAACACTTTTGTCCCTGATCTGTTCGATCGTTTTTTAAGTACCTCTATCAAAAAAAACGAAATATGTTTAATGTCTTCACAAAAAAATGGTACTTTCGCACTAATTTACATATTTCACCAATGCGTTATTACGATTACATCATTGTGGGAAGCGGTCTTGCAGGCCTTTACACTGCATTCAAAGCGTCTGCATTCGGAAAAGTGGCGCTGCTGACCAAATCAAATATCACAGAAAGTAACTCTTACTTTGCACAAGGCGGGATAGCAGCCGTTACCGACGAAGACGATGCCCCGGCTCTCCATTTTGAAGATACGATCATTGCCGGACGGGGATTGTGTGATTACCCGGCTGTCCATATTTTAGTGAATGAAGGCCCCCAGCGAATACAGGAACTGATTGACGAGGGGATGCACTTCGACATGGAAGACGGCAGTTTGGCCCTGGGATTGGAAGGCGGACATCACAAAAAAAGGATACTTCATGCCGGAGGGGATGCCACCGGACGGATGGTCACCAGCTTTATGATTGAAAAGGTGAAAGATAACCCCAATATTACAATACTGGAAAACCATTCCGTGATCGGCCTGCTGCAAGATAACGGCAAATGTTTCGGGGTACGTGCCTGGGACATTGAAACAAACCGGGAGCAATTATTTTTTGCCACCAATACATTTCTGACTTTAGGAGGAACTTCAGCCATCTATAAAAGGACCACCAACCCCAACACCACGATCGGGGACGGTTTGGCTCTGGCATACGATGCCGGATGCGAAATTGCGGATATGGAATTTATCCAATTCCACCCCTCGGCCATATACACCGAATCGGAAGAGGCTTTTTTAATCAGCGAAGCCGTACGCGGAGAAGGCGCACATTTAATCAATCAAAACGGCGAGCGCTTTATGCCCGCCATACACGAACTGGCAGAGCTTGCGCCCCGTGACATTGTAGCGCAGTCCATTTATCGGCAAATGCAGAAATACAATCAGGAGTATGTCTGGTTATCGCTGAAGCACCTCGATCCGGAAATGATACGCCGCCGTTTTCCCAATATCTTCGAAAAATGCCGTGCATTGGGAATCGATATGTGCGACCGTATCCCGGTAGCCCCCGCCGCCCACTACACGGTAGGCGGAGTCAGGACGGATATTTACGGCCAAACGAACATTCGGAATCTATTTATATGCGGGGAGTTAGCCTCCTCCGGGATTATGGGAGCCAATCGGCTGGCCTCCAACTCACTCATTGAATGTCTGGTTTTCGGCCAAAGGGCTGTGGAAGCCTCCAGGCAAAACCAACCGGCAACCGAAATACCGAAATTTTCCACCATTTTCCATTGTGATCCGGCTTATGCCGACGGATATATCCAACTGAAAAAGGAAGTTTCCCGGATTATGACAAACCATGCCGGAATTATCCGGAGTGCCGCCTCCCTGCAAAGCGGGCTCGACCAAATTATGCAACTTGAAAAGCACCTGGCAACCGACAAGAACGAATACCACACCTTGCTCAGCAATAACCTGCTGACCGTGGCACAATTGATCATCCGTTCCGCCCTCTACCGGGAAGAAAGCCGCGGAGGACATTACCGGGAAGATTTTCCAGCCAATAACGATGCTTTCCTTTACCATATCGTACAGCGAAAAGGACAGGACATCCACACAACTCCGGTCAATAAAAGTTGTAAAGACGAATAAAAAACTTGGGAAGACATAGAACAAACCGCCTGAACGGACTTCGTTCAGAACGACAAACGATAAAAATATAAGATAAAATGCAATACGACAAATTAATCGACAAACTCATTGATCTTGCTATTGAAGAAGATATTGCCACGGGAGACGTAACCACCAATTCTATCATTCCGGCCAATTCCCGTGCGGTTGCTGAAATGAAAATGAAAGCCGACGGCGTGATTTCCGGCCTGGAGATAGCCCGGCGGGTTTATGAACGTTTCGAAAAAGATATTGCCTGGGAACCTAAAGTAAAAGACGGAGACACTGTAAAGAAAGGTGATATTATCCTTCGGATCGAAGCCAGCTACCGCTGTCTGCTGCTCGGAGAACGCCTTTCCCTGAATATTTTACAAAGAATGTCGGGAATAGCTACGGAAGCGGCGAAATATGTGAAAGAACTGGCAGGCACTCACACCCAACTGCTGGATACCCGCAAAACAGCTCCCGGACTTCGCGTTTTAGATAAAATGGCAGTGAAAGACGGAGGAGCCACCAATCACCGGATGGGATTGTATGACATGGCTATGATCAAAGACAACCACATAAAGGTTGCAGGTAATATCACCAATGCCATTCAGGCAGTACGGGCGAATATTCCTGCCGGAATCAAGATCGAAGTGGAAACCACGAATCTCGACGAAGTGCGTGAGGCATTGGCTTCCGGAGCGGAAATCATCATGCTGGACAATATGAGCAATGCGGAAATGACCGAAGCGGTTAAACTGATCGGCGGACGTGCCAAAACCGAAGCTTCCGGCAATATGAGTATTCCGCGCCTGAAAGAAGTGGCCGCTACCGGAGTAGATTTTATCAGCGTAGGGGCACTCACCCATTCTGTTACAGCTTTGGACATCAGCATGAACATCAAAGCCTGAGGCGAATTTTCAATATCGATCTACCTGTAAAGGTAACAGACATAAATCAAAAAGCGGAGCTCTCTGTAAAAAGAATGCTCCGCTTTCACTTTAACTTCTTTTCCTCACGCTTTTATCTCGCCTTTCTGTTTCACTTTTTACTTATTCTACTTTACCTTTTCTTTTAACTTTGTTATCTTTGAAGCCGAAAAGGAAAAAATTATGACGAATACAGAAATTATTGACAGAATACAGCAATTGAAAAAAGAAAAAAATGCCGTTATTCTGGCGCATTACTATACTCGTCCTGAGGTACAGGATATTGCGGATTATCTGGGGGATTCCCTCGGATTGTCGCAGGAGGCGGGAAAGACCCATGCAGACATCATCGTATTTTGCGGCGTGCATTTTATGGCAGAAACCGCTGCAATTATTTCTCCCGATAAAAAAGTATTGATCCCGGCACAGCATGCAGGCTGCTCTCTGGCAGAAAGCCTAACCGGGTACGAACTCCGGGAATGGAAAAAAGCAAATCCCGACGGGATTGTGGTCAGCTATGTAAACACAACGGCAGAAGTAAAAGCCTGGACAGATATTTGCTGCACCTCTGCCAACGCCCTGAAGGTGGTGGAAAGCCTTCCGGCAGATAAAAAAATATTCTTCGTCCCGGACAAAAACCTGGGAGCCTGGATTCAGAAAAAAACAGGGCGGCAAATGGAATTATGGAATGGGGATTGTTGCGTGCACGAACGGATCACAACGGAAATGATTCTTGAGAAAAGCCGGGAATATCCGGAAGCGGACATTCTGATTCATCCCGAAAGCAACTGCTCCCACGACGACCGAATTTTGGAATTGCCGCAGGCATTCATGTACTCCACCGCCGGAATGATCAAACACGTGGCCCATTCGGCTAAAAAGCAATTTGTGATTGCAACCGAAATCGAAACGATACACAAATTGAAAAAAGACAACCCGGACAAAGAGTTTATCCCCATTCATCCGAAAACAATTTGCGGGCAAATGAAAAAAGTGACGTTGGAAAAAGTGCTGGAAGCATTGGAAAAAGAACAATACATCGTGACCGTGCCGGACGACATCCGCCAGAAAGCGTGGTTACCCATAGAAAGAATGTTACAAATTAAATAAACACATTCTTTACACAAAATATAGACAGTAACAAAAAATTAAACTATGAATATCTCATTAAACTGGCTGAAAGATTACCTGAAAACCGATTTGGATGTCGAGGAAATCTGTGAAATATTAACGAGTATCGGACTTGAAGTAGGTGGATACGAAAAATTCGAATCGATCCGGGGCGGGCTGAAAGGACTGGTCATCGGAGAAGTTAAAACCTGTATCCCCCACCCGGATTCCGACCATTTACACATCACGACCGTTGACCTGGGTGCCGGAAGCCTCTCGCCCATTGTGTGCGGAGCGCCCAATGTTGCCGCAGGACAAAAAGTGGTAGTGGCTACTATCGGCACAGTACTTTATGACGGAGATAAAGAATTTGTCATTAAGAAATCGAAAATCCGGGGACAGGAATCCGAAGGCATGATCTGTGCGGAAGACGAAATCGGGATCGGCGACGACCATTCCGGGATTATCGTGCTGCCGGATACAGCCCGGGTGGGAACACCTGCCGCAGAATATTACAATATCACCAGCGACTATGTGATTGAAGTAGATATTACCCCAAACCGAGTAGACGGAGCTTCTCATTTGGGAGTGGCACGTGATTTGGCCGCTTATTTACAACAAAAACAAGATATTCAATACACCCTGCCTTCCGTGGAGCAATTCCGGGCAGACAGTAACACATCGGGCATTTCCATCGAAGTGCTACGTCCGGAAGCCTGTCCCCGCTATGCCGGAGTGACCATTGAAGGCGTAGAAATCAAGGATTCGCCGGATTGGCTGAAAGTGCGGCTGAAAGCAATCGGGCTACATCCGATCAACAATGTGGTAGACGTTACCAACTATATCTTATTCGAACTGGGACAACCCCTGCATGCTTTCGACCTAAACAAAGTGAAAGGGAATAAAGTGGTGGTACGCAGTTTCCCCACCGGGACAAAGTTTGTCACCCTCGACGGCGTGGAACGTGAATTGAACGAAAACGACCTTATGGTGTGCAACACGGTCGAGCCGATGTGTATCGCCGGGGTTTTCGGAGGCCAGGAAAGCGGAATCACGGAAAACACCAAAAACGTATTTTTGGAAAGTGCCTGCTTCGATCCCGTATTCGTTCGTAAAACAGCGCGCCGCCACGGGCTGAATACAGATGCGTCCTTCCGTTTTGAAAGGGGAACCGATCCCAACATCGTGATCTACGCCCTGAAACGGGCAGCCCTGCTGATCAAAGAATTAGGAAGAGGGAAAATCACATCCGAGATCATTGACATCTATCCCACTCCTGTACAGGATTTCGAGGTAGAGGTAAGATATGCCCATATCGACCGCCTGATCGGAAAACAGATCGGGAAAGAGCAGATCAAAAAAATACTCCGTTCTTTAGAAATAAAAATCGTACAGGAAACGGAAGAAGGGCTTTTGCTCCACGTGCCGCCTTACCGGGTGGACGTACGCCGGGAAGCGGATGTGATCGAAGATATTCTCCGGATTTACGGCTTCAACAACATTGAAGTTCCCGCAAAAGTGAATTCTACGTTGAGTTATTCGGAAAAACCGGACGATTTCCGCCTAAAGAATATCATTGCCGATCTTTTGACTGCCAACGGATTCAACGAGATCATGAATAACTCGCTGACCAAAGCCTCTTATTTTGAAAATCTGGAAACCTATAAGCCGGAGAACACCGTGATGATCTTCAATCCGCTCAGCTCCGACCTGAACGCCATGCGCCAGACTTTACTGTTCGGCGGATTGGAATCCATTGCTTATAACGTCAACCGGAAAAGCAACAGCCTCCGGCTTTTTGAATTCGGAAAAGCCTACACTTTTCATAAAAAAGAGGGCGAAAACCACCTGAAACAATATCAGGAAGAAGATAAACTGTCACTTTTCATCACAGGCAATAAAACCCCCCAGTCCTGGAACAGCCGGGAAGAAAAGACCGATTTCTTCAATATCAAAGCATATTGCGAAATGATCCTGACACGCCTGGGACTGAAAGTCGGCAGCCTGTCCGTTTCCGCTTGCGAAGAAGACATTTACCGGGAAGGACTGACCTATTCCCAAAATGGGAAACACATTGTAACGTTGGGGATGTTAAGTGCAAAAGTACTGAAAACCACAGATGTGGAACAAGATGTGTATTACGCTGAATTTTCCTGGGAAAACATCCTGAAAATCGTTAAAAACCAAACAATCGGTTATGTGCCCATGCCGAAATTTCCTGCCGTAAAACGTGACCTTGCCCTGCTTTTGGACAAGAAAGTGACATTCAAGGAAGTGAAAGACCTTGCTTTACGCACAGAAAAGGATCTACTGAAATCGGTCAGCCTGTTTGACGTTTACGAAGGCGAAAAATTAGGCGAAGGCAAAAAATCGTATGCCGTGAGCTTTACCCTTCAGGACAACGAAAAAACTTTAACAGATAAACAAATAGACAGAATCATGAACAAGTTGATGGGAACCTATAAACACCAGCTTGGAGCGGAAATCCGATAATTTATCCCATATCCGAAAGCCCTTATTTCTTTGTTTTAAGAAATAAGGGCTTTTCTTTTATCATATTTCCAATTTTAAACCTTATTTTCACTAAAATTACACAAAAACATTTCATATATTTGAAAAATCAAAAATACAAAATCATGAAATTCTATAAATTTCCCCTGTACGGTTTACTGCTCCTATTTTCGCTATCTGCCTGCCACGATGATAATAATGATCCGGAACCGGAACCACCCGGAGAGCCGGAGCCGGAAACTCCAACGATTGCCGACGCTTACACTCAAAGAGTGAATAGCTTTATTTATCAGGTCATGAAAAGTTGTTATCTCTGGACAGACCAAATCCCGGAACTCGATCGGCAATATGAAACAGATCCGAAAGCCTATTTCAAAAAAATTTTAGTGGCAGACGACAATTACTCCGGAATTACCGACGATTTACAAAGCCTGCTGAACAGCACCGAGGGGATTGAAAAGACTTTCGGTTATTCGCTGGCTTACCAATGGGGAGATGAAGCCCAAACCACCGTAAGAGCCGTGGTGGAATATGTTTATCCCAATTCTCCGGCTTCACTCGCCGGAATCCAGCGGGGCGACCTGCTTGTTTCGCTGAACGGGCAAAAAATCACCCCGTCGAATATGAACGAACTGATCAGCAGCCCCAGTGTCAGCATCGGAGTAAGCAAATACCATGATGGGAAATACACCGATCCGCAAACCGTTGCTTTAACGATGGCGGTTGTTGAGCAAAATCCCGTACACACCCATAAAATCATAGAGACAGGGGCTACCAAGGTGGGCTATCTGTTTTATTCCAGCTATATCGGAAAATTCAATGGCTCACTCGATTCCGTATTCGCAGCCTTCAAAGGAGCCGGGGTTTCCGAATTGATCCTCGACTTACGTTACAATTTAGGAGGTGATGAAGAAGCCATCATCAACCTTTGCAGCCACATTGCCCCGGCAGCCGTATGCCAAAATAAAGAGTTAATCATAGAAAAAGAATATAATGCCATTCAAACGGAATACGCAGAACAAAAAGGTATAGACGACAATGTATATTTTACCGACTCGCTATTGAGCAGTAACCTCAATCTGAGCCGGGTATTCATCCTAATCTCGAATCAGACTTACTCGGCTTCCGAAGTTACGCTGGTGGGGCTCTCCCCCTACATGGACGTTATCCGTATCGGAGAACGCACCGGAGGGAAATACACGGGGATGCAAATTTTGCCCGCCGTTATCTATATTGGGGATATTGGTTTTCTGGATCCGATTATCGGCAATTGGGCCCTCTACCCTATTGTTTTACAATATAAAAACAAAAACGGGGAAAATCCCAAAGGAGGACTTGCACCACACTATAATGTGAGCAGTTTCTATTTACCGATGGAGCCGCTGGGCGGCGAAAAAGACCCGCTGGTAGCCCAGGCGCTCGAACTCATCACAGGTTCGGTTCCGGCACCTACCCAGGCTTATAAACGCCTGACGACCCAACAGCCATTTCATCACGGAGCTTCGGTATTCGACGACATTAAAAAGAATTTCTTTGTGGATAAATCGGCTGTATTGAAATAAAAGCACCAAACATCGTGAAACCGGGTCTAAGAAGATATGTTAGGCCCGGTTTCCATATCCGATAATATTTCATGTAATAAAATCTTCACATTAAAAATAATACCCTGCTCTTCCACAGTTATATAAAAATTCTTAAATTTGGGAAACTGAAGCCTGGAAAATAATAGCGCTTCATGTCGTATAAAAACATTTGTTATAAATCTTAATGATAGGAATTTCGTATAGATTTCCAAACTGAAGTCATGGAAGAAAAAAAATATAAAATAGGTTTGGTGCTCGGCGGAGGCGGAGCAAGAGGATTTGCACATTTAGGAGTGGCTAAAGCAATGGAAGAATACAACATCCACCCCGACATTATTTCCGGCACAAGCGCAGGGGCGATTGTGGGAGCCATGCTTGCTTCCGGACATTCGCCGGAAGAATGCCTGAGTTTTTTTATGAACCGGAAAATATTACATTTCGCCCGTCCTACCGTATCCAAAAAAGGCATTCTCAACATGAGCGGAATGGAAGAACGCCTGGGTGAATTTATAAAAGTCAAGACATTTGAAGAATTACAAATTCCGTTAGTGATCACGGCAAGCGATATAAACGCAGCTATTCCGGTTCATTTCTCACATGGACTACTGATACCGAGCGTGATCGCCTCTTCCTCGATTCCGGTGGTATTCACGCCCAAAGAAATAGACCATGTAGACTATGTGGACGGAGGAATCTTTATGAACTTACCGGTCAGACCGATCCGAAAGAAATGTGAAACTGTCATTGCCGTAGAAATCAATTCGATAGACCTGAACACCAAAGTAACCAATATGATGGGAATGGCCGCCCGTTCTTTCCATTTGGGAGTAGACCGCAATACAGATATTGACAAAACGTTATGCGATATACTGATAGCCCCGAAGCAGATGACAAAGTTCGGAATGTTCGACCTGGATCATGTGCAGGAGATATATCAACAAGGCTACAAAGCAGCCAAACTGATTCTGAAAAACTTTGTCGAATCGCTAAACAGTCCGCAGCAGCAACAGATAAGGGCTTAAAGATTCTTATTTGATTTTTTCGCCTATCTTCTTCACCAAACTTTCATTCCCCGCCATGATGGAGATACCCCGGTCTTCGCGGAAAGACCGCACGATACCTCCGGCTTCTTCCACCAATAAAGCTCCGGCACACATATCCCAGGAATGCAAAGCAAGTTCCCAATATCCGTCTAAAAATCCGGCAGCAACACACGCCAGGTCATAGGCTGCCGATCCCATACGGCGGATTCCTCTCAGATGTGGCAGGATTGAGGCCAGATTCGCGGCATTATTATCGGGATTCACATCCTTATCATAAGGAAATCCCGTTCCCAGCACCGATTCCTCCAAAGCCGACTTACCCGAAACCCGAATCGGCTCACCGTTCAAATAAGCCCCCTTTCCTTTCACGGCGGTATACATCTCATTGAGATAAGGAGCGTACACCACACCTAAAACCGTTTCACCCTTATATTGTAAACCGATAGAAACGGTAAATACAGGCAATCCCTGACTGAAATTATTCGTCCCGTCCAAAGGATCGAGTACCCACAGATAATCTCCTGTTCCGGAATGAGCTCCGCTTTCCTCTCCTAAAATCCCATGCCCCGGAAAAAGTTTCTGTATTTGCTCCAACAGGAAAGCTTCCCCCTGCTTATCCGCACGAGTGACGACATCATAAATATTGGATTTTGTTTCTATCCCCAAATTCGTTCCCCTGAAATAGGAAAGATGTATTTTACCAACCTCTTTTGCCCATCCGGTTGCAATTTCCTGTATTTTATCTAATTCCATACTCAATTTATATTTTATTTTTCCTGCATCTCACGTAAGGCTTTCGTAAGCTGGTCAGGACAAGATGTCCGTTTACTTCCGCAATGGATACCTTCCAGCCGATCGATCACATCTTCCACTTTCATTCCTCTTGCCAATAAAGAAATACCTTGCAGATTCCCGTTGCATCCACCCGTAAAATGAATTTCCCGGATTATCCCGTCCTCCACCGTCAGGTCGATTGCCGACGAACATACGGATGATGGCACAAAATGTAATGTCTTCTTCATAACTTTCCCCTGTTCTTAAAAATCCCCTCTACTCATTCAATCTCAACATCTATCCACTTCCCGGCCTTTAATTCCCTCACCGTCCGAAAGCCTGCTTCTTTAAGTAAACTCAAAGCCAAAGGACGACTATCGTTCACCAATTCCGGGAAATGGGCATCCGAATTAACAAGCACAGGTATTCCCAATTCCTTCCACAACCGGAAATGCCGTACAGCAGGAAAAAAACAGCCTTTTTTAGAATAAGCTTTCGTATTCACTTCTGCCATAATCCCTCTCTCAGCAATAAAAGCAAAATAATCCCGCAACCTTTGGTTAAACCATTCTTGTTCCGGCAAAGAAGGATCACACAGGCAGGCATTATAGGAAATCTTATCCGCATGTCCCACGAAATCGAATCCTCCCAGCTCTACCATCCGCATGGAAGCATTCAAGTAAGTGTTCACCAAACGTTTCAGATCACCCTGAAAATGAGTATTTAAAATCAATTGAAAATTTTCCGGATTGGTATCCGTATCCACAATCTCCCCACCCGGAGTATATATCAAATGCACCGATCCGATCCGGTAATCCAAAGGCAACTCCTGAAAATAAGCCATCGCAGGATTTTGCTCATCATTCAGGTAATCGATCTCCATTCCGGCATATAATTCGATTGTCCCCGCATACTTCCGCTTCAACCGTTCCAATTCATCCAAATAAGCCGGGACATCACCGGATTTCAGAGTCCAGCGGGTATCGAAAGGCAACGGAGCGTGCGAAGACACCCCATAACTCGTAAAACCGGCAGCAATAGCCGACTTTACAAATTCCTCCATAGGAGCTTTACCGTCACAGAATGAGCAATGGCTATGATAATTCGTACGATTCATTTACTTCTTCTCCCACGCATTTACAATCTCTGCCACGTATACTTTATGATAGTCCTTATCGGGATAAACGCTTTCCAAAATCTTCTGGTCGATAAACGCCTCCGGATTCAGGAAATCGGCATACAACTTCTTACATTCCAAAACCAAACGCGCCTCCTTGAAAGTGACATTCCCTCCCTCGGTTTTACAGGGAGTGAGTCCGGAAGCCTTCACTTTATCCGTATCCCGTCCGGAAACCGATCCGCACACAGATAAAGCCGGACGATACTTCTCTTCAAAGAAAGAAAGGGTAAATCCTTCATTTTTCTCCAAAAAACCGAAAGTATGACGCTGAGGACGGATAAAAATAAATACCACCGGCTTATTCCATAAAAATCCCGCACATCCCCAACTGGCTGTCATCATATTGAAACTCGACGAATCCCCGGCTGTCACCAGCATCCATTTATCTCCGATCAGCTTAATATAATTATCCGTGATCTCCTTAGGTTTTACCGATTGCATTTTTCCAATTCCTTCCATTTTATCCTCCTTCTTTTGATCATAGCATGCCATAAAAACAACGGCAAGCATTCCTATAATAATAATTCGAAATATCGTGAATCCTCTCATCTTTACATTCTTTCAGGCATTTCGATTCCCAACATCCCCATCGCATTCTTGATGGCTTCGCTACATTCTTTAGCCAGCAAAAGCCGGAAATTTCTCACCGTAACATCTTCTTCCTTCAAGATGGAGAAATCATGGTAGAACTGGTTAAATTCCTTGGCCAGTTCGTAAGCATAATTTCCCAATAAAGCCGGACTGTAATTTTCCCCCGCCTCTTTCACCACTGCCGGTAATTTTGAGATCGACTTAATCAAATCCTGCTCTTTATAGGAGAGAGTGATATGTATATCTGCGGGAGCAATCCGGATTCCGGCTTCTTCCGCTTTCCGAAGAATCGACTTGATACGCGCATAAGTATATTGGATAAAAGGACCCGTATTTCCATTAAAATCGATAGATTCTTTAGGATTGAACATCATGGTTTTCTTCGGATCTACTTTCAGGATAAAATACTTCAATGCCCCTAAAGCCACTTTCCGATAAACCTCCTCTGCCTCCTCTTCACTATACCCGTCCAATTTCCCTAACTCTTTCGACGTTTCCCTGGCTGTATTGATCATTTCTGCCATCAGGTCGTCGGCATCCACCACCGTTCCTTCACGCGATTTCATCTTTCCTTCCGGCAACTCCACCATCCCGTAAGACAAATGGCGAATTTTGTCAGCCCAATCAAAACCTAACTTCTTACATATCAAAGACAATACCTGAAAATGGTAATTCTGTTCATTTCCCACCACATAGATCATCTCATCGATCTTAAACTCATTAAAACGGTCGTAAGCCGTCCCAATATCCTGCGTCATATACACCGAAGTTCCATCGTCCCGGAGCAATAATTTGTGGTCCAGTCCGTCACCCGTCAAATCGGCCCAAACACTTCCCGTTTCTTTCCGGTAGAGCACGCCGTCTGCCAAACCTTTCAGCACTATATCCCTTCCCTTCTTATAAGTTTGCGATTCAAAATACACCTTATCGAAACCAACGCCCATCACCTTATAGGTTTCATCAAAGCCTTTCAGCACCCAATCGTTCATCGTACGCCACAGGCTAACGGTTTCTTCGTCCCCGGCTTCCCATTTCCGCAACATTTCCTGAGCTTCCAGCAAAATAGGCGCATTCTTTTTAGCCTCCTCTTCCTCCATGCCCTGTTCCGTCAGTTTCTTTATCTCGGCTTTATATTCCTTATCGAAACGCACATAATAATCGCCCACAAAATGGTCGCCTTTCATGCCTGTGCTCTCCGGAGTGGCTCCGTTGGCAAATTTTTTCCAGGCGATCATACTCTTACAAATATGGATACCCCGGTCGTTCACCAGATTCACCATCTTTACGTCGTGCCCGTTCGCCTTCTGAATTTCGGACACCGACCACCCCAATAAATTATTGCGAATATGCCCTAAATGCAAAGGTTTATTTGTATTCGGCGAAGAATATTCGATCATATATGAACATCCGCTTCTCTCTTTCCGATAACCGTATTTCTCCTCTTGGGCCACCTCGTTCAGCACGCCCAGCCAGTAAGCCGATGAAATCTCGATATTCAAAAATCCCTTCACCACATTATAATCCTTGATCTCATCGATATGCTCCCGCAGATAATCTCCCAACTGTTTGGCGGTTTCTTCCGGAGATTTTTTAGAAAAACGGGTAAAAGGGAAAACCACTACGGTCAAGTCCCCGGCAAACTCCTTACGAGTGGCCTGCAACTGTATATTACCTGCTTCCACGTCAGCGCCATAGCACTGTTTCACTGCTTCGATCACCTTTGAAGTCAACAAACTTTCTATGCTCATATTTTAATTTTATGATATTGATTTCCGAGTTATGAATGTTTTAAACACGTCCCGCAAAAATACAATTATTTAGCGAAACAAGTTAAAAATAGGGAAAGTTATTCGCAGTCTATCTTGCAAAAAAATAAATATTTTTTATACTTTTGAACTCTAATTATCATTATTTTAACAAACAAACTTTAATTACAACGAATTATGGAAGAAGTTCTCAACTCAACCTCAACCCTATCGTGGGATGTATTTATCAGCAAAATGATCGATTTGGGAATATCGCTCGGTAGTAAACTACTGATTGCCCTGGTAATTCTTATCATTGGACGCTGGATCGTGAAAAGATTGCGCCGCCTGATCTGTACGATCATGGAAAAAAGACAAGTAGAAGCATCTCTATTTTCCTTTGTTAAAAGCTTAGTCAGCATAACGCTCAACTTTGTTTTGGTCATCACCATCATCAGTGTATTGGGAATCGAAACCAGTTCCTTCATCGCTCTGTTTGCTTCTGCCGGAGTAGCAATTGGCATGGCATTAAGCGGCACTTTACAAAACTTCGCCGGAGGAGTTATGATCTTGTTATTCAAACCTTTCAAAGTAGGTGATTCGATCGAAGCCCAGGGACAAAGCGGGAAAGTGAAGGAAATACAAATTTTCAATACTCTGATCACCACCCCCGACAATAAACAAATCATCATCCCTAACGGAGGATTATCTACCGGAATCACCAAAAACTATTCCAAAGAACCCACCCGACGGGTTGACTGGGAGTTCGGCATCGGATATGGCGACAGTTACGATAAAGCGAAAGCCGTGATTGACAGATTACTGGCTTCCGATGAAAGAGTGTTGAAAGATCCGGCATGGTTTATCGCCCTGACCTCTTTGGGGGAAAGTTCGGTAAACATCGTTGTCCGTGCCTGGGTGAACTCCCCCGATTACTGGGACGTTTACTTTAGCCTAAACGAAAAAGTATATAAAACCTTTACAGAAGAAGGGCTTAACATCCCATTCCCGCAATTGGATGTGCATTTGCATCAATAATCCATAAGCCGATCATATATAAAGCCCGGTGGTATACCGGGCTTTATAATCAAAAACGCTTTCCTTGCCATACTCGCTGCCGGACAATTTACCGAAAATAGCAACAAGACTTTCTTCGGAACAAGTACGGCTACCACAAACTTAAAACAGCATCTTAAAAGCTAACTTTCCTTACTTTTAAGATGCTGTTTTTTTATTGCTTTTCATCCCTTCCGACAGGGACACACCCATTACAATTTCTCAAGGCTTTCAAAATCAATTTGCGGGTGTTTACCGGAAGCAGGACGTTCAAACTTCGTTCCTCCCGCCGTCGGCTCATTGAAAAAACCACAATTTTTCAAATAAAACCCTTTCTTTCCTTTTGCTCCTCCCTGATAATCACGGCGCACTCCGGCTCCGGCCGTTGCATCGTGTGAAAATCTCGCTTCGGTAAGCTCTTTCCATTGCCCGTCGGCCGTACGCACCCATTGATTATTAAACAATACCCAGCGGGTCAGATAACCTTGTTCCGGGCTGAAATTTTCCAAAAATGAATGAGGACGCTTATACCAGGTATCGGTTTTAGGACGCTGGAAACTGGCGATCAATCTCCATTTCCCCTCATCCGTAGCATAAAAATAGGCAGTATATACTGTATTTCCCTTCCCGTCGGGACGTACCTGCATCAGGAACGGATAAGTCTTCCCGGCCTTCCAATTGTATTTTAAATAACTTTGACCACCGGAACCTTCATTCCCGAACTCTCCGATATGTACCCCCTCGCCCCGCCGGAGCATTGTAATTTTATAGTCATCCGGAATCTTTTTAGGATCCTGAGTGTCGAACGGACTCCATACGGAAAAAAGAATGCGGCGTTCGGTGGGTGAATTGAATTGCATACCGAAATATCCTTCCCCGAAACCATTCGCCATATAGTAAGAAGCCAAAACTTTTCCCGATTCAGGAACGGTCACTTCGTTATAAAACCACTCTACGGAATCTTTAGGCATTATATAATTGATATGCACGGAAGGGCCTCTTCTTCCCCAGTAGGTAGAAAAATCTTTCACAAACACCATTTCTCCCGTTCCTCCCGAAACAATAATATCCGAAACCTCACCGAATGTCTCTCCCCGTTTTTCCACTCCCTGTAAGTCCACCTTCACATACCCCGGTTTAGCCACCTTAAACTGACCCACCGGAATTTCCTGCCATTCGGAAGAATTAAGCGGAATCAGGGATTTCATCTTATTGCAACTCACTTTGATCTTAGAGTCACCTTTAGCCCTTATGGCTAAACCGAACGTACCCTTTTGAGGCATATAAAAATAAACACTGACCACAGTGCCGGGACTTGTCCAGCGTGCCAAACCACGCCCGGTGATACGGGCTTCCCGCTCCGGTGAAGTAATGTAGGCATTCCCTGTCAAAGACACATAAGTCATTGCATCCTGAGCAAAACCCGCCATACAGCAACACAGAAAAAACAGACTGAAAAATATACTTTTCATCATAAAACTTAAATTATTATTTCTAAATTATGTACACCATCCTGACAAAGATACACATTTTCCCCCACGGATAAATCACTTTAGCACTGATTCCTTTAATAAATTTAAAGAATTGTAACGTTTAATGCCGCATATCTCCATAAACCACTGTTAAAGAAGATCACGAATAATTTCGGTTCAATGAGTGTTTATTTACCCAAATATAGTGTTTGGATTACATCAGGTTATATGATTTCCCCGCTTTCCTAAAGAAGGAGAGCGGGGAAATCTTGATGGCTTAAAGACCAACAACTCTTTGAACAAAACTGATCGGAGAGTTGTTTTACCATACCCCTGAACTACTTATCCGGGCAACTGAATTTGAATCGATTGCCCATTCTTAACAACCTGTTTGCGAACTATTTTTCCATCGGTAAAAACAGAAATTTCATTTTTTCCGTTTTTCAGTCGTTTCACTTCAATGTCAAACTTCTTTTCAAAGGCCCGTATATTCTTCAAATTCAAGTAATCCCAATTTTGAGGCAAACGAGGTGTCAGGGTAAACGAACGGAGCCCCGTGGGACGAATACCGAACAGTCCTTCCGTTATAATGCGGGCATACAATCCACTCTCGGCAGATAAATGACGTTGATTGCCTTCCGGCCAGGCTTCGATGGCATAGGGCACGTGATCGCCCAGTAAACGCTGCGTGGAATAAAACTCCAGATATTCGGTTGCTTTCTCTGTCTCTCCACACGCATAAGCCCCACGCAGGGCATATAAAGTGGAACGATCCCAGAATGTTTTACTTCCCGATTCGGTCAGCAATCCGTCTTTAGTCCATAGATTGGGCGAAAATAATGCCTTGATTGTTTCATCTTTACGGTCATAAATTCCTACGGTCAGAGGAATACAAATCCAAGAACGGAGTTTATCATTTCCTTTATAGTAACAATAGGTATCGAAACCCTCCACTTCACCTCCGAAGTAACGTTCTATATTTTCTTTCAGCTGTACGGCCTGTTTCTTGTATTGACTCAACAAAGCAGAACTGACACCAATCTCTTTACCCAAATAAGAAGCAGATAAAAGTGCATCATAATACAAAGAAGAAGTACATAAATTGGCTTTACCTGCCGGGAAGCGTCCTTCCAACTCATCGGAATCCGATACCACTACTCCTTCCGGATTCAACTGCCGCCTGCAATATTCAAGACACCATTCGATAAGTGCCCAAAGTTTCTTTGCTTCTTCCTTATTTCCCCTTGCCAATGCATATCTGGCGGCACCATAGGCCACCATGGCAGCGTCACCGCGATCACCGGCTCCGCCCCAAGTGCTTATTCCTTCAGCTATAATCGAACTCGGAATTTTTTTATATTCCGGATTCATGAAACGGGCAAAATGCTCAAAAGAACATAAGGCAGATTGATTACCTATTTCATATCCCAAATAAGGGAAAAAAGGATTGATATATTCAGCCTGGTCATTTGCCCAAATAGCGGCATAAAAAGCCTCTCCTCCCGGACCGTGCATCAGTCCCCCTTTCGTGTCGTAAATACTTTCCGCACCTCGGATTTTGGCGAAAGCGAACATCGTATTAATAATAGGATCCGGAGTATCCAATATCAGGTTGTTCCACAAAGCAACAATAAAAGCCTCACGTGCTTTCAGCTCTTTATCCACATCCAGCACCAGTTCATTCTCATGCGATTTATATCCGGTGAAAAAAACACTGAAAGAAACTTCCTCACCGGACTTTAATGTCACAGTTTGGCCTCCTTTGATTTCCGCAACCAAACGATAACTGCCATCTACCCCCTGTTCCTGTGGAGTTTGTATGACGGAACGTGCTTGCGGAATTTCAACGCTAACATCATGGTTATTAACATTACGCAATATATATTTTTCGCAGAAAGCCGACTTATCTGTCGACGGAAATAAAATCCGGGTCAGTGAAATATTTCCTCTATTCACCCGAAATAAACTATTTACTGTGATAACACCGTTTAAAGTAACGGTCTCAACCTTTTCACCTTGTAAATGCTGTCCGTTAACGGAAATCATAGCAGGAATATCCCAGGCAAACCTGCGGGTGAGCGAAGCGTGGGTGTTATTGGGAACGGTACGCAACATCGGCCAAACGATGCTTCTGTTCATCGTAAATTCTCCTTTCTCACTGACACCATAGCGAACGACAGCAGACACTTTCAAACCGCTCATTTCAATATGGTCTTGGTGAGTTTCACCCGCTTCAGGCCTCCACGAAATACTCCCGTCAGAATTAATCTTCCAACGGTTTTCGGCCTGAACTGTCAGGGTATACAAGCAGAACAAGCATAGAAATAGAAAATAAGTAATATTCTTCATCAGATTTAATTATTTAAAAGCTAAAAAGGCAGACAAACAAAATTAGCTGTTTTAATAAAATAGACAAATTTTCACACCAATATTATACGCCACTATGGTTTCAAGCTTCCCCGGTCAATCCGAAAATAAATAAAACTTATTATTCTCATACACGTTCAAACTATTGTAACAATTATTTAAACCAAATTATATGGAAACAGTAGAAAATTACAAACAGACAAACCGATACTGGTGGTTAATGTTAATCATCGGTATCCTTTCTATTATTTGCGGGATATGGGTTTTCAGGAATCCGGTTGAATCCTACTTTGCACTTGCGGTTTACTTTAGCCTGATGTTCATCCTTTTCGGTATCGGTGAAATTGTCAATGCTTTTGCCAACCAACGTTACCGGAGCTGGGGCTGGGGACTCGCCATGGGTATTCTCGATCTGGTTATCGGTTTCATCCTCTTGGGCAATTTAGACTGGGCTGCCGATATGCTGCCTTATCTGGTAGGCTTTATACTGATGTTCGTCGGAATCGATTTTATCGGACAATCTTCCCAGATGCAATCTCTCCGAATCCCGAATTGGGGCTGGGTGCTGACCGGAGGAATACTGACATTAATTTTTTCATTCCTGATCATCTTCCACCCTCTGTTCGGAATCCTCAATATCATTGTCTGGACAGGACTGGCCTTTATATTCGGCGGAATCTCTGCTGTGATTTATTCTCTTGCATTAAAATAATAGAAAATCCTGAAAAGTACCTATAACAACAGGGTACTTTTCAGGATTTCAACCTCTTCATTCTCTAATCAATATCCGGACAATTCAATTTTTATAATGATATAAAAAAACAACCGGATTATCCGTATCCAGCGCCCTATCCACCTTTTCTTTAAACCACTCCGGCGCCTGCTTTGCCCGAGTATATTTCACCTTATCTTTTAAAGACAGGATTCCTTCAGAAAAGCCTATTACTTTATCTTCAATATCTTCAACCGGCAACATATTCAAATGCTCTAATTGTAATTCTGTATTTAAAATATATTTCCAATAATCTCCCTGTAAACGATCGAGAGTTACGACATAAGTACCCAAATTGTTTGTATTAAAAAAAACATGATTCCCCATTTCTTTCACGTTAACAATAGAATATACAGCCTTTTTTTGCAAAACAACCTGTTCCATAAACTCTGCCTCTCCCATTTTTCGAGATAACAATTCATTGGGAAAACTATATTTACCGAAATCTATCCGTAGAAAATTTTCAATTCCCTCTGCAGTTAAACGGTAAATTGTATTATCGTATCTTTTGGTAAAACAGATAGACTTTCCTTTCAATAACAACGTTCCTTCGGCAAAAAGATCACAAATACGGTGCTGCTCCATAGGAAATTTACGTTCATCACTGATATGCAAAGAATCATATCCCAATACAGATAAATAATGAGTTGGCTCACGGCTAAAAATATTAATTCCTGCTAAACTATTTCCTTGAATGGAAGCAATCGCATAAAACAAACGATCACACCCCACCTCTCGTTTAAAACAACCATCCTGATCAAAAAACATTAATTTACCAGGATTATCTGCATAAACAATTAATTCTTTATTCTTTTTATCAAACGAAAAATCCATAACATTCACACATTCTCCCGGTGCTCTGCCTTTAGAAAATAAATATTTAATAAATTTTCCCTCATGGGAAAATAAAAAGATTTGATCTGTTTCCTTATCCAATAAGAAAAGTTTTCCCTCTGTTTGTATAATTTTCGAAATATGGCTGATCAAACATTCAGAAGTCGTTTCCAAAAATACCATATCATAGTGTCCAAAATACAAAGTGTCAGGGCAAGTACGCTCTTCTTCAGAATTGATAAGAATACTTCCTTTATCCTGATGTGAGTTACAAGACAATAAAAAGAAACACAAACAAAAAACTATAATTGATGAAAATCTTATTCCCATTAACGAACATCCGTAACTTTAACAATTTTTTCAGTGATTGCTCTTACAGTTTCATCCTTTTTACAATAAATTGTTCCTTTTCCTATGCAATCTACTGTTTTCGTATCTATATACTTTACCTTCCATCTCTCCCCGTCGACAGTTTCAATTCCTTCTCCGGCAGTTTGGCTCAATATTCTTTCTGCTACCCCTTGTGTATTTTCACCATTAGTAATAGCTTCTATATTTGTATATAAAAACTTTGGAAAAAAGAGTAATCTCTCTTTATTAAAACCCAATACACCTATTACTGCAAATAGAATACAACATAAAAATAACAATACTTTTTTAAATTTTTGTTACATATCACATCACAACAGGAAATGCCCTAAGAAAGAGATAAACAAGCCGACCACAACCGACATGATTAACAATGGAAAAACGCAACGCGAATTTCCCTTGCCGGAAGCAATAATCAACGGCAAAGACAGAGCCAGAGAAACCACCATGCCCTTCCACCACCATTGAGTCCAGGGAAGACTCAGGCGGAACACCACATAAGGCATCAGCAGAAACAAAACAAAGCCCGCTAAAACCATATATTTATCGGCTTTCTTACGCAATAGGGGAATTATTCCGATAAAACCGGACACCATGCCGATCAGTATTATAATCAGATAAGTTTTCATCGCATTTACATTTTATATCATTCCTCCCTCCACACAAAGCAACCGGGACAATTTATATTTATTTCTTTATTGCTGGGGAATATTCCAAACACGGCAGAACCGCTTCCCGTCATTGCAGCATACACCGCACCCTGCCCGTATAAATACTCCTTCAAGCGGCCTATTTCCGGATAACGGGCGAAAACAGTCGTCTCAAAATCGTTCTTCACTACCTGTTTCCACTCTTCCAGCGGTAAAGTCCCCAGCTTACGCAAATCAAATTCCGGCTGTTTAGGGATAATTCCCCGGTAAGCCTCGGCCGTAGACACACCACAATCCGGTTTCACCAGCACCATCCGGTAACCGTCCAGCGATAGGGATATTTCCTCCAGCCGTTCCCCCTTGCCGGAAGCAAAAGCCGGGCGATCGAGTATAAAAAAGGCACAATCACTCCCCAATTGCGAGGCATATTCCATCAGCTTATGATCGGAAAGTCCCAAATTACAGCCTTCATTAATGGCTTTCAGCATAAAAGCAGCATCGGACGATCCTCCTCCCAATCCGGCACCGAAAGGTACGATTTTCCGTAAATGCACTTTCATAGCCGGCAAATGGAAATCTTTCGCCAATAAATGATAGGCTTTTAAAACCAGATTTTTCTCCGCCGGACAATCCACGAGGATTCCGGTATTTTCAAAATAGCACGTTCCTCCCGGTTCTTCCTCCATTTTCTTCACCTCTAAAATATCTGAAAGCCCTAAAGGATAAAATATCGTCTCCAGATTATGAAAACCGTCTTCCCGCCTCTCTGTGACAAAAAGCCCTATATTGATCTTTATATTAGGAAAATATATCATATACCGTTTAGTTTATGTGTGCAAAGATAATAAGGATTTAGAATTAGTACCTATAAAATCACCCGGTGAAATCATTTAGATTTGTTTACAATTCCTTTTTTTGTAACTTCGGCCACTGGAAAACGTTTATCTACTGTGTAACATAAAAATCGTATATATGAAAAAATCAATCTTTTTATTAATAGCCATATTCACTGCAACTATCTTTAGTTCAGTACATGCACAAACCGTAAAACACCTGACTACGGCAGAGTTTAAAAAAGAAATATGGGATTATAGTGCCAATAAAGAATGGAAATACCTCGGCGATAAGCCCGCTATTATAGACCTGTTCGCCACCTGGTGTCCCCCCTGTAAAAAATTATCGCCTATCCTTGAAGAAATTCAAAAGCAATACGGCAATAAAATACAGATTTACAAAGTGGATGTGGATAAAGAGCCGGAATTGGCACAATTATTCAAGGCTTCGAGCATTCCCGTGATGATCTTTATCCCCAAAGACGGAAAACCCTTTTCCGTAGTGGGCCTTCGTCCGCGGGAACAGATCGAACAACTGATCAGTGAAAAATTGGACGTGAAGAAATAAGAAGTTGCAGATTTACGATTTTACTGTACATTTGTACAAATGAAATCGTAAATCTGAATTTTTATGCTTGACACACTACAACAACTCGACCAGCAATTACTTCTCACTCTCAACGGTCTTCATTCTCCTTTTTGGGATAGTTTCATGTGGTTATTTAGCGGGAAAATCATCTGGGTTCCCATGTATGCCACGATCCTATACGTCCTCTGCAAAAATTTCAATCTTTATATAACTATATTCACGGTAGTCGCTATCGCTTTAACCATCACTTATGCGGATCAGGTTTGTGCCACATTCATCCGTCCGCTGGTGGAACGTATGCGTCCCTCCAACCTCGATAATCCGCTATCTGAATTTGTACACATCATAAACGGGAAACGCGGAGGCCGCTATGGTTTTCCCTCCTGTCATGCCGCCAACTCCTTTGCTTTGGCGTTTTTTACCATGTTGTTCTTCAAACAACGCTGGCTGACTCTTTTTATCATGCTGTGGGCTACCGTCAATTCTTATTCGCGCATCTACCTGGGAGTACATTATCCCGGTGATCTGCTGGCAGGTATGCTCGTCGGGCTTAGCGGTGCTTTGCTTATCTATTATTCTTATCGTTATGCCCTTCGCAACACAAAAATTGCCGGTCTTCTGAAATATGCTTCACAAGACCGGCAATTGATAGAACATCCTGTTCAAATCCGTTATACCCGGGTAACCATATACACCGGGCTACTGACGGTTGCAGGAATATTTATTTACTCCCTGTTCAATATTTAAACCAGGAAGCCGGGAAGGGGACTTTTTCTCCTTTCCCGTTTATCATTTTCATTTCCAACATACCACCGTTGTAATCGAAATAAGTCACTTTAAAAGGATGTAATCCTTTGGCCAAAGCTTTTTGTCCGATGATCTCCCGGGGAGAATGCGCTCCGTCGTTATCCACCACCACGCGGTCGCCGATCGTCAGCACACTACCGTCGTCGGAATGCAGAGCAAAGGTATAAATCCCGTCTTCCGGCACATCCAGAAATCCGGTCAATACCAATCCGATGTTTCCTTTTACTTCTTTAGGAATGGAAATACTATTCACTACATACTCACCCTTTACAGGCGCGTTTTCGATTCCCTCACACGAATTTCCCCGGTAATCATGCCACACGGCTTTAATGCCTTCTCCGGTCACACGTGCCTGTACGGCAGGGGAACAGGTGTCTTTCATATATTTCATTTTCAGCAAATCTCCTTTCGTTCCGTCCGGTCGGAAAGTCCTGAAAGTAAAATCGGAGGTTTCGCTAATCGTAAAGGGACCTGTATACGGAATCGAGTTTTCCGTCGGAATCGAGCCGTCTGTCGTATAATATATTTTGGCAAGCGGGGCAGGACATTCCACGGCCACAGTGGTTTCTCCGATAAAAGCATTAGAAGTATAACCACCAACCAAATCAGGAATCCGATAATTAATTCCCATAACGTCCAGACGGGGCAGCTGATTGATTACTTTTTTCTGAAAAGCCTCCCAATCTTTATTTTCGGGCTGTGTCCATGCCACTTCCGACAACGCCAGCATGCGGGGCATAATCATATATTCCACTCGTTCCCACGAAGGAATCCATTCCATCCACAAATTTCCCTGCACTCCCATAATCAATGCCTGCTGCTCCGCAGATAAGCCTTCTAAAAACGGCTCGAAATGATAAACGGACGACAAGGTATTCTTGTCCTGCTGTGCATCGAAATACATCACTGCATTCGGACACATCACCACTTGGTTCCCCTGTGCCGTTGCCAGCGGAACGGATTTTTTCGCCCAACTGCGCCACCACATCAAATGGGCTGTTTCCGACAACCCGCCTTCCAATATTTCGTCCCAGCCAAAAAGTTCCTTGCCGTTGGCATTGAAGAATTTCTCCATATCTTTCACAAACCAGGCATGCAACTCTTCTTCATTCTTTAACCCTTTCTCTTTGATTCGTTTCTGGCAATCGCGACAACTTTTCCAGTTTGTCTTTTCCACTTCGTCGGCACCTAAATGCACATACTTATTGGGAAATAACTGGAATATCTCGCTATACACATTTTTACAGAATTCCAAAGCCGATTCCTTACCAGGGCATATCGGAGATGAAAAAGTGGTTCCCCAACCCGTTTGTTCATGGCAGGCAATACCTTTGTAATTAGAAGCCGCCACCAAAGAATGTCCCGGCATATCGATTTCAGGCATAACGTCTATCCCCAAGCGGGCTGCATAAGCCACAACTTCACGTATATCGTCCTGTGTGTAAAAACCACCGTAAAGCGTATCCCCGTCGACCACTTTCTTCCGGTCGTCCGGTAAAAGGAAATCGGGATTGTCCTGTTTTCTCGCCATATTCAAGCAGGAACGGTCGTGACTATTATACTTCCGCCACGCCCCTTTTTCGGTCAGCAATGGATATTTCTTGATTTCAACCCTCCATCCCTGATCGTCGGTCAAATGCCAATGAAATTTATTCAACTTATACATAGCCATTAAATCCAGCAACTGCATCACCTCCTGCTTTGTATAAAAATGCCGCGCCACATCGAGCATCATACCGCGCCAGCCGAAACGGGGAGCGTCGGCGATTTGTACGGCAGGAATCTCCCATTCCACCTGTTGGTTCAGGGCTGCTTCCCGCTCAAACTCTATCGGCATCAATTGCCGTATCGAGCCGATTCCGGAAATGATACTTCCATAATCGTTTCCCACAAGGGTGATCTGTTTTTTATCGATATTCAATCGGTAAGCACCTTCTTTTCCTCCCAGCACGGTGTCGGTCAACACAAGCATTATATCACCGTTCCCTTTTTCCGTCTTCACCTCAAATCCGGTAGCTTTCACAATTTTATTCCCTAAATAATCGGCAGCAGCCTGCAAACGGTCGTCAGATACCCCGATGACCAACTGATTCTTCAAATGGAACTCACCATTTTTTGCCGTCATTTCCAAAGGCTGCGGAACAATCGATATTTCCGGTTGCTGTTTATTCGCAGAACAACCTGCCAATAAAGCACACGCAATAAATACAAAAACACTTTTTTTATTCATATCAAACCATAATTAATTTTCAAAAGACATTCACAGGATCAGGCCCACAAACTTTAACTAAAACACATGTCCCTCTTTTCCTCCCTACACCACCGGAAACGTATGCGCTCCCCCTTCCGAATCACCATCTATATACTTCTTTCCGTCAATCCAACGGATATTTAAAACTCCATACCGAAAATTTCCACAAAACAGCTTTTCACACACTCTTTCACTTGCTGCATATCAATCTCTTTACCCAATTCCTGTGCAATGGAAGTCACCCCTTTATCCACGAATCCGCAGGGATGGATATAATTGAAATAATTCAAATCGGTATTCACATTCAAAGCAAACCCGTGCATGGTGACATATTGTGAACAACGCACCCCGATAGCGCATATCTTGCGGGCAGTCTTCGTATCCGCTTCCAGCCACACCCCGGTAGCTCCCGGCAGACGCTGCCCAACAATCCCGTAGGCAGACAGGCTTTTAATCACCACTTCCTCCAAATTGTTCACATAATCTTTTACGCCCAGGCTGAAATTTTCCATGTCGATCACCGGATACACCACCAATTGTCCCGGTCCATGAAAAGTAATATCGCCTCCCCGGTCCACTTTAATAAATTCGGCATGTCTGGCCTTTAGCTGAATGGCATTCATCAGCATATTCCCATCGTCCCCGCTCCTTCCCAAAGTATAGACAGGATCATGCTCCACAAAAAGTAAATAATTTGAAGTGCGTTCCTCCTGTTTCTTTTGCTCTTTCACCATTTCCAGCAATTCTTCCTGCTGCTGCCACACCTCTCTGTAACTTTTCCGGCCTAAATCGATAAATTTTGTCACCCTGTTCATACCTTCACCTATGTTTTAAATCTGCTTCACTTCTTTTTCTTAGCTGTTCTATCCTTTATTTCACAGGAATAGTTTTCCTGCTTATTTTCAGAGTTTACCGCCCTCTATCCTCCGGTCAAGTCTATTTACCCCCGGATGCCTCACGTCCGTTTCACGTGTCGCTCTGCATGATAACTGGAACGTACCAACGCTCCGCTCTCCACATGGGTAAATCCTTTTGACAAACCTATTGTTTTATATTCCTCGAAAACCTCCGGACGAATATATTCCACCACTTCGATGTTCCGGGAAGTAGGTTGTAAATATTGCCCTATCGTCATAACCTGACATCCCACTGCACGAAGATCGTCCATGGTTTCCAAAATTTCGTCCCTGGTTTCGCCCAATCCCAGCATAATCCCCGATTTCGAAACAATTCCGGCTTCCGAAACCTGCCGGATAACCTGTAAAGACGTATCGTATTTCGCCCGGCTACGTACCTTGTCGGACAAGCGGCGAACTGTTTCAAGATTATGGGAAATCACCTCCGGGGCTGCGTCGATCACCTGTTTCACCAGTTCGATACATCCCTGAAAATCAGGAATCAGCACTTCCATCGTCGTCGTTGGATTCTCCCTTTTCACAGCCTGAATCACCTTCACCCAATGCCCCGCCCCCAAATCCTCAATATCGTCCCGGTCTACCGAAGTAATAACCGCATGTTTCAATTTCAGCAATTGAATCGATTGGGCGATATTTTCCGGTTCCTGGGGATCTAAAGGGGCCGGATGTCCCGTCTTCACATTACAGAACTTACAGGCCCGGGTACATACATCCCCGCAAATCATAAAAGTCGCCGTGCCGCATCCCCAGCACTCTCCCTGATTAGGGCATCTTCCACTGGTACAAATCGTATGAAGACGATGTCCTCTGATGGTATTCATGACCTCCACAGACAATTGCCCCATAGGCAATTTGATTTTCAACCAATCCGGCTTTCTCCTGCTATTCTCCATAAATTCGACGCTATTTATCTGATATACAACGCACATACCACAAAGGATATGTATATTTGTCACAAAATTAAAAAAGAAAATGGATATTAAAAACCAAGAGGGCATTCCGTATCATACGGATGCCCTCTTTTTACTAACCCTTAAATTAAAAAAGCATTTTTCCCCGTTCTTATTACCGAGTTGCTTTTTAGAGATATTTTTTAGTTGTTTTCAATCATAAGATGTCACTTCTTCACATTGGTTGCGTTGGAAGATGAATTTTTTTCAAAATATTTGCAATAAGCGGAAATTCCGCATTCTTCACACTTCGGTTTACGGGCCACACACACATACCGTCCGTGCAAAATCAGCCAATGATGAGCCGTGGAAAGAATTTCCGGCGGTATGTTCTTCACCAATTCTTTTTCCGTTTCCAAAGGTGTTTTGGTGTTATTCACCAATCCAATCCGGTTCGCCACCCTGAACACGTGAGTATCCACAGGCATAGAAGGTTTGTGAAAAGCTACGGCCCTCACCACATTCGCCGTCTTCCTCCCCACACCGGGCAGAGTTTGCAGCAACTCCATATCATCGGGCACTTCACCGTTAAAATCCGACATCAGCTTTTTCGCCATAGCTGAAAGATGTTTAGCTTTATTGTTCGGGTAGGAAATCGATTTGATCAGATCGTAAATTTCCTCCACAGTTCCCTCCGCCATAGCTGCCGCATCCGGGAAACGTCTGAAAATGGCAGGAGTTGTCATATTCACCCGCTTATCCGTGCATTGCGCCGACAAAATCACGGCTACAATTAATTCAAAAGGACTTTTATATTGTAATTCACTTTCTGCCACCGGCATATGCTGGCTGAACCAGCGGATAAATCCGTCATATCTTTCCTTTGTTGTCATCTCTGCGCAATCTTTATACAAACATTTATAATCACTTAATCCTATTTAAAAAGCGATTCCTTTTCGAGTCGGGACACAGCGTAATCGTATATAAGGTTTCCTTTTCTTTCGTCTGCACTATTTTCTTTTCCGCTTTTTCCGTTTTCAGAATATTATTGTATTCTTCATTTGACGAAACCGTATATAAAGCTCTGTCCGAATACTCAAAATAATACCACATTTTGTCATCGTAAAGATATATAAAAAATTCATCTCCTGCCCTGCGGCGCGCTATTTCCAACTTAATTTTCACCGTTTTTTCAACAGGTTTTCCATGTATGGCGATCAGCCTCGCTGCTCCGTCCGATACATAAGAACGCGTGGTCGCATTCCAGGCAAAATCAAGGGAATCGAACACAAACAACTGAAACAGCGAATCCGGGATATTGGCAGACGAACGTCCCAAGCTTTTTTCCACTGCCGGAATATTGTTTTTGCCACAAATTGAATATATTTTTTCCTTCAACTGGCTTCCGGCACGGATCGTTTTCAGCTTCTGGTCTGAAAAATCCTTCAACATCACGGCCTCCATTTTTCCCAACACACTAAAATCGATCAGGTAGAGTAAATTTTTAATCGTCAGTTCCTCCTCTTTCAAATCGAAAGCAATATCCCCGGCCATATTCTGATATATTCCCGGAGCTTTAACCGCCAGATTCAGTTTCCCGAAAGCCGATACGGTATATTTTCCGGGATCGTAGCGGAAATGGTAATATTTATCCGCCACAGTATCCCGGATGATATACTGCCGTAAATTTTTCGACCAGATCAACTCGCCACGTCCGCCAACCAACATATCGTCGTTATAGAAAGTGCGGGTGCTTAAAAAAGAAGCATAGGGACGGGTGGTTTTATCCACATTCAGGAAAACACCATTAAAGATACGCTGCTGCGAATCGTTCCTGTTTTCAGCCTCCACCGGAATGGTGATACGCCGGGCGTCCAGATCGGAATCCACCGCCAGCCAATTGTGTTTCAAATAATCTTTATCGGCGGTCAATCCCACGTAACCCTTAAAAAACAGGTTTTTCTTTCCCGAATGAAGCGTGATGTTTCCCTTATAAATGAAACCGCTATTCAATGCCAGAGGCTGATCCGGGGCAATCACCGTTTTGGCATAGATCATCCGGCTGGTATCCGCATGAATCTCTGAAAAACGGATCGTACTGCTTTTTTCTTCCTCGCTCACGTATTTATAATCTCCCGAACCATTAAAATTATTCTTACCTTTCAACTGAAAAGTCACATTCGTCAGCACCTTGGTGGTATCCGCCAAATTACAGGCCAATACGCCACCTGTCAGCTCGCGAATCCCGCCTTGTCCCTGAATGAACACCTCGCCCTGCGACGGGTAAAAACGCCCGTTCGCCACATCGATATGATTCACCCAACGGCAATTAATATCCCCGTTCTTTAAATCGTAACGCGCCAAAGGAGCGATAAACGAAAGGGAATCGGCAGCCTTATCCGTAGCCAGGAAAAGATTTCTCCCCTGTTCCGGGATCAGGCGGGAATCCTCGATCTTCCAAATCCGTTGCAACTCATTTTCATCCTCGATACCGATATTCAGGTAAGATTCCTGCATATACCAAACAAAACTTTTAAACGTGCAGGAATAACGGCTGGAAGAAAAATTCACAAAATTAGCCTCTGCATTGTTCACAAACTGCCCTTTGTTATTAGCCAGATCGATATTTGCCCTCACATTATTGGTATTCAACTGAATATTCTTATCCGAAATGGCCGCTATTTTCAAACTGGTCTGTTGTGAAAGAATATTCTGTTCTTTCAGGTTAAACAGTTTCGACTGCATCACGGCATCTTTCAATTCCAATTGCCCCGACGCATCCAAATGCTCATCATACACATATAAATTTCCGGAATGTTGAATACGTTTATTGTATACGTCAAAAGGTTTACCTGTTGACGTGGCCTGCAAATACCCCTCTTTCACCAGATATTTCAGCTTCACCTGTTCTCCCCGTGCATCGGGACGCTTTCCTGCCAACGAAGAAACATCCAGGACTTTGGTATTAGCCACCATCCATCCCGGTAACATTAAAATGGTATCCGATTGAAATTTACTCCGGTGGAGATTCACTTCCCCCTTCGACAGAAATCCTCGTTGATCCAGAGTTACATTTCCTTTTAAACGTCCCCTTCCATAAAATTCCAAACCGGAAACCGGGGTTTTATATTTAATACCCAAACTGTTGTCGGCCATCAAACGCAGGGTGTCTTCTATCGGCGACACAATATTGGAAACCAATGTCCCGGTAAAAGCATACCGGAAATTATTCCCGTCATTGATGCCCCGGATGCTGTAAGGTTTCACCACATAGTAGAAGCTATCCCTTTTATAACCGCCGTCCTGTATGTTTTTATCGTCAAAATACACATACGACTCCTTGGTTGAATTGAATAACGGATAAGTAGCGTCTTTTTTCTTTCCCGATTTATTGTTCGGCTTGTCGATCACAATATCCCCCTTAATATCCCGGAGAATCGAATTGATCTTATCTCCGCGCACATGTTCGCCTTCCCCTGCCCGGTACATTCTGGCGGAATCCACCTTTGTCAGGTCGATAGCATATTTATTATAAGAAAAATAAAGATTCGAGCCGAACATATCAAACATGCCCGCATTCAGCTTTCCGTTGAACTGCATATCCCTATTTTTCAGCATGACCACTTTTTTATCCGAAGGCACCACATATACGTTTTTCGCCTCGCTGATCACAAATTTATCCACACCGAAAATCGTCAGGTTAAAATTTCTGACATCCAGCAGGGCATTCGTCCGGGAGTTTTCAGGAAGTGAAGTAAAGCGAAGGTTATCGTAATCCTGCTTACCGACGCGCGCCCACGTATAATCGAACAAACGCTGTTTTAAGGTGACTTCATCGCGCTTTTCGTGATAATCCACGAAATCATTATAAGACAGCAACACCACCTGTTTTCGTAGCTGGTCGGTAGGCTTCTTGATAAACTCCGCATATTCGGACAGCGTAAAAGTGTTACTTTTCAGGAAAGCGGCACATTGCAGCAACCCATTCAGGGGATTGATTTCATCCATCCCCTGTATATTATCGTACACATAATCGCTAAAAAAGTTCTGTGATTCAATCACCGCTTTGAAAAGTCCGGAACGGCTTCCCATCCTCAGTTCCATTTGGTTACTGTCGAGCGGCCACAAAATTTCCTCCATACTGAATAAAATTTTATGGTAGCTGTCCTTAAAAGACAAATGCTGGCTTTGCTCGGTGATACGCTTCACGGTTACCATCCGGTTGTGGTCGGTATATAAAAAATTCACGTCCGGATGAGTGATCTGCCCGGTATCGATGTTGATGGCCAAAGCCGCACTCCCCGACATTACCCGTGCCGAATCCAGATGGAAATGTCCCGAATACACGAACATATCGATCGAATCGTTCGGCACAACATGCAGAAAAGCCGGATGTTCGGAACTTCCGAATCCGCTCAGTTTCCGCCCGGCATACGAAATACCTCCCTGATAAGTAATATCCCGGAACAGCGAATCGATCCGAATGTCCGTTGCATACGAATAAAATTCCGGGAAGGGGATTTCACCTTTCCGGGTGAATTTAGAAGCGTTATCTTTGAGTTTTCCCAAGATAGGCCGGGCATACCGGGAATCATAGTGCAGCAACACGGAATCTGCCGTGTATTCGGACATTTTTCCATTCACTTTATAACGGGAAAGGGTGGCTGTCATCGGATCGCCTGCGCTCTCCCGCCAGGTAACAGTTCCTTTGTTTCCTGCAATCTCATCGCTCCCCAAATCATAAACAAGCTCTGTCCCCCGGATTACAATGGAATCTTTCCCGGTGTGGCACACCAAATCCGCCTCCCTAAATCTCAGGCGGACAGGCTCACCGGATTCCCAAACCATTTTTCCGCGGACCAGCCATTTGTGATTGACAGAAGCCACCAACACCTGTTCGCATACCACCGGGGTCACATGCTGCAAATAGTCACGTATCGCATTCCTCCGGTTCTCCTGCACGGCCTGTTTTCTTTTCAGTCCTTCCAGCCATACCTGCAAATTCTCTTTTTCTCCCCGGGAACAAAAGGCATTGACACATTTCAAATAATTTTTCAATTCAGGATTTACCGTCACCCTCAATTCCTGCAACCTTTGCAGCACCTTCTCCACGCTGTCTCTCTCGGCCTGCGTGAAAGATGCCCACGTTTCCACACTGCGATCTACTAATTCTTTCCGTTCCGAAACCGGCAGGTTTTTAAAGAGAAGATTAAAATTTTGTTCAAGAGTTTTCGCATCCTGGGCATGTAAAGCAAAAGGCAACATAATAAAAGCCAGCAACCAGAATTTCACAGCAGGCACACGCATATATAAGCAATTGGTTTTAAGATACACTACACTTTTCAACAATAATTCAGACAAAAATAGGATTTATTAGCCAATTATCTTGAAAAGATTTCGCTATTTTTGCAAAAACGGTATTGTTCCGCTACTTTACTAACGACTGAAAAACCAAATCATGATGACAATGACTGAACAGGAATACAAGCCGGTAATCCTGAATAAATATACTACCATCCTGAAATCCTGCCGGAATCTGATCACGAAAGAGGATATTCGGCAAATCAGGAGCGCATTTAAAATAGCGATACAAAACGAATCTAAAGCCAAAGAGCTGAATTACAGGGAGATTATCCGTATTTTGGATACCACCCTGATCATCACGCAGGAAATCGGTTTGGGGCGTACTTCGATCATTTGCACCATGCTGCATAAAACAGTGGAAAAGGATCTTCTGACCCCGGAACAAATCCGGGAAATGTTCGGAGAAAAAGTATGGCAGATTATCCGGGGCCTGAAAGATATTAGCCATATTTATGCCACCCAACGTATCGTCGATTCGGAAAACTTCCGGAAGCTACTGCTTAGTTTCGCCGAAGACATCCGGGTGCAGCTGATCTTTTTGGCTGAAAAGCTTTATGCGCTCCGGCAAGCGGCCACTCTTTCCGAAAAAGAACAGCAGCAACTGGCAAAGGAAACCAGCTATATTTATATTCCTTTCGCACACCGTCTGGGATTATACAATATCAAATCGGAAATGGAAGATCTCGCCTTGCGCTATTCCAATTCGAAAATATACCGGGAGATCGAGCAAAAGCTAAATGAATCGAAATCTGCCCGCGAAGCCTATATCGCAGAATTTATCGCCCCCATCGTCGATGAATTGAACCGGAGAGAAATTAAGTTCAAGGTAAAATACAGAACTAAAACCATTGCTTCGATCCTGAACAAAATGCGCAAAAGCCAGGTTGAATTCGAGGAAATATACGATATTTTCGCCGTCCGCTTTATTATCGACAGCTCCGGGGAAAACGAAAAACCGGATTGTTGGAGGGTATACTCTATCGTTACCGATAAATATACCCCGAATCCCCGCCGTTTACGCGACTGGATTTCCGTTCCGAAATCCAACGGATACGAATCCCTGCAAACCACCGTCCTGGGGCCGAACAACCGTTGGGTGGAAGTACAGATCAGAACGGAACGGATGGATGAAATTGCGGAGAAAGGATTTGCCGCACATTGGAAATACAAGGGAGGAAGTTCCGACACCATTATCGAAAACTGGTTGAACGAATTGCGTGAAATTTTGGAAAGCAACCAGAAAGATGCAATCGAATTGCTCGACGATATGAAAATCGACCTGAGCGATAAGGAGGTGCATGTGTTCACTCCTAAAGGGGATTTGATCACCTTACAGGCGGGGGCCACCCTGCTCGACTTCGCCTATGCAATCCACACCAATGTAGGCTGCAAATGCGTGGGCGGTATTGTAAACCAGCGCAACGAAACCCTTAAATATGTCCTGAAAAACGGCGACCAGGTGGCAATCATCACCTCTGCCAACCAACAACCGAAAGCAGACTGGCTGAATTTCACCGTAACTTCCAAGGCACGCAATAAAATCCGCCAATACCTGAACGAGGAGGTAAACCAGCAGGCGGACATCGGCAAGGAAACCCTGATGCGGCGATTGAAAAACTGGAAAATAGAGTATAACGATGAAGTGGTGCGCCGCCTGATGCAGCACTACAAATATAAATTCGCCCGCGACCTTTATCAGGGAATCGCCGTCGGGAAACACGATCCGGCAGAAATCAAGGAAATCCTGACGGCACAGCCGGAAGAAAAAAGTATTCCCCTTCCGCCAAAGGATATAAAAGTCAGCCGTCCGAAAAAAGTGGACGAAGATGTATTGTTGATCGATAAAAATGTAGACAATGTCGAATATAAATTCGCCCGGTGCTGCAATCCGGTATACGGGGACGACATCCTTGGATTCGTATCCATTGGCGAAGGCATTAAAGTACACCGGAAGCAATGTAAAAACGCCATAGAACTGGTGCGCCGTTACCCCTACCGGATCGTAAAAACTCAATGGACAAACGACGGGGCCACCTCGTACCAAACTATTTTGAACCTCACCGGAAAAGGAGAAGGAAATATTATTACAAAAATAACGGAATTGATTTCGAAAGACCCGCATGCAACGCTGAGGGCTATCTCGATTAATTCTGCCGAAGGTATTTTCGACGGGAATATCACCGTGTTGATCGACAATACGGAACATCTGTCACAGTTGATCTCCCGCCTGAAACATATCGAAGGCATTATAAAAGTCAATCGTCACGATTCCATGCTCGAATAGAAACAAGCCACTAAAAAGAAAATACCCCTTAAAAGCCAGGCTGCATGCCACCGGAAACCGGATTAGCTTTTAAGGGTATTTTTATATACAAAGAAGACATCAACTTGCTTATGGGCTATTGGATTTCCCGATTCAGCAATTCAACTCATAAAAACAAATCATTATACCGGCCTTTTAAGGAAAAACCGGGAACAGGCTCAATTTTTTGCCTGTAAAAGCCAGGCATCCGAAAACTGCGGATATTCACGGCGAATATCTGCCAGTTTCGTCCGGGCAGCACTCAGATGGTCGCTGCATAAAGCACTCACCCGGTACATTCCCTGTCTATTTTGCATAATGCTGCTTCCCAAAAAGCCCATTTTCGTCAGTTTATTACGAAGCCGGATAGCATTCTGCTCATAAATAAAACTCCCCACAATCACGCAATAGCGCATCATTTCCTTTCCTTGTGTGAGTGTAACCTCCTCCCGGCGGACATCTGCGGGAGCAGCCGTAACCACCAGCGTATCCTGAATTTCCTCTTTCACCACAACATCCACGGGTTGCTGCGTGAGGTGGCCCGCTTCCTGTGTCATTAATTTCTCTTTCGGCTTACAACAGGCAAGCGCGATAACCATAGCCAATAAACAAACGGTAGCTTTCATTTCTTATTACTTTTCGAATCGTTATACAATATTTTATACTATTCCGTTCCGGAAGAGTTTTTCATACTCAACCCCAAGTACAAAATTTACATTTTTATAGCAAATTGTACGAATCCTTATGTTTTAAGTTACCAGCAGTTTTCTTTTTCCTTGAAAAATCATACCTTCGCAAATTATGAAAAAATTACCTCGATCTATTATAAAAATTTAGAATGAAAAAATTATTTCTTCCCTTATTCGTTGCCTGCTCTTTAGGGGCAAGCGCCCAGACTGTCGATCAATGGCTGGGACTGACTCCGGTAGCGATCGAAAAACCGGCATTTGGAAATGTTAAAAATGTCAAGGACAATGTGTTCACCGAAGCCTCATTACTCGAAAATTCCAGCATAAATATCGGTAGCCTTGTCCCCGACAAAGATAAAGAAGAAAACCTTTATAAAGGCTTACGCTGGAGTGTGGCTTCCCTCACGGGCGACACGGTAACTTCCCCCGACCATAAAGGTCAGGTCACCCTGAATTATTATGCGGTATATTTAAGCAATTCCGAATGGATGAAAGGGAAACTGGATTTCTATCTTTTAGGAAATGCGGAAATCTATGTGGATGGCATAAAGAAACTGACGGTCACCGACGGTAAACCCGGCACCAAAAGCATTAGCCAGGATTGGATTCCGGGAAAACATACGATTATTGTAAAAACCACCACCGAAGGAGGTAAGTTATTTACAGCCCAATTTAAAGCGGCCAAAGAATTCGAACACCTTCCGGTGGAATTCAGCCTGTCGCCCAAAAGAGGTAAAAATATCTACGATGTATTGAACGGAAAACAGGTAAACCGGATCGATGTTTCTCCTTCCGGGAAATACGCATTGGTCGGGATCACCCACATTGTAAACGGGCAAAACACCTATAACACCACCGTTTACCGGATTGCAGACAAAGAAATCGTCTATTCCTTCTATGGCAGTAGCATCAGCAACCTACAATGGATTCCGGGAAAAGACCAGCTTTCTTTCTTCCAGAAAGAAGGTAACGCCAATTCCCTTTTCTGTTATGACCTGGAAAAACAGCAACAAACCCGCCTGATCTCTGAAGACAAACTGCTTACGGGCTACACCTGGTCGCCCGACCGTTCTTACCTGATCTATTACGTATCGGAAAATTTCAGCGAGCCGAACTGGCAATTACGTAAACTGTCGGGCATACAAGACCGCCAAAGTTATTTCCGCTATCGTTCTTATCTCTGTAAATACGACTTTAAAACCGGATTACACACCCGCCTGACCTGGGGTAACCTCAGCACTTCGCTGATGGACATCAGTCCCGACGGGCAAAAACTATTGATTTCCACTTCCCGTCCCGATTACAACGAATATCCGTTCAATAAACAGTCTGTTTATATGCTGGATATTAAAACCATGCAAATCGATACCTTATGGAAGGACAGATCGTATTCCATTTCCTGTAGTTTTTCACCGGACGGGAAAAAACTACTGATCAACGGAGGCCCTTCGGCATTCGGGAAATTAGGAGAAAACATCGGAAAACAACCTATTGCTAACCAATACGATGTTCAGCTATATATTTACGACCTGGAATCCCAAAAAACAGAAGCGATTACCCGGAACTTCAATCCTTCCGTCGACAATGCCACCTGGCATAAAGACGGAAATATCTATATAAAAGCAACCGATGCCGATTTTGTACGTTTATATCGGTATGCTGACGGAAAATTCACCCGTATCGAATGTCCCGGCGACCTGGTTTTGCAGACCAGCCTTCCGGAAAATGCCAGTTTAATGATGTATACGGCTTCCAATACCAACTATCCGCCAAGGATATATACCCTCGACCTGACAAACGATAAGGCCGAATTGTGGGACGATCCGCAGCAACAACAATATGAAAACATTGTATTCGGAGAAATGAAAGATTGGGACTACCATTATAAAAAAGGCACAACGATCGACGGACGCTATTACCTGCCCGCCGATTTTGACCCAACCAAAAAATATCCGCTGATTGTCTATTATTACGGCGGAACAACTCCTGTTGCCAGAAGTTTCGGAGGACGCTGGCCCTTCAATCTCTATACGGCCAATGGTTATGTTGTTTATGTTATGCAGCCTTCGGGAGCTATCGGATACGGACAGGAATTTTCTGCCCGCCACCAAAACAACTGGGGTAAAATCACAGCCGATGAAATTATATCCTCGACGAAAGCTTTCGTCAAAGCACACCCCTTTATCGATGCGTCCAAAGTAGGCTGTATGGGAGCCTCCTACGGCGGTTTCACCACTGAATACCTGACCACTCAAACCGATATTTTTGCCTGTGCCATATCGCACGCCGGAATCTCGTCCATTGCCGGATACTGGGGAGAAGGTTACTGGGGTTATGGATACAGCACGAACGCATCGGGACATTCTTATCCCTGGAACCGGAAAGATATATATATAGACCAAAGTCCGCTGTTCAACGCAGACAAGGTGCATTCCCCTATCCTGCTGATACACGGGACAAAAGATGTCAATGTTCCCACAGGACAAAGCATACAGTTCTATACAGCCCTAAAACTGTTGGGAAAAGATGCAGAACTGGTATTTGTAAAAGATGCCGATCATGCCGTTGTAGATTATAACCAGCGAATCCTTTGGAATAACACCATATTATCCTACTTCGCCAAATACCTAAAAGGACAACCGGCCTGGTGGGAAAATATTTACAAAGAACTCAACCTGTAAACCTTTTTCTTTTTTACCTTAATATTATACCTTTGCGGAAAGTTAAAAACTAATTCAATATCATAATACAAATGGACCAAATCCAAAATAGAGCAGCGGATAATATCCGAATCCTTGCGGCCTCAATGGTTGAAAAAGCAAAATCGGGACACCCGGGCGGAGCCATGGGCGGAGCCGATTATATCAATGTATTGTACTCGGAATTTTTAAACTTCGATCCCGATGATATGACTTGGGTGAATCGTGACCGATTCTTCCTCGATCCGGGACACATGTCACCGATGTTATACTCCGTACTTAGTTTACTGGGAAAATACTCGATGCAGGATCTTGAAAATTTCCGTCAATGGGGCAGTGTAACCCCCGGTCATCCGGAAGTGGACGTGAAACGGGGAGTAGAAAACACCTCCGGCCCGCTGGGACAAGGACACACAATGGCGGTGGGAGCTGCAATTGCAGAACGTTTTCTGGTGGCTCGTTTCGGAGAATGGATGGCTCACAAAACCTATGCTTTCATTTCAGACGGAGGCATACAGGAGGAAATCTCTCAAGGTGCGGGACGTATCGCAGGAACTCTCGGACTGTCGAATCTAATCATGTTCTACGATTCGAACAACATTCAGCTTTCTACGAAGGTAGAAGAAGTTACCCACGAAGATACAGCTAAGAAATACGAGGCGTGGGGATGGAAAGTCATCACAATCAACGGCAACAACGCCGACGAGATCCGCAATGCCCTGAAAACGGCAAATGCGGAAACGGAACACCCTACCCTGATCATTGGCCGCACACTCATGGGAAAAGGAGCTATGGGACCGGGCAATGAAGATTTCTCAAACAAAGTATCTACACACGGACAGCCTTTAAGCGCGGCCGGAGCTTCCATAGACAAAACCATAGAGCATTTAGGAGGTGACCCTAAAAATCCTTTCACGATATTCCCGGATGTACAGGAATATTACGCTAAAGTGTTGGAACAGAAAAGAGCTTATGCACAAAAGAAAAAAGCAGAACAGGCAGCCTGGGAAAAAGCCAACCCGGAACTGGCAGCCAAATTCCATCAATATATGTCGGGCGCAGCTCCTGCTATCGACTATAAAGCCATACAGCACAAAGCCAACATTGCAACCCGCGCCGCTTCAGCAGACGTCTTGGAAACTTTAGCACAGCAGGTGGACAACATGATCGTCAGTTCTGCCGATCTTTCCAATTCCGATAAAACGGATGGTTTTATCAAAGGCGGAGCACGCAATTTAGTGAAAGGCGACTTTAGCGGGAAATTCTTCCAGGCAGGTGTTTCCGAACTGACGATGGCAGCCATCTGTAACGGTATAGCCCTGCACAAAGGTATACATGTTGCTTGCGCCACCTTCTTCGTATTCTCCGACTATATGAAGCCTGCATTCCGTTTATCGGCCTTAATGGAAATGCCCGTAAAATACATTTGGAGCCACGATGCTTTCCGGGTAGGTGAAGACGGTCCGACTCATCAGCCTATCGAACAGGAAGCTCAGTTACGCCTTATGGAAAAACTGCAAAACCATTCCGGACACATGAGCCTGCTGGCACTTCGTCCTGCCGATGCCAACGAAACATCGGTAGCCTGGAAAATGGCGATGGAAAACGCGTCCACCCCGACAGCCCTGATCCTTTCGCGGCAAAACATCAACAACCTGCCCGATAGCAGTTACGAACAGGCTTTACAGGCAGAGAAAGGCGCATATATCGCCTTAAAGAACAGCGAAACGCCGGATGTCATTCTGGTGGCTTCCGGATCGGAAGTTTCCACACTGGTCGATGCCGCTCATTTATTGAAAGAGAGAAAAGGGATTTCTTCGCAAGTTGTCTCTGTGATTTCCGAAGGACTTTTCCGTACCCAGCCTGTTGCCTACCAGGAAGAAGTCATTCCGGCTTCATTACCGAAATTCGGCCTGACGGCAGGTTTATCGGTAACTCTCGAAGGATTGGTCGGAACAAACGGCAAGATTCACGGAGTGAACCATTTCGGTTATTCCGCACCTGCCACCGTTCTTGACGAAAAATTCGGATTTACCGGAGAATTCGTGTACAATGAAATTTGCGGGATGCTGAAAAAATAATCGGTTTCCCAATGTAAATTACCGCTTATTCAGGATGCTGGAATTTTCCAACATCATCCTTACCATAAATGCCGGGATTCTTTTTCCATAGAGTTCCGGCATTTTTTATCAGGACAAGTCCTGAATTGAATAACAGCACGGTCAATCAGGTCAGTCAAGCCCGCTTTCAGGACAAAACCTCCCCTTCCGCAAAATAAATCAGGAAAACAAAAGACAATTCACATCGGGACAATAAAAGGAAACTGAAATTAAAAACCATTTGCCTGCCCGTCGTTTTTACGGAAGAATTTAGGACAGGGAATCGGTTTCATCCGGCGGCGTTCTCCCCGATGTTCCCGTTCACCCATCAAAAATATCAGGGAAACCTCGTGAGAGCCGTTTCCGGCATTGCTCAATTTCGATAAAGTCCAATCGAAACTATAAGCTATACGAAAAACTTTCGTATCATACCCGATCATCAGGATCACCGAATTTAATGGACGATCGAAATTCTGCCTGAACCAGGCTCCGGCAACCAAATCGTTCCGGTTAAAAAAAGCACCGTAATTCATTTGTACATGCTTATCCTGCTTCTGGAACATGAACAAAGGATTTATAGTATAGTAAACGGGACGTAACCCATAATGGGTCACCGGAAACTCCGCCCCGAAATGAGCGGTATATTTCATCGGCAGGCGCGCATCGTCGGAAAAAGCAAGCGCAGGTTGTGCCAAATGCTGCAAAGCCACTCCAAAATGGTATTTATTAAAAAATGCCATTGTCCCAAAAGAGAAATCGGCGGCAAATTTACGCCTGACAGCAGGGTCTTCGGAAGCGTCATGAGGATAGATAGAACCGTAAATAGGATCGATCATATCCGGAAAATCCAATTCCGATAAATCAACATAATTCTGTATCATTGAAGCTCCCAGGGCCAAACGTACCCCGGCATCCCTGCGAATCCGCACCAAATAAGAATAAACACCCGTAACCGTAGTTGTTTTCAATGCCCCACGTCCCTGCCTGTCCTGTTCCACCTGAAAACCGATTCCGCTTCCGGTCTTTCCCAAATGCCGGTCATAAGACACGGAATAAGTCACATAGGGCTGTCCCAATTCCGGCCATTGATTCCGGTAATTCACGATAATACGGTGATAGTATTGCGAACCTGCGAAAGCCGGATTCAAATCCAACTGATTAGCAAAAAATTGAGAATACTGCAAATCCTGAGCAGATGATGGTATGGTAAACCACATCAATAACATCCCGAAAACATACCTTGCAGATCTCAACTTTATAATCATATACACACTTTATAGCAGCGTCCAAAATTACAAATTACATTGAGATATAATAGAAACACCCGCTTAAATTTCACACCATCCTTTTCTTGTAATCAGATCGGTCAATTCTCCCTGTTGAAGTTCCTTTTCTCCGGCATTGTGCTGCAATACGATAAATCCGGTATCATAACGGGAACGCTTTACCAAGGAGGCGGCAAGATTCATCAATCCCTGATAGGTAAAATCATTTTGTTCCACATTCACCGACATTAGTTTGCGGCATTTCCCGAAATCCAATTCCGACAGATGATTTTTTCTACAACGGAATGTAACCAACTTCCGGCAACCACTTAAATCCAGATTCCTCAACTCATTACAGGAACACGACAGGTAAAACAACTTCCTGTATCTCGACAATTTCAACTCACGGATACGGTTCTTTGCACAGTAAACCTCATAAAGCCCCCTGCAATTACGTAAATCCAACTCTGTAATCTGATTATCCGAACAATCGATAAACTCCAATGTCGGGCATTGTGAAACATCGAGGGCTACTACATTGCTACGGGGTACATCCATATCGGTGATATTCAAACCTTTCACACATAATTGATATGCACCTGTTTTTTCATACCTGTGTGAAAAAGGTTCCACCAAATCACTTTTCCGGGAAACGGTTCCGTCTCCCCATTCCACAATTACTTGTGCGGCCTCGATCCTAAAGCAAAGTTCACTTCCTCCCAAAACGTTCACCTTCAAACCAATTTTCCCGGCGATCCGTTTTTTACAAAAGAAACTTACAAAAAAATCCCCCACCTTGTTATTCATATTGGGCATTGTTATTAGCGGCCTTCAACCTGATCCGGCGAACAGGGGACATCCGGCCGTTTTAAATAACGAACCATTCATTACTACTGAAAACAAGACACGACAAACCTTTCCACATAAATTGGACACCTCGCCGTTTTATTCCTATTGTCTCTTTAAATAAGTGGTAGTTTCGTTATTTAAGAATAAAACTTAACGCTAAATACTAATATAGAACCCTCTTTGATTCGCTGCAAAGATAGTAAATCACACAACAAACTTATGATAATTTTATAAATATATTATATATTATGAGA